>WOYS01000117.1:22685-42035 GCA_011620645.1 Mycobacterium sp.
CCCATCATCCCGCCGGGTCCCATCATCCCGCCCGGCCCCATCCCGCCGGGTCCAGGTCCACCGGGTCCCATCATCCCACCGGGCCGCATCATCGGGCAGTCGCCCGTCGATCCGCCCGGTCCCATCTGGCCACCCTGGTAGCCGCGATGCCACCCGTGGTAGCCGTCAGAAGCCCTGCCGAAGAAGACTCCGAAGAAGAAGATCACCGCGACGATGAACAACACACCGGCGATGATGCCGACCCACGCCAAGACTTGATAGACACGAGCGGGCCGGTGCTCCTCGATATCGTACCGGGGCGGCGGCACTACCTCCGGCGTCGCGGTGGTTTCGGTTGAGGATTCGGGTGTTTCAGTCATGTTCGGTGCTTCCTCGGTAGGTCGGGCCGGTTGATGGCTTCAATCCGGTTATTCGGTCTCCCACGTCGTTAAGGCGTGGCGAGCATCGCGTGCATGTTGTCGATCCCGTGCTGCTGACTCATCGCTATCGACTAGACCGGTGAGATAGTCGGTTGGTTCTCATCGGACTTGATCGCTCGTTGAGCCATCGCAACTGTTGAGAGGTTCACTGCCTTCTTTACTTATACCCCTACCTTGTAAGGTATTAGCCCGAGTGTGTCATTTCCGTTGGCGACAAAGATGCACTCCAAAGTGATGCACTTCAAAGTCAACGGTGAAGGCGAAGGAGCGACAAACGGCTGCGGTATTCATCTTCGTCGATCTCACCGCGAGCGAACCGTTCAGCGAGCACGTTCTCCGGCCCCGGCCTCGCATAGCTGGGGCGCGACTCCCTTGGTGCGGGACTAGAGCCGCCCAGATACCGAATCGCCATCACGATGGCGACGATCATGGCCACCAAGAACAAAGCCATCACCACGGTCATCAGGACCCAACCACCCCAGCCCCAGCCGTGCCCCCACATCCAGCCGTCATCCATCATCGGTGAACCCCGCCATTCCCATCGCGTTGTACATCGCTTAAGCGTGCGCCTGACCGATGGCCCTTGCTAGGGCCGATAGTCCCATGCGCCGCTTGGCTTCCATGCGGCCGGGTGCTTGAGGCCAGGTCGAGTGGATCGAGTCGGTCCGAAGAGGGCGTCATTTGTGGCGCGGCCGGTCACCCAGGGGTTGTGCCCTCCCGCGCTTGGGTGGTGGGTCTTCGGTGGGTCTCGTACATCCGTACCGCAACGATCAGACCCGATATAGCGGTAAGGGCGGCGACAGTCCAGATCGCGGCCCGTATTCCGAAGGCGTCGGCGACGACACCGGCGAGCAGTGCGCCGACCGCGAACCCGCCGTCTCGCCACAGCCGGTAGGTCCCGATCGCCCGGGCCCGCCAGGCAGGGTGGGCGACGTCTCCGATGGCAGCGAGCAGGGTCGGGTACACCATTGCGGTCCCAGCGCCGAGCGTCACCGCGGCGAGCGCCCATATCGTGAAGGTGTCACCGAGTGCAATCAGGCCCAGAGCGATTGCCTGCAGCCACATTCCGGATGCGATCATCCATTTTCGGCCCCATCGGTCTGAGAGCGCGCCGGTGATCAGCTGACCGACTCCCCACACCGCCGGGTATAGCGCGGCCAGCACACCGATTTTTCCGATCGAGAGTCCGGCGGCGGCGAACAGAATCGGGAACAAGCCCCAGGCCAGCCCGTCGTTGAGGTTGTTGACCAGGCCGGCTTGGCTCGCCGAGGACAATGCCGGCTCGCGGAAGCTGGTCTGGCCGAACACTTCCCGGTTGGTCAATTCGCTGTGTAGATGGTCGTGGCGCCCGTCGGCGCGGGCCACGTGGGTGGCGGCCTCGAGTCGGGCGTGTCCGCGGGTCTCCTTCACGGCAAGGGTGGAAAATCCCAGGCCGAGTGCGGCGAATATGAGGCCGAGAAGGAACGGCGCTGGGCGGATACCATGAGCCTGCGCCAGGTAACCGGTGGCCAGGGCGGTGATCGCGACCGCGATGTAGCCGGCGGCCTCGTTGAGGCCCATCGCCAGACCGCGCCGGGCCGGGCCGACCAGGTCGATCTTCATCACCACGGTGGTGGACCAGGTGAGGCCCTGGCTGATGCCGAGCAGCACGTTGGCGACGATGACCCACGACCACGACGGCGCCCAGATCAGCAGCAGCGGCACGGGAACCGCGACCAGCCATCCCGCCACCAATACCGGCTTGCGCCCGAAGCGGTCGGACAGGGTGCCGGCGAAGTAGTTGGTGGCGGCCTTGGCCAGCCCGAAGACCAGGATGAACGACAGGCCGGCGGTGTAGGCGCGGATGCCGAACACCCGCTCGCCCAGCAGCGGCAGGACGGTCCGTTCCTGACCAAGCATTCCCCCGACCAAGGCGTTGACGGCGACCAGCAGGCTGAACTGGGCGATGTTGGCCCGCAGCCCGAGTCGGGGTTCGCGGTGGTTGATCGTCATGCGCCGGTTACCAGTTCGCGGCCGGTGGCCTGCGCCCGGCCGGTGGGGCCGCCGTCGAGCACTCCAGCCATTCGATCGTCCCCTTCCTGCGCCGACGGCACCTTCCTCAAACCATGTCCTACAATATTCCAGAGATGATTGGAGTATGCCATGGGCGATCGGACCGCCAAGAACGCCCTGTTCGGCCAGTTCGCCCGCGTCGGCAAGGCCCTGGCCAGCGGCAAGCGCCTCGAGCTGCTCGATCTGCTGGCCCAGGGTGAGCGCACCGTCGATGCCCTGGCCCGCGCCAGCGAGCTCGGTCTGACCACAGCGTCGGCGCATCTACAAACATTGAAAGCGGCCAACCTGGTGACTACCCGCCGCGAGGGCACCAAGGTCTACTACCGCTTGGCCGGGATCGACGTCGCCCAACTGCTCGCGTTGATGCGCACGGTGGCCAGCACGCATCTACCCGACGTCGAGGCCGCCGCTTGTGCCTACTTGGGCCCGGGCACCGAACAGGTGACTCGCGGCGAGTTACTCGATCGAATCAAGACCGGACAGGTCACCGTGATCGATGTGCGGCCGCGGGAGGAGTATGACGCCGGCCACATCCCGGCTGCGGTGTCGGTGCCACTCGATGAGCTCGCCGATCACCTCGCCGACCTGCCTGCAGACCACGACATCGTCGCCTACTGCCGCGGTGCCTACTGCGTTCTGGCCCACGAGGCGGTACGGATGCTCGCCGAGCGCGGCCACACCGCGATGCGACTGACTGACGGCATGCTCGAATGGCGCCTCGCCGAGCTGCCCGTCGCAGTCTCGTCCTAGCCGTGCTGTGATTCTGCAGTGAACCCCAATTGTTCTGGTGGCTTCGCAAGGGGAGCTCGGACACCTCAGCACGGTTGAGTCCGGGCCGCTGCCCTTGGCGATATGTTCGCGCGGTGGCGGGGCTTCAGGTTAGGCGGTGGCCCATCAAAGGTCCGGCTGAACGCGCCTTGCGCGACGGTGGATCATGGCGGCGGCCAGGCCCACGGCGGCGATTTGGGTGGCGGCAACGGTGATGATCAGTGCGGGAATGGACGTGTCGTAGAGCCAGCCGGTCAGGGCGCCGCCGGCGGCGGTGGCCGCGCCCAGCCCGGCGGCGAACACGCCGTAGGCGGTGGCACGCCGCGGCGGTGCGACGAGATCGGCGACCACGGCCCGCAACGTGGACTCCTGGATCCCGACCGCGGCTCCCCAGAGCAAGGCGCCACCGACGACTGGCCACACCCGGTCACTGAACGCGAGCAGGGGTATCAGTGCGGACAGGATCGGCAGCGCGGCAAGGGGTTTCGCGCCTATCCGGTCGTAGGCCCAACCGGAGGTCAACGCGGCGGCCGCGTCGGCTGCCATCGCCGCGGCGTAGACGAGCGGGACAACGGTGGCGGACAGCACACCGCGGCTGACCATGTGGAACGACAACACACCGAAGGTGGCGAACCCCGTCATCGTGGTCGCGGTGAACGCGCAGTACATCCAGAATGCGGCCGGCAGGGGCCTCGGCCGTGTGCGCTGCGGGCCGGGGATTTCACTGCTCGGGTGCGGGCATCAATGTAACAGGTGTTACCCCTACCAGGGTAGCGGTCGCGTCGCCACAAGGGCCGGATGGCGCGCGGACCGTCACGCTTCCTTGGACCGTTCCGCGGCGAACGAAACCGTCACGGTGTCAACGACTTTCATCGAGCCCATCAGCATTGAATACGGTTTGATGCCGAACTCGGTCTGCCGGACGGTGGCCTCGCCCGACATTCGCCACCTGTGCCCGAGATCGTCCACCCGCAGATCGACGACACGCTCACGCGTCGTGCCGTGGATCTCCAGCGTGCCGGTCAGGCGGTAGCCGTCGCCGGCCTGCTCGACGCCATCCGCCCGGAAGCGGATCTGCGGGAATCGATCCGCGTCGAGGGTCTTCAAGGCGTTCGACCGCGCGAGCGCCTTCTCCGGAACCGACAACGGCGTGACGCCGCCCTCCCCCCGCACCACCCGAAGTGAACTCACCTCGACCGTTAAGTCCACCTTGGTGGGTTGGCCAGCGGCCCAAGCGACCTCAGCCCGCCAGCTGTCCATGGCGATGGTCAGACGGTGACCCATTTTCGCCCCCCGGCCGGCCACACTGGTCTGAATGAGCAACTCGCCGTCCGACTCGTCGAGGTTCCACGCGATGTCAGTCACAGACTGACTATATCGACGGGTTTCTCCGGCGCCGCTGCACGTTTGACGTTTTCAGCACGGCATCAGGCTCTTGTTCTGCGGACCTTCGGCCCTTTGCGGTCGGACGGCCCGCACGTTACGTTCTGGTCCCGTCTGCCGGGCGGGTACCGACACTCGCAACCAAGGTCGGGTGTCCTGTGGCGAGGCGGTCGGTGACTAATGACTCCTGACGATGAACCGCCTGACTCCTAGCGTCAACGGGTGCAGAGGCTGTATGGGGCTAGGCGATGGATTCCGGGAGGACGTGGACTGTCAGCCGCTGTCACACACACAAACATCCGGGAATCGTTTGTCGTCAGTAGCGTCAGTAGCGGCGGGTTCGCCGAATGTGGCTGGTCTTTGTCAATGAGGCAGGGGACCAGGCAGCCGCCGGCTCCCATGATCGTCGCGCGCCGACACCGGGGTAGGCGGGCGTAATGGTAGGAGTGCGAACCATGTGGAGGAACTGCGTGACCAGCGACAAGGTCGACGGAAGGAGGGTGCGGTGACCGGTTCGGAGTCGACGGCCCGGCGGTGGTGGCTGCGGTTGCGCCCATTGGTCGAGCCGGCCTTGCTGGTGGTCACGGTGGCGGCGCTGGTCTTGGGCGGGGTCGCGTGGTTCATCTCCTGGCCTGCGGTGGCCGATGGGTGTTGGGTCGCGGGCACACTGGTCGCGGTGGTGCCCGCGCTGGTGTGGGTGGTCGCGGCGCTGTGCCGGGGCCGGGCCGGGGTGGATCTGCTCGCGGTGTTGTCGCTGGTGGGCACGCTGTTGGTGGGTGAGTATGTGGCCGGTGCCTTGATCGCGGTCATGCTGTCCACCGGGCGCGCCCTGGACGCGGCGGCGCAGCGGCGTGCCTCACATGATTTGCGCGATCTGCTGGAGCGTGCTCCCCGTTTCGCGCGGCGCCGATCCGGTGACGTGGTCACGATGGTCCGGTTGGATGAGGTCGCGGTCGGGGACTTGCTGGTGATGGGTCCCGGCGAGGTGGTGCCGGTGGACGGGCGGATCGAGGGCACGGTCGCGGTGCTTGATGAGTCGGTGCTCACCGGTGAGCCGCTGCAGGTCGAGCGCGCGGTCGGTGAGCCGGTGCGCAGCGGTGTGGTCAATGCCGCCAACGTGTTCGAGCTCCGTGCAACGGCTACCGCCGAGCAGAGTACCTATGCCGGGATTGTGCGGTTGGCGCAGCAGGCGGGCGCTGAAAGTGCGCCGATTGTTCGGTTGGCCGACCGTTACGCTGCGTGGTTTGTGCCGGTGGCGCTCGTGGTGGCCGGGGTCGCCTGGTGGGCCAGCGGGTCGGCGGTGCGGGCGGTGGCGGTGCTGGTCGTGGCCACGCCGTGTCCGCTGTTGCTCGCGGCGCCGGTGGCGATCGTGTCCGGTTTGTCCCGGGCCTCACGCTACGGAGTGGTAATTCGCAGCGGCGGCGCGCTGGAAAATCTTGGCCACGCGACGACCCTGGTGATGGACAAGACCGGCACCCTCACCGGCGGTCGTCCGGTCGTCGTTGACGTCCTGGCTGCACCCGGGCGCGACAGCACCGAGATCCTGCGACTGGCCGCGTCGGTGGACCAGATGTCCCCGCACGTGCTGGCCGAGGCGATCGTCACCGAAGCCCTTGCGCGAAACCTGTCGTTGTCGTTGCCCGCCGATGTGGTCGAGCAGCCCGGCCGAGGTGCCACCGCCACGGTCGATGGCTGCAGGGTTGCGGTGGGCAAACTCAGCGGGGAGGCATCCGACGCGGGGTGGGTCCGCGCGGCGGTCAACCGGGCGAGCCTCGATACCGCCGCGATCGCTTGGGTCAGCGCCGACGATGAGGTCATCGGCGCGGTGCTGTTGCGAGACCCGTTGCGCCGCACTGCCCCCCGAACGATGCGCCGGCTGCGCGCAGCCGGGTTCAACCGATTGGTCATGCTCACCGGTGACCGTGCGGAGCCCGCCCGGGAGGTGGCCACCGTGCTCGGCTTGGACGAGGTGTACGCCAACCAGAGCCCGGCTGACAAGGTCGCCGCCGTTCGGGCCGAACGGGAACGCGCCGTGACAGTGATGGTGGGCGACGGTGTCAATGACGCCCCCGCGCTTGCCGCGGCGACTATCGGTGTCGCGATGGGTGCCCGGGGTGCGACCGCGTCCTCGGAGGCCGCCGACATCGTGTTGACGATCGACCGGTTGGACCGGCTTGCCGACGCGATGGATGTCGCGCGCTGGTCACGGCGCATCGCGGTGCAGAGTGCGGTGGTTGGCATGGGGTTGTCGCTGTTGGCAATGGGTGTTGCCGCGGTCGGCTGGTTGCCGCCCGCGGCGGGGGCGTTGCTGCAGGAAGGCATCGACGTCGCGGTGATCCTCAACGCGCTGCGCGCTCTGCGTGGCAACCCCGCCGTCGGGGTCGAGGTGTCGCAGGACACCGAGCAGATGCTGCGGCGCTTCTCCGGTGAACACGATGAGCTACGCGATGCGCTGACGCTGCTGCGTGATGCCGCCGACCAACTTGCCGCTGGAACGGGTGAATCGGCGGTGGATGCGGTGGACCGTGCCCACAGCTTCCTCACCGAACGACTGTTGCCCCACGAGGACGCCGAACAGATCCAGCTCTACCCGGCATTGGCCATGCCCTTGGGCAGCGTTGAAGCCACGGCCACGATGAGCAGAACCCACGCCGAGATCAAACGTCTCAGCGATCGGATCGGCACTCACCTGGCGCTGGCGCAGGCCGCAGGCCACGTCCAGCTCGACCAGATCGATGATCTGCGCGCCTGCCTCTATGGTCTGTATGCGTTGCTGCGCCTGCACTTCCTGCAAGAAGAGGAGAACTACTTCACCCTCGTCGACACCGAGCAACCCGACACCGTCGAAAACCACCAGGCGCCACGATGCGTAGGGCCGTGACGAGCGCCATTCCATCGGGCCCGGTGCTAGGACGACGCGCGTTCAGCATTCCTTCAGGCCGGTGCCGACATGCTGAGATTCAGGCGGACTACCACTGGCCGCTCGTGGGAGGAGCTTGAGGAATCGTGCGTAAATACGTCGTTGAACTGATCGGAACGTTCTTTCTGGTGCTCACTGTCGGGACGACGGTCAGTGCAGGTTTGGCGGCCGCACCGCTGGCTATCGGGGCCGTCTTGATGGCGATGATCTTCGCCGGGGGGCACGTCTCGGGTGGGCATTTCAACCCGGCAGTGTCGCTGGGTGTCTTCCTGCGCGGAAAGCTGGCCGCTCGCGACCTGCTGCCCTACTGGGGAGCGCAAACCGCTGGCGGTCTGCTCGGCGCTGCTGTGACCCGTGTGCTGGTGGCTGCTCCCGCCAAAGCGCCCCTGCTGCCTGCGGTGGGCCCGGCTTTGGTGGGCGAGTTCGTCTTCACCTTTGCGTTGGTATGGGTGATGCTCAACGTGGCGACAGCCGCGGACACGGATGGTAACTCGTTCTATGGGCTCGCGATCGGGTTCACGGTGACCGCAGGTGCGTTCGCGGTCGGTGGCGTCTCGGGTGCGGCGTTCAATCCAGCGGTGGCGATCGGTGCCGCGGCGATGGGGTTGGTGGGATGGTCGGCAATCTGGATCTACCTGCTTGCCAACCTTGCTGCCGGCGGTGCGGCGGCCGCCGCCTTCATCGCGTTCGCGGACAGCTCCGATACCCCTCGGCGGGCGTTGTTCCGGCGGTCATCTCGGGTGAGCCAGTGATGATGTGGCTGTCCGGCGTTCCGGAGGGCTGGACGATCCTCGGTGCCACTATCCGGCACCGGGGAGGAGAGACGCAGGAAATCGACGCCGAAGAGATCATTGTCGTTCCCGCCACCTCGGCCGCGCGGCGCCCGACCCCGCCGTTGCGGACATAGGGCACGTCACGTTATTTATTGGCGTGCCCATAGGCTGACCTCGTGCGCGTGCTGCTGGTCGAAGACGAACTGCGACTGGCAGACACGGTCCGTGACGGCCTTGCCGAGGAAGGTCACAGCGTCGAGGTGCAGCACACCGGTCCTGATGGGTTGTGGGCGGCGACCAACCGGACCTTCGATGTGGTCGTGCTGGACATCATGCTTCCGGGCCTTTCGGGCTATCACGTGCTGCAGGCATTGCGTGCCGCGCAGGTGTGGACGCCGGTGCTGATGTTGACCGCGAAGGACGGTGAGTACGACGAGGCCGACGCGTTCGACCTCGGCGCCGACGACTACTTGACCAAGCCGTTCTCGTTCGTGGTGTTGCTGGCTCGGCTGCGGGCGTTGCAACGGCGCGGGGCGCATGCGCGGCCGAGTGTGCTGGTGGTCGGTGAGCTGACCCTGGATCCTGCGGTGCATAGGGTCTGCCGGGGGGCTGAGACGTTGTCGCTGACCGGGCGTGAATTTGGGCTACTGGAATTCTTGATGCGCAATGCGGGTCAGGCGATTCGCAAGGCCGACATCCTCGATGCCGTGTGGGACCCGCACTACGAGGGTGATGTGAACATCGTCGAGGTCTACGTCGGATACCTACGTCGCAAGACCGCGATCCCGCCCGGTCACCCGGGGTACATCACGACCGTCCGGGGCGCGGGCTACCGCATGCTCGCCGACGGTGTGCTGGACGGGGGCTGAGCGGGCAGCCGCACGCGGAACAATGCGCCCCCGCCCGGATGGTCGAGGACCTCCACCCTGCCGCCGTGCGCGCCGACCACTTCGGCAACGATCGCCAACCCCAGCCCGGTACCGCCAGCCGTGCGATCGCGCGCCGCATCGAGCCGCACGAACCGGGTAAAGATCCGGTCGCGGTCCGCAAATGGAATTCCGGGACCGTCGTCGGCGACCTCCAGAATTGCTCCACCGGCTTCTGGTCGTAGCCGGATAGCGATCCGGCCGTTGCTGTGCCGTACGGCGTTTTCGACGAGGTTGCGGAGCATCCGTGCCAACTGCGACCCGTCTCCGCGGATCCGCACAGCGACGACGTCGACGTCGATCTGTAACCTGCTGATCTCGCGCAGCCGCAGCTGCTCTGTGTACACGAGCTCGTCGAGATCGACGTCGACGGTGCGCGGCAAGAGTCCGCGCTCGTCGGCTCGAGCCAACAGCAGCAAATCACCGATGATCCGATCGAGGCGCTGTGCTTCTTCCCGCATGGCCGTCAGCCGCGCGGCGTCCCGGCCATTACGACTGTGCACCAGGTCCAGGCCGGCGGTGATGGTGGCCAATGGGCTACGGAGTTCGTGGCTGGCGTCGGCGACGAACTGCCGCTGTACGCGCTGAGCCCCTTGCAGTCGGGCCAGCAGTGCATTCATCGTTGTCGCGAGCCGCCCGATCTCGTCCCGGGTGGCAGGCACCGGGACTCGCTGATCGAGGTCGCGATCTGACATGGCGGCCACGCGGGTACGGATCGCCTCGACGGGTCGCAGCGCTCGCCCGGTCGCGGCGAAGGTGGCCAGCGCGGTCACCGATGCCAGTGCAGGCACACCCAGCCAGAGCAGGCGTTCCGCTGTTCTCACGCTGTTATCGACCCCATTCAGGGTGACGGCGGCCAGCACCGTTCGAGGACCGTCTGGTGTCATGACCCCGCGCACCGCGACGATCAGCGTGTCGTCGGGGTCGATAGCGGGTGAAACGATCTCCTCCGTCACGACCTCACCGGGAACCGGTCGGGCGCTGCTCAGCGGCGCCTGCCCCACAAGCGGCGCGCTGGCAGCGACCATCGCCCCGCTGGCATCGAGCACCTGTACCAGATCCAGTGTGGAGTGGAGTTCGCGCACCGCCTCCGCTGGGCCATCGGGAGACAGTCGGGCAGCGACTTGTTCCGTCTGCTCCAATACCGTCGCTTCCGCAGCCGAGCGCAGCGAGTAATCCAGGAGCATCACCTGGGCCAGTCCTGCCGCGACCAACGTCAGGGCCACGACGGTGGCCGCCGTTGCGGCCGCCGTCGCCCGCACACCAACTCGCCGGGTCGATAAGAGACGCAGCCGCGACACCATCCCCTGACCCTACGGTTCAGGCCTGGAGCGGGAACGCGCTCCGGATATGCCCGAGAAGGTGCGCAGCGCACGACGCGACAGGTTCCACGTCAACGGTTGGAGTGGTGATGAGTGACGCTGGTATGACGCCGGGCCGGCGTCTTTGTCAATTCTTCATCGAAACGCGAACTGAAACCGTACTCGGATTCTTGAGGCGGGATTGAGGCGGCGAGAGCGCTTGCCCCGTGGACGCCTCGTGGCACGAAGATATGTGGGAAAGGATGTGCGATGCAGCACAAGCGATACGGAATTGGGTTTGCGGCGTTAGTGGCGTCGGCCCTGTTCGTCAGGCGCAATCATGATGGCGCAGCAGGAGATCGACAACGGCCAGTTTCCGGCGGCGGTCGAGATGGCGCGCAACATCGTGTCCTCTCAGCAAGCAGAGATCGACACGATGCAGGCAACGCTGGACAAATAGCGAGTCGAGGGCTCTGCCGGTCATGTTCGCGTTGAGGCAGCCGAAACAGGGAAGTCCGCGGCGCGTACCTGGGCGATGGGTAAGTCGACGGTGAATGTTGCGCCGGCGCCGGGTCCTGCGCTCGCTACGGAGATGGATCCGCCGTGGGCCTCGACCAGCGCTTTGGCGATGGCGAGCCCTAGACCGGCGCCGCCGTGCTCGCGATCGCGGGCGGCGTCTGCCCGATAGAACCGCTCGAACACCTGGGTGGCGTGCTCGGCGGCAATCCCTTCGCCAGTGTCGGCGACGGCGATCCTCAAACGGTCGCCGTCGCGAACACAGCTGACTTCGACCGAGCCGCCGGACGGCGTGTGCCGCAGTGCATTTTCCAAGAGATTGCCGAGGACTTGGGATAGTCGTTGCTCGTCGGCCCACAACGGCGGTAGTGCCTTCTGGAGGCGTAGGCGTAGTGCAACTCCCTTGACGTCGTAGCGTTCCTGTGCCGCGGCGACGCATTGGCGCGTTAAGCGGTCGACGTCAATGTTGGCGTACGACATGGAAACTGAGCTTTCCTCGGCCTTGGCGAGGGCGGCGACATCATCGGAAAACCGCACCAGCCGGCGGGTTTGGTCGCGCAACATGGCCGCCGTCTGTGGCGTCAAAGTGCGCACCCCGTCTTCGAGTGCCTCGATATAGGCCTCCAGCACCGCGACCGGTGTGCGGATCTCGTGCGCCAAGTCCCCGAACAGTCGCTGTCGTGTCGAATCAACGGCTTGGAGCCGGGAGGCCATCTGGTTGAAGGCAGTGGAGAGCGCGTCGAAGTCGTCGCCGAGGCGCGGCGGTGTCACGCGGATTTCGTAATTCCCCTGAGCGACGTCGGTGGCAGCGGAGGCAACTTCGGTGATGGACCGTTGGAGCCGCCGACTGACGTAGAAGCTGACGGCGAGTGCGGCCAGAGCCGACACCGCTAGGGCGCCCCCGATGGACATCACTGTCGCGTAGCCGTAGGCCTCCTCGGCGTGGACTTCCTCCGGGGAGTCCATCGGCACCCCTGCGAGGTGAAGATGTTCGCGGAATAGGGGAGGGCCGACAACGGCGGCCACCACCGCGGTCGTCGCGGCCCCGGCTGCCAGCACGATGGCTTGGGCCGCCAGCAGCCGCAGGCCGATGCCAGGACGGCCCCGCCGTCGACGTCGGCGAGGTGGTGGCGCAGGCGGGGGAGTCACTGTCCCGTTCCCATCCGGTATCCCACACCTCGTACCGTGGCGATGTAGCGCGGACGAGCTGCGTCGTCGCCCAGTTTGCGCCGTAGATGCCCGATGTGGACGTCGACGAGGTGCTCGTTGCCGACCCAGGGTCCGTCGCGGACGATTTCGAGAAGTTGACGCCGGCTCAGCACAATGCCTGGCCGGCCGGAGAGAGCTTCGAGGATGTCGAACTCTGTGCGGGTCAACAAGATATGTTCGTCGTCGATGCGTACCTCACGGGCGGCGACGTGGATGCTTAGCGCGCCGAAGCGACGCGGTGGCGCAACCTCAATTTCGGCGGTTGCAGTGGCTGTTTGCAGGACGCGGGGCCGCCGCAGCATGGCGCGAATGCGCGCGACCAGTTCGCGTGGGCTGAAGGGTTTGGTGATGTAGTCGTCTGCGCCGACAGTCAGGCCGAGGACTGTGTCGATTTCGGTGTCGCGAGCGGTGAGCATGACGACGTAGGCGTCGGAGAACGTGCGCAACTGCCTGCAGACTTCCAATCCATCGATGCCGGGAAGCCCGAGGTCAAGGATGACGACATCGGGGTCGAGGTTGCGTGCGATGGCGATCGCGTCGACGCCGTTGCCGGCCACGACCGCTTCGAAGTGCTCGCGTTCTAGATAGCTGGCCACCACTTCGGCCAGGGGAAGTTCGTCGTCGACGACCAGGGCGCGGTATCCCTTCGCCTGCTCAGGCGGTGTACCCGGGTGGTGCTCCATGTTCAACATGGTGCCCGCTGATGCGGCCGCGGCGGCGCGCGACTGCCGGAACGGCGCGATCTTCAGCAGATCGTCACGGGACTCATACCGATTTCGTCCTGCGCCTGCGTGAGGCTGAACAGGGATGGAGGGCTCGGCATGAGTGCGCCGACGTGCTATGCCACGGCCAACTACAGTCTGAAAGTACCGGAAGGCCGTTGCCTCCCAGCGGATTTGATGGGGCACGCCCCAGTGGGATCGAACATCGGTGGCGAAGCGGCCCCTGAGGTCCCCGGTATCTGGCCTGTTGGCGGCTACATTAAGAGGCTGCAGGGTGCCGCGCTGTGCGCATCGGCCACCTCGTCAGAGCGAGCAGGAGTTGCGGCGGATGGAACAGCGAGGATTCGGCGATCTCGAAGCGGTGGTCATGGACTGGGTGTGGGATCACCAGGAGCCGGTCACGGTGCGTGACGTGTTCGAGGAGTTGTCCCAGCAGCGAACCATCGCCTACACGACAGTGTTGTCGACCATGGACAACCTGTATCGCAAGCGTTGGCTTAAACGGCAGCGCAGCGGCAAGGCCTATGTGTACCGGGCGGCGATGAGTCGTGAGGAGCGGTCAGCGCGTCTGATGAAAGCCGCATTCGACTCCGGCGGCGATACCAACACTGTGCTGGCCTTCTTCGTTGAGCAGATGAGTGCAGAGCAGTCGGCGCAACTGAAGGCGGCGCTGCGTAAGGGGCGGCGATCATGACGACGGCTCTGTGGCTGGTGCTCTACAGTGCGGTGTTGGCGTGGCTTGCTCCACCGTTCCTGCGGCCCCTTACTCGTGGCGGGGTTAGCCCGTCCATGGGTGTCGCCGCCTGGCTGGCCACGGTTGCCGCCGCGCTTGTGGCGTGGCTGGCGGCAGTGGTGCTGGTGGTCACCGCGACGTCGAACAGCATCCTTGATGGCTCGGCTGTGACCCTCTGCCTGGAACTATTCGGGTTCTCTGTCCACACGCCGCTGGCGGGACGGCTCGGGTCTATTGTCCTCATCGGAGGGGGACTGCTGACATCGGCGGTCTTGGCGCTGCGACTGGGCCGCTGCCTGTCTAGACTGCGCGCCCGAAGCCACGAGCACGCAGATGCCGCGCGGATCGTTGGTCGGCCCACCAATCATCCCCACGTCGTTGTCGTGGAGGCCGAGCTTCCCGCCGCGTACTGTGTCATCGGCCGCCCGCATGCCATCGTCGTCACCTCGGCGGCAGTGAGATCGTTGAACCGATCGCAATTGAGAGCGGTTCTCGCACACGAGGATGCGCACCTGTCGGGGCACCATCACCACATTCTCATGGTGCTGCGTGCTCTCGCCGCCACCCTTCCTCATCTACCCCTGTTCGCGTGCGCACACCGGGCTGTGGCGGAACTGCTGGAGATGTGCGCCGACGACACCGCCGTTCGTCACGTCGGGACTCGTCCTTTACTCACGGGTTTGCTTGCGCTGGCCGGTCACCGACCGCCTGTGGCCGAAGGTCTGGCCGTGGCGGCAACGGCGGTCATCGCCCGCGTCGAGCGACTGGTCACGCCCACGCGTCGGCACGTGCGGTGGCGTCATCGCGCTTTCCTGGTTACCGCCATAGCCACCATGCTCGCCACCCCGGCATTCATACAGGTGCTCTGCCACCACTAGGTGTCCGCCGGGTAGGTGTCCACCGGGCTCACCGATTCGGATGCGGGTCGTCAATGTTCACCCGCAGGGCCGAGGACCCTTCGGAGGTCGGGTATCGGCCAACCCAGCAAAGCTTTTTTGACTCCTTGGCGTCTGAGCTCGCAGCGGAAATTATCTACGGAGTCAAACCGTAGATGACCTGTGTGGAGAATGGTGTTCGCATGATCGGCCGATCGCACTCGCACGCTTGAAATAAGCAGGTTAGCAACGCTATCGGGCGAATACGGTGACTGTGCAGATCGCTTCACATGGGCCACCGAGAACGAATATCGCTGACAGGTCACAACACGGCGTCAACTCCACGGCCGAAACTCCGTTCAGCGATCCGCTGCTACAGTCGGCAACATCGTGAGGTACATCGACGCGAGTTCCCCGCAGCGCCGACGCGCAGTCGGTGCTGCGTTTCTCGCGTTCTGGACCATCATCGTGGGTGCGGAATGGGCGCTGCTGGGAACCGAGACTGCGCCAGTCCATGGACCCCACCCACTTGCCTCGAGCGCGGTAGACGCTCCGGTATCCGTCCCGCTCGATCATCCGCACATCTCCCAGGGCGGACTCGCGCCGTTACCGGAATCCCTCGCAGAAGCCGTCCTGCCGCGAAGCACCGTCACGCTCATCACGCTGGCCTTGGTCAGCGCCCTGGCTATGTTGCCGGCGATATGGCGCTACGCGCCGTTGATGCCCATCCGTGGCCCTCCGCGCTCACCCATCGCGCAGACCGGTCGAGACGTGCTCGTCCGGCTCTGCATCGCGCGGCGCTGATCGGCTAGCGTCAGGCCCCGTCTTCTGGACTGGGGCCGGTGACCGCTGCCCGCCACCAGTAGCCGCGCCAACCTTCGCGGCGTCAACAGAAGCGACATCCCTGATGAATCACGCCCTTTCGATCAACCACGCCCACGACGCACACCGATTCGAGCACCAGCGACTCGGTCGCTATGAGCGGCCGGCCACCATGGTCGGTCAGACACCGGTCCTGAGGATCGGTGCGCCGTTAACCACCGCAGAGCACGGGTTCTGGGCCAAACTTGAAGGCTTCAACCCGGGTGGAATGAAAGATCGGCCCGCGCTGCATATGGTGGAACGCGCGCGCGCTCGGAGGGCGCTCGTCTCGGGTGCCCGTATCGTCGAATCAACCAGCGGCACCTTGGGATTGGGGCTGGCGCTGGCGGGCACCGTGTACGGTCACCCCGTCACGTTGGTCACCGACCCCGGCATGGAACCGATCATCCATCACATGCTCGCCGCGTTCGGCGCGCACATCGAACTGGTCACCGAGCCCCACGAGCGCGGCGGCTGGCAGCAGGCCCGCAGGGAGCGCGTTCAAGAGATTCTGGCCACCGATCCGCACGCGTGGCACCCCGACCAGTACAACAATCCGGACAACGTGGAGGCCTACCGCGGGCTGGCGGTCGAATTGAATGAGCAGCTGGGATCTGTCGATGTGTTGGTGTGCTCCGTCGGCACCGGGGGGCACTCGGCAGGCGTGGCACGGGTCCTGCGGGAATTCAATCCCGGCCTGAGGCTGATCGGCGTCGACACGGTGGGATCCATCATCTTTGGGCAACCCGCCACCAGTCGACTCATGCGCGGCCTCGGCTCAAGCATCTACCCCGGCAACGTCGACTACGGCGCTTTCAATGAAGTGCACTGGGTCGCGGCGGCGGATGCGGTATGGGCCTGCCGGACCCTGGCGGCCACCCACTACGCCAGTGGAGGGTGGAGCGTGGGCGCGGTTGCTTTGGTGGCGGGGTGGGCTGCGCGCAACAGCGAGCCCGGCACCACGGTCGCCGCCATTTTCCCGGACGGTCCACAGCGCTATTTCGATACCATCTACAACGACGACTACTGCCGCACCCACGGTCTGTTGGCTAAGGTTCCGCCGAATGAACCGGCCACCATTGACGACCCGCTGGCACAGGCGGTCACGGCCTGGACGCGGTGCCCCGTGGTCGTCGATCCCACACAGGTGACGCCGCGATGACTCTGTTCTCCGGGTTCCGCAGCTTCGGCTGGCCAAGCCGCATGTTGATGATCAACCAGTTCGGGATCAACCTCGGTTTCTACATGCTCATGCCGTACCTGGCCGGCTATCTGGCCGGGCCCCTGGGTTTGGCGGCATGGGCCATCGGGCTCGTTTTAGGGGTGCGCAACTTCTCCCAGCAGGGGATGTTCATCGTCGGTGGCACCCTGGCCGATCGCCTGGGCTTCAAGCCCCTCATCGTGAGCGGATGCATTCTGCGCACTGCAGGATTCGGGCTTCTGGTGGTCGCCGACTCGCTGCCGGCAGTGTTGGTCGCCTCGGCGGCAACGGGTTTCGCCGGTGCACTCTTCAACCCAGCCGTGCGTGCGTACTTGGCCGCCGACGCGGGCCCTCGGCGGTTGGAAGCCTTCGCGCTGTTCAACGTGTTCTATCAAGCGGGCATCCTCGCGGGGCCGCTGGTGGGCTTGGCATTGATGTTCGTTGACTTCAAGATGACTGCTGCCGCCGCGGCGCTCGTCTTCGCGGGGCTGACCGTGGCGCAGTTGTTTGCACTGCCGCAACGCGCTGTGACCCCGGCACAGGAGAAGACCTCAGTGCTTCAGGACTGGCGGGCAGTCGCGGCCAATCGTTCGTTCCTGCTGTTCGCAGCAGCGATGATCGGGTCCTATGTGCTGTCGTTCCAGGTGTACCTGGCGATGCCGCTGCAGGCGAGGTTCCTTTTTCCCCGAAACGATTCCGTTGTCACAGCGATGATTTTTGTGGTCTTCGGAGTTGTGGGAGTGATCGGACAGATGCGCATCACACGGTGGTTTGCGCGGCGTTGGGGTTCGGGGCGCTCACTGGCGATCGGCATGATCATTCTGGCGCTGTCGTTCCTGCCGCTGATCGTGTTGCCCGACGACGAGCGAGCCGGCCGCGTTGCTGCGGCCACTGCGCTGCTGATCGCGACGGCCGTGCTGGCGGTCGGCTCGGCTGCGGTGTTCCCGTTCGAAATGGATACCGTCGTATCCCTGGCCGGCAACCGGCTGGTCGGAACGCATTACGGCTTCTACAACACGATCGTCGGGGTCGGCATCCTCGTCGGCAACCTGGCAACCGGCTCGTTGATGCAGCTCGCCAGAGAGATTGGGCAGCCAGGCCTTCTGTGGGTGTTGTTGACAGTCATCGGATTACTGTCGGCGGCTGCGTTGTACCGCCTGGATCGGCGGGGTCGACTGGGATCGGCGCAGGGGGCCTTTGATGACGCGAACCGGCGCTGAACTTTTGGCGCAGTGACCCGTTCGGTTGCTGGTTGCGGCGAGCAGTCAGCTTTCGATGATGCGAACGACGTAGGGCGTCATGCCTGATGTGCGCACCGGTGAGATTTTGATCGGCACGCCGGTCTGCTGTGCCTCGATCATCTGCCCGTCGCCGAGGTAGATGGCTTCATGCTGGCTTCCCCCAGGGCCCCAGAACAGCAGATCGCCACGCTTCGCCTGGGAGGGCGGCACCTTTCGGCCGGCGTCGTACTGGGCGCCGGAGTAGCGCGGGAGCAGTACTCCGACGCCGGCGAAGGCGAACCGTGTCAGGCCTGAACAGTCAAAGCCCACGGTGCCTGCTCCCTGATCGACCCCGCGGCTCGGGGCGGTGAGGCTGCCCCCGCCCCAGGAGTAGGGAACGCCGATTTGGGTTCCCGCCCTGCGAATCACGTACTCGATCGCTTGTGCACCATTGATCCGGTTTCCGCGTACTCTCATCGACGGATCCGCGGCGGGACTGAGAATTCCCAGGCTGTTGAGAAAGTTGCGGCCCATACTCATGGCCGTCTGCGTCGCCATTGCCGTTGCCTGAAGAGAGGCATTCGCGATGGCAACCGGATCGCCGGGCGCGCCTGCGCTCGGCAGCTTCGGAAGCAACGGGTCCCAGGGGCCGGCAGCAGGTTGGGCCGACGCGGCCGGTGCACACGCGATGAATAGCACGACGACGATGGCGATAACACCGGGGAGCCGTCGAATGCGTCCCGCAGCGCAGTTTGCCGGGGCAGAGCGGTCAGCGCCGGCAATTGCCACACCCTCACCCCGGACGTGTGATTCCATGTCTTCTCCTCGGTGCGCCGCGCGGTGAGCTACTCCAGGCACCAATAGCGGGGCTCAATTGCATACGTACGGCGCAGCAACGAAATACGTAGCTCCTACGTAGAAAAGCGTAACTCACAACAGCCCCGCCAGTAACAGTAGCCACATAATTACGGCTCTATTGGGCTCTGACCGGTAAATCAAGGTGAGCGGGCAGGCGACAGCGATCCGGCGCAGCGCAGCGGAGCCGGATATGTCTGTGTACGTGGCGGATTGATGGGTGGGGTCAGGCTGCGGGTTCGACAGTCACGCGGTATCCGAGGGCGGCCAGCTGGGACAGATGGTTGCGGACCCGCCGTTGGGTATCGGTGCGTCCGGCGTAGTGGTCTGGGCCAGGTCGCGGTAACGCGATCTGGGATCGGCGAGCAGATTCCACACGATGACCAGCAGGGACCGAGCTGTTGCGACGAGGGCTTTGAGTTTGCCTCGTCGTTTGACCAGCCGCCGGTAACGCTCACCGAGGAAACTATCGGTACGCGCGGCCACGGCGGCAGCCTCGCGAGTGCCCCTTTCAGATAGGGGTTTCCCTTGCCGGTCCCGCCGCCCTGAACAACCGCCCCGGATTGCACGGTCCGCGGGGACAACTTGGCCCACGACACCAGGTGCGCCGCGGTGG
>WOYS01000112.1:0-8363 GCA_011620645.1 Mycobacterium sp.
AACGTTGATGAGCGCCCGCGCGAAGAAGGGACAACGTTGATGAGCGCCCGCGCGAAGAAGGGACAACGTTGATGAGCGCCCGCGCGAGGAAGGGACAACGTTGATGAGCGCCCGCGCGAAGAAGAGACAACGCTGATGAGCGCCCGCGCGAAGAAGGGACAACACTGATGAGCCTGCCTGCCCGCCCTGCCCCACTTTTCAGCGATATCGACGATGTCGCCAAGCGGCTCGCCCAAACCGGCTATCTGCCCGACAAGGCCACCGCCACAGCCGTTTTCCTTGCAGACAGGCTCGGTAAGCCGTTACTGGTGGAGGGCCCGGCCGGTGTCGGCAAGACCGAACTGGCCCGCGCCGTCGCGCAGACCACGGGATCGGAACTCGTCCGGCTGCAGTGCTACGAGGGCGTGGATGAGGCGCGTGCTCTCTACGAGTGGAACCATGCCAAGCAGATCCTGCGGATCCAGGCGGGGACCGCCGGGACGGGTGACTGGGACCAGACCAAGACCGATGTGTTCAGCGAGGAGTTCCTGCTGAGCCGCCCGCTGCTGACCGCGATCCGGCGCACCGACCCCACGGTGCTGCTGATCGACGAGACCGACAAGGCCGATATCGAGATCGAGGGCCTGCTGTTGGAGGTGCTCTCCGACTTCGCGGTCACGGTGCCCGAACTCGGCACCATCAAGGCCGAGCGGGCACCGTTCGTCCTGCTGACCTCGAATGCCACCAGAGAGCTGTCGGAGGCGCTCAAACGGCGTTGCCTGTTCCTGCACATCGATTTCCCCGACCCCGACCTGGAGCGGCGCATCCTGCTGTCCCGCGTTCCGGAGCTGCCCGAGCGCATCGCCTCGGAGTTGGTGCGCATCATCGGGGTGCTGCGCGGGATGCAGCTGAAGAAAGTCCCGTCGGTGGCCGAGACGATCGACTGGGGTCGCACCGTGCTGGCGCTGGGTATGGACACCATCGACGACGAGTTGATCGCCGCCACCCTCGGGGTGGTGCTCAAGCACCAGTCCGATCAGGTCAAGGCCGCCGGCGAGCTCAGGCTGAACTGATGGCATCCCGCCGCAGCCGCCCGCCGCAGCCACTGGCCCCGCACGGTATCCCCGGACACCTGGTGGAATTCGTCGAGGCGCTGCGCGGCGTGGGCATCGCGGTGGGCCCGTCGGAAACCGTGGACGCCGGCCGGGTGCTGACCGTGCTCGGGCTGGGGGACCGGGAGGCCCTGCGCGAAGGGTTGGCGTGTGCGGTGCTGCGCCGGGCCGACCACCGCGACACCTATGACGCGATGTTCGACCTGTGGTGGCCCGCTGCGCACGGGGCGCGGACCGTGGTGGAGGACGAGGTCGATCCCGAGGATCCCGATCGCGTGCCGCCCGAGGACATCGAGGCCATGCGCGAGGCGCTGATCAACCTGCTCGGCCCGGACAGCGATCTGGAGAATTTCGACGATCGGCTGGCGGCCATGATCGCCCGGATCGTGGAGGCCTACGGCCGGTACAACTCCAGCCGTGGCCCGTCGTACTCGGCGTATCAGGCGCTCAAGGCGATGGCGCTGGACGAGTTGGAGGGCCGACTGCTGGCCGGGTTGCTCGCGCCCTACGGTGAGGAACCCACCCCCACGCAGGAGGAGATCGCCAAAGCGATGGCAGCGCAGCGAGTTTCACAGCTGCGACGAATGGTGGAAGCTGAGACTAAACGGCGCACCGCCGAGCAGCTGGGCCGCGACCACGTGCAGATGTACGGGGTGCCGCAGCTGGCCGAGAACGTCGAATTCCTGCGCGCCTCCGGCGAACAGCTGCGTCAGATGCGAAAGACCGTACAGCCCTTGGCTCGCACATTGGCCACCCGGCTGGCCGCGCGAAGAAGGCGATCGCGTGCCGGACAGATCGATCTGCGCAAGACGCTGCGCAAGTCGATGTCCACCGGCGGCGTGCCCATCGAGGTCGTGCTCAAGAAGCCGCGCCCGGCGCGACCCGAACTGGTGGTGCTGTGCGACGTCTCCGGTTCGGTCGCCGGTTTCAGCCACTTCACGCTGATGCTGGTGTCCGCGCTGCGTCAGCAGTTCTCCCGGGTCCGCGTCTTCGCCTTCATCGACACCACCGATGAGGTGACCGACATGTTCGGGCCCGACGCCGACCTGGCGGTGGCAGTGCAGCGCATCACCCGTGAGGCCGGCGTCTACACCCGCGACGGGCACTCCGATTACGGGCACGCGTTCGTCTCGTTCGCGCAGAACTTCCCCAACGTGCTGTCCCCGCGCTCCTCGCTGCTCATCCTCGGAGACGCGCGCAACAACTACCGCAACCCCGAGACCGAACTGCTGACCAGGCTGGTGAACGTCAGCAGGCACGCGCACTGGCTCAACCCCGAGCCCAGGCATCTGTGGGGCAGCGGCGACTCGGCGGTGCCGCGGTATACGGACCTCATTCCGATGCACGAGTGCCGGTCAGCCAAGCAGCTCGCCACGGTGATCGACGCCATACTTCCCGCCTGATTATCGCCCGAGCTCAGCTCTGGGTCGATTTCTGCGAGAACGTCCCGGCCAAACGTCGTGTTCGGCGCGGAAAGTCCGCCCGGAACCGCTGCCGTAAGCTGGCTCTTCGTGGCAGCACGGCGCAGGCTCGGTGTGATGGGTGGGACGTTCGATCCCGTGCATCACGGGCACCTCGTGGCGGCCAGCGAAGTGGCCGATCAATTCGATCTCGATGAGGTCGCCTTCGTGCCCACCGGTCAGCCGTGGCAGAAGAGAGACCGCCACGTCACCGCCGCCGAGGACCGGTACCTGATGACCGTCATCGCCACCGCAGCCAATCCGCGCTTCTCGGTGAGCCGGGTCGACATCGATCGCGGCGGTGCCACCTACACCACGGACACGCTGCGCGATCTGGCGAAGCAGAACCCGGACACCGACCTGTACTTCATCACCGGCGCCGACGCACTGGCGTCGATCCTGTCCTGGCAGAACTGGGAGGAGCTGTTCTCTCTGGCTCGTTTCGTCGGGGTGAGCCGCCCCGGCTATGAGCTCGATGGAGAGCACATCGCCGCAGCCATCAAAGAACTGCCCGAAGACGCCCTGACCCTGGTGGAGGTACCTGCATTGGCGATCTCGTCGAGTGATTGCCGGCTGCGCGCGCAGCAGTCACGCCCTATCTGGTACCTGGTGCCAGACGGTGTCGTCCAGTACGTGTCCAAGCGCCATCTGTACAACCCGCCAGCAACGGAGACACCATCATGACCGCGTTGACGGAAGCGGTGGAGATGGCCACCGTCGCGGCACGCGCTGCGGCAGCCAAGCTCGGCGATGACGTACTGGTGATCGACGTGTCCGACCATCTGGTCATCACCGACTGCTTCGTGATCGCCTCGGCCTCCAACGAACGTCAGGTCAACGCCATCGTCGACGAGGTCGAGGACAAGATGCGTGCCGCCGGGCACAAACCGGCCCGTCGCGAGGGGACGCGGGAGGGGCGCTGGACGCTGCTCGACTACGTCGACATCGTTGTGCACGTCCAGCACACCGACGAACGTGAGTTCTACGCGCTTGAGCGGCTGTGGCGTGACTGCCCGGTGCTATCCGTGGACCTGGACGGTCCACAAGACGGCGGAGCCTCGGCGTGAGTGTGCGTCGGCTGGTGCTGTTGCGGCACGGGCAGACCGAGTACAACGCGGGCAGCCGGATGCAGGGCCAAATCGATACCGATCTGTCCGACCTCGGTCGCGACCAGGCCGTCGCGGCGGCCGAGGTACTGGCCAAACGTCAACCGCTGGTCATCGTGTCCTCGGACCTGCGGCGCGCCCTCGATACGGCCACCGCGCTCGGCGAACGCTCGGGGCAGGAAGTGGCGATCGACGAACGACTACGCGAAACACATCTCGGTGATTGGCAGGGGTTGACGCACCTCGAGGTCGATGCCGCGGCGCCGGGTGCCCGGCTGGCCTGGCGCGATGACGCCCGGTGGGCTCCGCATGGCGGCGAAAGCCGAATCGACGTCGCCGAACGCAGCGTCCCGTTGGTCACTGAACTCGTTGCATCTCAAGCTGATTGGGGAGCAGAAGAGCCCGACCGCCCGGTGGTGCTGGTGGCGCACGGTGGGCTGATCGCCGCGTTGACGGCCGCCCTGCTGGACCTCCCGGTGGACAACTGGCCGGTGCTCGGCGGCATGGGCAACGCGAGTTGGGCGCAGTTGTCCGGGCATGACGTCGACGACGCCATCAAGTGGCGTCTGGATGTCTGGAACGCCTCGGCGCAGGTGGCCAACGATGTCCTCTGACTCCGCTGATTCCCCCGGTCGTTCCGGTCCTGCCCGCCGGACCCGCCGCACACTGTTGGTGTTTTGCGACTCACTGTCCTACTACGGACCCACCGGCGGGTTACCCGCCGACGATCCGAGGATCTGGCCGAACATCGTTGCCGAGCAACTCGGTTGGGATGTCGAGCTGATCGGGCGGATCGGCTGGACCTGCCGGGACGTGTGGTGGGCGGCCACCCAGGACCCCCGATCCTGGGCGGCCCTGCCGCGCGCCGGTGCGGTGATCTTCGCGACGTCCGGGATGGATTCACTGCCGTCGCCGCTGCCGACTGCGCTTCGCGAATTGATCCGCTACGTACGGCCGCCGTTCCTGCGCCGGTGGGCCCGCGACGGATACGGCTGGCTGCAGCCCCGGCTGTCCCCGGTGGCGCGGCCGGCGCTCCCTCCGCGCCTCACCGTCGAGTACCTCGAAATGACGAGGGCTGCCTTGGATTTCAATCGACCTGGGCTACCTGTGGTGGCCACCATCCCGTCGGTGCACATCGCCGAGAGCTACAGCCATTCGCATCGGTGGCGTGAACCCATCGTCAAGGCCATCACCGGCTGGGCCGACGAGCACCAGTTGCCCGTGGTGGATCTGAAGGCCGCGGTGGGTGACGAAGTGATGAGCGGGCGGGGCAACCCCGACGGGATCCACTGGAACTTCGAAGCGCACGCGGCTGTCGCGGATCTGATGCTCGAAGGTCTCGCCGAAGCGGGTGTGTACCAACCGGATACCTCAGACCGGTCATGACCGTCCGGGTGGTGACAGACTCCTCCTCGCGGCTGAGCATCGAAGAACGCGAGCGTTGGGGCATTCGCCAGGTTCCGCTGCACGTGCTCGTCGACGACCTGGATCTGCGTGACGGCATCGACACGATCCCGAACGACATCTTCGACCGCAACCAGGTGACCACCTCGGGTGCCTCGCCTGCGGACCTGGCGCAGGCCTACCGGGAAGCGCTGGTGGACAGCGATGGCGACGGTGTCGTCGCTGTGCACCTCTCGGCGGCGCTGTCCAGCACCTTCAGTTCTGCTGCCGCGGCTGCCCGCGAGTTCGGTTCGGCTGTGCGCGTGGTGAATACCCGATCGGCGGGGATGGGAGTGGGGTGCATCGCGCTCGCCGCGGCCCGCGCAGCCGAGGCCGGAGCCGAGCTCGACGCCGTCGAGGCTGCCGCGCGTGCCGCGGTGCTGCGTAGCCACGTGTTCATCGTTGTGCACCGCCTGGACAACCTGCGCCGCAGCGGGCGCATCGGCACCGCAGCCTCCTGGCTGGCCACCGCATTGTCGGTGAAGCCCTTGCTGCGACTCGACGTCGATGGCCGACTGGTCCTGGCGCAGCGGGTGCGTACGGTGTCCAAAGCCCATGCCGCGATGGTGGATTCGATCGCCGACCTGGTGGGCGATCGCTCCGCCACGATCACCGTGCACCACGTGGACAACCACGACGCCGCCGCCGAGGTCGGCGCCGCGCTGACCGAGCGGCTGCCACAGGTGGAGGCGCTGACGGTCACCGACCTGGGGGCGGTGCTCGCCGTACACGTCGGTGCCGGGGCCGTGGGGGCCTGCGTCAACCTCGCCGAGTGATCACCCGGCGAAGGGAGCCACACGGGGAGTAGGGCGGTTATCCACAAAGCCGGATTCATCCACAGCTGGACGCATCGCGGGTCACGACGACGCCGATAGGTCGGCACCCGTGTCTACCGTCGGCTCATGGAAACCGAATCGCCGGCGCAGCGCCTGACGCGGCGCATCGGCGCCGATCGTGACACCGCAACCGAATCCGTTCGCTCCGACGAGGAACCGGATACCGTGCTGGCCCGCTGGCTTCCCGACGGTGACAACCACCCGGCCAAGGACTGGCTCGGCGCGCTGAGGGCCGACCCCGGTCGCGCCGGCGTCATGGCCTTGCTCGGTGTCGGGGTGGTCGCCGTCCTGGTGACGGTGTTCACCCTGCTGCGGGATTCACCACCGCCGGTCGCTTCGGCGAATCTCCCTGCTGTGCAGATGGTTTCCTCGGCCGGCGCCACACCCGGGCCGCTGGCTCCACCGGACGGTCCGGTGGTGGTCAGCGTCGTCGGCCTGGTACACAAACCCGGGTTGGTGACCCTGAGCGCGGGGGACCGCATCGCCGACGCCCTCGACGCCGCAGGCGGTGCCGTGGACGGAGCGGACCTGGTCGGGCTGAACCTGGCGCGCCGGGTGGTCGATGGTGAGCAGATCATCGTCGGATTGGCTTCCCCGCCGGGATCACCCTCGCCGATGGGTAGCTCGGTCAGCTCGGCTACCTCGACCGGCGCGACATCCCCCGCCGCGAGCGCGGCGGCCGGGGCGCCCGCCGCGCCGGTCGATCTGAACACCGCCACCGCAGAAGACCTCGATGCGTTGCCCGGGGTCGGGCCGGTCACCGCGGCAGCCATCATCGCGTGGCGGGACGCCAATGGGCGGTTCGGCAGCGTCGATCAACTCAGTGAGGTCGACGGTATCGGCCCGGCGCGACTCGACAAGCTCCGTGCCCTGGTCGATGTGTGAAACCCGAAGAGCGACAGCTCGATATCCGACTGGTGCCCGCGGCGATGACCAGTTGGGTGGTGACCGGCTCCGGCATCTTGTGGTCTCCGGCAGTGGTGGTCGCGATCGTGCTGGGTGCCGTCACGGTGGCGGGAGCGTGTGCGCAGTGCTGCGCACGTCGCGGGATCCGGCTGGGGGCCGCCGGCGTGGCGGCGGTCGCGGTCATCGGAACGGCGTTCGGCCTGTCGATCGGCATGCGTGCCCACGATGTCCGGCACCATCCGATCGCTGCTCGGCACGGCACCACAGCCACCGTCAGCGTCATACCGACCGAATCCCCGCGGTCGTTGAGCCGCGGACGCATCATGTTCCGCGCCGGGTTGCGCGATCTCGACGGCACCCCGGTCACCGGCATGGTCCTTGTCTTCACTCCGGTCACGGGTTTCGCCGCGCTGACCGTGGGCCGCCCCGCGACCTTCCGGGCCCGCATCGGCCGTCCGGTGCGGCCGGATCTCACCGTCGCGGTGCTGACCGCGGTCGGTGAACCCTCACTGGGAACTGTTCCGGCCGTGCGCCGGCTGTCCGGGCATATCCGCGTCGAGTTCGCCGAGGCCGCCCGCAGGGTACTGCCCGCGGAGCAGGCCGCGATGCTGCCGGCATTGGCGCTCGGTGACACGTCAGCGGTCACCGCATCGACCATCGACCACTTCAAAGTGTCGGGTCTGACGCATCTGACGGCGGTGTCCGGGGCCAATGTCACCATCGTGTGCGGCACCGCGCTGCTGGCGGCCGCACTGGTGGGGCCGCGCCTGGCTGCGGTGCTGGCGCTGGTGGTTTTGATCGGCTTCGTCATCGTCGTCGAACCATCGGCCAGCGTGCTGCGTGCCGCCGTGATGGGTGGCATCGCGTTGCTCGCGGTGCTGACGCACCGCCGTCGCCAGGCCATCCCGGTGTTGTCGGCCAGTGTGATCGCGCTGATGGCGGTGGCGCCGCAGCTGGCCGTCGACGCAGGGTTCGCGTTGTCGGTGATGGCGACCGCAGCGCTGGTCGTCATCGCACCGGTCTGGTCAGCCCGGCTGGTCGGTCGCGGCTGGCCCAAACCGCTGAGCGACGCGGTCAGCATCGCGGTGGCGGCCCAGCTGGTCACCGCGCCCCTGATCGCCGGGATCTCGGGCGTGTTCAGCGTGCTCGCCGTGCTGGCCAACCTGCTCGTTGCGGCGGTCATCCCGCCGATCACCGTGATCGGCACCGCCGCGGCGGCCCTGTCGGCGTGCTCGCCGGCCGCTGCGCGAATGCTGATCCGGTTCACCGGGCCGGAACTGTGGTGGCTGCTGACGGTGGCCCGGCGGATCGCCGCGATTCCGGGTGCGTCGATCACCGTCCCGTCCGGTGCCGCGGGCGTCGTGTCGGTGGCCGTCGTGACCGTCGTGCTGATCGTCATCTGGCGGTGGCAGTGGGGTCGACTGCTGGGTGGCGCGGCGGCCTGCTGTCTGCTGGCCTGGACCGTGTCGGGGGTTGTCGGGTCGGCGTGACACCATCATTTGCGTGAGCGAAGCTTGCGAG
>WOYS01000112.1:8463-8583 GCA_011620645.1 Mycobacterium sp.
CGAACCAGCAGCCCTGAACGTGACAGCCGAGCCTGCGAGGCTGACACGTGAGCGAAGCTTGCGAGCGAACCAGCAGCCCTGAACGTGACAGCCGAGCCTGCGAGGCTGACACGTGAGCGA
>WOYS01000121.1 GCA_011620645.1 Mycobacterium sp.
GGATCCGTTCGGAGCGACCGGCTTTCGAGCTGCACTACCCGCACATGGTGGAGCGGATGCGCGCCGAGGCGCACATCGGTCGCTCGCACGGTCCGGCAGACGGAGACGTCACCAGGATCGACGACGTAGACGTCCGCACCTGACCCATACTCGCCAGTTCGCGGGCACAAGCCGGTTTCGAGGCATCCAAACGGAGGTGAGTGTGCCGACGGCCTCGCAGTCAGTCGACCCCTCGCGCAAGCGTTCATCGTTGTTGATCACCGTCAGCGGCGTCGACCAGCCCGGCGTGACGTCCGCACTTTTCGAGGTGCTCTCGGGCCATCACGTGGACCTGCTCAACGTCGAACAGGTCGTGATCCGCGGCCGGCTGACCCTGGGTGTGCTGGTGTCGGTGGACTCCAGGGTCGCCGACGGAAATGAGTTCGCCGACGAGGTCCGGTCCGCCATCCACGGCGTCGGACTGGATGTGGCGATCGAACGCAGCGATGACAAGCCGGTGCTGGAGGATCCCTCCACGCACACCATCGTGGTGCTGGGTAGGCCCATCACCGCCGAGGCCTTCGGTGTGGTGGCGCGTGAGGTCGCCGCGCTCGGGGTGAACATCGACTTCATCCGCGGGGTGTCCGATTACCCGGTGACAGGTCTGGAGTTGCGGGTCTCGGTGCCGCGCGGTGCGGTGTATGCCCAGCTGCAGAACGTGATGGCCCGTACGGCCGTCGTGCTCGGTGTGGATATCGCACTGGAGGACTACAGCTTGTCGCGGCGCACGAAACGGCTCATTGTGTTCGATGTCGACTCCACGCTGATCCAGGGTGAGGTCATCGAGATGCTGGCCGACCGGGCGGGCGCGCTCTCCGCGGTCGCCGAGGTCACCGAGGCTGCGATGCGCGGTGAACTGGACTTCGCCGAGTCGCTGCACAAGCGGGTGGCCACCCTTGCCGGCCTGCCCGCCGAGGTCCTCGACGAGGTCGCCGACCAGATCGAGCTGACCCCAGGGGCGCGGACGACCATCCGCACCCTGCGACGCCTGGGGTATCACTGCGGCATCGTCTCCGGCGGTTTCCGCCAGGTGATCGAGCCGCTGGCCCACGATCTGATGATGGATTTCGTCGCCGCCAACGAATTGGAGATCGTTGACGGCAAGCTCACCGGCCGGGTCGTCGGCCAGGTCATCGACCGGCCGGGCAAGGCCAAGGCGCTGCGCGATTTCGCTCAGCAGGTCGGCGTGCCAATGGAACAGACCGTCGCGGTCGGCGACGGCGCCAACGATATCGACATGCTGTCGGCGGCTGGCCTGGGTGTGGCGTTCAACGCCAAGCCCGCGCTGCGTGAGGTCGCCGATGCGTCGCTGAACCATCCGTACCTGGACACCGTGCTGTTCATCCTCGGGGTGACCCGCGGTGAGATCGAAGCCGCCGATGCCGAGGACGGCACCGCGCGCCGGGTCGCTATCCCCGACTGAGTCAGACGCCCGGTTTTAGACGACCACCGCGTGAGTCTCGGGAGCAACGCTGACGCCGGTGATGGACTGCCAGGCCCGTGCCATCAAGTCGACGGCCGCTTCGAGTCGGGGTTCCGGCAGTGCATAGGGCACCCGGATGAACCGCTCCAGGGTGCCGTCGACCCCGAAGCGCGGGCCGGCGGGCAGATCGAGGCCGAGCCGGGACGCGGCCGCCGACAACGCGGTGCTCATCGGCGCGGGCAGTTGCACCCACAGTGACATCCCGCCCCGGCCGGGACCTGGCCGCCAGTCGGGCAACTTGCGTGCCAGCAGATCCACCAGGAAGGCCCGGCGCTCGCGCAGTACCACCTGGCGCTCGGGCAGGACATCACCGCGTACCGCGAGAAGCCTTGCTGCGGTCAGCTGTTCAAGGATCGGGGTGCCGAGATCCACCGAGGCGCGGTGTGCCGCGATGGTGGCCAAGGTGGCGGGTTCGGCGCGAATCCAGCCGATGCGCAACCCGCCCCAGAACGACTTCGACATGGACCCGATGGTGAGGACCGGATCGCGGCGGGCCGTGACGGACGCGGCCAGCGGTGCCGGCGGCGCCTCGTCGAGCCACATGTCCAGGATCGATTCGTCGACGACGGTGCGGGTGCGGGTCTCGGAAATGATGTGGCCCAGCTGGTTTCGTTCCTCTGGCGGCATGGTGAAACCGGTCGGGTTGTGGTTGTCGGGGATGACATAGGCCAGGACGGGGGGCCAATTGGCGGATCGTGGCATGCATTGCGTCGAGCTCCCAGCCCCTCTCGTTGAGAGCCACCGGTACCGCATGCGCGCCGGCGGAGGAGATCGCCGACAGCGCACCGTGATAGCTGGGTTGCTCGACGAGCACCCGGTCGCCGGGTTGGGTGAAGGCCGCCAGGATCAGCCCGATGGCGTGCTGGGATGGGATGTCCGTGACCCGGAAAGTTCAGATGCCCGTCGGGTTCGCAACGAACTCGACGCCATCCGCGCACGCTTCCCCGACCACGCATGAAGGCGCGCAATCTCCTCTTGCTCGTGGGCCTGACCGGCTACGGCTTTTCCATGGCCCTGATGGTGCAGGCCGGACTCGGACTGGATCCCTGGGATGTGTTTCATCAGGGGCTCAGCCGCCATACCGGCATGACGATCGGAACTGCGTCGGCCGTGGTCGGCGTCGCGGTCCTGGTGGCCTGGATCCCGCTGCGCAACCGGCCCGGCATCGGCACGATCGCCAACGTGATCGTCATCGCGGTCACCGTCGACATCGGTGTGGCCGTGCTGCCCGCCTCCGAGGACATCCGGGTGCGGGTGCCGATGATGCTCGGTGCGGTGCTGCTCAACGCGACCAGCACGGTCCTCTATATCGGGGCCGGGCTGGGCCCGGGTCCCCGTGACGGACTAATGACCGGTCTGGTGGCTCGCACCGGCCGGTCGGTGCGACTGATCCGCACCCTCATCGAGGCGACGGTGCTGACCGCGGGGTGGCTGCTCGGTGGCACCGTCGGCGTCGGGACCGTCATCTATGCGGTCGGCATCGGTCCGCTGGTGCAACTGATCCTGCGATTCATGCCGCGGCGGTTGCTGTTCCACGACTTCGGCGCGCCTGGTGACGGCGGGCGCCGCCGTTCCGCGCAGAGCGACGATACTACGATGAGCGGGTGCCAGCAGATGAGCCCACTGCAGACCCCGACCTGCTGATCGATTTCGCCAGGGTCACTCTGCGCCGCGGCGGCAAGACCCTCGTCGGGCCCATCACCTGGGCCGTCGAACTCGACGAGCGCTGGGTGGTCATCGGGCCCAACGGAGCAGGCAAGACGTCGCTGCTACGCATCGCGGCCGCCTTCGAACACCCATCGTCGGGCACTGCGTTCGTCCTCGGTGAGCGGCTCGGTCGCACCGATATGTCGGAACTGCGTTCCCGGGTAGGGCTGAGCAGTTCGGCTCTGAGCCAACGGATTCCCGACGACGAGATCGTGCGCGACCTGGTGGTGTCGGCCGGTTACGCGGTGCTTGGCCGCTGGCGCGAGAAGTATGACGATGTCGACTACGAGCAGGCTGTCGACATGCTCGAAAGCCTGGGCGCCGAGCATCTCGCCGAACGCACCTACGGCACCCTGTCCGAGGGGGAACGCAAGCGGGTGCTGATCGCCCGATCGCTGATGACCGATCCGGAACTGCTGCTGCTCGACGAACCCGCGGCCGGGCTGGATCTCGGCGGCCGCGAGGAACTGGTCTCCCGGTTGGCCGATCTGGCCGCCGACCCGGATGCCCCCGCCATCGTCCTGGTCACCCATCATGTCGAGGAGATCCCGCCGGGTTTCAGCCACTGCTTGCTGCTCTCGGAGGGCAAGGTCGTCGGCGCCGGACTGCTCACCGACGTGCTGACCTCGGATAATCTGTCCACGGCGTTCGGGCAGTCGATCGCCCTGGAGTATATTGACGGCCGCTACTTCGCCCGGCGAACCCGGACCCGGGCGGCACACAGGAGGCGAGCATGAGTCACGCTGCAGATCCGCTGGTGCCCCGGCCCGCCTCCACGGTGATGCTGTTGCGGGATGCGGGCACACCGGAGTCCCTCGAGATCTTCCTGATGCGCAGGCACTCGGCGATGGACTTTGTCGCGGGGGTGATGGTTTTTCCCGGCGGTGGTGTCGACGAACGGGACTACAAGTTCCCCCTGAGTCGCTCCGCTCCGGCGCCGGGGGACGGTCCCCCTATCGCCTGGTACGGCCCGGAACCCACCTGGTGGGCCGAGCGTTTGAATGTCGATGTCGACCTGGCCGAGGCGTTGGTGTGCGCCGCGGCTCGTGAGACGTTCGAGGAGTCCGGGGTGCTGTTCGCGGGTGCCGCCGACGACTCCGACATCCTCGTCGACGACGCGTCGGTGTATCGGGAGCAGCGGGCGGCGCTCGCCAACAACTCGCTGTCCTTTGCGGACTTCCTGCGCGCCGAAAAGTTGGTGTTACGGGCTGATCTGCTGCGGCCGTGGGCGAACTGGGTCACCCCCAAGGAGGAGCGCACCCGCCGCTACGACACCTACTTCTTCGTCGGCGCCATTCCCGAAGGCCAGCGCGCGGACGGTGACAACACCGAGAGCGACCGTGCGTTCTGGACCACACCGCAGGCCGCGCTCGACGAGTTCGCCGACGGCCGATCCTTCCTGCTGCCGCCGACCTGGTCGCAGCTCGACTCGGTCAACGGGCGCAGTGTGGCCGACGTACTGGCCACCGAGCGCAGGATCGTGGCGGTGGAGCCGAGTCTGACCACAGGAAAGGGGACCGGCGACTGGGACATCGAGTTCTTCGACGGCGCCCGCTACAAGCAGGCCCGCAACCGCCGCGCCCCGCAGGGTCACACCGACGGCGACGTGACGCTCGCATGAGCGAATTCGTCGCGGGCGCGAGCAGCGGTGAATTCGTATCAACCGCCGTCAGCGACGGGATCGGCACCCTGGTGCTGTGCAGGCCGCCCAGCAATGCGCTGACCCGGCAGATGTACCGTGAGATCACGGCCGCGGCCGGTGACCTCGGCGGTCGCGACGACGTCGGCACCGTCATCCTGTTCGGCGGCCACGAGGTCTTCAGCGCCGGGGACGACATCGCCGGGTTGCGCCGCCTGGGCGCCGCCGATGCCGAGAGCGTCACCTCCGCCTGCCGTGCCGCCCTGGACGCGGTCGCGGCCATCCCTAAGTTGACCATCGCCGCGGTCACCGGCTACGCGCTGGGCTCCGGGCTGGCCCTGGCACTGGCCGCGGACTGGCGGATCGCGGGGGACAACGTCAAGGTCGGGGTCACCGAGGTGCTTGCCGGGTTGCTGCCCGCGGCGGGCGCCGAGAGGCTGGTGGGTGCCGTCGGCGCAGGCCGGGCCAAGGAGCTGGTGTTCAGCGGCCGGTTCGTGGGCGCCGAAGAGGCGCTGACCCTCGGATTGCTCGACCAAATGGTGACCCCGGACGGTGTCTATGACGCCGCACTGACATGGGCGCGCCGCCACGCCGAGGCACCCGCGCACGTGCTCGCCGGAGCCAAGGCAATGATCAATGCCACTGGTGCGGTCATCGACGCACCAGGTGAAGGGGTACGCCGCTACGTCGAGGTCTTTGGTGCGACCATCGGCAGTTAGGCTGCCCATATGACGAGCACGGACCGCACCCACAACGTCGAAGCCGACGAGGAGCTCACACCGAATCCGCACGCCACGGCCGAGCAGGTCGAGGCCGCGCTCAAGGACACCAAGCTGGCCCAGGTGCTGTACCACGACTGGGAAGCCGAGACCTACGACGACAAGTGGTCGATCTCGTATGACCAGCGCTGCATCGACTATGCGCGCGGACGCTTCGACGCCATCGTCCCCGACGAGGTGCAACGTGAGCTGCCGTACGACCGGGCGCTGGAGCTGGGCTGCGGCACCGGATTCTTCCTACTCAACCTGATCCAGGCCGGGGTGGCCCGCCGCGGATCGGTGACCGACCTGTCCCCGGGCATGGTCAAGGTGGCCACCCGCAACGGGCAGGGGCTGGGTCTGGACATCGACGGCAAGGTCGCCGACGCCGAGGGCATTCCGTACGAGGACAACACCTTCGATCTGGTGGTCGGTCACGCCGTGCTGCACCACATTCCCGATGTGGAGAAGTCGCTGCGCGAGGTGGTGCGAATCCTCAAGCCGGGCGGCCGCTTCGTCTTCGCCGGCGAACCCACCACCGCCGGCAATGTGTACGCCCGCAACCTCTCGACGCTGACCTGGCGTCTGTCCACCAACGTGACCAAGATCCCCGGGTTGGAGGGCTGGCGTCGCCCGCAGGCCGAACTGGACGAGTCCTCGCGTGCCGCGGCACTGGAGGCCGTGGTCGATCTGCACACCTTCGATCCGGCGGATCTGGAGCGGATGGCGACCAACGCCGGCGCGGTCGAGGTGGCCACCGCCAGCGAGGAATTCACCGCCGCCATGCTCGGCTGGCCGATCCGCACCTTCGAGGCCTCGGCGCCTCCGGGCCGGTTGGGCGGGGGCTGGGCCAAGTTCGCGTTCAACAGTTGGACGACGCTGAGCTGGGTGGACGCCAACGTCTGGCGGCGCGTGGTGCCCAAGGGCTGGTTCTACAACGTGATGGTCACCGGGGTCAAGCCGTCGTAGCTTTTTCGCTTGATGACGTCGGCTATCTGAGCGGAGATGAGGCCCGAGCGGCTCTCGACGAGATCGCCGGCCATGCGCTGACGGACGCGACCCGCATCGGCGATATCGCAACCGTACGAACACGTTTCGGTGACCGCACCGCCGTGTTGGTGGAGACCACTCTGTTGCGGCGCCGGGCGGCGGCCAAGTTCGCCGATCCGTCGGGGTGGCTGTTCACCGACGACGCGCTGCAGCAGGCCACCGCCGCGCCGGTGGCCGCACACCGGGCCCGCCGGCTGGCCGGTGCGCGTGTGCACGACGTAACCTGCTCGGTCGGGGCCGAACTCGCGGCACTGCACGGAGTCGCCGACGTGATCGTGGGCAGTGATATCGACCCGGTGCGACTGGCCATGGCGTGCAACAACGTTCCCGATGTGCAGGTGTGCCGCGCCGACGCTCTGCGGCCCGTCACCCGCGACACGGTCGTGCTGGCCGATCCGGGCCGGCGCACCGGTGGGCGGCGCCGGTTCGATCCGCGCGCCTACACCCCGCCGCTGGATGAGTTGTTCGACGTCTACCGCGGGCGCGACCTGGTCGTGAAGTGCGCTCCCGGCATCGATTTCGACCAACTCGCCGAGCTCGGCTTCAACGGCGAGGTCGAGCTGTGCTCGCTGGCCGGCAGCGTGCGCGAGGCGTGCCTGTGGCCCGTGGGCCTCGGAGAGCCGGGTGTGCGTCGGCGTGCCACCATGCTGGATCGCCGCGAACAGATCACCGACGCGGACGCCGATGAATGCATGGTCGCGCCGGCCGGGCGCTGGATCGTCGACCCCGACGGCGCGGTGGTGCGGGCAGGCCTGGTGCGCCAGTACGCCACCCGGTACGGGCTGTGGCAGCTGGACCCCGATATCGCCTACCTGTCCGGCGACGAACTACCGGATGGGGTGCGAGGATTCGAGGTTTTCGGCGAGATCGGGTTCGACGAGAGGCGGCTGCGTCATGAGCTGGCGGCCCGGGATGCCGGTGCGGTCGAGATCCTGGTGCGCGGCCTCGACGTGGACCCGGATGCCTTGCGGCGGCGGCTGAAGCCGCGCGGGTCGCAGCAGCTATCGGTGGTGATCACCCGCATCGGCGCCGGGGCCGCCAGTCGTGCGGTGGCATTCATTTGCCGACCGTCGCGATAGTGCCACAGGTACCCTGGCGGGCAGCGGTGCCTGTGCCGCCCTGCTTCCCCGGAGGATCCCCTAGATGCGCGTACCCCCGCTGGCCATATCGGTGATGGCTGCGGCCGCCACCGCCCTCCTAGGGCTCGCGGGTGCGCCGGGCGCCTCGGCCGCTCCACCCACGTGCGCCGACGTCAACGGCATCGAGTCGCCGGACTTCGTCTGCCAGATCCAGCAGTCCGGCCCGGCCTACAACCTGCAGATCAGCTTCCCGTCCAAGTTCCCGGACGCCAACCCGGTCTACGACTACGTCAAGCAGACCCGCGACGGTTTCCTCAACGTCGCCAAGTCATCCGATGTCCGGGGCATGCCCTACGAGTTGGACACCACCTCCACCCAATACAGCTCCGCGGTACCACCGCGAGGCACCCAGTCGGTGGTGTTCACGACTTACCAGAACGTGGGCGGCGCGCACCCACAGACCTTCTACAAGTCATTCAGCTGGGATCAGGCCTATCGCAAGCCGATCACGTTCGAGAACCTGTTCCGTGCGGGCGCCGATCCGCTGCCGGTGATCTTCCCGGTGGTTCAGGCCGAGCTGGCCAAGCAGTCCGGTTTGCCGGATCCGGTGCTTCCGAGCGCGGGCCTGGACCCGGCCAACTACCAGAACTTTGCGATCACCGATGACGCCGTGATGTTCTTCTTCAGCCAGGGCACGCTGCTCCCGGATTCGGCAGGCGCCGTTCAGGTGTCGGTGCCGCGGGCGACGATCGGCCCGCTGCTCGCCTAGGAGGGTGCGTACCCGTAGACCTGGCCGTCGCTGGTGGCGGCCACGACCCGGCCGTCATGGCCGATCGACACGCCGACCGGCGATCCGGTGGCCCCCGGGAGTGGATAGCGGTTGACGGTGCCGCCTTCGATGGGATCGAACACTAGCAACGCCTGGCCCTGTTCGCCGTCGCGGACCACCGTGTAGCCGACGCCTTCACCGGCCCGGCTGGATGTCGCCAGTGGCTCGACATCGTCACGCGTCCAGGCGATCTCACCGGCGTCGCCGGCATCCGTGATGCCTGTCAGTCGCGCGCCGGGCCCACCGCCGGAGACGATCACGCCCTGCGGTGACACCGAGGGTGGGGTCTGGGGTTGATAGCCCAGTTCCACCGACCACTTCGCCGAGCCGTCGGCGGTGTCGACCGCCCAGAGCCGGCCGTCGCGGCCGTTGACGTAGGCGGTGGCGCCGTCGGCGGACAGCACCGGGCTGGAGATGGGCCCGCCGCCGACCGCATCGGTGGTCCACTCCCGGCTCAATATCGGCGTCTGGTCCGGCCGGTACCGCAGGCCCATGAGGACCGGGGCATCCGCACCCGGCTCCCACAAGCCGACGACCAGAATTCCGCGCTCCGCGGAGAACGCCGGTGCCGCCGCCACCGGACAGTCCTTGCGGGCTGCCGCGCAATCGGCGAGCCCGCGGTCGGAATCGGTGGGGTCCACACCAGCCACCAGATCCAGCGAGGTGCCGACGACGGTGCCCTTATGCGCGTCGAACACCAACGCCTGACCCAGGTGGGTGAGCACGAGTAACTGGCCGGGGGACAGCAGTCGCGGCGTGGTCGGCATCCCGATCACCGGCTGGCGCCAGCGGATCCACTGAGTCGGCGGGTAGGACATGATCGCGCCGGGCTGACCGATATAGAGGTTGTCGAAGTCATCGAGAAGGGGGCTGGAAAGAGCACCCCCCTGCCACAGCCGGGTGCACCACCGTTGCCTGGCGTTGTTGTCGGTTTCCCACACCATCAGCGAGCAGCCATCAGCGGTCTGTCCGTTGACGGCAAGGTAGTTGCCCGACCCCCCCGAACTCACCGCGGCTTGGGCGCCGAGCTCACCCTTGACCGACCGCTCCCACTCCGCGGTGAGCGCCTGCGCCCCGTCGGCGGGGCGGTAACTGCTGTTGGCGGCGTCGGCGTACTGGGCCGACCAGCCCGTCGCCGGGTGGGCTTCGACCCACGAATCGGTGTTTGCGCAGGAACTGACGGTCAGCGCCGCGATTCCCAGCACGGCAGCAAGCCGGTGCACAATTCCTCCTCGAGCAGGCATCGAGGTCCGAGACTAGCCCGTGCCGGGGTCGCGTAGGCTGACCGGCCATGACGACGATGTGGGGTGCGCCGTTACACAAGAGGTGGCGTGGTTCGCGATTGGGCGATCCGCGGCAGGCGCAATTTCTGACCCGCGACTCGCTGCGCTGGGTGCTGGGGAACAAGGCGTACACGCCGTGGTACCTGGTGCGCTACTGGCGGTTGCTGAAGTTCAAGATGCGCAACCCGCACATCATCACCCGCGGCATGGTGTTCCTGGGCAAGGGGGTGGAGATCGAGGCCACCCCGGAGCTGTCCACCATGGAGATCGGCCGGTGGGTGCATATCGGCGACAAGAACACCATCCGCTGCCACGAAGGTTCGCTGCGCATCGGTGACAAGGTGGTGCTGGGCCGCGACAACGTGATCAACACCTACTTGGACATCGAGCTCGGCGATTCGGTGCTGATGGCGGACTGGTGCTACGTCTGCGATTTCGACCACAAGATGGACAGCCTGGAACTGCCCATCAAGGATCAGGGCATCATCAAGAGCCCGGTGCGGATCGGACCGGATACCTGGGTCGCGGCGAAGGTGAGCGTGCTGCGCGGCACTTCGGTCGGCCGTGGGTGCGTGCTCGGCGCGCACGCCGTCGTCAAGGGCGAGATCCCGGACTTCTCCATCGCGGTCGGATCCCCGGCGAAGGTGGTCAAGAACCGCAAGGTCGCCTGGGACGCGTCGGCCGCCGAGCGCGCCGAGCGGGCCGTCAATCTGGCCGATATCGAACGGAAGAAAGCCGCCCGCTGATTCAGCGCAGCGCAGCCTCGAGCAGGCGCTGTCGCGCGGGTTTCGCGAGTTCGGCCCGTCAGCCGTAGTCCGGCAGCGGACGCTCGACGATGAGCCGACGCGGTTGTGGATGCCGCTCGGCACGTTTGGCGGCCAGGTACACCTGGGCGGTGTGGTCGGCGACCGTCGGCCAGGAGAAGTCGGAGGTGAGTCGTTCCCGCGCGGCCGCGGCGCGCTGCTGTGCGGCGGCCGGATCATCGAGCACGCGTCGCACCGCCGACGCGAGGGCGGCCACGTCGCGGGGCGGATGGGACACACCGGTGACACCGTCGATGACGGCTTCGCCGAGCCCACCCGCCGTGGAGGTGACCAGGGGAATGCCCGCGGCGGCCGCCTCGAGTGCGACGATGCCGAACGGTTCGTAATGGGACGGCAATACCGCCAGATCCGCCCGGTGCAGCAGTGCCAGAAGGCCACAATGATCAACGCGGCCGACGAATTTCGTGGCCTTGAGCACCTTGTGCCTGCGGGCCTGCTCAACCAGGAAGTCCTGTTGGGTGCCGTCCCCGGCGATGGTCAGGGTGGCGCCGGGATGGGTCTTGCGGATCCGGGGCAGTGCTGCGATCGCGTCGTGCACGCCCTTCTCGTATTCCAGTCGCCCGAAGAACAGCAGCTCGGCCGCTCCGTCGTGCGGCCGGCGGGGTGCGAACGGCCAACCGGCGGTGTCGATCCCGTTCGGAATGACAGCCGTCTCGGACAGTCCGGGGCCGAACAGCGCGTGGATCTCCTCGCGCATCGACGCCGAACATGTGATCAACGAATCGGACTCGTGGACCAGCCAGGATTCCAGCGCATGCACCTGGCGGCTGACCTGCCCGGAAACCCAGCCGGAGTGTCTGCCCGCCTCGGTGGCGTGGATGGTGGAAACCAATGGTACATCAAAGAATTCGGCCAGCGCGATGGCCGGATGGGCAACCAGCCAATCATGTGCGTGCACCAGGTCGGGCTGCCAGTCGCGCAGCGTCAGCGCGCTGCGGACCATGGCGTGGCCCATCGCCATCGTCCAGGCCATCATGTCGGTGCCGAAGGTGAATTCGTGCGGATCCTGCGCGGCGGCGATGACGCGCACGCCCTCGTTGACCTCATCGGTGGACGGGTGGGTGCTGGGGTCGGTACCGGTGGGCCGCCGGGACAGCACGACGACCTCGTGGCCGGCCACCACGAGCTCGGTGGCCAGATGGTGCACGTGGCGGCCGAGGCCGCCGATGACCACCGGTGGGTATTCCCAGGACACCATGAGGATCTTCACGCGCACACACCTTCGACGGATGGGTTCATCGGGGGAGCCGCCTGGCGTCCAGGGCGCCGAACAGACCGTCGGCGCGGTTCCAGTCCGTGGCCAGGCGCTGCGCGTGCTCGCGGCGACCGGAGGCCAGCGCCGTGGAGATCTCGCGGGTGGCGTGGGCATGCAGATGGGCGCGGTAGCGCGCGTATTCGGCCGCGGAGTCCTTGCTGACCATGAAAGGCCAGTCGCTGGATACGGTCAGCAGCGTCTCCCGCAGGATCTGGTCGGCCACGGTGTCGCGGGCTGCGCCCGGACCGCTGTGCAGTAGCGCCTTGTCCACCGCGGCCAGCGCGGTATCGACCACCTCGTTGTTGAGCCGCACGATATCGTGCACCTGCGGGCCGTTCCAAACCTGCCAGTCCTTGCCCGAACCCCAAGAGCTGGGCGGCAATTCAACCGGCTTGCCGACGTAACCGTCCTCGATGGCGTCGGCGAGCGTGCCCACCCGGACACCCGCTGCCGGCAGCGCGCGCAGCAGTCGTTCCAGCCATAGCGGGCCCTCATGCCACCAGTGGCCGAACAGTTCGGTGTCGAAGGCGGCCACCACGTGCGCGGGTCGGCCGATGCGTCCGGATTCGTCGATCAGCCTGCGGCGCACCACGCCGACGAAGTCTGCGACATGCTTGTCGATCGCGCGGTCGGCTCGACCGGACTCGTAGGGGGCCTTCACATCCGAGGCCACATTGCGCCCGGTCACCCGCGCCGGCTTGAGCCCGGTCAGATGGTCGTGGGTGTGGAAATCGCGGTATGCGGCATGCCCGGGATAACCCGACTTCGGAGACCACACCCGGTAGCTGACCTGTAGGTCGCGCCCGAAGGCCACCACATCGGTGTCGCCGACCGGCCTGCCCAGCGTGGTGTCGCCGTGCAGGGACGGGCCATCGACCATGAAATGGCCGACACCGGCTGCGGCGTAACCGATTTCCATTCCCGGGGCGTAGGCGCACTCCGGTGCCCAGATGCCCGTTGGGGTGTGGGCGAAGCGTTGTCTGGCGTCGGCGAGACCTTCCCGCAGTGCGAATCCACGCAGCCGCGGGTTGAGCAGCGGCTGGAACGGATGCGACAGTGGCCCACCGAGCAACTCGATGGTGCCCGCGTCGATGAGCTGGCGCAGCAGCGGGCTGCCGCCGTGACGCCACAGCGTGGTGAATGCCTCCAGCGCCGAATTCGCAGCTGCGTACTCTTGAATGCCGAACTGGCGCAACGCTTCCGGTGAACCATAGGTGCCTGCCGCGCCGGTACCGGCTTGCCGGGTGGTCGCTTCCAGTGCGCGCAGCTGCCAGTTGGCCAGCCAGTGGTGCATGCCGGTCAGGCAGTACGGGTCGTCGAGTTGTGCGGTGATGACCGGAGTCATGCCGAGGCTCACCAGATGAGTGCGGTCCTCGGCGGCCAGGGTGCGCAGGACCCGCATCAGCGGCAGATAGGCCGCGGCCCAGGACTGATACAGCCATTCCTCGCCGACCGGCCAGCGACCGTGGTGGGCCAGCCACGGCAGATGGGTGTGCAGGACGAGCGTGAACAGCCCGGGTACGGGCCCCGGCGAGTCGGTCACGAACGCACCGCGATCGCCACCAGATCAAGGCTGTCGTCGATAGTTGGACCGTTCGGCGGGCAGGACCCGGGAAGATTTTTGGCGTCGAGCAGGTCGAAATCCTCGCCGCGTATCGCGGCGACGTCGGCCAACAACTCTGCCGACCACGGGGCGTCGGCGACCGCTCTGGCGATCTGGGCGTCGATGATCGAGCCGCCGTGGCGGGCGTCGAGGGCGGCCAGTCCGGCGCCGTGGAACACCCCGAGCATGGCGTCGACCCGGAAACCACCCTGCTCCAGTAATTCGGCCAGTTCGGCGGCATTGAGTTCACGGGTGTGGAACGGGTTGAGCGGGGTGTCCCGGCCGGGGGAGAAGGTGATGCGATTGGGCGTCGACATCAGCAGCAGTCCACCCGGGCGCAGTACCCGCGCGCATTCGGCGACGAACTGGCCCTGATCCCACAGGTGCTCGATCACCTGGAAGTTCACCACCACGTCCACCGAGCCATCGGCCAAAGGCAGGGCGGCCAAGTTGCCCAGGTGCATCCGCACCCGCGGGTACTTGGCACGGATGTGGGCGACGGCCTGCTCGTCGTAGTCCACCCCGGTGACACTGCGTGCGATACCGGCGATCAGGTCCGCGCCGTACCCCTCGCCGGGGCCGGCCTCCAGCACGTCGCGCCCGGCGCACCGGTCGGCAAGGCGCTGATAGACCACCTCGTGGCGACGGAACCAGTAGTTCTCCTCGGCCAGGCCGGGGATGGTGCGCTCGCCGGTCAGGGGCAGGGCGGGAGCGCTGCCCCCGTCCGAGCCGGCGCTGTCGACGGAACCGAATGTGCTCATTGGAAGGCAGGCTAACCCGTGATGACCGGTTCGCGAACGGATGCCCTGGCGACCGTGAGGTCTGAATGATGGCAATGACCGGTTATGGTGTCCTTGCGCGCCGTCAAAGTTACCGACGAGTAATCTAGAGGCCGTTGTGAGAAACGTGATATGCCCGGGCCGGCCGCCGGCCTCATCGAGGAGGACGAACCACCGTCATGACGAACATCGTGGTCCTGATCAAGCAGGTCCCTGACACCTGGTCGGAGCGCAAGCTCACCGACGGCGATTACACGCTCGATCGCGAGGCGGCCGATGCCGTGCTCGACGAGATCAACGAGCGTGCCGTCGAAGAAGCGCTGCTCATCAAGGAGCGCGAGGGTGGTGACAGCACTGTCACCCTGCTGACCGCCGGCCCCGAACGCGCCACCGAAGCCATCCGCAAGGCCCTTTCCATGGGCGCCGACAAGGCCGTGCACCTCAAGGACGACGGCCTGCACGGCTCCGATGTCGTCCAGACCGGCTGGGCACTGGCCCGCGCCCTGGGCACCATCGAGGGCACCGACCTGGTCATCGCCGGTAACGAGGCCACCGACGGCGTCGGCGGCGCAGTGCCTGCCGTCATCGCCGAGTACCTGGGCCTGCCGCAGCTCACCCACCTGCGCAAGCTGAACATCGAGGGCGGAAAGGTCACCGGCGAGCGCGAGACCGACGAGGGCGTCTTCGGCCTGGAGGCCTCGCTGCCCGCCGTGGTCAGCGTCAACGAGAAGATCAACGAGCCCCGCTTCCCGTCCTTCAAGGGCATCATGGCCGCGAAGAAGAAGGAAGTCACTGTCCTGACACTGGCCGAGATCGGTGTCGAGGCCGACGAGGTCGGCGTGGCCAACGCCGGCACCAAGGTGCTGTCGTCCACCCCCAAGCCGCCGAAGACGGCCGGCGAAAAGGTCACAGACGAGGGCGAAGGCGGCACGAAGGTCGCCGAGTACCTGGTCTCCCAGAAGCTGATCTAGCAGCGGCCACAGCGTTTTCCCGACATACTCATTTGCTAAAGGACATAGATACACATGGCTGAAGTACTTGTGCTCGTCGAGCACGCCGAAGGTGCGCTGAAGAAGGTCAGCACCGAACTCATCACCGCCGCCCGGGTTCTGGGCGAGCCGTCCGCGGTCGTCGTCGGCGCCGAAGGCACCGCCACCGGTCTGATCGACGGACTCAAGGCCGCCGGCGCGGCCAAGATCTACGTCGCCGAGTCGGGCGAGGCCGTGAGCTTCCTGGTCACCCCGACGGTCGACGTGCTGGCCGCGCTGACCGAGTCGGCCGCCCCCGCCGCCGTCGTGATCGCCGCGACCGCCGAGGGCAAAGAGGTCGCCGGCCGGCTGGCCGCACGCCTGGGGTCGGGCCTGCTGGTCGACGTCGTCGAGATCAAGGAAGGCGGCATCTGCGTCCACTCCATCTTCGGTGGTGCGTTCACGGTGGACGCTCAGGCCACCGGCGAATTGCCCGTGATCACCGTGCGCCCGGGTGCCGTCGAGGCCGCCCCGGCCGCCGCGGCCGGTGAGGTCATCTCCGTCGAGGTGCCCGCACAGGCCGAAAATGCGACGAAGATCACGTCTCGCGAGCCCGTCGTGGCCGGTGACCGTCCCGAGCTCACCGAGGCCAGCGTCGTGGTCGCAGGTGGCCGCGGCGTCGGCAGCGAAGAGAACTTCAAGGTCGTCGAGGAGCTCGCCGACTCGCTTGGTGCCGCCGTCGGCGCCTCGCGTGCCGCGGTCGACTCGGGCTACTACGGCGGTCAGTTCCAGGTGGGGCAGACCGGTAAGACCGTGTCGCCGCAGCTGTACATCGCGCTGGGCATCTCGGGCGCCATCCAGCACCGCGCCGGCATGCAGACCTCGAAGACCATCATCGCGGTCAACAAGGACGAAGAGGCGCCGATCTTCGAGATCGCCGATCTCGGCATCGTCGGTGACCTGTTCAAGGTCGCCCCGCAGCTGACCGAGGCGGTCAAGGCCCGCAAGGGATAGCAGCCTCCCCAACAGTCGCAGAATCCCCCATTTCCGCGCGGAAATGGGGGATTCTGCGTCAGTTCGTGGTGTTCATGTGTCGTGCACGGACACGTCACGCAGACGATGCCGCCCAGAGACCCGGCTGGGCGAGCGTGCTGTCTATGAGCACCGCATCTGTACTCATACCGGCCGAAGATACCCACCAGGCGACGTCCGGGACACCGGGGCCGCGCTACACGCTGCTGCTGTCCACCGATCCCGAGCACATCGAGGCGGCGCAACGCCTGCGCCACGATGTGTTCACCTCCGAACCCGGATTCACGCTGACCCAAGCGACCGACGGCCTCGACGCCGACCGCTTCGATCAGTTCTGCGATCACCTGCTGGTGCGCGAGGACGGATCCGGGGAACTGGTCGGGTGCTACCGCATGCTGCCGCCGCCGGGCGCGATCGCCGCGGGCGGCCTCTACACCGCCACCGAGTTCGACGTGCGGGCGCTGGATGCCCTGCGGCCGTCGCTGGTGGAGATGGGCCGCGCGGTGGTGCGCGGGGACCACCGCAACGGCGGCGTCGTGCTGCTGATGTGGTCGGGCATCCTGGCCTACCTGGATCGCTGCGGCTACGACTACGTCACCGGCTGCGTGTCGGTGCCGACGCATGGCACCGGGGAGGTGCCGGGCAGCGAGCTCCGCGGGGTGCGCGATTTCGTGCTCCGACGGCACGGCGCGCCGAAGGAGTTCACCGTGCGGCCCTACCGCCCGGTCGTCATCGACGGCCGTAGCCTCGACGAGATCGAAGCCCCGGCCCGGGTCGCCGTGCCCGCGCTGATGCGCGGATACCTGCGCCTGGGCGCCCAGGTGTGCGGTGAGCCGGCACACGATCCCGACTTCGGCGTCGGCGACTTCCCGGCGCTGCTGGACAAGCGCCGGGCCGACGTCCGCTACCTCAAACGGCTGCGGTCGGTGTCCGACGCGACCGCCGGTGAGGCACGGTCGTGACGACTCAGCGAGCCCGCGGCCCCGCACATTCCTGGCTGCCGCAGGCGTCCTGCGATGTCAGCTGCATGTATGCCGGTGCCGCGACGCTGGGATCGCGTCCCGCGGTCTGGATGCGCAGCACCCTGCGCATCGGCGGGGCTCTACTGCTGCTGCTTGCGGTGCCACTGCTGGCGGTGCCGCTGCCGGGACGCTCCCACCTGCAGCGCGCGTACTGCAGGTGGATGCTGCGCTGCGTCGGGGTGCGGATCACCGTGTCCGGCGGGCCCATCCGCAACCTGCGCGGCGTACTGGTGGTCAGCGGACACGTGTCCTGGCTGGACATCTTCAGCATCGGTGCGGTGCTGCCCGGATCGTTCGTCGCCCGCGCCGACCTGATCGACTGGCCCGCACTCGGGGTCCTCGCCCGCGTCATGAAGGTCATCCCGATCGAGCGGGAGAGCCTGCGCAGGCTGCCCGCGGTGGTCGGCGCCGTCGCGGCGCGGCTGCGCAACGGCCAGACCGTGGTGGCGTTCCCGGAGGGCACCACCTGGTGCGGTCTGGGCTACGGCCAGTTCCGGCCGGCCATGTTCCAGGCTGCGGTCGACGCCGCCCGCCCGGTGCAGCCGCTGCGACTGACCTACCACCATCGCGACGGCCGCCCGTCGACCGTCCCCGCCTTCATCGGCGAGGATTCGCTGCTGACCTCGATCCGCAGGCTCGTCACGGCCCGGCGCACCGTGGTGCACGTGCAGGTGCAGTCCCTGCAACTGCCGGGCGACGATCGCCGCGACCTTGCGGCGCGTTGCGAGGCGGCGGTGCGCGGCACCACCCGCCGCGATGTGTCACACAGCGCACGCGGGCACGCATCGGGGGCGAGCGCAGCGACGTGGGCAGTGCTGGGCTGACCTCGACGCACAAAGCACGCCGGCCCGGCGGCTATCCTGGATGGGCCATGACCGCCGTTTACCTCGATCACGCTGCCACCACCCCGATGCACCCCGCTGCAGTCGAGGCGATGGTCGGCGCGCTGGCCACGGTCGGCAATGCCTCTTCGTTGCACACCTCCGGGCGCGCTGCCCGACGGCGGATGGAGGAGGCCCGCGAGACGCTGGCCGGCCTGCTGGGCGCCCGTCCGTCCGAGGTGATCTTCACCGCGGGCGGCACCGAAGCCGACAATCTGGCCGTCAAGGGCATCTTCTGGGCACGGCGCGACGCCGATCCGCGTCGTCGGCGCATCGTCACCACCCCGGTCGAGCACCACGCGGTACTCGACGGCGTGGAATGGCTGGTCGAGCACGAGGGTGCCGAGGTCAGCTGGCTGCCGGTCGATGCCGAAGGCTCGGTATCGGCGGCCGCATTGCGTGACGTGCTGGCCTCCCACGACGACATCGCCCTGGTCTCGGTGATGTGGGCCAACAACGAGGTCGGCACCATTCTGCCGATTGCCGAATTGGCGGCGGTGGCAGCCGAATTCGACATCCCGATGCACAGTGACGCGATCCAGGCGGTCGGGCACATTCCGGTGGCCTTCGCCGAGAGCGGGCTGTCCGCGATGAGCCTGGCGGCCCACAAGTTCGGCGGCCCCACCGGCGTCGGCGCGCTGGTGCTGCAGCGTGACTGCGCATGTGTGCCGGTTCTGCACGGTGGCGGTCAGGAACGTGATGTGCGTTCGGGGACACCGGATGTCGCTGCCGCCGTGGCCATGGCCGCGGCAGCGCGCGTCGCCATCGATGATCTGGCCGAGACCAGCGCGCGGGTGCGTGCGCTGCGGGATCGGTTGATCAACGGGGTGCTGGCCCTGGTCGAGGATGTCGACGTCAACGGCGCCGGCGGGGATGCCCGGTTACCCGGCAATGCCCACTTCACCTTCCGTGGCTGCGAGGGCGATGCCCTGCTGATGCTGCTCGACGCCAAGGGTGTCGAATGTTCGACCGGATCTGCCTGCACCGCAGGGGTGGCGCAGCCGTCACATGTGCTCATCGCGATGGGGTCCGACCCGGCTGCCGCGCGTGGTTCGCTGCGACTTTCTTTGGGGCACAACAGCACCGAGGCCGACGTGGACGCCGCGCTGGAGGTGCTGCCTGCTGCTGTGGAGCGCGCCCGACACGCGGCGCTGGCCAGTGCGGGGACCAGTAGGTGAGGGTCCTGGTCGCGATGAGCGGCGGTGTCGACTCGTCGGTTGCCGCGGCACGGATGGTCGACGCCGGCCACGATGTCGTCGGGGTTCATCTTGCACTGTCGGCGACGCCGGGCACGTTGCGCATCGGTTCGCGGGGCTGCTGCTCCAAGGAGGACGCCGGGGATGCTCGGCGGGTCGCCGATATGCTCGACATCCCGTTCTATGTATGGGATTTCGCGGACCGCTTCAAGGCCGAGGTGATCGACGACTTCGTCGACTCCTACGCGCGCGGCGAAACTCCGAACCCGTGCGTGAAGTGCAACGAGACGATCAAGTTCTCCGCGCTGTCGGCCCGCGCCCTGGCCCTGGGGTTCGACGCGGTCGCGACCGGTCACTATGCCCGGCTTGCCGACGGCCGGTTGCGCCGCGCGGTGGACATCGACAAGGACCAGTCGTATGTGCTGGCCGTGCTGACCGCCGAGCAGTTGCGCCATGCGCTGTTTCCGATCGGTGACACCCCGAAATCGGAGATCCGGGCCGAGGCGGCGCGCCGCGGGTTGGCTGTTGCGGAGAAGCCCGACAGTCATGACATCTGCTTCATCCCGTCCGGGGACACTCGCGCCTTCCTGGGCGCCCGCATCGGCGTACGTCCCGGTGCCGTGGTCGATTCCGGTGGCACCGTGCTCGCCGAGCACGACGGGGTGCACGGTTTCACCATCGGTCAGCGCAAGGGCCTGGGCATCGCCGGTCCCGGACCCGACGGGCAACCCCGCTACGTGACGGGGATCGACGCCGCGACCGGGGTCGTCCGTGTTGGTGCGGCCGATGATCTGGACGTGTCGACGCTGACGGGGGAGAAGCCGGTGTTCACGGCGGGGACAGCACCGGTCGGACCCGTCGAGGGCGTGGTGCAGGTCCGCGCGCACGGCGGTACGGCCGAGGCCGTCGCCGAGTTGCAGGACGGCAAGCTCGTCGCGGATCTGCGGATACCGATACGCGGGGTGGCCCCGGGGCAGACGATGGTGCTGTACCGGCCCGATCCCGCCGGCGATGAGGTCATCGCCAGCGCCACCGTCGTCCGCTGATCGGGCGATCGAATACGGTTGGCCGATGAGTGTTTTCGCCACCGCAACTGGCATCGGATCTTGGCCGGGCACGACGGCACGAGAGGCCGCCGAGATCATCGTCGGTGAACTGCACAGCCTGCCGCACCTACCGGAGTTGCCGGCGCGCGGCGTCGGAGCGGACATAATCGGGCGAACCGGCGCCCTGCTCGTCGGCATCGGCTTCGATACCGTGGCCCGCGCCTACCGGATCGCACCGGGCCGCAGCGCGGTGATGCGGCGTGCGGTGAGCTGGCTCAACGAGGATCTCGACGCGCTCGAGGAGGCCTGGGAGAAGGCCGGACTGCGCGGATCGGGCCGCACGGTGAAGGTGCAGGCCGCCGGGCCGATCACGCTGGCCGCTCAACTGGAACTCGCGAACGGTCACCGCGCCATCACCGACGCCGGGGCGCTGCGCGATCTCGCCGGCTCGCTATCCGAGGGGCTCGCCGCACACCGGGCCGAAGTGGCGCGGCGACTGGGCACCGAGGTCGTGGTGCAACTCGACGAACCGTTGCTGCCTGCGGCGATGCTGGGCAGGCTGACCGGGGTGACCCGCTTCTCGCCGGTGAACCCGGTCGAAGAACAGGTCGCTGCGCTGTTGCTGGATGAATGCATCGCGGCGGTGGGCGGCGAGATCGCGCTGCACAGCTGTGCCGCGGACCTGCCATGGAAACTGTTGCAGCGCAGCCAGTTACAAGCCCTGGCCGTGGACGTGTCGACATTGCAGGCCGCCGACCTGGACGGGGTGGGCGCATTCGTCGAATCCGGCCGGACCGTCCTGCTCGGGGTGGTGCCGGGCAGCGCGCCGCAACAGCGTTGGGAGCCCAAGAACGTCGCCGCAGCGGCGGCATCGGTCACCGACCGACTCGGTTTCCGCCGCACCGTGCTGCGCGAGCGGATCGGCATCACACCTGCCTGTGGGCTGGCAGGCGCCACCGAACAATGGGCCCGAACTGCGATCGGCCTGGCCCAGAAAGCCGCCGACGGTTTGCAAACCGATCCCGAGGGAATATGACAAGCACACATCGCGGTGACGTATCCGAGTCCGGTTGGTGAGGGGGCAACTCGGGCGGACCCAGACGCGGACCATGCGTTACCGGCGGTACTGGGTACCGTAGATTGTCGTCATGGACAACCCGCCCGACCTCCCCGGCGTGCAACACCGCTTTGTCGATCTCGGCCGCGGCGTGAGCATCCACGTCGCCGATGCCGGCCCGGCAGACGGCCCGCCGGTGATGCTGGTGCACGGATTCCCGCAGAACTGGTGGGAGTGGCACGAACTCATCGGTCCGCTGGCGGCCGACGGCTACCGGGTGCTGTGCCCCGACCTGCGTGGCGCGGGCTGGAGTTCCGCACCCAGGGACCGCTACTTCAAGAACGATATGGCCGACGATCTGGCCGCCGTGTGCGACCGGCTCGGAGTGGGACCGGTGAAGCTGGTCGCCCATGACTGGGGCGGCCCGGTCGCCACCATCTTCTTGCTGCGCCACCCCGACAAAGTGGCCGCGTTCATGGGCCTGAACACGGCGGTCCCGTGGCTCAAACACGACCGCGAGGTGATCACGAACATCTGGCGCATGTGGTACCAGATCCCGATGCTGCTACCGGTGATCGGACCGAAGGTGATCGCCGACCCCAAGGCGCGGTATTTCAAGATGTTGAGCTCCTGGGTGGGCGGTGACTTCGAGACGCCGGCCGAGGACATGGAGTTCTACGTCAGCTGCATGCGCCGGCCCGGCTATGCCGAAGCCGGGTCACGGTGGTACCGAACCTTCCAGACCCGGGAGGCCGCACGCTGGATGCGCGGCGAGTTCGACGATCACCAGGTATCGGTGCCGGTGCGCTGGCTGCACGGCACCGACGATCCGGTGCTGACCCCGGAACTGTTGCGGGTGCTGCCCGAGCACTGCCCGGATTTCGAGCTGGAGTTAGTGCCCGGTACGGGGCACTGGATCGTCGAGCAGCGTCCGGAACTGGTACTGGACCGGCTGCGGACATTTCTCAAAACCACCTAGGAGGCCGGGGCGGGGCTCCGCTTTCCGCGCCAGGGCTGCGGTTGTGTCGTTGCCACGACCCAGGTGTAGAAATCGCGAAGTTCACAGCCCTGCAAGCAGATTCAATGCCGGCGCTCGTCGAGCTGTTTGATCAAGATGCCGCCGGAACCCGACGCTGCGAACGCTGTCGGCGCCCTGCACTAGCCTGGCCAGAGTGATCTCACCGGACGCCGAGGCGCGTGGTCGCTGGCAGGAACTGGCCGAGGAAGTGCGCGCCCATCAGTTTCGCTATTACGTGAAGGACGCGCCGGTCGTCTCGGACGCCGAGTTCGACACTCTGCTACGTGAACTCCAGGCCATCGAGGACCGGTTTCCCGAACTGCGCACCCCGGACTCGCCGACCCAGCTGGTCGGGGGCGCCGGATTCGCCACCGATTTCGGCGCGGCCGACCATCTGGAACGGATGCTGTCGCTGGACAACGTGTTCGACACCGACGAACTGTCCGCCTGGGCGGCGCGCATCAGCGCCGAGACGGGACCGGACACCGAGTACGTGTGTGAGCTGAAGATCGACGGGGTCGCGCTGTCGCTGGTGTATCGCGACGGGTTGCTGGTCCGGGGCGCCACCCGCGGTGACGGCCGCAGCGGCGAAGACGTCACTCTCAATGCCCGCACCATCGAGGACGTCCCTGAACGGCTCACCGGCACAGACGAATTCCCGGCGCCCGCCGTGCTGGAGGTCCGCGGCGAGGTGTTCTTCCGGCTCTCCGATTTCGAAGACCTCAATGCAGGGCTGGTGGCCGTGGGCAAACCTCCGTTCGCCAACCCCCGCAACAGCGCCGCCGGTTCGCTGCGGCAGAAGAACCCCGCAATCACCGCGCGGCGCCGGCTGCGGATGATCTGCCACGGACTGGGCAAGGCCGAAGGCTTCACGCCCTCCTCGCTGCACGACGCCTACCGGGCGCTCGGCGCCTGGGGGCTGCCGGTATCCGCACACACCGTCCACGTTCAGGGCATCGCCGCCGTCGCCGAACGCATCGCCTACTGGGGCGAGCACCGCCACGACGTCGACCACGAAATCGACGGTCTGGTGGTCAAAGTCGACGACGTGTCGTTGCAGCGCCGCCTGGGAGCCACCTCGCGGGCACCCCGCTGGGCGATCGCCTACAAGTATCCGCCCGAAGAAGTCACCACCAAGCTCCTCGACATCCGGGTCAGCGTCGGGCGCACCGGCCGGGTCACCCCGTTCGCCTACATGGAGCCGGTGAAGGTGGCCGGGTCCACCGTCGGGCTGGCGACCCTGCACAACGCCACCGAGGTTGCCCGCAAGGGCGTACTGATCGGTGACACCGTGGTGATCCGCAAGGCCGGTGACGTCATCCCCGAGGTACTGGCGCCGGTGGTCGATCTGCGTGACGGTTCTGAACGCGAATTCGTCATGCCCACAACATGTCCCGAATGTGGCACCACCCTGGCCCCGGCCAAGGAGGGCGACGCCGACATTCGCTGCCCCAATGCGCGCAGCTGCCCGGCGCAGCTACGCGAGCGGGTGTTCCATGTCGCCGGCCGCGGGGCCTTCGACATCGAGGGACTCGGCTACGAGGCGGCCGGTGCGCTGCTGCAGGGCGGGGTGATCACCGACGAGGGGGACCTGTTCACCCTGACCGCCGACCAGCTGCTGCGTACCGAGCTGTTCACCACGAAGGCCGGGGAGCTGTCGGCCAACGGGAAACGACTGCTGGCCAATCTGGGCAAGGCGAAATCCCAACCGCTCTGGCGGGTCCTGGTCGCCTTGTCCATCCGCCACGTCGGGCCGACCGCGGCACGCGCGCTGGCCGGCGAGTTCGGCAGCCTGGACGCGATCGTTGCCGCCTCCGAGGCCGAACTGGCCGCGGTGGAGGGTGTCGGGCCGACCATCGCCGCCGCGGTGATCGAGTGGTTCGAGGTGGACTGGCACCGCGCGATCGTCGACAAGTGGCGCGCCGCCGGCGTCCGGATGGTCGACGAACGCGATGCCGGCATCGAACGCACGCTTGAGGGCCTGTCGATCGTGGTGACCGGTTCGCTGACCGGCTTCTCCCGCGATGAGGCCAAGGAGGCCATCCTGACCCGCGGCGGGAAGGCCGCCGGATCGGTCTCGAAGAAGACCTCCTACGTGGTCGCCGGGGACGCACCGGGATCCAAGTACGACAAGGCGATCGAACTCGGTGTGCCGGTGCTCGACGAGGACGGTTTCCGCAAGCTGCTGGCCGACGGTCCCGAACCACAGGCCGAGCCGGGCTAGCCGATACTGGTTCTCGGCTTTCTCAGCGCAAGATGGTGGCGACGATTCCGGCGAGATAACCCAGCCTGGCCACCTCCGAGGGCCGGAACGCCGGCCCTCCCGCGCGGCCGAGCACGACGGCGGTGAGCGGGTCACCCAGCGGTGCGGCGGCCAGCGCGGTGTCGATGTCGCGCCACACCTGAGGTACCCAATCCGCGGTCGCATCCAGTGCCTCGGCCTGCTCCAGCGGCAGCCAGGGGGCGGTGGTGGCCTGGGTCTCGGGGGCGCCGCTGCTCCCGGCGACACATTCGACGCCGGCACCGGCTGCCCGGACAACGGTGCACCAGCCCACCCGCAGCACCCGCGGGGCTTCCACGGCGAGCACCTGCAATTTGTCTCCACGCCCGCGTGCGGCGGCGATGTGGTCGATGAGCTCGAGCTCGCGGTGCGCCTCCAGCAGACCGGTGTGCGGGCGCACGCTGTCGACGTAAACACCCTTGATGTGCTCGGCAGCGGTGATCAGGGAGTCCGGCATGGCGCCGGCAGGCAGTTCGACGACCAGATCGTCGATGGCGTAGCCGGCGCCGCGTTCGACCACGTCGAGGGACAGGATGTCGGCGCCCACCGACCCGAGCGCGACGGCCAGCGAGCCGAGGCTGCCCGGTCGGTCCTCCAGCTGGACCCGCAGCAGATAAGACGGCACGGCCAACACCCTGTCACAGCGGTTGGGGCGCAGCGACCCGGGGATTCACGGGGTGACTAGGCTTGGGCGTCGTGTCACAGATTTCCCGGGACGAGGTTGCCCACCTCGCGCGACTGGCCCGGCTCGCCCTCACCGATGGTGAGCTGGACAGTTTCGCAGGCCAGCTCGACGCCATCCTGGCCCACGTCGGCCAGATCCAATCCGTCGACGTCATCGGCGTCGAAGCGACGGACAATCCGCTGAAGGTCCTCAATGTGACCCGGCCGGATACCGTCGTGCCAGGTCTGACGCAGGACGAGGCGCTGGCCGCCGCGCCACGCGCCGAGGACGGCCGGTTCGCTGTGCCCCGCATCCTGGGAGAAGCCGAATGAGCTTGATCCGCGAGGACGCCGCGACCCTGGGCGCCCGCATCGCCGCCAAGGAGGTGTCCTCGACCGAGGTCACCCAGGCGCATCTGGACCAGATCGCCGCCACCGACGACCTGTACCACGCGTTTCTGCATGTGGCGGCCGAACGGGCGCTGGCCGCCGCCGCCGAGGTGGACGCGCAGGTCGCCGCCGGTGAGCAGCTGCCGTCTGCGCTGGCCGGGGTGCCGCTGGCGCTCAAGGACGTGTTCACCACCAAGGGCATGCCCACCACCTGCGGCTCGAAGATCCTGGAGGGCTGGAACCCGCCGTACGACGCGACCGTCACCGCCCGGCTGCGGGCGGCGGGCATCCCGATACTCGGCAAGACCAACATGGACGAGTTCGCCATGGGCAGCTCGACGGAGAACTCGGCGTTCGGCCCGACCCGCAACCCGTGGGACACCGACCGGGTGCCCGGTGGTTCCGGCGGCGGCAGCGCGGCCGCCCTGGCCGCCTTTCAGGCGCCACTGGCCATCGGGACCGATACCGGCGGTTCGATCCGTCAGCCTGCCGCGCTCACCGCCACCGTGGGCGTGAAGCCGACCTACGGCACGGTCAGCCGCTACGGCCTGGTCGCCTGCGCGTCCTCGCTGGACCAGGGCGGGCCGTGCGCGCGGACCGTCCTGGATACCGCACTGCTGCACCAGGTGATCGCCGGACATGACGCGCGGGACTCCACGTCGGTGGACGCCGCGGTGCCCGACGTCGTCGGCGCAGCGCGCGCCGGTGCGGCGGGAGACTTGACGGGTGTGCGCGTCGGTGTGGTCAAGCAGTTGCGCGGCGAGGGCTATCAGCCCGGCGTGCTGGCCTCGTTCAACACCGCCGTCGAGCAGCTCACCGAGCTTGGCGCCGAGGTGACCGAGGTGGACTGCCCGCACTTCGACCACGCGATGGCCGCCTACTACCTGATCCTGCCGTCGGAGGTGTCCTCCAACCTGGCGCGCTTCGACGCCATGCGGTTCGGACTGCGCGTCGGCGATGACGGCACGCACGGTGCCGAAGAGGTGATGGCGCTCACACGTGCGGCCGGATTCGGCCCAGAAGTCAAGCGCCGCATCATGATCGGCACGTACGCGCTCTCGGCCGGCTACTACGACGCCTATTACAACCAGGCGCAGAAGGTTCGCACCCTGATCGCCCGCGATCTCGACGAGGCCTACCAGAAGGTTGACGTGCTGGTTTCACCCGCGACGCCGACCACCGCGTTCCGGCTGGGGGAGAAGGTCGACGATCCGCTGGCCATGTACCTGTTCGACCTGTGCACATTGCCGCTGAACCTGGCCGGGCACTGCGGGATGTCGGTGCCCTCGGGTCTGGCGGCCGAGGACAATCTGCCCGTCGGATTGCAGATCATGGCGCCTGCGCTGGCCGATGACCGCCTGTACCGGGTCGGTGCGGCCTACGAGTCGGCGCGCGGTCCGCTGCCAACCGCGCTCTGACAGTGCAGGATGGTCCCATGCGGATCGGAATTCTGACCGGTGGTGGTGACTGTCCAGGCCTGAACGCGGTGATCCGGGCGATCGTGCGCACCAGTGATGTGCGGTACGGATCGACGGTCGTCGGCTTTCAGGACGGCTGGCGGGGTCTGTTGGAGGACCGCCGAATCCAGCTCAAGAACGATGACCGCAATGACCGGTTGCTGGCCAAGGGCGGCACCGTGCTGGGCACCGCGCGGGTCAATCCCGACAAGCTGCGGGCCGGTCTGGATGACATCAAGCAAACCCTTGAGGACAACGGCATCGATGTCCTCATTCCGATCGGCGGTGAGGGCACACTGACCGCGGCGCATTGGCTGTCGGAGGAGGGCGTGCCGGTGGTCGGGGTGCCCAAGACCATCGACAACGATATCGGCTGCACCGACGTCACCTTCGGCCACGACACCGCGCTGCAGATCGCGACCGAGGCCATCGACAGGCTGCACAGCACCGCGGAATCTCATCAGCGGGTGATGCTGGTGGAGGTGATGGGCCGCCACGCCGGCTGGATCGCGCTGAACGCCGGTCTGGCGGCCGGCGCACACATGACGCTCATCCCCGAGCAGCCCTTCGACGTCGAGGAAGTCTGCCGTCTGGTCAAGCAGCGCTTCGTACGCGGGGATTCGCATTTCATCTGCGTCGTCGCCGAGGGTGCCAGGCCCGCGGAGGGGTCGATGCAGTTGCGTGACGGCGGTATCGACGAGTTCGGGCACGTGCGGTTCACCGGGGTGGCGCACCAGCTCGGCGTCGAGATCGAAAAACGCATCAAGAAAGAGGTCCGCACCACGGTGCTGGGCCACGTGCAGCGCGGTGGCACGCCGACGGCCTATGACCGGGTGCTGGCCACCCGGTTCGGCGTCAACGCCGCCGACGCCGCGCACGCCGGCGAGTACGGGACCATGGTGTCCCTGCGCGGGCAGGACATCGGCCGGGTGGCGCTCGCCGATGCGACCAAGGAGCTCAAGCTGGTTCCGCAGAGCCGGTACGACGACGCCGCTGAGTTCTTCGGCTGACACCACCGACTCAGTTTCCGTTAGCAGCTCTAGTATTTGCGAAGCAGGCAATCAATTGTGATTGACTAACTAACTTTGGTGCGGGCTGCGCGAAGCCGAAATCGCCGGAGACCCAACCGTGATCGATGTTTCGCATTCATCGGATCGCACCGATTTCGACACCACTTTCCAGTACCGGAATGAGCACCCGGGTGTAGCGTCCTGAGCACCGAATCGGGGAGAGGCGTCGATATGAGTGACGGCGACTGGACAACACCAGCTGCGCTGGCCATCCCGAAGGAGGGCTATTTCGAGCTGGAACGCGGACGGTACGGCCCGGTTTACCCCAAGACACCGGCTTGCCACGGCTTCTCCATCATCGCCAAGGTGAAGGAGGGCCGCGAAGACGTGGTCCGGTTGTTCAGTGCGACCGGTATCACGACTATCTTCACCCAACTCGAAGGGTTCCCGGAGGATTGGAAGGAGAACCCCGAGGCCTTCATCAAGTTCGTTCGCGATCACCAGGTGCCCAGCTTCCTCGAGTACGGCGAGTATCCCTACGTCACCGCCGACGAGATCAAGAAGGCGCTGAAGCTCAAGGCCGCGTTCTCGACCATGCTCGACCAGATGCAGTGACCGAAGCGCTCGAATTCGACGATATCCAGCACATCCTGCTGACCAGGACGCCGGCGATCACCGGGCGTTACGAGTTCCTGACGTTCGACACCCCGGCCAGCGGACGCGCCTGGCTGACGGAGCTGCCCGATCGGGTGCAGTCCGCGTCCGACGCCACATCGACCATGGACGAATCCGACCGGTGGGTCACCCTGGCGTTCACCTGGACCGGCCTGCGTGCGCTCGGCGTGTCCGAGGAATCACTGGCCACCTTTCCCGGCGAGTTCCGCGAAGGCATGGCGGCCAGGGCCAGCATCCTCGGTGACACCGGCACGTGCGCGCCCGAACACTGGGTCGGCGGGCTGGCCGGCGACGATGTGCATGCCATCGCGATCCTGTTCTCCCGCACCGAGGAGCAGTGTGCCCGATCCATCGCGGAACACGACAAACTGCTCGCTCGCACGGACGGTGTGCGCAGCCTGTCCTACCTCGACCTGAACGCGTCGCCACCGTTCAACTACGCGCACGACCATTTCGGCTTCCGGGATCGATTGTCCCAGCCGGTGATGAAGGGATCGGGCGAGGAGCCGACACCGGGTTCCGGCGAGGCGCTGGAACCAGGAGAGTTCATCCTCGGCTACCCGGATGAGAACGGTCCGGTCGCGAATCTTCCTCAGCCCGAGGTCCTGTCGCGCAATGGCAGCTTCATGGCCTACCGAAGACTGCAGGAGCACGTCGGAACGTTTCGCGAGTACCTGAGCGATCATGCGGAGACCCCCCGAGGAGCAGGAACTGCTGGCGGCCAAGTTCATGGGCCGCTGGCGCAGCGGCGCGCCACTGGTCCTGGCGCCTGAGCACGACGATCCGGAGTTGGGCGCCGACCCCATGCGCAACAACGATTTCAACTACAAGGAGATGGATCCGCACGGGTACGCCTGCCCGCTGGGTTCACACGCCCGCCGGCTCAACTCGCGTGACACCGCGCATTACATGAACCGTCGCCGGATGATCCGGCGTGGTGCCACCTACACGCTGGATTTCACCGTTCCCAAACGTCCGATCCGCAAGGTGCACAAGGGTTTGCCGGCATTCACCACCCTCACCGGTGGTGCGTACTTCTTTCTGCCGGGTATGTCGGCGATGAGGTACCTCGCGGCACTCGACACGGGGGGATGATCATGACCGCTGCGCGTACGTATAACCAGACCCATGTACCGCGACCGCACAACGGTCGACGCCGGATCAGCATCTACTGGACGTGGAGCTATCGGTGGGAGTGGCCGGCCTACGAGACACCCGAGTACGACGCGGCGAATTTCCTTCAGGGAATCCCCGGCACGCTCGAACTCTTCCATCGGTCCACGTTGGCGTTCCAGGCGCTGGCCGAGGAGGCAACCGGGCACCCCGTCGCGGTGTTCCAGCGAATCGACCAAGCCGGCTACCGATTACCGATCGACGAACGGATCCTGGCCGATACCGACACCCTGATGGTGTTCGGGCTCGATCACCTGCCCTCCGAGCAGGACGCCGACCCGGAGGAGATCGACGCGATCAGTCAGTGGCTTCAGCGCGAGGGCACCTGCCTGGTGCTGGCACCGCATCATGACGTCGGCTTCACCGATGACTACAGCCAGCGCCGGGTCGAGTATCTGCACCACGGCGACAGGCTGGTGCCCAGACAGCAGCGTTTCAGCCAGTACACCCGGTCGTTGACGGCGGCGCTGGCCGTGCCGGTGCACAACACCTGGGGGCTGCGCCCGGCCGTCGTCGACGGTACGAACCAGATCGCGCCGCTGACAGCGATTCACGACTTGGACGCGACCGGCCTGCTGGCTGCAGAACTTCTGGCGCAACGTCGCCACCATGAAGTGACGCCGCCTTGGGCCTGATTCCTCGCGTGCACCCGGGATTGGCCTGACCAGCTCGCACTAGGATCGTCGATATGAGTGTCGATATCGCCGAACTCCTCGACTACGACGACGTCATCGCCGCGTATGACCCCGTGATGGGCATGGAAGTGCACGTCGAGCTGTCCACCGCCACCAAAATGTTCTGCGGGTGCGCCAACAAGTTCGGTGCCGAACCCAACACCCAGGTCTGCCCGGTGTGTCTGGGCCTGCCCGGGTCGCTGCCGGTGCTCAACCAGGCCGCCGTGGAATCGGCGATCCGGATCGGGCTGGCGCTCAACTGCGAGATCGCGCCATGGGGACGCTTCGCCCGGAAGAACTACTTCTATCCCGATCAGCCGAAGAACTACCAGATCTCCCAGTACGACGAGCCGATCGCGATCGACGGCCACCTTGATGTGCCGCTCGACGACGGCACCACCTGGCGGATCGAGATCGAACGCGCCCACATGGAAGAGGACACCGGCAAGCTCACCCACCTGGGTAGCGACACCGGCCGGATCTCCGGTGCGACCACATCGCTGGCCGACTTCAACCGCGCCGGTGTGCCGCTGATCGAGATCGTCACCCGGCCGATCGAGGGCACCGGCGAGCGGGCCCCGGAGATCGCGCGCGCATACGTCACCGCGCTGCGTGATCTGCTGCGCGGGTTGGATGTGTCCGATGTGCGGATGGACCAGGGATCGATGCGCTGTGACGCCAACCTGTCGCTGAAGCCCAAGGGCGCAACCGAGTTCGGTAGCCGCACCGAGACCAAGAACGTCAACTCCCTCAAGAGCGTGGAGGTCGCCGTCCGCTACGAGATGCGCCGCCAGGCAGCCGTGCTGCGGTCCGGTGGCACCGTCACCCAGGAGACCCGGCATTTCCACGAGGACGGGCACACCAATGCCGGCCGCAGCAAGGAGACCGCACAGGACTACCGCTACTTCCCGGAGCCGGACCTGGAACCGGTGGCTCCCTCCGCCGAACTGGTCGAGAAGTTGCGTAGCACCATCCCCGAGCTTCCGTGGTTGGTGCGCAACCGCGTTCAGCAGGAGTGGGGCATCTCCGACGAGGTGATGCGCGACTTGGTCAACAACGGGGCGATCGATCTGGTGGCCGCAACGGTGGCCCAGGGTGCGTCCAGCGAGGCCGCGCGCGCCTGGTGGGGCAACTTCCTGGTGCAGAAGGCCAACGAGGTCGGGGCCGAACTCGAGGCACTCGCTATCACGCCCGCCCAGGTGGCCGCGGTGGTGAAACTCGTTGACGAGGGCAAGCTTTCGAACAAGCTGGCCCGGCAGGTCATCGAGGGTGTGCTGGCCGGTGAGGGTGAGCCGGAACAGGTGATGAACGACCGCGGACTGGTCGTGGTGCGCGACGATTCGCTGATCCAGGCAGCGGTCGACGAGGCGCTGGCCGCCAACCCCGATGTCGCGGACAAGATCCGTGGCGGCAAGGTACAGGCTGCCGGCGCCATCGTCGGCGCGGTGATGAAGGCGACCAAGGGGCAGGCCGACGCGGCGCGGGTGCGCGAACTGGTGCTGGCCGCCTGTTCCTAGGTCTTGTCGGCGTTAGGGCGCGGGAAGCCGCCACCGGACGGGAACAGCGGGAAGACCACGTCGTCGAGCTTTTCGGCGTCACCGGAGGTCTTGTTCACCGTCGCACCCCAGATGTTGCCGTCCGGGGACACCGCGAGCGCCCACGCGTGGCCGTGCTGATCCTGACGGACCACCTCGGGTTCGCCGGTGACCGCGCCGGTGTCGGGAGCCAACCGCAGCGCCACGGTCTGCTTGGTGTTCACCAGGTTCACCAGCACGGTGCCGTCGAGCGCGGCGCAGCCTGCGACCCCGGGACGATCCGGCCACGTCCAGACCGTCGACACGGTGGAATCCTTGGTGATGCGCTGAATCCGATCCGCCGACGGGGTGCGGTCGGTGACATACAGCGAGCCGTCGGACGGGTCGACGCACATGCTGCCGCCGGCGCCCATCCCGGACAGCGCGGTGGTCTGAGGCGCCTGATCCACGGTGGTCGGCTGCTCGATGCGCAGCACCTTGCCGGCCAGCGACGCCGGATCGTTGGCCTGCGCCGGATCGCCGGCGTCGCCGGTCAGCACGAGCAGGGTGGTCGGGCTGGTGAAGACCAGCGCTCCGGCATTGTTGGTCGGGCCCTTCGGGATCCCGGTGAGAATCGGCTTGGGCGGGTCGCTGTCGGCGATGCGGACCACCCGGTTGTCGGTAGGGGTGCTGACGTAGGCGTACATCAGCCGGTCCTGCGGGTAGGTCGGCGATTTCACGATGTCGAGCAGCCCGCCGTCGCCGGCCGGATCGACCGGGATGGTCAGCTTGACCACGGGCTCCGCCTTGGTGGACACCTCTTTGATGACGCCGCTGGTCCGCTCGGCGACCAGGGCCGACTGGCTGTCGCCGCCCATGATCAGTCCGCTCGTGCTTTCCAGGCAGCCCTGCATCACACCGGGCGCCGGGCACGCCTTCGGGAATGGGGTGCCCGGCAGCGGCGGCGGCGGTTCGGGCGTGGCGGGCGGTGGGGGCGCCATCTCGGGTTCTGTGGTGAACGGTTGCGACTGGGCGTCGTCGAACCGCGCGCATCCGGATCCGACCAGCAATGCCGCACACAGCAGCACGGCCAGTCGCGCCGGCATGCTCCGTGTCGGTCCGCCCCGTCTCATGCAGGCCAGGTTACGGATCGCCGGGCGGTATGCGCCACGGAGGCCGTCGCTGCGCTCGCCCGGGGTGTGTCTTCCCGTCGCTGCGCTCGCCCAGGGTGTGTCTTCCCGTCGCTGCGCTCGCCCGGGGTGTGTCTTCCCGTCGCTGCGCTCGCCCGGGGTGTGTCACAACTCGGCAACGGTGTGGATACGCTGCATACTGCGCCGCGCCAATCCCTGGTTCTGCGGTGACTTGCACTTACGCTGGCATCCGTGACCGCTGAACCTCAGAAGCTGACCGACTGGCAACGGCCTGAGTCGGCGCGGTTGGTCGACCCGGAAGAAGACCTTCCCTCGTCGACCTACGGGGGAGACTTCGAGACCACCGCCATCCCGCGCTACGACACCATCGGCTCGGCCGACTCCCTGAGGCCGGATCTACCGGCCTTCGCGCTGCTGAACGATCCCGAGCCGCTGCCCTATGTCTCACCGGCGCGGTCCAACCCCTACGCCGCGACGCCGGTAGCTCCGGCCGAGATCGAGCCGTATGACGCTGATCGGCAGATCAAGGTCGCCGGCCAGCGGGGCACCACCGATCTGGGCCTGATGGTGCTGCGGGTCGGTCTCGGCGCCCTGCTGATCGTGCACGCCCTGCAGAAGATGTTCGGCTGGTGGGGCGGCTCGGGCCTGAGCGGTTTCGAGGGCTCGCTGGCCGAACTCGGCTATCAGCAGGCCGGTCTGCTCACCTATGCCGGCGCGGGAGCGCAGATCGTCGCCGGGGTACTGCTCGTACTCGGGCTGTTCACCCCATTGGCCGCGGCCGCCGCGCTCGCCTATCTGATCAATGCGCTGCTGGCTTCCATCGCCGCCGAACCCGGCGCGAGCTTCGTCGACTTCGTGATCCCGTCCGGCAACGAGCACCAGGTCACCCTGGTCTTCGTTGCCGCGGCGCTGACGCTGACCGGTCCCGGACGCTACGGCCTGGACGCCGGACGTGGCTGGGCACGACGGCCGTTCATCGGATCGTTTCTGGCGCTGCTGCTCGGGATCGGCGTCGGCGTCGGCATCTGGATCTTGCTCAACGGAGCCAACCCGCTCGGCTGATCCCTCAGCTGTACGGGTTCGGGACGCGGCCGCCACTGGCCGCGGTCAACAGCGGCAATATCGCGAAAGTCACTGCGGGCAGCGTCATTTCGCTGCCATCGGTGAGCCGTGCCTTGGCCCAGGACGATCGGGTGAATCGCAATCCCTCGATCTGCTCCCACTGCACGGTCCGGCTGCGCAGCAACGTGCGCGCGGTCACCTGATCACGGTCGGCCACAGTGCGGTAGCGGATGACGGCCGCCGACACAAGCACCGGAAGCACGAACAGCACCTGCGTCCAGCTGGGCCAGACGAACACCAGCGCCGCCAGCCCGAGGACGAGGAATACCACCGCAATGTGGGCCATCGGGGAGATGCGGATGACGAGCGGGGAAGGGGCACTCACCCCGACATCCTCTCATCGCCGGTGTGGCCGACTTTCCGGCGAGGTTGATGCAGCGAAGGCAATTTGACCTTTGAGCAGTGCGGCGGCTACCGTCAGCTGTTATGTACACCCCGGACAAGCTCGTAGTAATTGGTTGGCGCGTTGATGCCGCGCTAGCTCTCTGCCGGGCCTAGCCAACAGCATCGACGCGCCAACCCTCGTACAGCGGACTCCGCTGGCGGGGGTTTTTTGCTGTCACCGACCGTCACAACACCACAGACGCAACCCGATCAACCAGAACCAAAGAGGAAACAGTGAGCGCACCCACGACGCGACCGCCGGAGCCCACCCAGCGCGCGACCGGCAGTGAGACCGTCGCCAAGCCGGCCAAGAAGGCGGAGCTGAAAGCGAACCATGTTGCACCGCAACGGATGACCGGCGCGCAGTCGGTCGTGCGGTCGTTGGAGGAGATCGGTGTCGAGGTGATCTTCGGTATCCCCGGCGGCGCAGTCCTGCCGGTCTACGACCCGCTCTACGATTCGCAGAAGCTCCGTCACGTTCTGGTGCGACATGAGCAGGGCGCCGGCCACGCCGCCAGTGGTTACGCGCACGCCACCGGCAAGGTCGGCGTGATGTTGGCCACCTCCGGCCCCGGTGCGACCAACCTGGTCACCCCGCTGGCCGACGCCCAGATGGATTCCATCCCGGTGGTCGCCATCACCGGGCAGGTTGGACGCGCCCTGATCGGCACCGATGCCTTCCAGGAAGCCGATATCTCCGGCATCACCATGCCGATCACCAAGCACAACTTCCTGGTGCGTCACGGCGACGACATCCCGCAGGTCATCGCCGAGGCCTTCCACATCGCCGGCAGCGGTCGGCCCGGAGCGGTTCTCGTCGACGTCCCCAAGGACGTCCTGCAGGCGGAGTGCACCTTCGCCTGGCCGCCGGTTCTTGATCTGCCGGGCTACAAGCCGAACACCAAGCCGCACAACCGCCAGGTGCGCGAGGCGGCCAGGCTGATCGCCGAGGCGCGCAAGCCGGTGCTGTACGTGGGTGGCGGCGTCATCCGCGGTGAGGCCACTGCCGAACTGATGGACCTGGCCGAGCTGACCGGTATCCCGGTGGTCACCACGCTGATGGCCCGCGGTGCGTTCCCGGACAGCCATCCGCAGAACATGGGTATGCCCGGCATGCACGGCACGGTTGCTGCGGTGGCCGCGCTGCAGAGGAGTGACCTGCTGATCGCCCTGGGCACCCGCTTCGATGATCGCGTCACGGGCAAGCTGGATTCCTTCGCGCCCGGCGCCAAGGTGATCCACGCCGATATCGATCCGGCGGAGATCGGCAAGAACCGGCATGCCGATGTGCCGATCGTGGGTGATGTCCGCAACGTGATCACCGATCTGCTGGAGGTCCTGCGCCGCGATGAGACGAATGCGGCGTCGCTGGGTCTGGGCAACTGGTGGGAATACCTGTCGAGCGTCAGGTCGACCTACCCCTTGAGCTACGGCCCGCAGAGCGACGGCAGCCTGAGTCCCGAGTTCGTCATCGAGAAACTGGGCCAGATCGCCGGACCCGAGGCCGTGTATGTCGCCGGTGTGGGTCAGCACCAGATGTGGGCCGCGCAGTTCGTGAAGTACGAGAACCCGAAGACCTGGCTGAACTCCGGCGGCCTGGGCACCATGGGCTACGCGATACCGGCCGCGATGGGCGCCAAGTTCGCCCGGCCGGAGGCCGAGGTGTGGGCGATCGACGGCGACGGCTGCTTCCAGATGACCAATCAGGAGCTGGCCACCTGCGCCATCGAGGGGGCGCCGATCAAGGTGGCGCTGATCAACAACGGCAACCTGGGAATGGTGCGGCAGTGGCAGACGCTGTTCTACGAACAGCGCTACAGCCAGACCGACCTGTCCACCCACAGCCGCCGGATTCCCGATTTCGTGAAGCTGGCCGAGGCCATGGGTTGTGTCGGACTGCGTTGTGAGCGTGCCGAAGACGTCGAGGACGTCATCAACCAGGCGCGCGCCATCAACGACCGGCCCGTCGTCATCGATTTCATCGTCGGCGCCGACGCACAGGTGTGGCCGATGGTGGCCGCGGGAACCAGCAATGACGAGATCGAGGCCGCCCGCGGTATCCGGCCGCTGTTCGATTCGGAAGAGGGGCACGCCTGATGAGCACCGTCTCCACCCACACGCTGTCGGTGCTCGTCGAGGACAAACCCGGTGTGCTGGCGCGCGTCGCGGCGCTGTTCTCCCGGCGTGGCTTCAACATCCAGTCCCTCGCCGTCGGTGCCACCGAGCAGAAGCACCTGTCCCGGATGACCATCGTCGTCGAGGTCGAGGACTTCCCGCTGGAGCAGGTCACCAAGCAACTCAACAAGCTGATCAACGTGATCAAGATCGTCGAGCAGGACGAGGAGCAGTCGGTGTCGCGCGAGCTCGCGCTCATCAAGGTGCGCACCGACGCGACCACTCGTAGCCAGGTGATCGAGGCGGTCAATCTGTTCCGTGCCAAGGTTGTCGACGTGTCCACCGAGTCGCTGACCATCGAGGCCACTGGGACGCCGGCGAAGCTCGAGGCATTCCTGCGGGTGCTCGAGCCGTACGGTATTCGGGAAATCGTGCAGTCCGGCATCATCTCGCTGTCGCGCGGACCGCGCGGTATCGGCACCGCCAAATAGCTTTCACAGAACGAATCAAAGAGACAAAAGAGAAGGAAAATTCAGTGGCAATCGAACTGTTCTACGACGACGACGCGGATCTGTCGATCATCCAGGGCCGCAAGGTCGCGGTGATCGGCTATGGCAGCCAGGGCCACGCCCATTCGCTGTCGCTGCGTGACTCGGGCGTGCAGGTCAAAGTCGGCCTCAAAGAGGGCTCGAAGTCCCGCGTCAAGGTCGAGGAACAGGGCCTGGAGGTCGACACCCCGGCCGAGGTCGCCAAGTGGGCCGATGTGATCATGCTGCTCGCGCCGGACACCGCGCAGGCCGAGATCTTCACCAATGACATCGAGCCCAACCTGGAGGACGGTAATGCGCTGTTCTTCGGCCACGGCCTGAACATCCACTTCGGACTGATCAAGCCGGCCGAGAACATCACCATCGGCATGGTCGCCCCCAAGGGCCCCGGCCACCTGGTGCGCCGCCAGTTCGTCGACGGCAAGGGTGTGCCCTGCCTGATCGCCATCGCCCAGGATCCCAAGGGTGAGGGTCAGGCCCTGGCGCTGTCGTACGCCTCCGCCATCGGTGGCGGCCGCGCCGGCATCATCAAGACCACCTTCAAGGAAGAGACCGAGACCGACCTGTTCGGTGAGCAGGCCGTGCTGTGCGGTGGCACCGAGGAACTCATCAAGACCGGGTTCGAGGTCATGGTCGAGGCCGGCTACGCCCCCGAGATGGCCTACTTCGAGGTGCTGCACGAACTCAAGCTCATCGTGGACCTGATCTACGAGGGTGGCATCGCCCGGATGAACTACTCGGTCTCCGACACCGCCGAGTTCGGTGGCTACCTGTCGGGCCCGCGCGTCATCGACGCCGACACCAAGAAGCGCATGCAGGACATCCTCAAGGACATCCAGGACGGCACCTTCGTCAAGCGCCTCGTCGCCAACGTCGAGAACGGCAACAAGGAGCTCGAGGGTCTGCGCAAGGCGAACGCCGAGCACCCGATCGAGGTCACCGGCAAGAAGCTGCGCGACCTGATGAGCTGGGTCGACCGGCCGATCACCGAGACCGCGTAATTCGCTGAACTACCCGAAATGGTTGCTACCGGATGCTCGGTAGCAACCATTTCGCGTCTCGGGGCGTGGCCTCGTGACCTGCGCGGCGGCAGCCACGCGCCCGGCCATCGAGGTGCCATGGCCGGTGGCCGAGTAGTAGATGACGGCGAGTTTGGTCATGGCGCCAGTTTAGGAAGTTCGCGGATACCGAACTCACGTTTGAGCACGGTCCGCGCGGCATAGAAGCCGGCCATCCCGTGCACACCACCGCCGGGCGGGGCCGCCGACGAACACAGATACGCGTTCGGGATCGGGGTGGACCACGGGTTGAGCCGCGCCGTGGGACCGGCGATGGCGCTGCGCATGTTGTTGGCGCCGACGCCGATATCGCCACCGACCAGGTTGGCGTTGTGCGCGGTCATCCGGGAAGCCGGCACGCTGCGCACCCCGACGACCACGTCACGGAAGCCGGGGGCGAACCGTTCGAAGAGGTCGGTGACGGCCTCGGCCATGTCCACCGTCGACCCCGCCGGTACGTGCGCGTACGACCACAGCGGGCGGCGGCCCTGCGCGTCGATGCGGCCGGGGTCGGCGATATGCGGCAGGGCGGCGAGCACCATCGGCCAGTCCGCGTGCCGGCCGGCGGCGATCTCTGCCTCGGCCAGCACCATCTGCGACCGGCTGCCGCCCAGATGAAGCGTCGGGGCGTGCGCGAGACGTGGATCACGCCAGGGGATTTCGCCGCAGAGCACGAAATCGACCTTGGCCACGCCGGGACCGTAGCTGTAACGCTGCAGGGCCTTCGCGTAGCGCGGCGGCAGGGTCGCGCCGTAGATCGACAACAACGCCGTGGGTGCCGTGTCGTAGAGCACCACACCTCCCGGCGCCTGGGTGACCTCCTCGCCGAGGACGAGTTCGCCGCCGTGCGCACGAAGATCGGCGATCAGAGCATCGGGGATGGCTTGGGAGCCGCCGACCGGAATCGGCCAGCCGACCGCGTGGCCCAGCGTGGCCAGCAGCACACCGGCGCCCGAGGCCACCAGTGACGGCATCTGCGAAATCGTATGTCCGGCAACACCAGTGAACAGAGCGCGGGCGTCTTCGCCCTTCAGCGTGCCCCACAGCGGGCTGCCCTGCGCCAGCAGCCGGGGCGCCACTTTCAGCGCGGCGGCGATCGACGGGGGCAGGGAGCGCTTGTCGCCGAGCAGCAGGCCCACCACCCCATCACAGTCGGCGGCCAGCGGTCCGAGCAGCCGTCGCCACGAATCGCCGTCGGACAGTTCGGCGCAGGTGCGCCCGATATCGCGATAGCCGATCGCCGCGGGCCGGTCGGTGAAGGGGCTGGCGTAGGAGATCTCCGGTACCGACAACCGAACGCCGCGCGCCTGCAGATCATAGGCCGCGAAGAACGGTGAGGCCAGCGCCAGCGGGTGCACCGCCGAGCAGATGTCGTGGCTGACATCGGAAAACTCGGGATCGGGCAGGGTGCGCGCACCGCCGCCGGCAGTGGTCTGCGCCTCGATGACTCGCACCGACAATCCGGCCCTGGCCAGGATGACGGCTGCGGTGAGCCCGTTGGGGCCACTTCCGACGACGGTGACGTCCATTCCTTCAGTAGAACGCACGCGCGCCGCACGTGGTAGTGGCTCGTCGAGGTGCCGAGCGCCACACATTAGGCTGACCCGCGTGAGTCTTCCCGTTGTACTGATCGCCGACAAGCTTGCCGAGTCGACCGTCGCCGCTCTCGGCGACCAGGTCGAGGTCCGCTGGGTGGACGGCCCGGACCGTCCGAAACTGCTGGCCGCCGTCGCCGACGCCGATGCCCTGCTGGTGCGCTCCGCTACCACCGTGGACGCCGAGGTCATCGCCGCCGCGCCGAAGCTCAAGATCGTCGCCCGCGCCGGTGTCGG
>WOYS01000124.1 GCA_011620645.1 Mycobacterium sp.
GTCGCCGCGCCGATGTGCGGGCCTACCCCCGTCGCGCCCTGAACCGGCCTAAACCTTGATTCACTTCTGACACTTCCGTGGGTGGGTTTGTTGATCTGAGAGGGCGCACGTCGTTGTCGCTTAAGGTGTCTGGCTTGTCGAAGGTCAGTAACCGAAGGAGCGGGCAACGACGTGCGCAATGTGAGGCTATTTCGTGCGCTGCTGGGTGTCGACCAGCGCACCGTGATCGAAGACATCGAGTTCGAGGAATTCGAAGGCCAGGACCGCCGACGCCGACGGCGACACGCTGGTGGTGGCGCGGGTGCGGCCACGCAGCGGGGTCTCACGGCGTTGTGGCCGCTGCGGCCGCAGGGCGCCGGTATGACCGCGGTGAGGGGCGGCGTCGGTGGCGCGGCCTGGATTGGGGCACGGTGCAGGTGGTGTTGGAGGCCGCCGCGCCGCGGGTGAACTGCCCCACCCACGGGCCCACGGTGGTGGCGGTGCCGTGGGCGCGTCATCACGCCGGACATACCTTGGCCTTCGATGACACGGTGGCCTGGCTGGCGGTGGCGTGCTCGAAAACCGCGGTGTGCGAGTTGATGCGGGTCGCCTGGCGCACGGTGGGGGCGATCGTGGCCCGAGTGTGGGCCGACACCGAAAAGACCTTCGACCGGTTCGCGGGCCTGCGCCGGATCGGCATCGATGAGATTTCCTACAAACGTCACCACAAGTATTTGACGGTGGTGGTTGACCACGACAGCGGCCGGCTGGTGTGGGCCGCACCCGGGCGCGACACCAAGACGCTGCGCCGGTTCTTCGACGCCCTCGGTGAGCAGCGGAGCGCGCAGATCACCCACGTCTCCGCTGATGCCGCCGACTGGATCGCCGACGTGGTCGCCGAACGTTGCCCGGGTGCGATCCGTTGTGCGGATCCGTTTCATGTGGTGGCCTGGGCCACCGAGGCGCTCGATGTCGAGCGGCGCCGGGCCTGGAACGATGCGCGAACCCTGGCGCGCAGCGAGCCCACGTGGGGCCGCGGCCGGCCCAGCAGGGACACCGCGCCGCGGCCGGCCCATGAACGCGCCCGCAAGCTCAAGGGCGCCCGCTATGCGCTGTGGAAGAACCCCGAGGACCTCACCGAACGCCAAACCGCCAAACTGGCCTGGGTCGCCAAGACTGACACCCGCCTGTATCGCGCCTACCTGCTCAAAGAGGGCTTACGGCATGTGTTTACGGTCAAGGGCGAGGAAGGCAAACAGGCTCTGGATCGGTGGATCTCCTGGGCACGGCGTTGTCGCATCCCGGCATTCGTGGAACTGGCCGGCCGCATCGTTCGACACCGAGTGGCCATCGACGCCGCACTCGACCACGGCCTCTCGCAAGGACTGATCGAATCCACCACCACCAAAATCCGGCTCCTGACCCGCATCGCGTTCGGATTCCGCTCACCCGAAGCACTCATCGCCCTGGCCATGCTCGCCCTCGGCGGCCACCGACCTGCGCTACCGGGACGCACCAAACACCCACGGATCAGTCAGTAGAGCCAAAATCTGGTCGAATAATCCCATCGAACGCTTGAACAAGGAGATCAAGCGTCGGGCCGACGTCGTGGAGATCTTCCCCAACCCCGCGGCGTTCCTGCGCCTGGCCACCGCGGTGGTCATCGAAGCCCATGACGAATGGCAGGTCACCCGCCGCTACCTCTCCGATGTCTCCATGGACGAACTGCGCGCCGTCATCGCCACGAAACACGCCGCCGCGGCACTTGCCAAACAACACCAAATCGCATAGCGTTCAACATGACTCGTTGATCACTACGCGTGAACCACGCCAGATCCGAAGTCCACCAAACCATGGGACGCTATCCTGGCCGGAAACCATCGAGGTTGGGATCTATCTGTCGCACCGCACGGAGAGCAGTTTCTGTGCGACAGCTAAATTGACCGACGACAGTGGCCAGACGCTCTGCGTGATCAGCGAAGCTGTCTTGCTCACGATGAGGGACAATCGCTAGCGTCCAAATCCGAGCACATGAGGGCAGGGGCGTGTACAGCGCCTCGAGATAAGCAGCCTTGTTGGCTGCTTAAATTTCTCGCCCCACAGGTGAAGGGTATAGACGTTGGCCGTTACGAGTTCGCTGCCTCACCGGTCGGCGGCGATGTCGCCCGCGCAGCGCTGCCTGACTTAACCGGCGGGTACTTCGTCGGTCCAGACCCTGAAGCTGGTCAGTGTGGTGGGGCCGAAGGTGTTGCTCAGCGCCACGTCGGCGGCGTCGCGGCCACGCGCGATCAATATCCTGCCGATGCGCGGGGTGTTGTGGCGGGCGTCGAAGGTGTGCCATTGCCCGCCGAGGAACACCTCGAACCAGGCAGAGAAGTCCATCGGCTCGTCCGCCGGTGGCACACCGATGTCGCCGAGGTACCCGGTGCAGTAGCGCGCGGGGATGTTCATGCAGCGACAGAAAGCCACGGCAAGGTGGGTGAAATCACGGCAGACCCCGACTCGGTCGTTGAACGCCTCCAGCGCTGTGCGGGTGTTGCGCGCATGCTGGTAGCCGAAGGTGATATGTCGGTGAACGAAGTCGCAGATTGCCTGGACGCGGCCCCATCCCGTTGGCGTCTGCCCGAAGAGATTCCATGCCGTTTGGGACAGTCGATCGGTTTCGCAATACCGGCTCCCGAGCAGGAAAACGAGCGTGTCCTCGGGCAGGTCGGGCACCGGAATCTGTTGCGCCGCGGGAACGATGACGTCGGGAAGGCCAGAATCGTTGACGAGCGCATTGGCTGTGACGCGGGTGCGGCCTGCGGGCGCAACAATGCGGGTGCACCAGTTTCCGAAGCCGTCACGATAGGCGGCCATCGGAACCGGCGGGTCGAACACCAGATCGTCGCGGCCGACGAGAGCGGACACGCGGGTGAAGTGCACGTTGAGATTGAATGTCATCGGGGTGGGCTGTGGGCAGTCGTAGATCATTTCGAAGCCGACGTGGATTCGCATCATTGGTCTCCGGTATCGGCCAAGTGAGCGCGCGCATGGCTGCGGGCGTGGGTGGTGAAAAGTGTTCTCACTTGTGATATCTGGCGCATGGTGTTAATCATGGGGCGTTCCGGCGGCACGTGCCGTGCGTAACGTATCGATCAGTACGCTCTGCAACGCCGTCCAGCGCCGGCCCGCGGCCAGGACTATGCCCTGGTTTGATCTCCAGTTCGATTCCGAGGTAGTCGCTGGGCGCGAAGCGCAGGCGCGAGGTCAACCCATCTCCGTTTCCCGCGTAGGGGTCATTGCGGCGTACCCGAAGTTCCGCAGCGGATGCCGCGCCAGCGATTCCTTCCAGCGGGCACACACCTCGGCCTCCCCGCGCCCCCCGGGGTGGTAGAGCAAACCTACGTCGGCGCCGCGCACCCTGCCGTCCAACTGCGCGGTGAAGCTGTGCGACGAAATGTGGATCACGCGATGCCCGCGCGACACCGCTCGCCCGACGAGACACTCGACCTGCCCGCGATAGGGCCGGTAATGCTCGTTGACGATCTGTACCCGGGTCTCGGCCGACGCGCCGCGTGTCGCCTCCGAAAAGAGGTGTGGGTGTCCGATCGAGCGATTGAGGTCGATGAGCAGACGGCTGGCGGTTGAAGCCACGAGCGGGGCCCGGAAGGTGTCGGCGAGTGCCGTCGCCATGACCAGCGCACCGGGGTCGTACCCGCGGTGAGGATCCAGCAGCGCCCGTTGTCCCTAAAACAGCCGCCGATACGGCCGGGTATCCGGTTGCCACCGTGTTCACAGGTGATGACGACGTGTCCACCGCCGTGACGACCCGTCACCACTGCAACTCGGGTAAATCGCGAAACACCTGCCGCACCCCGTCGCCCCATTCGTCGCTGAGCGCGGTGAAATAGGGGTCCCCCGCATCGAATCGCCGCCGCCACCGCACTTCGAGGCTATCGCGTTCGTAGCAGATCAGGTCGATTGGCATGCCCACCGACAAGTTGCTGCGCATGGTCGAATCGAACGACACCAGAACACATTTCGTGGCATCCGCCAGCGGCGTGTGTTGGGTGATCACGCGGTCCAGGATGGGCTTTCCGTACTTGGTTTCGCCGGTCTGAAAGAAGTTCGTGTCGATCCCGGTTTCGATGAAATTGCCCTCGGCATAGGTCCGGAACAGCCGCATCGGTTCACCGCGGATCTGCCCACCGACGATGAACGAGGCGTTGAAGCGGATATCGTTCGCTTCCAGGTACCCGGCGTCGCGTTTCTCGATATCGCGCATCGCGTCGGCGACCAGCCTCACGACGTCGAACATCGTCCGGGCACCCATGAGATTGGTGGCCGCATCGCCCTCAGCGCAGCGCTGCGTCAACACGCTGATGACGGCCTGAGTACCGGCCAGGTTCCCCGAACTCAGCAGAACGATGACCCGGTTGCCCCGACGCTCGAATACCGAACTTCGCGACGCTGTCCATGCCGGCGTTCGTCCGGGAGTCCGAGGCAAAAATCATTCCCTTGTCCAACATGACGCCGATGCAATACGTCATGCACTGCGCCTGGTATGCACTCGACTCCCCGTTCGTAACGCCACGTGCTTCTGGCTGCGTGGCAGACGTGCAGGTAAGCGATTCCCCCATCCGGATGTGATCCGGCCCCGATGCCGTCGAGACTACCAAGCCCATGCCGCTCGGCGCGCGACAGCAGGGAATGACGAACCCGCGCTTACTGCCCCGCTGCAGTGGCCGCACCATGGTTCGCCGAACGCACGGTACGCACCCGCTCGGCGCTGGAAGCGGCGCGGCCCTTCGCCCCGACGGCCGGACTCACCGGGGGGTTCGGGCAGCCGCGGAGCGGGCCGATCTCATCACTCATCGGGTCTGGTCCCAACCGTCGGCGCTGGACGAGACGAAGTATGTGGACTATCAGGGGTTCCACGTTCCCGCCGTGGCGTGATCACGCGGCAGGGTCTTTTGGCCCTGATGCGCTCCCGGCTCGCGCGTTAACCTCGGGCTGAGGTTTCGGCCACCCTAGGTCGATTCCCACACCAGGGGTCGATTCCCACACCAGGGAGGGGCAGACACGATGAGCGGTGAGGATAAGGCGAAGAACAAGCTCGACGAGCTTGGCGGCAAGGTCAAGGAAGCGGTCGGCAAGGTCACCGGCGACAAGAGCACTGAAAATGAGGGCAAGCGCGACCAGACGAAGTCCAACCTCAAAGACGCCGGCGAGAAGGTTAAGGACGCCTTCAAAAAGAAGTAAGTACCGCGTCGGCAGGCCAAGCAGACGGGGCTGGTTTTGGCGGTGGTGTGGTGTACGGGGCGCCGTGGACGTTCCGGTTGCCGGATTCCCTTATCGGCGCCGACGGCGCTGCGCTCATCAGCCGGCCGAGTTCGTCGACCGCGTAGGTGGCAGTGGTAGCGCACCGGGGCCGACCAGGAAGGGCATGAGGCAGCCATGTTAATTCGCAGAGTTGCGCGACCGCTTCTGTCGGTTGTGTTCATCGGCCAGGGTATCGATGCACTACGAAGTCCCCAGCGTGCCGCCGAGACGGCCCGCCCGACCGTGGAGGGACTGCGGAAGCTGCCCGGGCCGGCGGCGACGATGGTTCCGCAGGATCCCGTGATGCTGGCCCGCCTCAACGCGGGTGTCCAGATCGGCGGTGGTCTGCTGTTGGCCAGCGGCAAGATGCCCAGAGTCGCCTCGGCGGCACTGGCCTGCACGGTCGTTCCCGGCAGCCTCGGCGGGCATCTGTTCTGGACAGAATCCAATCCCGAGCGCAAAGCACAGCTGCGTCGGGATTTCCTCACCGATCTGAGCCTCATCGGCGGCCTGATGATCGCGTCGGTCGACACCGAGGGCAAGCCCTCACTGGGGTGGCGCGGGCGACAGGCGGCTCGGCGTGCATCCCAGGCGGTGTCGGCGGCGCTGCCGGTCGGCGCCGCGTCGGGTGCCACGGTGCTGGGCACCGTAGGCGAAAAAGTCGGCCACGGCTTGCACACAGGTGCCGAACACGGCCGTGAGCTTGCCGAGGTCGCCAGTGAGCGTGTTGCCCCGCTGCTCGACGTCGCGCGCGAGCGCGGCGCCGAGCTAGCCGAAGTGGCGCGGGAACGGGGATCAGAGCTGGCCGAGGTGGCGTGGGAACACGGCGCAGAGCTGGCCGGCGTGGCCCTCGAACGCGGCGCCGAGCTCGCCGACACCGCGCGGGTCCGCGGCCTCGATTGGGCGGAGACCGCCAGGAAGCGGGCGAACACCGCGAAGAAGACAGAGCAGCGCGCCGAGAAGGCCGCGAAGAAGGCTCAGAAGCGGATTCGCACGCAGTTCGCCTGAGCGGCCGAGTCTCACGACGGTGTCGGCGGCGGGCATGGTGATGTCCTCAAAGTGTCGACGCCTACCCAATCGTCCTGATATCGTCCACACATTTTATATAGCTTGACTATATAGAGGCTCTCAACTGTATGAATGCTGGTGCGTGATACGAGGATTCAACCAGTCAATCGGTGTGCTCGACGGCCGCATCGTGGACGGTGCCGATGCCGAAAATGAGCGGTGTTCAGGCGCCGGGAACGAGCGGTGTGAGCGCGTCGAACGCGGAGGCTTCGAAGTCTGAAGTCGAAGGTGCCTTCTCCTAGACCCACCACGGCGCTTGCCGCATGTAGTGACATTGTTGAGTCGGAAGCACTCCGGATGGCGCTATGGAAGCATCGGCAGGCGATTAGGCGTGGACGAAGACACCCAACTTCCGCCAGAGGACACCGTGTCGTGTGTCGTGTGTCGTGTGTCGTGTGAAGGTGTGATGGGTGTGGCGATTGGGTGGATCGCCGTGCATGTTGTCGTGGATGGCTTGCGCGGGATCCGGAAAGAATCTGTTCATGGGCAGCGTTGAAGGCAAGGCCGCTTTGGTTACCGGTGTGGTCCACGGACACTGCGCCAGCCGCTTCCACGCTGTCGCGGAGGCGCTGTCTGAAAAGATCAGTACGGGCGGCGAACTGGGCGCCGCGATCGGGATCGACATCGACGGTGAGTCGGTCGTCGACATTTGGGGCGGGTTTGCCGACAGGGCCAAAACCGTGGAGTGGGGCGAGGACACCATCGTAAATCTCTTTTCGAGCACCAAGACCGTGACCGCCCTCGCTGCGCTGATCCTGGTCGATCGCGGCCAGCTGGATGTCTTCGCGCCGGTCGCGAAGTACTGGCCCGAGTTCGCCGCCAACGGCAAGCAGGACATCGAGGTCCGTCATATCCTGGCCCACACGTCGGGGGTGCCCGGGTGGGACGCCCCGTTCACCATCGAGGACACGTACGACTGGGAAAGGTCGACGTCACAACTCGCCCGCCAGGCGCCCTGGTGGCCGCCCGGCACCGCCTCCGGTTACCACGCCCTGAACCAGGGCCATCTGGTCGGCGAGATTGTCCGCCGAGTCACCGGCAAGACGCTGAAGGAGTTTGTGCGCGAAGAGATTGCCGAACCGCTCGGCGCCGACATTCAGATCGGTGCCCGCGCCCAGGACGACGACCGCATCGCCGAGCTGGTTCCGCCACCACCACTGGATGTGCCGCTGGACGCGGTGTCTGGGGACCACCCGATGCGCAAAACGTTTCATGCCACGCCGACCGACGCCGAAACCGTCGAAGCCGCCGACACCATCGCCTGGCGGCGCGCGGACATGGGGGCGGTGAACGGCCACGGCAACGCCCGCTCACTCGCCCGCGCGCTGTCGCCAATCTCGTTGGGCGGCGAAGCCAACGGTGTGCAACTGCTCAGCCCGGCCACCATCGACCTGATCTTTCAAGAACAGGCCAACGGCATCGACCGGGTACTAGGCGTTCCGCTGCGGTGGAGCATCGACTTCGGGCTGCCACAGCCAGAGACTTTCCCGTACATTCCGGACGAAAGAATCTGCTTCTGGGGCGGCTCGATGATCGTGATGAACCCGGACCGCCGGACGACGTTCGCCTACGTGATGAACAAGATGGGGCAAGGACTATCCGGGTCCGAGCGTGACCAGAAGTATGCCGGGCTGATCTACCAGGTGCTCGGTGTTTAAGCCGCCTTGGCCATCGCGGGCTCGATCCTGTAAACCGGTCAGACCATTACCAAAGTCGGTCCGGGCTGCAACATCAACGGGGCAGTTGTCGGCGGGGCGGCATCGCTCGGCAGCCACAAGACCGCCACTCCCACCGCGGCGGCACTTCGCACCGGCAAGAAAATAGCCGCCCCAGCGGCCTCCAGTGTCGGCGGTAGCAACAGGACCGCCGCCTCGGCGACCTCTGTCGCTGGCAAGAAGTAGCGAACACCCCGGCCCCCAACGCGAGAACGTCACAGCGGTACACCGCGCGGCCGACGATGACGAGATCCGAGCAGCGATGATGGCGGCACTATGAGCACCAGCACGGCCAGCCGGGCCCCAGGATCCCGGAAAGGTCGGTGCGCGGCTCTTTGACCTTGGGATTTATCGCTGT
>WOYS01000111.1:0-1371 GCA_011620645.1 Mycobacterium sp.
GGACGCGGCGGGTGTCGGTGGCCCGGCCGCGGGCGCCATCCAAGACGTTGCCGCGCTCGCAATTCCCGTGGGTGGTGCGGGTGCCGGAGCGGGCGGGGGCGGCGGTGCAGGAGCTGCTGGTGTAGGTGCGACTGGCGCCGCAGTTACCGGCGGTACCGGCGCCAGCGGAGTGAACGCCGCAGTGGTCGGGCCGCTGATGGCCAGTACGGGAGGGGTCGGCGCAGTCCAGGCTGTTGCCGCTCCGGCAGTGGCTGCGGTTCAGGCCGCAGCGCCCGCGGGTGCCGTTGGGGCCGTCGCCCCGGGCGTTGCCGGTACTGCGTTCGCCGGGATTCCCGGCGTCGCTGCTCCCGGAGCGGGTGCGGTATCAGGATTTCCGGGAATGGTCATGGCGCCGTTGGCCGGTGTCACGGGCATCTTGGCCGAGATGCTTCCGCAGCCGTCGCTCGGCATGCCGAGTGGAACTGGCCTGACTGGCATGTTGCCGACACCCCAGCTCAACATGCCTTCGGTGAGTGGGCTCCCGGTGCCGGTGCCGACGCAGGTGTCCATGCCGACGGACCTTGTCTGTGCGGGTGTCGGCGGATGGTCGTTCTCGACGCCGGGAACCGGCAGTGTGATGCCGGACGCCACGGCCGCAGTCCGGCACGAGGATTGGGACCAATCACCCAGGCGTCCAGCACAATAGGTAACCGAAGTAGAGGGCACTCCGTCGCGGACAGTCTTGTTCGCGCTGAGACCGACCACGGCGATGGTGCCACCCGGATTCAGCATGCCGCTCGCCCGGGCGAGCGCCGTCCGCGTATCCATGCTATGGAGGCTCGCCACTCAAGTCATCGGGCCGAATCGCTCTGATCTGGGATCGAAGGCGTCGAAAGCATCTTCGCGCACCCAAACCTTGGGCGGCGGGGCGACCCGCAGCGCAGCGGACGCGTCGGGATCGATCGCGGTGATGGCGCGCGAGACGGGCGCTAGGCCGTTGCGGCAGAAGCCCATCGCCACAACCGACATCGAGCACATCGCCTCCGAGTTGCGCGGCGATATCGAGCAACGACGGCTGGTATGCGGTGTGTGAACCAGCGCCGCCAAAAGAGGTGCGTCGGGTGGCGCCGAGGTGACCTTAGGATGAGCGTCATGGCATCTAAGCTGCGCGTCGACCCCTCGAGACTGGTTGCGGCGGCGTCGGCCGAAGGTGATGTGGGCGCATGCGTCGCGGCGATGGCGGCCGGGCAGTCCCTTGCCGGGGCCGCCGGCGGAGTGCCCCAATTGCGCAGCGGTGCCGCCCTCGAATTCGCGGCACCGGCGATCGACAAGGCCAGCGCCGCCATCCATGAGCAACTGACGGATCATGCGGCCAAGCTCAACACCGCCGCA
>WOYS01000111.1:1471-32631 GCA_011620645.1 Mycobacterium sp.
CGCCGCCATCCATGAGCAACTGACGGATCATGCGGCCAAGCTCAACACCGCCGCAGACACCTACCGTCGCGCCGATGAGGGCCTGGGCAGACGGTTGGGTGAGATCGCGGGGGCGATCTGACCACGGCACACCGCGCCGGACGCAGATCGCGATTCCCGGGATGCCTGTCACCGAGATCGAACCCGAGATACTCAGGCCTGCCACCGACGGGCGTCACCGTGGGTAGCGGACCGGCGTTCGGAGGAGCCATGGGAGCCAAGGTGTTCGGCGTGGCTACCGTCGGCGGCACCCACGGAACTTTCAGACGTCGCTGGTTGTGTACCGAGTCTTGACCGGCGGAGCGCTCAGCAGCGCAGGCACCTCGGTCAGTTTGCCTTCGCCGGCCCGAAAGGCACGGTAGGCCTCATCTGCTTCGACGGACTCCCACAGTTCAGAGATCAGCCAGTGGCCTTCATCGTTCTCATCGACGAGGACGTCGGTGCCGAGGTTGCCCGGAAATGCACGGGTGTCGGTGAGGGCGCGGCGGAAGACATCGCGCGCTGTCGAGACGCACTCGGGCTTGATCTTCAGTTCGAGGATGACGTTGACAGGCATGACCGACAACATACCGCCGGTGCGCGGCGGCACTGCTCAGAGCCGCCGAAGCATGATGACGGTGACGTCGTCATCGGTGTCCTCCGGCGTCATGGCAGTCGAGATCTCAGGCGCTGTAGCATCCCCCGCCTGAGCCAGCGTTCGCGCGAGTCGCTCCAGTCCGTCGTCGATCGTGGAACTGCGCCGTTCGACGAGACCGTCGGAGAACATGGTCAGGCTCTGCCCGTTGGCGATGCCGAACTCGCTGTGTGCGTAGGTGGCGCTCCTGACACCGATCGGCGGTGAGAGCCGAATCGGTGCAGCCGTGACCACCCCACCACTGAGAAAAGGGATCAGGTGACCCGCCGATGCGGCCTCGGTATAGCCGGTGTCCAGATCGATCCGCGCGGCGATCACCGTGGCGAAGGTCCGCGGCATCAGGTGCAGGCTGAACGCATTGAGCTGCCCCAACGCCTGCGCGGGTGTCGCACCGGCAAAAAGCTGGGACCGCAACGCATTACGCAGTTGGGCCATGGTGCCTGCCGCGGTCAGGCCGTGTCCGGCGACGTCGCCGAGCAGCACGATCATGCGTCCATCGGGCAGCTCGAAGGCGTCGTACCAGTCGCCACCCACCCGACCACCAGCGGCGGGTCGGTAGTCGGCGGACAACTCCCAGTTCGCGATGGTCGGGATTGACGCGGGCAGCAGACTGCGCTGCAGAATTTCGGCGACATGCAACGCGCTGCGGGTACGGCGGTAGAGCTCTTCGACAAGATGACGCCGCAGCGACTCGGCAGACTCGAGGTGAATCGCCGCCCACGGTTCGCAGCGCTTGTCGACGACTTCGCGCCACCTCTCGAAGGACTTGCGGGGGCTCAGCCGAACGCGGTCCCCTTCCCGCACGGCGATGGCCTTGTTGTGCGGATCGCCGCCCCAATCCACCGAATACACTGCCTCACGCCGGAACCAAATCACGTACTGCTCGTCGGGCAGGTTCAGCGCGAGCGCGCCGGCCGCGTCGTGCAGATTGAGATTCAAATCCGGGAGTTCATCGGAAAGGCGTTCGGCATTGGCGATCTCATCACCGGCATGCTGGGCCCAGGCGGCCACTGCGGTCACGATCTCGGCCGGCGGGACCGAGCCCAGCGCGCGGTACTCCCCGCCGACATTGACCGCCACCCCCGCGGCAGGCAGGAGGTCGAGCAGACCGGGGGAGCGCAGCAGCGCCGAAGCCAGCGGTTCGCTGTCGTTCAGGGTCGCGGCGGACAGCTGGGCCAGCATCGACTGCGCGGCCAGTCGCTTGCGCAACTGATCGTCATCGAACCGGTCGACGAGCCGCAACGACAAGGTCGAGCCGAGGAACTCCGCGGCCGCGCGTGCGCCATAGGGCGGCAGATGCGGCCCGGCGTAGTGATGACATGCGATCAATCCCCACAGCCGGCCGTGGCGCAGCAACGAGATCGACATCGACGCCCGCACACCCATGTTCTGCAGGTATTCGATGTGGATCGGCGAGACACTGCGCAGAGTGGCGTGGGTGAGGTCCAGCGGAGCGCCGCTTGCCGGGTCCATGGTCGGCACCAAAGGTGCCGGGGTGTAGTCGACGTCGGATATCAGCCGCAGCCAGCTCTTTTCGTACATCGCCCTGGCCTGCGCCGGGATGTCGCTGGCAGGGTAGTGCAGACCGTGAAACGAGTTCAGGTCGTCGCGTTTGCGTTCGGCGACGACCTCGCCGTTGTAATCCCGGTCGTAGCGGTACACCATCACCCGGTCGAATCCGGTGAGCTCCCGGACCGCGCGGGCGGTGGTGTCGTAGAGCTCGGTCAGTGTTGTGGCACGGTTGAGTTCCTCGACCGAATTACGCACTGCCTGATAGGTATTCGGGAAGGAGAAGGGTCGTTCGCCGTAGGCGACTTCGAGCTCGACCAGCAGCACACCACCCGGCTCGCGGTGCAGCAGGGCGTCGAATGCCCGGGCCCGGCCGTCCACGTCGATATCGAGTTCGAGCGGGTTGCGCTGCCGCAGATCGCCGAACGCGGATGCCGCCTGCTGGATCTGGTCGGCCTGTGCGGCGCCGATCAGTGCCGACAGATGCCTGCCCAGAACGTCGTTCACGGATACACCGAGCAGTTCGGCGACGTTCGCACTGACCTGACGGACCTCGAAGTCCGGTTCGCGTACCACCGCAAGCACGCCGCGCGGCTGAATGCTGCCCGGAATGTGGATCGGCTCCCGGGCGCAGTTGTCCAGGTCGATCGGCGTGCCGACCGGTAGCAGACCGTCACCACCGTCACCACCGTCACCGTCGGTATTGTGACGCGTTATCGCTGAACCCCCCTGGTTTGTGGCCGACTATCCCCTCGAGAGTGCCAGGCGGGTGCGCATCGGGTCACGTCGGCCTGGCGCGTGCCGTAGGCTCAAGAAGAGTTGGCGTCCTGACTAGCCCGGTTGAGCAACAGCCCGCGAGATGGTGCGCCCCGAATCGACGCTTTCGCGAGGTATTCGATGTCCCACCAGTTTGTATCCAGCCCGTCCACTTTGGTCTGCTCGGAGACGTGGCACGGCACAACCGTGGTGATCGGCTGCTCCGGTGTCGTGGACATGCTCACCGCGCCCGATCTGCGTCAGCTCGTCGCCACGGCGCTGGACAAGCAACCGGCAGCAATGGTCATCGACCTGACCGAGACCAGTATGTTCGCCTCCTGCGGAATGTCGCTGCTAGTTGAGACGCAGGAACAGCTGTCCCCGGACGCCCCCTTCATCGTCGTTGCCGACGGACCCGTGACACGACGTCCCCTGGAGTTGGTGGGGCTGGCGACCATCCTCACGATCAGCCCGACGCTGGAGGCCGCATTCGACGAATTGCGGCTCGTAGACGGGTGAGCTGCACCCAAACGCCTGCGCCACGATCGGCGGGCCGTGCATCATGACGGTGTGACCGTCGTATTCGTGCATGGATGATCGAGGATCCGCGCGCGGCGCGGGAGGTGCTGGACACGGTTCTGGGCGTCGCTCTGAGTCGCTGGAATAGGTGCTGGAACAGCAGTCGCCGTACCATTGCGCGGTGAACGCGATCGATCCGGACAAGCTCAGCACATGTCTGCAGGTGCTGTCCGAGGTCGAATCGTTGCCTCCCGAGCACCCGGACGCCGTCGCGGTGCGACGCGCAACCGCCGGCATCTGGAAGGCGGTGCGCAAAGCCCGCAGGCACGCCAAGCGGGACGGGGTGGCCGCGGCCGACAAAGCCGTCATCGCCGCAACCGCCACCGGAGCGCCGGGCCGCATCGATGACGAGACGGCCGGCCTACCGCTGGTGTCCACGGCGGCCGGCGCCTCGGCGGGAACGCTGCTACGGTCGCGGCCCTGCTACATCTGCAAGACCCACCACACCGTGGTCGACGCGTTCTACCACCAGCTTTGTCCGGACTGCGCGGCGTTCAACCACGCCAAGCGGGACGCCCGCACCGATCTGTCCGGGCGCACGGCGCTGCTGACCGGTGGACGCGCGAAGATCGGCATGTACATCGCGCTGCGTCTGCTGCGCGACGGCGCGCACATCACGATCACCACACGCTTTCCGAACGACGCCGTGCGGCGGTTCGCCGCCATGGAGGACAGCGCCGACTGGCTGCACCGGCTGCGCATCGTCGGCATCGATCTGCGCGACCCCGCTCAGGTCGTCGCGCTGGCCGATACCGTTGCCGAGCAGGGCCCGCTGGACATCCTGATCAACAATGCCGCCCAGACGGTGCGCCGGGCCCCGGGCTCCTACGCCGCGCTGGTCGAGGCCGAGCGCACCCCGCCGGCGGAACTGTCGCAGGTGGATGTCGTGACCTTCGACCGGGTCAGCGACGCCCATCCCGCGGCGCTGGCCGGAAGCCTCGCCGGGCATCAAACCCCGCACGCGATCATGGAGCTCGCGCTCACCGCCCGCAGCGCCTCGCCCGAGCGGATCGCCGCGGGCACCGCCATCGATGCCGGTGGGCTGCTGCCCGACACCGCTTCGATCAACAGCTGGACCCAGCGCGTGCACGAGGTCGATGCGATGGAGCTGCTGGAGGTGCAACTCTGCAATCAGACCGCGCCGTTCATTCTGGTGAGCCGGCTGCGCCCGGCCATGGCTGCTTCGCCGGCCCGCCGCAAGTACGTGGTGAATGTTTCAGCGATGGAGGGCCAGTTCGGCCGCGCCTACAAGGGGCCGGGACATCCGCACACCAACATGGCCAAGGCCGCGCTGAACATGCTCACCCGCACCAGTTCCGCGGAGATGCTGGAGCAGGACGGCATCCTGATGACCGCCGTCGACACCGGCTGGATCACCGACGAACGCCCGCACCCGACGAAGCTGCGGCTGGCCGAGGAAGGTTTCCACGCGCCGCTCGATCTGGTCGACGGTGCCGCGCGCGTGTACGACCCGATCGTGCGTGGCGAAGCCGGCGAGGATGTGCACGGCTGTTTCCTGAAGGATTACGCGCCGAGTCCCTGGTAGCTGTATTCAACTCGGCACAGTTCACCGTCGGTGAACTGTGCCGGAACTGGGTTGTCGGACCTACGCGCCACTCTGCGCTCAATGTGAGATGAGCAGGGCATTGGTCGAGATTTGGCACCCCCGACAGGATTCGAACCTGCAACCTACCGGGTAGAAACCGGCTGCGCTATCCGTTGCGCCACGGGGGCAAGCACGGACCACCGTAATTTACACGCCATCGTCGGCTTTTCTCACAACAAGGCGCCCGCAGGAGTGCATAGATCGCCCATCGACAAGGATGCTATCGATTTCGACGCTGCAGCCTACGACAGCTACGAAACCTGCGTCGCGCGACGGTGGCGCCGACTAGCGTGGACACTGCATGGTGACCGCTAGGGGAGCGCCATGCAGGAGGAGAGTTCGCGCGATGAGCAGGGTGCCGTTGGATGCGGCGGGGCTGCCCCAGAAGCTGAACGGCGTCGACACGCTGCTACACCGCGGGGAGGCCAGTCCCCGGACCCGCTCGGGCATCATGAGCGTCGAACTGCTTGACACCACTCCCGATTGGGATCGGTTCCGCGCCGTGTTCGAGCAGGCGTCACGCAAGGTGCTGCGGCTGCGCCAGAAGGTGGTGATGCCGACGCTGCCGACTGCCTCACCGCGCTGGGTGGTCGACCCGGACTTCAACCTCGATTTTCATGTGCGACGGGTTCGGGCCCCCGAGCCGGGCACCCTGCGGCAGGTTCTCGATCTGGCCGAGGTGGCACTGCAGTCACCGATGGACATCACCCGGCCGCTGTGGAGTATCACCCTCGTGGAAGGGCTGGCCGACGGCCGGGCGGCCACCATCCTGCACCTGAGCCATGCGGTCGCAGACGGGGTCGGCGCGGTCGAGATGTTCGCCCACATCTACAACCTGGAACGCGACACTGCGCTCGGCGAGCCTGCGCCCCTGCCGATTCCGCAGGATCTCTCCTCCAATGACCTGATGAGACTGGGGATCAACCAGATACCCTTCAAGATCACCAACGGTGTGCTGGGCCTGTTCGGCGGTGCGGTGCATGCGGTCACCAACGTCCTGCGCGATCCCGCTGCCGCGGTCAGCGGCGTGGTCGACTATGCCCTGTCGACCACCCGAGTTTCCCGGCCGGTGGCCGATCACTCGCCGCTGCTGCGCCGGCGAAGCCTGTCCTCGCGCAGCGAGGCCATCGACATCGTCTTCTCCGATCTGCACAAGGCGGCCAAAGTCGCGGGCGGTTCCATCAACGATGCCTATCTGGCCGGGTTGTGCGGCGCGCTGCGGCACTACCACGAAGCCAAGGGCATGCCCATCGACGCCCTGCCGATGGCGGTCCCGGTGAACCTGCGGTCCGATGACGACCCGACCGGCGGAAACCGTTTTGCCGGTGTCAATTTCGCCGCCCCGGTCGGCATCGCCGATCCGGAGCGGCGAATCAAGGCGATTTGCTCACAGATGACCAGCAAGCGCGAGGAACGCGCCATCGCCGTCGTGGGCGCGATCGCACCGCTGGCGAATTTCCTGCCTGATGCCGTGTTGGAATCGCTTGCGGGTTCGGTGGTCAACTCCGATGTGCAGGCCAGCAATGTGCCGGTGTATCCCGGCGACACCTTCATCGCCGGGGCAAAGGTGCTGCGGCACTACGGGCTCGGCCCGTTACCCGGCGTCGCGATGATGACGGTGCTGGTATCGCGAGGCGGCTATGTCACCGTCACCACGCGCTACGACCGGGCCGCCGTTGTCGACGATGAACTGTGGCAGCGCTGCCTGCTACAGGGTTTCGATGAGGTGCTGGCGCTCGGCGGTGACGGCCGGGCAGTCGCAGCCTCCTTCGCCGCAGCCGCAACTGTTTCTTCGAATGGGAGTGCTGCGCAATGAGTTCGGCGAACGGGCAGTCGGGCCGATCGAAGATCATGCGGCTGCCGGGAACCGTGGCCGAGATCGAGGCGAGTCCCGAAGGGCCGCAGGTGGGCGCCTTCTTCGATCTGGACGGCACCCTGGTGGCCGGGTTCACCGGTGTGCTGATGACACGTGATCAGCTGCGGCGCGGGCAGCTGAGCGTCGGCGAATTCATCGGGCTGGTGCAGGCCGGGATCAACCACCAGCTGGGGCGCTCGGAGTTCGAGGACCTCATCGGCAAGGGCGCCCGCATGCTGCACGGGAAGTCGATCAGCGATCTCGACCAGCTCGGCGAGCGTCTCTTCGTCCAGCACGTCCGTGACCGCATCTACCCGGAGATGCGTGCGATGGTCCGCGCGCACCTGGCCCGCGGGCACACCGTGGTGCTGAGCTCCTCGGCGCTGACGGTCCAAGCGGAGCCCGTCGCCCGTTTCCTCGGTATCGATAACATCCTCAGCAACAAATTCGAGGTGGACGAGGACGGCCTGATCACCGGTGAGGTGCTGACCCCGGTCATCTGGGGTCCGGGCAAAGCGCATGCCGTACAGAAGTTCTCGGCTGCCAACGGCGTCGATCTGACCAAGAGTTACTTCTACGCCGACGGTGACGAGGACGTCGCGCTGATGTATCTGGTCGGCAATCCACGTCCGACCAACCCGGCCGGCAAGCTCGCCTCGGTGGCGGAGAAACACGGCTGGCCGATCCTGAAGTTCAGCAGCCGCAGTGGCATTAGTCCGATGGCCCAGTTGCGCACCCTGGCCAGCTTGGCGACCATCCCGACGGTGGCCGCGGGTGCGATCGGACTGGGGCTGCTCACCCGCAACAAACGCGTCGGTGTCAACTTCTTCACCTCGAACTGGAGCAAGTTGCTGATGCTGACCACCGGCATCGAGCTCAATGTGCTCGGTGGGGAGAACCTGACCGTGCAGCGGCCCGCGGTGTTCCTCTTCAACCACCGCAACCAGGCCGACCCGATGATCGCCGGCCGACTCGTCGGGGTGGATTTCACGAGCGTCGGGAAGAAAGCGCTGGAACGCAACCCGCTGATGGGTCCGCTCGGCAAGGTGATGGATGCGGCCTTCATCGACCGTGATGACACCCAGTCTGCCGTCGAGGGCCTGCACAAGGTGGAAGAGCTTGCCCGCAAGGGTCTTTCGATCATGATCGCGCCCGAGGGAACCCGGCTGGACACCACCGAGGTCGGCCCGTTCAAGAAAGGACCGTTCCGGATCGCGATGGCCGCCGGCATCCCGATCGTCCCGATCGTGATCCGCAACGCCGAGGTGATCGCCGCCCGCGACTCCAGCACGTTCAACGCGGGCAAGGTGGATGTCGCGGTGTTCCCGCCGATTCCGGTCGACGACTGGACGCACGACAACCTGGCCGAACGCATCGCCGAGGTTCGTCAGCTCTACCTGGACACCCTGCTGGACTGGCCCCGGGACACCCTGCCCGATGCCGCGGTCTACCAACGCATCCGGGGAGACCAGGCGTGAAACCGGTTGCCGGGGACTTCGCCAGCTTCAGTCCCACCGGCGACACCCTGGTGCTGGCGTCGGTGGCATCACCGGCCGAACGGGAACTGCTCGACGACTGGCTGCGTCAACAGCGGCGCGAACACCCGGAGGCCCGGGTGGAGGTGTTGTTGCTGCCGGCCGGTTCCGATGATCCGCCGGCCACCGTGATGGCCCGGCTGGTGGAACTGCTCTCCGCCGATCCGGACCGTTCGGTGGTGCCGGTCCGGATCTTCTGGGTGCCCGGCGGCCTGCCCACCCGATCCAAGGTGGTTTCGCTGATCTCAGGTCGCGACACCTACCGTCCTCCCGAGCTGCTGCAGCGGCGCATCCTGCGCAAGGACCCAGCCCGCGCCCGGGTGGTGGCCGGTGAACCTGCGAAGGTCTCCGAACTGCGCCAGCAGTGGAATGACACCACTATCGCCGAAAACCCCAGCGAATTCGCCCGTTTCGTCATCCGGCGCGCCATCCTGGCGATCGAGCGGGTGGAACTGCGGCTGCTCGGCCCCGAATACAAGTCCCCGCGACTGGTCAAGCCGGAGCTGTTGGCCTCGGTGCGTTTCCGTGAGGGACTGGACAAGATCCCGGGCGCCACGATGGACAAGGCCGGCGCGATGCTCGACGAGCTGTCCACCGGCTGGAGTCGCTTCTCCGTCGACCTCATCCCGACACTGGGGCGCGCCATCTTCAGTCGCGGGTTCGATCCCAAGATCGACTACGACAGCACCGAGATCGAGTCGATGCGGCACAACCTGGAGACCCACCCAGCGGTGCTGCTGTTCTCCCACCGGTCCTACCTGGACGGTGTCATCGTCCCGGTGGCCATGCAGGAGAACAGACTTCCGCCGGTGCACACCTTCGCGGGGATCAACCTGTCCTTCGGTTTCATGGGCCCGATCATGCGGCATTCCGGTGTGATCTTCCTGCGCCGCAAGCTCGATGACCCGCTGTACAAGTACGTGCTGCGTCAGTACGTCGGGTACATCGTGGAGAAGCGCTTCAACCTGAACTGGTCCATCGAGGGAACCCGGTCACGTACCGGAAAGATGTTGCCGCCCAAACTCGGACTACTGTCCTATGTCGCCGATGCCTACCTCGACGGCCGCAGCGAGGACATCCTGTTGCAGCCGGTGTCGATCAGCTTTGACCAGCTGCACGAGACCGCCGAGTACGCCGAGTACGCCCGCGGCGGGGAGAAGACCCCGGAAAGCCTCGGCTGGCTGTACAACTTCATCAAGGCGCAGGGTGAACGCAACTACGGCAAGATCTACGTCCGTTTCCCCGAAGCGGTGTCGATGCGCCAGTACCTCGGAGAGCCCAATGGGCCCATCGCCACCGACCAGGACTCCAAACGACTTGCCATGCAGAAGATGGCCTTCGAGGTCGCTTGGCGCATCGTGCGGGTCACCCCGGTCAACGCGACGGGTCTGGTCTCGGCCCTGCTGCTGACCGCACGCGGGGTGGCACTCACCGTCGGGCAGCTGCACCACACCTTCCAGGACGTACTCGATTACCTGGAGCGCAAAGAGATCCCGATGACCAACAGCGTGCTGCGGTTGCGCACACCCGAAGGGGTTCGCTCCGCCGTGGACGCGCTCTCGGGTGGCCATCCGGTGACCCGGGTGGACGGCGGCCGGCAACCGGTGTGGCTGATCGCCCCCGACGACGAGCACGAGGCCGCCTTCTACCGGAACTCGATCATCTACGCCTTCCTGGAGACCTCGATCATCGAACTGGCGCTGGCCCATGCGAGTCGCGCGGAGTCCGCGTGGCTCGAGGTGTTCTGGACCCGAGTGATCCGGCTGCGGGACCTGCTCAAGTTCGAGTTCTACTTCGCCGACTCGGCGACCTTCCGGGACAACATCACCACCGAGATGTCCTGGGTGCCGGACTGGGAGGAGAAGATCGCCTCCGGGCCCGAGGCGATCAGGGCCATCCTGCAGTCCAAGAAGCCGCTGCTCGGTGCGGCGATGCTGCGGCCGTTCTTCGAGGCCTACGAGATCGTTGCCGACGTGCTGCGTGACGCCGCCCCCGCGATCCCGGAGGCCGAACTGACCAAGTTGGCGCTCGGTGTCGGCCGCCAGCACGTGGCCCAGGCCAAGGTCCGCAGTGCCGAGTCGGCCTCGGCGCTGTTGTTCGCCACCGCGCAGCAGGTCGTCGCCGATCAGGATCTGCTGCGCCGTGCTCCCGATCTGTCCGAGCGGCGTGCCGCCTTCCTGACCGAGATGCGCGACATCCTGGCCGACATGGACACCGTGGAGGTCGCCTCACGCGATCAGTTCACTGCGCGCGAGCTGGCCTCACGTCGGTCCACGGGTCGCTGAGCGCCCCACTTACGCTGAGGGCATGACGATCGTCGCGCGACCGGTGCGCAGCAGCGACGTGTGGCCGATCCTCTACGGGGTGGCGCTGCTCGGCGGAGCGGTGGCCGCAGGTCTCGGGGGCCTTTCCGTGGTGGACGCGCTGGCCGCGACGGGCCTGCCCAACCCAGGGCCGGCCACCACCTACGGGGTGCCCTTCGTGCGTGCCGCGGGTGAGATCGCGGCGGCCGTGGCCGTCGGCTCCTTCCTGATGGCGGCGTTCCTGGTGCCACCGCAGCGCAGCGGGGTGCTCGACGCGGGAGGCTACCGGGCACTGCGCACCGGGACCGTCGCCTCCGGTCTGTGGGCCGTGTGCGCGGTGCTGCTCGTTCCGCTGACGGTGTCCGATATCACCGGGCAGCCGTTGACCAGCAGACTCAGCCCCATCGATATCTGGTCGGTGGCCAGTATGGTCGAGACCGCGGGCAGCTGGCGCTGGACGGCCCTGCTGGCCGGGATCGTGACGCTGGTCAGCATCCCGGTGCTGCGCTGGTCGTGGACGCCGTTGCTGCTGGCCGGGTCGCTGGTCACGCTGCTGCCACTGGCGTTGAGCGGGCACTCGTCCTCGGGTGGAGGCCACGATGTGGCGACGAACAGTCTGCTGATCCATCTGATCGCCGGTGTGGCGTGGGCCGGTGGGCTGCTGGCCCTGTGGGCGCTCGCGGTGCGCGGCGGCGAACACATCGATGTGGCGGCGCGGCGTTTCTCTGCGATCGCGTTGTGGTGTTTCGCCGCGATGGCGCTGTCGGGAATCGTCAACGCGCTGGTGCGGGTGCGTCTGCAGGAGTTGCTCACCACCACCTACGGCTGGCTCCTGGTCGGCAAGGCTGCCGCGTTGGTGAGCGTCGGCCTGCTGGGCTGGTTACAGCGCCAGCGCAGCGTCGGGGCGCTCACCGCGGACCCGACGAACCGGCGTCCGCTGATCCAGCTGGCCCTCGTCGAGTCGTTGGTGTTCGGGGTGACCTTCGGACTGGCGGTGGCGCTGGGCCGCACGCCGCCGCCCCCGTTGGCCGACTTGCCGTCGATCACCGCGGTGGAGATCGGTTACGACCTCGCCGGACCGCCGACGTTGGGGCGGCTGCTGTTCGACTGGCGCTTCGATCTGATCTTCGGCACGGCCGCCATCCTGCTGGCCGCGGTCTACATCGCCGGCGTCGTGCGGCTGCGCCGACGCGGCGATGCGTGGCCGGTGGGGCGGATCATCGCCTGGCTGTTCGGCTGCGCGGCGCTGCTATTCGCGACGTCGTCGGGGATCGGTCGCTACATGCCTGCGATGTTCAGCATGCACATGGCTGCGCACATGCTGCTGTCCATGCTGGTGCCGGTGCTGTTGGTGCTGGGAGCCCCGGTCACCCTGGCTCTGCGCGCGTTGCCGGCCGCGGGCAAGGACCGGCCACCGGGTCTGCGGGAATGGCTGCTGGCGGCGCTACACAGCCCGGTGTCGAAGTTCTTCACCAACCCCTTCGTGGCGACCGCGATCTTCGTTGCCGGCTTCTACGGGCTGTACTTCAGCGGCATCTTCGAGGCCGCCGCCGGCAGCCACGGGGCGCACCTGGCGATGAACGCGCACTTCCTGCTCAGCGGTTACCTGTTCTATTGGGTGGTGATCGGTATCGACCCGACACCGCGGCCGATACCGCCACTGGCCAAGCTCGCGATGGTACTCGGCTCACTGCCGCTGCACGCCTTCTTCGGGGTCGTGCTGATGGGCACGCAGACGGTGCTCGCCGGCGACTTCTACCGATCGCTCCAGTTGCCGTGGCAAACCGACCTGCTCGGCGATCAACGCCTCGGCGGCGGGATCGCCTGGTCGACGGGCGAGGTCCCATTGGTGCTGGTGATGCTGGCGTTGCTCATCCAGTGGCGACGCAGCGACAATCGGACCGCAAAACGGCTGGACCGCGCCGCTGACCGTGACGAGGACGCCGACCTGGCCGCGTACAACAACATGCTTGCGCGGCTGGCGCAAGTCGAGGACCGGTAGCCGCACGACGATCGCACGGCGGGTCCGACCGCCTTGCTGCAACCCTGCCGGACCCGCCGTGGCCTGCTGCGCTAAGCCTGGGCGGGCAGCGCTTCGGCATCGGCGTCACCGGACGGCGGCCGCTTGGGCTGCGGCGGCAGGAACTGGTAGTCACCCCTGGGGTAGACCACCAGCGGCCACCAGAACCACCGGCCCAGCAGGGTCGCTATCGACGGCATCAGCAGCGACCGCACGATCAACGTGTCCATCAGCAGGCCGATCGCGATCGTGGAGCCCATCTGGGCCAGCACCATCAGATCGCTGCCCATCATCGCCGCCATGGTGGCCGCGAACACCAGACCCGCCGAGGTGACCACGCCACCGGTGCCCGCCATCGAGCGGATGATACCGGTTTTGAGGCCGGCATGGATCTCCTCTTTGAACCGGGACACCAACAGCAGGTTGTAGTCCGCGCCGACGGCCAACAGGATGATCACCGACATCAGCATGACCAGCCAGTGCACGTGGATCCCGAACAGGTCTTGCCAGAGCAGCACCGAGATACCGAACGATGCGGCGATCGAACTGCCCGCGGTCGCGACGATGACCAGTGCGGCCACCGCGCTTCGGGTCAGGATGAGCATGATCATGAAGATCAGCGTCAGCGCCGACACGACAGCGATCATCAGGTCGTAGCGGGCACCGTCGGACATGTCCTTGTAGGTCGCCGCGACGCCACCCAGATAGATCTTGGCGTCCGACAAGGACGTCATCTTCAATGCGTCCTGTGCGGCCTTGCGTTCGGAGGCGACCCTCGCGATGCCTTCGGGCGTCGCCGGGTCGGACTCGTGGGTGATGAACATCCGTGCCGACTTGCCGTCGGGGGAGAGGAACAGCACCAGACCGCGTTCGAAGTCGGGGTTGGTGAATGCCTCCGGTGGAAGGTAGAACAGGTCGTCGTTCTTCGCCTCATCGAAGCTGGCACCCATCGCCAGGGCGGTGTCGTTGCTCGCCTCCAACTGATCGAGCAGCGTCTTCTGCGAGTTGTATGACGCCAGGGACTGGTCCCGGCTGGCCTTCATCGACGCGATCGACTGTGGAAGCAACGCGGTCAGCTTCGGGGCGAGGACGGCCAGTTGGTCGGTGTTGACCTGCACCTCACCCGTCATGGTGGTCGTTTTATCTATCGAGTCGAGAGCATCGAAGACGGACCGCATCGCGGCGCACATGGGGATGTCGAAGCAGTGCGGCTCCCAGTAGAAGTAGTTGCGCATGGGCCGGAACTGATCGTCGAAGTTGGCGATGTTGTCTCGCAACTCCTCGGTGACCGCGAGTAGCTCCCGCGACTTGGCCGCCGAATCCACGGTCAGCTTGGTCTGCTGCAGGGAGAGCTGGTACTGCCGCTCCAGGATGTTGATCGAGGTGTTCGTCTCATCGATCGTTTTCAGCTGGTCGTCAAGTTGCTGCCGCTGAAACGGCAGGTTCATGTTGCTCGTCTGTCCCTGCACACTGGTCATGAACGGAATCGAGCTGTGCTGGATGGGGATGCCCAACGGCCGGGTGATGCTCTGCACCATGGCAATTCCATTGCTGTGCATGACATTGCGCGCGACGGCGTTCAGCACCAGCATGTCGGCGGGATTGCGCATATCGTGCTCGGACTCGACCATGAGTATGTCGGGGTTCATCCGCGCCTGCGAGAAATGCCGATCCGCGGCGGCGAACCCGATGTTGACCTTGGCATCGTCTGGCAGGAAGTAGCGGTCGTTGTAGGCCGCTTTGTAGCCGGGGATCGCCACGATGCCGATCGTGACCACGAACAGGCTGGCGACCAGAATCGGCGCGGGCCAACGGACCACAGCGATGCCCACCCGGCGCCAGAAACGACTCTTCGGAGGGCGTTTCGATTCGTACCAGCCAACCTTGCTGCCGAGGAATAGCAAGGCGGGGCCGAGGGTGACCGCCGAGGCGACCACGACGACCATGCCGATCGCGACCGGGGCACCCATCGTCTTGAAGTAGGGCAGCCTGGAAAAACTCAGGCAGTACATGGCGCCGGCGATGGTCAAGCCCGAGCCGACGATGACGGGTGCGACGGATCGGAAGGTGGCGTAGTACGCGTCTTCGCGGTCCAGGCCCATGCCGCGGTCTTCGCGGTAACGGCCGAAGATGAAAATGCCGTAGTCGGTGGCGGCCGCGATCGCGAGCATGGTCATGATGTTTCCGGCGAACGTCGTGAGACCGAAGAGGTCGCGCATGACCAGCCACGCGACCACTCCGCGCGCTGTGAGTAGCCCTACAAAGGTCAAAAACAGCTGAACCAGTGTGGTTTTGATCGATCTGTAGACCACCAGCAGCATGGCGGCGATGGCGATCAGCGTGTACAGGGTGATCTTCCCCAAGCTGGCATTGCCAATCACGTGCATGTCGTTGGTGAGAGCCGCGGGACCGGCCACGTACGCCTGGACGCCCGGCGGGGCCTTGGTCTCCTCGATCACCTTCCGAACGGCTTCGACACCCTCGTTGGCCAGGGTCTGGCCCTGTTCGCCGGCCAGGTTCAGCATCACGTAAGACGCCTTGCCGTCAGCGCTCTGCGCACCTGCCGCCGTCAGGGTGTCGCTCCAGAAATCCTGGATGTGCTGGATGTGGGCGGGATCCTGTTTCAGCTTGTCGATGATCTCGTTGTAGTAGTCGTGGGCATCGGGACCGAGCGGCTTGTCGCCCTCGATGACCAACATCACCGTCGCGTTGGAATCGAATTCCTGAAAGTTGTCGCCCATGCGCTTCATGGCGATCACCGACGGGGCATCATCTGGAGTCAACGGCGCCGAGTGCAATTCGCCGACGACTTCGAGCTGCGGGGAGATCACATTCACCAATACGGCTCCGGCCAACCAGAACAGGGTGATCGGTAACGCAAGGATGCGGATCAGGTGTGGAAGGACGGGATGCTTCTGGGCGCCGGCCGGTTCGGTGGTGGCGGTTGTGTTTGTCATGCGGACTTCACCAAGCAGTAGGTCTGGGCGTCGATGCCATCGGCTGTTTGTTCTTCAAGTACGGCTCCGTTGACGGTGACCCGGCACCCGATCTGCTCGCCGTCGGTACGCGCCACCAAGCTGGCAGTCACCGTCGGCAACGTGGTCGACAAGGTGACCGACCACGGCAGCGCTGCGGTGATCGTGTGGACATTGGCGTCCGGGTCGAAATAGCTGATCTGAGCGGTGCTTCCGGGTGTGCCGTACACGTCGTAGACCACGACCTTGGGATTGAACTGGACGATCTCGATGCCGGCTCCGGCAGTGGCATTGAGATCCTCTGAGGCGAACATTCTGTGCAGCCGGGACACCACGAGACCCGACACGGCCAGCACCAAGATCAGCACCAGCGGAATCCAGAATATTTTCAGCCCGCGACGCACACGGCCAATCATCCCAACACCTTTCACCCCACATGGGTCGCAGCAGTGCCTGCGACATCGAAATTCGCTTCTGGCCGCGTCAGCCCGGCGCGGCGTAGTCCGCCGTGGCCGGGCAGTCCGCGCTTGCGGTGAGCCGGGCCAGGATCGGCCCCGCGACGTTGGCGGCCAGCCACAGTGCGCTTTCCTCTTCGGGCGTCAACTCGGCCAACAACTCGCGTAGCCTAACGCGGCGGATGCGCCTACGGTCGTCGAGCAATGCCTGTCCCTGGCTGGTGGTGCCGATCAGGCGGACGCGGCCGTCCTCGGGGTCGGCGACTCCGGCGACCAGATCGGCACGTTCGAGGCGCTGCACCAATTGGGTCATCGACGGCTGGCTGACACCTTCCTTGGCGGCCAGCGTGGTGAGCCGGATCGGGCCTTCCCGCGATACCCGGTTGATGGCGAACGCTGCCGAAGCGCTCATCTCGCTCCGATCGGACAGGAAACGTGTGGTCAGGTCGGTCGCGTCATCGAGCAAGCGGCCGATGCACTCCTGTGCGGAGTCGTTAAGCCGGCGGGCATTCACCCCGTATCTATATCACGAAGCCTATCTAAGTGATAGTCGGGAGTCAGCGTTTGCGCTGTGAACTGGCTGTCAACGGCTTTCGTTCGACGTCAATTGAATTCGCTGTGTGATGTTCGAGCCTCGAAGGCCCGGCTATCCACAAAGGCGGATTCATCCACAAGCCGTGGCCTCGGCAGCGCATGCCACGAGAGGAAGCGTCGGTGCCGGGCGGGTCAATAGGTGCACAGGCCGGCACCAGCGCCGGCACCAACGAATGCACTGAAAGGCAACGCCATGTTCGAGACCCCGTTTTCCGTCGTCGGCACTGTGATCACCGACCCCATTCCATGCCGGATCGGCGAGCAGGACTTCCTCCGGTTCCGGGTGGCCAGCAATTCGCGCCGGCGCACCGGCGAGGGAACCTGGGAGCCCGGCAACTCGCTCTACCTGACCGTCAACTGCTGGGGAAAGGTCGCCGCAGGGGTGGCCGGCGTGCTGTACAAGGGCGATCCAGTGGTCGTGGTGGGCCAGATCTACACCAACGAATACGAGGACAAGGAGGGCAATCACCGGTCCACCGTCGAGGTCCGCGCGGCATCGGTCGGCCCCGATCTGTCCCGCTGCCGGGCCAGGCTCGAACGGGCCCGGCCGGTCGTGGAACCGGCATCGGCTTCTGAGTCCGACGGTGGTGAGGACGCCGAGCGCACCGACGAACCGGAGGAGCTGCCGATCTCGGCGTAACGGGCCTGTCGGCCGGTGCCTAGGATGGGTCGCGAGTTCTACACGATCTGCAGCCAACGAAAGGCACGAAGACGGCATGGCCGAATTCATTTACACCATGCGGAAGGTCCGCAAGGCGCACGGCGACAAGGTCATCCTCGACGATGTAACCCTGAACTTCCTTCCCGGCGCGAAGATCGGCGTCGTCGGACCCAACGGGGCCGGCAAGTCGAGCGTCTTGCGGATCATGGCGGGCCTCGACCAGCCCAACAACGGCGACGCGTTCCTGCAGCCCGGCGCGACGGTCGGCATCCTCATGCAGGAGCCGGTGCTCGACGAGACCAAGACCGTCCGGGAGAACGTCGAGGACGGCGTCGCCATCAAGGGCAAGCTCAACCGGTACAACGAGGTCGCCGAACTGATGGCCACCGACTACACCGACGAGCTCATGGAGGAGATGGGGCAGCTCCAGGAGGAACTCGACGCGGCCGACGCCTGGGATATCGACTCTCAGCTCGAGCAGGCGATGGACGCGCTGCGCTGCCCGCCGCCCGACGCGCCGGTGACCCACCTGTCCGGCGGTGAGAAGCGTCGTGTGGCGCTCTGCAAGCTGCTGCTGTCCAAGCCGGACCTGCTGTTGCTCGACGAGCCCACTAACCACCTCGACGCCGAGAGCGTGCTGTGGCTCGAACATCACCTCGCCGACTACAAGGGCGCCATCCTGGCGGTCACCCACGACCGGTATTTCCTGGACAACGTCGCCGAGTGGATCCTGGAACTCGACCGCGGCCGCGCCTACCCGTACGAGGGCAACTACTCCACCTACCTGGAGAAGAAGGCCGAGCGCCTGGAGGTTCAGGGCAAGAAGGATCAGAAGCTGCAGAAGCGGCTGAGGGACGAACTGGCGTGGGTGCGTTCCGGTGCCAAGGCCCGGCAGGCCAAGAGCAAGGCGCGCCTGGGCCGCTACGACGAGATGGTTGCCGAGGCCGAGAAGACCCGCAAGCTCGACTTCGAGGAGATCCAGATCCCGGCACCGCCGCGACTGGGCAACCTCGTCGTCGAGGTGAGCCACCTGGACAAGGGCTTCGACGGCCGTATCCTGATCAAGGACCTCTCGTTCACGCTGCCCCGCAACGGCATCGTCGGCGTCATCGGCCCCAACGGTGTCGGCAAGACCACGCTGTTCAAGACCATCGTCGGCCTCGAGCAGGCCGACAGCGGCGAGGTCAAGGTCGGCGAGACGGTCAAGCTGAGCTACGTCGACCAGAATCGCGGCGGCATCGACCCGAAGAAGAACGTCTGGCAGGTGGTCTCCGACGGCCTCGATTACATCGAGGTCGGGCAGAACGAGATCCCATCGCGTGCCTACGTGTCGGCGTTCGGCTTCAAGGGTCCCGATCAGCAGAAGCCGGCCGGGGTGCTCTCCGGCGGTGAACGCAACCGCCTCAACCTCGCGCTGACCCTCAAAGAGGGCGGCAACCTGATCCTGCTCGACGAGCCGACCAACGACCTGGACATCGAGACGCTGTCCTCGCTGGAGAACGCGCTGGAGCAGTTTCCCGGGTGCGCCGTGGTGATCTCCCACGATCGCTGGTTCCTGGACCGCACCTGCACGCACATCCTGGCGTGGGAGGGAGACGACGACAACGAGGCCAAGTGGTTCTGGTTCGAGGGCAACTTCGGGGCCTACGAAGAGAACAAGATCTCGCGCCTCGGCGCCGATGCGGCTCGCCCGCACCGGGTCACCCACCGGAAGTTGACGCGCGACTGATCCGGCGGGGCAGGAGCGTAGCGACCCGGGGAAATATAGGGTTGCACGTGTGTGCCGCCCCGGCGGCAAGTCTCAGCGTCTCAGCGCAGAGGCACAAGGTGAGGAGCCTTCAGCATGACGGTGAATCCCGGAACGACCGAGCAGTTGCGGCTGAGTCAGGACGCGCTCGCGCGGCTGACTCGCGCCTTTGTCGAAACGCATCACGGCCCGCACGGTGACGCCCCCTCGGCGGACACCGCGGTCACCGCGCCGATCGACCGTGGCGCCGCCACGAACGTGACACCGGAGCTGCTCGACGCTCACATCAAGGTGGGTCACCGCCGTTCGCCAGGGGAGACCCTGCTGGCGGTGTACCCGGCCGATGACCCCGACGGCTTCGGCCCGGCAGTACAGGTGGTCACCGACTACAGCGCGATGCTGATGGATTCGGTGACGGTGCTTCTGCACCGACTCGGCGTCGCCTATGCCTGGGTGACGAATCCGGTGTTGCGGGCCCGCCGGGGGCCCGATGGTGAGCTGTCGGCGTTGGCGCCGGCCACCGACCCGGAGGCACCCGTCGACGGCGCCGACGAGATGTGGATCCACGTCCAGCTCTCCTCGAGTGCCGATCCCGCCGCGGTGGCCGAGGCCGCTGCCCTGCTGCCTTCGGTGCTGGCCGACGCCCGGCAGGTCGCCGCCGACTCGGCGGCACTCAACGCGACGCTGATCGGACTGGCCAATGCGCTCGATGCCGATCATGCCGGACACTTCCCGGGTCCGGACCGTCGCGATGTCGCCGCCCTGCTGCACTGGCTCGGGGACGGCCATTACGTGCTGCTCGGCTACCAGCGTTGTGCGGTGCACAACGGCCAGGCCATCGTCGACCCGGACAGCGGGCTCGGCATCCTCAAAGTGCGCAGCGATGTATTGCCTCAGCTGACCGAGGCCAACGATCTGCTGGTGCTGGCGCAGGCCACCATGCCCAGCTTCCTGCGCTACGGCGCGTACCCGTACATCGTGGTGGTCCGCGAGAACCCGGCCGGGCCGGCATCGAATCAAGCCATCGAGCACCGTTTCGTCGGGCAATTCACCGTGGCCGCGATGAACGCCAACGTGCTGGAGATCCCGCTGGTCTCCCGGCGGGTGGACGAGGCACTGGCGCAGTCACATTCCGACCCGAGCCATCCGGGCCAGTTGATGCTCGACGTCATCCAGACCATCCCACGATCGGAACTGTTCGCGCTGCACACCCCCGACCTGCTGGCAATGGCAAGGGCAGTGGTCGATCTCGGGTCTCTGCGGCGCACCCTGCTGTTCCTGCGGGCCGATCAGCTCGGCCATTTCGTATCGGCGCTGGTGTATCTGCCGCGCGACCGCTACACCACCGCGGTGCGGCTGGAGATCCAGGAGATCCTGGTCCGTGAACTGGGCGGGGTGAGCATCGACTATGCCGCCAGGGTCAGTGAATCACCCTGGGCGGTTGTTCATTTCACCGTCAAGATGCCCGACACGACCCAACGCGGCAACATCGACACCTCGGCCGACAACGAGCTGAGGATCCAGCATCTGCTGACCGAGGCGGCGCGCACCTGGGCCGACCGCCTGATCGGCTCGGTGAAGACCGAATCGATCGACCTGGCGACCGCCGAGTACTACGCCGCGGCATTCCCCGAGATCTACAAGCAGGCATTCACCCCGCAGGATGCCATCGGCGACATCGCGATCATCGAAGAGCTGAAAGACAATGCGGTGAAGCTCGTCTTCTGCGACGGCGGTGCCAAACGGGTGGACCTGCTGACCTGGTATCTGGGCGGCCGGTCGGCGTCGCTGTCCGAACTGCTGCCGATGTTGCAGTGCATGGGTGTGGTGGTGCTCGTGGAGCGCCCGTTCACCGTCACCCGGCCCGACGAGCTGCCGGTCTGGATCTATCAGTTCGTGGTCAAGCCACATCAATCCATCCCGACCACACCGGATGCCGATATCGAGGACGTCGCCAAGCGGTTCGCCGACACGGTGACCGCCATCTGGCACGGCTGCGCCGAGATCGACCGGTTCAACGAGCTGGTGCTGCGCGCGGGCCTCACCTGGCAGCAGGTCACCATCATTCGTGGCTACGCGAAGTACCTGCGACAGGCCGGATTCCCCTACAGCCAGGCGCATGTCGAGACGGTCCTCAATGACAACGCCGGCACCGCCCGTTCGCTGGTGGAGCTCTTCGAGGCGTTGTTCGACCCGGCGGTGGACGCCAGCGGGGCCGGCAACGGCCGGAACGCGCAGGCTGCCGCGGCTGCCGTCGCCGCAGACATCGATGCGCTTGTCAGCCTGGATACCGACCGGGTGCTGCGGGCCTTCGCCGGCCTCATCCAGGCCACACTGCGCACCAACTATTTCGTGGACAGCCCGGACTCGGCCCGCGCGCAGAATGTCTTGTCGTTCAAGCTCAATCCTGGGCTCATCGACGAACTCCCGTTGCCCAGGCCACGATTCGAGATCTTCGTCTATTCGCCGCGGGTCGAGGGTGTACATCTGAGGTTCGGTTTCGTCGCTCGCGGCGGTCTGCGCTGGTCGGATCGCCGCGAGGACTTCCGCACCGAGATCCTCGGCCTGGTCAAGGCCCAGGCGGTGAAGAACGCCGTCATCGTCCCGGTCGGCGCCAAGGGCGGTTTCGTCGTCAAATCGCCGCCGCTACCCACCGGGGACGCCGTGGCCGACCGCGATGCGACCCGCACCGAGGGGGTGGCATGCTACCGGCTGTTCATCTCGGGCCTGCTCGACCTCACCGACAACGTCGACAAATATAGTGGAGCGGTGGTGACCCCGGCCGGGGTGGTCCGGCGCGACGGTCATGACGCATATCTGGTGGTCGCCGCGGACAAGGGCACCGCCACCTTCTCCGATATCGCCAATGATGTTGCAAAGTCCTATGGTTTCTGGCTCGGTGACGCCTTCGCCTCCGGCGGCTCGGTGGGCTATGACCACAAGGCGATGGGCATCACGGCCAAGGGCGCCTGGGAATCGGTCAAACGTCACTTCCGGGAAATGGGTGTCGACACCCAGTCCCAGGACTTCACCGTCGTCGGTGTCGGCGATATGAGCGGTGATGTGTTCGGAAATGGCATGCTGCTGTCCCCGCACATCCGGCTGGTCGCCGCGTTCGATCACCGAGACATCTTCCTGGACCCCGATCCCGACGCGGCCACCTCGTGGGCTGAACGTGAGCGCATGTTCGTCCTCCCGAGATCCAGCTGGGCGGATTACGACCGCACGCTGATCAGCGAGGGCGGCGGGGTGTACAGCCGGCAACAGAAGTCGATCCCTATCAGCCCGCAGGTTCGTCTCGCGCTCGGGCTGCCCGACGACGTCGAGGAGATGACACCGCCGGCATTGATGAAGGCGGTGCTGCTGGCGCCGGTCGACCTGTTCTGGAACGGCGGTATCGGCACCTACATCAAGGCCGAGACCGAGTCCGACGCCGATGTCGGCGACCGCGCCAACGACGCCATCCGTGTGAACGGAAACCAGTTGCGGGTCAAGGTGATCGGTGAAGGTGGCAACCTCGGTGTGACCCAGCGTGGTCGCATCGAGTTCGACCTTGCCGGTGGCCGCATCAACACCGACGCGCTGGACAACTCGGCGGGCGTGGACTGCTCTGACCATGAGGTCAACATCAAGATCCTGATCGACTCGCTGGTGACGGCTGGGCGCATCGAGCAGGATGAGCGCCACGATCTGCTCATGTCGATGACCGACGAGGTAGGCCGGCTGGTGCTGGCCGACAACATCGATCAGAACGACTTGATGGGCACCAGTCGCGCGAACGCCGCCAGCCTGCTGCAGGTGCATAGCCGGCTGATCAAGGAGTTCGTCGCCGAGCGTGGGCTCAACCGCGAGCTGGAGGCGCTGCCGTCGGAGAAGGAGTTCCTGCGCCGCAGCGAGATCGGGCTCGGTCTGACCTCGCCGGAGTTGGCGACGCTGATGGCCCACGTGAAGCTTTCGCTCAAGGACGAGCTGCTGCGCACCGACCTGCCGGACCAGGAAGTGTTCGCGGCACGGCTGCCGCAGTACTTCCCGGTGGAACTGCGCGACCGCTTCACCGGCGATATCCGTTCCCACCAGCTACGCCGCGAGATCGTCACCACCATGCTGGTCAATGATCTGGTGGACACCAGCGGGATCACCTACGTCTACCGGATGACCGAGGACACCGGCGTCAGTCCGGTCGACGCGATGCGCAGCTACGTCGCCACCGACGCCATCTTCGGGGTCAGCGAGATCTGGAAGTCGATCAAACAAGCCGGCAACACCGGGATTCCGGTCGTGGTGACCGACCGCATGACGCTGGATATGCGTCGTGTCATCGACCGGGCGAGCCGCTGGCTGATCAACCACCGGCCCCAGCCCTTGGCGGTCGGCGCCGAGATCAACCGCTTCGCCCAAAAGGTGTCGTTGCTGGCGCCGCAGATGTCGAAGTGGCTGCGCGGTGACGACAAGGCGATCGTCGCCAAGGAGTCCGCCGAGTTCGAGGCCGAAGGCGTGCCCAAGGAGCTGGCGTACACCGTGGCCACCGGCCTGTACTTCTACAGCCTGCTCGATGTCATCGATATCGCCGACATCGTCGATCGGGATGCCGCCGAGGTGGCCGATGCGTACTTCGCGTTGATGGATCACCTCGGTATCGACGGACTGCTCACCGCGATCTCCCGGCTGGAACGCGACGACCGTTGGCATTCGTTGGCGCGGTTGGCAATCCGCGATGACATCTACGGTTCGCTGCGGGCGCTGTGCTTCGACGTGCTTGCCGTCGGCGAGCCCGACGAGACGGGCGAACAGAAGATCGAGGAGTGGGGGCTGACGAACAGTTCCCGGGTCGATCGCGCGCAACGCACTCTCGACGAGATTCACAAAGACGGTCAGCTGGACCTGGCGACGCTGTTGGTGGCGGCACGTCAGATCCGCAGCATGACGAGAACGACAGGTACGGGAACGAGTGGCTGAACGGCTCACGACGCCGGTACCGGTGCGTTGGTCGGACAGCGGATAGCGGCGATGACCAGATGAGTGGGCTTTCCGAGCGCGGCCTGTGGCTCGACGACTCCGCACACCGCGATGACCTGTCCACCTTCGTCGACCGGGCACTGCGGCTCGATGACGCCGCGGTGATCCGGTTCCGTGAACGCCCGGGCACGGGCCAGGTGGTTGCCTGGGTGTCAACGGGATTCGATGTGCTGGCCAGCCGGGTGGTCGCCGGACGGGTACGCCCGACAGATCTGTCCGCCGGGGCGGACACCCTGGCGCGGTCGTTGCCGGTGATGGACGGTGCAGGATTCGTCGAGTTGGGTTTTCCGATGGATTCGGCATGGCGTGGGGTGCTGCCGCCGGATACCGGGTTCGCGCACCTCGATGATGTGCCCGCGTGGGCGATTCTCGAGCTCGTCGAGCGGGGCACCGCACTGGCCAAGGAGCACAGCAGTGCGCACGGGCCGCCGGCGTCGCTGCTGGATCAGGAGGTACTGGCGGTGAGTGCCGGCGAGACCAGTGTCGGCATCCCGATGCGCTGCGTTTTTGCGTTGACCGCCATGGGTTTTCTGCCGCAGAGTGCCGATGTGCTGTCCTCGGAGGAGATCGTGCGGGTGCGGGTGCATCCGGCGTGGCTGCGCATCGATGCCTGGTTCGGCACGGTGTACCGGCGCCGCGGCGACCCGGCAATGGTCCTGCGGTGACTAGACCAACCAGGCGGCGGTATCCGGCGGCAACCGGCCGTCCGCCAAAGGACCGCTGGTCAACAGCACCTCGCCGTCCGGAAGCGCCTTGGGCGCAACGCCGGCGTTGAAGGTGCACACGAGGCCACTGGGCCGCCGGAACGTCGAATCATCGAGCCACTGCACAGTGTCGCCACTGAATTCGGAACGCCCGGTGCGCAACTTGATGGCTCGCCGGTAGAGCACCAGCGTCGAATCCGGATCACGCAGCTGCGCCTCTACCGTCAAAGGACCCCAGTCGGCCGGCATCGGCAGCCAGGTTTCAGATGACGAGGAGAATCCGAACGGCGGTTCAGAACCCTTCCACGGCAACGGTACCCGGCAGCCGTCACGGCCCCGTTCGGTGCGTCCCGAGCGCTCCCACACCGGATCCTGCAGCACCTCGTCGGGAAGCTCGACATTGGGCAGGCCGAGTTCGGCGCCGTTGTAGATGAACACCGCGCCCGGCAGCGCCAGCTTCACGAGTGCCATCGCGCGCGCCCGGCGTAACCCCACAGAGCCGTCGCCGTAGCGGCTGACCTCGCGCGGCACATCGTGATTGGACAGCGTCCAGGTCGGAGCCGCCCCGGCCAGCGCCGCCGCTTCCAACGAGTTGTCGATGGCAGCCCGGATGCCCTCGGCCTCGAAGTCGGCCTGCACCAGTTGGAAATTGAAGCCCAGGTGCAGTTCGTCGGGGCGCAGATACCTGGCGAACCGCTCGTTACCGTGTACCCAGATCTCGCCGACGGTCACCGCGTCCGGATAGTCGTCGAGGACGGTACGGATGAACCGGTGGATGTCATGTACGGCGTCGTTGTCGAAGCGCGGGTCGTTGGCCTTGTTGCGCAGCAACTCGTTCTCGCTGAGATCCATGTCTGGCAGCGTCGGCGGCTTGGCCATCCCGTGCGCAACGTCGATGCGGAACCCGTCCACACCGCGTTCCAGCCAGAACCGCAGTGTCTTCTCGATATCGTCGAATACCTCGGGGTGCTCCCAGTTCAGATCCGGCTGGGCGGAGTCGAAAAGGTGCAGGTACCACTGCCCGTCGTCTACCTGTGTCCAGGCCGGGCCGCCGAATATCGACACCCAGTTGTTGGGCGGCGCCGAACCATCCGCGCCGACACCGTCGCGGAAGATGAAGCGGTCCCGCCGCGAAGGGTCGGCCAGCGCCTTGACGAACCACGGATGTGCCGAGCTCACGTGGTTGGGCACCAGATCCATGGTGACCTTGATGCCGCGGGCGTGCGCCGCATCGACGAGCCGGTCCAGGGCCGGCAGATCGCCGAACAGCGGGTCGATATCGCGGGGATCGGACACGTCGTAGCCGTGGTCGGCCATCGGCGACACCATCACCGGGTTGAGCCACAGCGCCTGCACACCGAGGTCGGCCAGATAGTCCAGCCGGTCGGTGATGCCGTCGAGGTCCCCGACCCCGTCACCGTTGCTGTCGGCGAATGAGCGCGGGTAGGCCTGATAGAACACGGCCCTCGACCACCAGGGAGCCATCAGAAAGCCGAGTTGACCATGGAGTCGGCGGCCATTTGCAGGTAGTCCAGCAGCGCCCTGCGATGCGCGTCGTCCAGCGTCTGTGAGTCGATCGAGGCGACCGCGGTGTGCATGCAGCGCAGCCAGGCGTCGCGCTCGAGGAAGCCGATCCGGAACGGGGCGTGACGCATCCGCAGCCGTGGATGACCGCGCTGGTCGGAGTAGGTGCGCGGGCCGCCCCAGTACTGCTCCAGGAACAACCGGAGCCGCTCCTCGGCGCCGTCGATATCGTCCTCGGGATATAGCGGCAGCAGGATCTCGTCCTCGCGCACCTGTTCGTAGAACCGTGCCACGATCGCGGCGAAGGTGGCATGGCCGCCGACTTCGTCGTAGAACGTGCGTTGGTGCAAAGTCACCGCACCCATTGTTCCCGATCTGCTGTCGTGCTGCGGCGGCGGGAGGCCGACAAATCGACGGCGATTAGCGCAGCTAACAAGTTTTCAACCGATGTTCACCGGACTGACCAGCGAACACCTATGAAATGGCCGTGCGAGGACGACAAAATCGTGGTGGACTGTCTCTCCGGAGGATGAATGTCGCAGCGCAAGAAAAGCCCTGCTCGACGAGTAGGCTACCGATTCCCCACGGCCGTGGCCGGTTCTGCTGCTGCGCTTCCCGCACAAGTCGCCGAGGTTCCACCGCCTGCCGCCCAGCAGGGATCGGTCTGGGGCCGGCGCCGGGTTCTGTTGCTGAATTCCACCTACGAACCACTCACGGCGCTGCCCATGCGCCGCGCCGTCATCATGTTGATGTGCGGTAAGGCCGACGTGGTGCACGATGACCCGACGGGGCCGGTCATCCACTCCGCGACCCGCACCATCGTGGTGCCGTCGGTGATCCGGCTGCGCGCCTTCGTCCGGGTGCCCTACCGTGCCCGCATCCCGATGACCCGGGCCGCGCTGATGCACCGCGACCGTTTCCGCTGCGCGTACTGCGGCCAGAAGGCCGACACCGTGGACCACGTGGTGCCGCGCAGTCGCGGGGGCGAGCACTCCTGGGAGAACTGTGTGGCGGCATGCTCGGCGTGCAACCACCGCAAGGCCGACCGGATGCTGGCCGAGCTGGGCTGGTCGCTGCGATCGGTGCCGATGCCGCCCAAGGGTCAGCACTGGCGCCTGCTGTCATCGGTGAAGGAACTCGACCCGGCCTGGGTCAGATATCTGGGTGAAGGCGCGGCCTGAGCCTGGCTGCGATACGGTTTGCCTCGTGAGCACAGCACTTACCCATTCCCTGCTCGGTGGGGTCCCGCTGGTCGTGTTTCTGGTGTTGGCCGCATTGGCCTACCGACGCAAGGGACCGCATCCAGAGTCATACAAGCTTTCCGACGAGTGGACGCATGACCCGATCCTGTGGGCGGCCGATGAGCCCGCAGCTCAGGGCCATGGCGGGCACGGGTCGCACGTGACGGTTGGAGGTGGCGCAAGTGGCAAGTGGTAGTCAGGGACTCGCAACTTCTCGCACCGACCTCGACCTGCCCTATGGCTACGCGCTGACCAGCAGCGGCCGGATCTCGGGCGTCACCGAGCCGGGCGAGCTGTCGGTGCACTATCCGTTCTCGACCAAGGATCTGGTCACCCTCGATGACGCGCTGAAGTACGGCTCGCGTTACGCCAAGGCCCGCTTCGCGGTGTTCATCGGCGATCTCGGAGCCGATACCGCGGCGACCGCCCGTGAGCTCCTGGCCAAGGTGCCGACCCCGGACAATGCCGTGCTGTTGGCGGTGTCGCCGAACCAGAAGGCCATCGAGGTCGTCTACGGCGCCGATGTGAAGGGCCGTGGCATCGAGACCGCCGCGCCGCTCGGTATCTCGGCGGCCCTTGGGTCGCTGCGGGACGGCAACCTCATCGACGCTCTGGTGAGTGCGGTGCGCGTAATGTCCGCGGCGGTTTCGCCGCGCTGACGGTTGTTGCGTCGGCCCGCCCACTCTTCGGGAGCGAGGTCATTGACCACCGCCTTGACCCGACGGGTGCGCCTGCGCGCCGCGCGGGCTCGACGTGTGTTGTTTGCAGCCACCGGGACAGCATGCGGCGCGAGAGTGCGATAGATCGCGAGCGCGAGCGGCGTGTCGTGCGCAGACACGCCGCTCGCGGGGCCGTCAGCTCACATCGAACGCCCGGGCCCGTAGCGCCCGCTCCACACCGGCACGGCCCTCCAGTACCAGGCGGTGCAGCGCGGGCGGCACGTCGGGGCCGGCCAGGAACGCATCCGCGGCGTCGAGTCCGGCCTGGCTGATATCCCAGGACGGGTACAACCCGATCACGACCGTCTGGGCGACCTCGCTGGATCGGCGTTCCCACACACCGGGGATGGCCGCGAAATAGCGGTCCCGGTACGGTGCCAGCAGGCCGCCCTGTCCGGGCTGGGAGAAGCCGCCGACGATCGCACGGGTGGTGATGTTGGCCAAGGTGTCGTCCTCGATCACCTGCTGCCACGCGGCATCCTTGACCGCGGACTGCGGGCGGGCCGCCGCGGCGGCGGCGGCGTTACGCCTGCCGGCCGCGGTCGGGTCGCCCTTGGCCTCGGCGTCGATGAACGGCTTCTCGGTGCCGTCGGCGTCGATCACCCCGGCGGCGGCCAGCGCGGTCACGATGCGCCAGCGCAGATCGGTGTCGATCACCAAACCTTCGAGATTCACCGCGGCCGGCTCGTTGTCCAGCAGTGTCGAGAGCACGGCGATGTGGTTGGGTGCCAGAACCGATGTGCACAGCGCATTCACGAACGCCAGCTGATGATCCGATCCCGGTGCCGACTCGCGCGCGCGGTCCAGCAGGGCGTCACCGAACGCCGGCCAGCCGTTCTCGGCTGCCCAGGCGGGATCAGTGTAGGAGTTCAGCGCGGTCTGGGCCTGCAGCAGCAGGCGTTGCGCCACACCGACTTCCGTCTCCCCGTGGATGCCGCCGATGACCAGTGTCACGAACTCGCTGGCCTTCATCTCGGCTTCGCGGGTCATCTCCCAGGCCGCCGACCAGGCCAGCGTGCGGGGGAGGGGATCGTCGATATCGGCGATCCGGGACAGCACCGTCTGCAGGGACTGCGGGTCCAGCCGCGTTGAGCAGTAGGTCAGGTCGTCATCGTTGATCAGGATGAAATGTCCCCGCGAAACTCCGGCCAGGGCAGGAACCTCCGTTTCTGCGCCCTCGACGTCGAGCTCCTCGCGGTGCACCCGCACCAACTTGCCGGACGCATCCTCGTCGTAGATGCCGATGGCGAGCCGGTGCATGCGAGTCTCCCCGGCGCCGGGGGCGGCCCCGGACTGCTGCACCACGAACCGGGTGAACTTGCCGTCGCCGTCGACGTCGAAATCGGCACGCAGGGTGTTCAGGCCGGTGGTCTTGAGCCACTGCCTGCCCCAGCCCGACAGGTCACGGCCCGATGACTTCTCCAGTGCACCAAGCAGATCGCCGAATGTCGCATTGCCGAACGCGTGATCGCGGAAGTAGTCGCGCAGCCCGGCCAGGAAGGCCTCCAGGCCGACGTAGGCCACCAGCTGCTTGAGCACGCTGGCGCCCTTGGCGTAGGTGATGCCGTCGAAGTTCACCTCGACGGCGTGCAGGTCGGGGATGTCGGCGGCCACCGGATGGGTGGAGGGCAGCTGGTCCTGCCGGTAGGCCCAGGACTTCTCCACGTTGGCGAACGTCGTCCATGCCTGGGTGTACTCGGTGGCCTCGGCCTGGCATAGCACCGAGGCGAAGGTCGCGAAGGACTCGTTGAGCCACAGGTCATCCCACCACTGCATGGTGACCAGGTCGCCGAACCACATGTGGGCCATCTCGTGCAGCACCGTCTCGGCGCGCCGCTCATAGCTGTACCGGGTGACCTTGGACCGGAAGACGTAATCCTCCAGGAACGTCACCGCCCCGGCGTTCTCCATGGCCCCGGCGTTGAACTCCGGCACGAACAGCTGGTCGTACTTGCCGAACGCATACGGTTCGCCGAAGTTGCGGTGATAGAAACCGAAACCTTGCTTGGTTTCGGTGAACAGCCGGTCGGCGTCCATGAATTCGGACAGCGAGGCGCGGCAGAAGATGCCGAGTGGGATGTCCCCGTGGTCATCGGTGTAGACGTCGTCCCAGCGGGCATAGGGTCCGGCGATCAGCGCCACCAGGTAGGTGCTCATCTTCGGGGTGGTGACGAAGGTGTGCGTGCCGTTCTCCACGGAAGCCGTGGCGCCGTTGGAGATCACCCGCCAGTGCGCGGGGGCCTTGACGGTCACGTCGAAGGTGGCCTTGAGATCAGGCTGATCGAAGCAGGCGAACATCCGCTTGGCGTCGGCGGTCTCGAACTGCGAGTACAGGTAAACCTCCTTGTCGACGGGGTCGACGAAGCGGTGCAGCCCCTCACCGGAGTTCGAGTACCGGCAGTCGGCCTCGACGACCAGTTCGTTGTTCGCGGCCAGGCCGGTCAATGCGATGCCGGTCGACTCGTCGTAACCGGATACGTCCAGCGCATGGCCATTGAGGGTGGCGCTGTGCACGGCATCGGCGGCGAGATCGATCACGGTGTCCGAGCCGGCCAAGGCATCGAACGTCACGGTCGTCACCGACCGAAACGTTTTCTCGCCGGTTTGATTCCCCGGGTCGCTTCGCTCCTGCCCGCCGGTTTGATTCCCCGGGTCGCTTCGCTCCTGCCCGCCGGTTTGATTCCCCGG
>WOYS01000111.1:32731-40357 GCA_011620645.1 Mycobacterium sp.
GTCGCTTCGCTCCTGCCCGCCGGAAGTCAGGTCGAGATCGATGCGGTAGTTGTCCACTGTCACCAGCGCGGCACGTTCGGCGGCCTGGTTGCGGGTCAGATTCGGGAGAGCCACGTCGACCAACCTAGTCCCCGGAGGGGAACATATGCCGGGCGACGGCAGTTGTGCCGTCGTGGAGGCCGACCACAGCGCTGGCGAGAGGAACGTTTCTAATGGCTGCTAAGGACGCCGGCAAAGACGACGCTGGAAAAGACGACGCCGGCAAAGACATCGCAGGATTCTGGTTCGACCCGCTGTGCCCGTGGTGCTGGATTACCTCGCGCTGGATTCTGGAGGTGCAGCAGGTCCGCGATATCGCGGTGAACCTCCACGTCATGAGCCTGGCGGTGCTCAACGAGGGTCGCGACCTGCCGGAGAACTACCAGGAGATGATGAAAAAGGCCTGGGGCCCGGTGCGGGTGGCCATCGCCGCCGAGCAGGCCCACGGCGCTGAGATCCTTTCCCCGCTGTACACCGCGATGGGCACCAAGATCCACAACGAGGGCAACGAGGATTTCGAGGTGGTAATCCGGGAGTCGCTGGCCGAGGTCGGTCTGCCTGCCGAGCTGGCTGAGGCCGCCACCACCGACAAGTACGACGACGCGCTGCGCAAGAGCCACCACGCCGGCATGGACGCGGTCGGCGACGACGTCGGCACCCCGACCATCCACGTCAACGGGGTGGCGTTCTTCGGCCCGGTGCTCTCCCGCATCCCGCGCGGTGAGGAAGCGGGCAAGCTGTGGGATGCCTCGGTGATCTTCGCGGCCTACCCGCACTTCTTCGAACTCAAGCGCACCCGCCACGAGTCGCCGGAATTCGACTGACCGGCTAAAGGCCCTGCAGCTGGGACAGTGTCGCGTGGGCGATCATGAAGTAGAGGTGCCGTCGACGAGGTTGTGTCCTGCGGATCGGCGAGCACCAGGTGTACCGGATTCGCGACCACGGAATCCGGAGGTGTGAAATTTCACTGCTTCCGGTTGCAAGCCTGTACCGCGCTCGTCAAAGTGCTCAGGATGACTGCGGCTGAGCCCACCACCAACGGCACCTACCGGGACCGCCTCGTCGCGGTCGAACCCGGCGGCAACGAGTTCATCGCCGAGGCCGATCGGCACGGGCGGCCCAGCCAGCTGTTGTGGACCTGGGCATCGCCGAACCTGGAATTCGCCACCATCTTCCTGGGTGTGCTGGCGGTGTCGTACTTCGGCATGAATTTCTGGCAGGCGGCCGCCGGCGTCATCGTGGGCGCCGGCCTCGGTGCGGTGGCGCACTACTTCTTGTCGGCCAGGGGCCCGCAGCTCGGCGTCCCGCAGATGGTGCTGGGCCGGCTGCCGTTCGGCTTCCGCGGGAACGCGGTGCCCTCGGTGCTGATGGCGGTCACCGCGGGCGTCGGCTGGTTCGCCACCAACAGCGTCAGCGGTGCGTTCGCGCTCTCGACATTGTTCGGCATCGGCCCGCTGCTGGGGCTCGTCCTGGTGGTCGCCGTGCAGACCGCGCTTGCCTTCTTCGGGCACAACCTGGTGCAGGCGTTCGAACGCTGGGCGTTCCCCGTCCTGGCGGTGATCTTCGCGATCACCTCGGTGGTCATCATGGCCCAGGCCGATCTGGGCGCGCCCGCCGTCGAGGGTGGCGTCGGCGGCCTGGGCGGATTCCTGCTGACGGTGGGAACCACATTCGGATATGTCGCAGGCTGGGCGCCGTACGCCGCCGACTTCAGTCGCTATCTGCCCAGCACGACCTCGCCGGTGCGCACCGGTCTGTTCGCCGCCGCCGGGTTGTTCCTAGCCTGCACCATCCTGGCGATCGTCGGCGCGGCCTCGGTCACCATCGTCACCGCCGCAGCCTCGGACAACCCGACGGATGCGTTCACCGGTTCGCTGCCCGGCTGGCTGGCCGGAGCGACGTTGCTGGCCATCACGATCGGGGCGGTGGCGGCCAACGGGGTCGGCCCCTGGCTGGGTGTCGTCTTCGCCGACCAGTACCTGCGCCGCGGTCATCGCGTCGACGGATTTCTGTATGACCGCAGTTACTCCAACTTGCCGGGTCTACTGTCGTTCCTGATCGGTCTGGTCGTGTCGGTGCTGCTGTTCTGCAACCAGGAACTGTTCGTGGGCTATCTGGTCCGGGCGGTGCCCGAGCTGGGCGATATCGGGTTCTTCGTCGGGTTCGTGCTCGCCGCAGGCAGCTATCTGGTGTTGTGCCGGTCCAAGATCCAAGCGGAACGGGTGGCTTTGTGAGTCCTGAGGAGATGCTCGACGTCGCGGTCGACGAGGCACGAAAAGGGTTGGCGGAAGGTGGCATTCCGATCGGTGCTGCGCTGTTCACCACCGACGGTGTGCTGCTGGGCAGCGGGCACAACCGGCGCGTGCAGAACGACGACCCCTCGGTGCACGGTGAGACCGACGCCTTCCGCAACGCCGGTCGCCAGCGCGACTACCGGTCGACGGTGATGGTGACGACGCTCTCGCCGTGCTGGTACTGCAGTGGTCTGGTGCGCCAGTTCAACATCGGCGCGGTGGTGATCGGGGAGAGCCGGACCTTCAGCGGTGGCCATGACTGGCTGGCCGAGAACGGCGTGCAGATCACCGTGCTCGACGATCAGCGGTGCGTGACGCTGATGCAGCAGTTCATCACCGCACAACCCGAACTATGGAACGAGGACATTGGGGTGGCTGAATGAGTGCCATTGTGACACTGGATATCTCACGGTGGTACGCCGGTGGGGCCGACGCCGACGTGCTGGCGGCCGAGGTCGATGAGGGCCTGCAACGGGCCGGGTTCATCGTGGTCACCGGTCACGGTGTCGACACCGGCCTCGCCGCGCGGGTCCGGTCCGCGAGCCGGGAGTTCTTCGCGCTGCCCGAGGCCGTCAAGCAAGGCTATTCGGTGCCCGTCGGCGGGCATGGCTGGATCGGACCGGGCGCGGAAGCCAATGGCTATGCCGAGGGCACCGAGACTCCACCGGATCTCAAGGAGAGCTTAAGCCTGGGTGCCGAGACGCTGACCGGCGATCCCGAGGTAGACCGAATCTGGTTCGCGCCCAACGTCTGGCCGGCCGAGGTGGCTCAGCTGCAGGCCCTGGTCGACGAGTACACCGCGGCCATGCGCAGGCTCGCCGATGATCTGCTCGCGTTGTTCGCCCGCGCGCTGGGCCTGTCCGGGAATCCGTTCGCCGCGCTGGCGGGCCGGCCGACGTGGACGATGAACATCAACCACTACCCGCCGGTGAGCGTGGTAGGTGAACCGGAACCGGGGCAGTTCCGGATCGGGCCGCACACCGACTTCGGCACCGTGACCGTGCTCGATCGTGAGCCGGGAGCCGGTGGGCTGCAGGTGTACTCCGAGGAAGCCGGCTGGGAGGACGCGCCGTGGGAGCCGGGTGTGCTGACCGTCAACATCGGTGACCTGCTGGAGTACTGGAGCGGACGGCGCTGGCCGTCGGGGCGCCACCGGGTGTTGCCGCCACAGCCGCATGCGCCCGAAGAGGATCTGGTCTCGCTGATCTACTTCTATGAGGCCAACCACGATGCGGTCGTCACGCCGCTGGAACCGCCGATCGGCCGGGTGTCCGGTTTGGATCCCGTGACGTCCGCGGACTTCATCAAGGAACGCCTGGACGCCATCACCGTGCGTTGATGCGACGTCGAGCTTCTCGGCGTGCTGTGAACGGGCGTGTCGTCGATGCGCGGCCATCAGTAGGGTTAACCGCCATGCGCGTCTACATCGGTGCCGATCACGCCGGATTCGAGTTCAAGAAGACCATCATCGAGCACCTCAAGAGCAGCGGCCACGAGCCGGTCGACTGCGGTGCCTACACCTACGACGCCGAGGACGACTACCCGGCGTTTTGCATCGCGGCGGCGGTCAGGACCGTCGCCGATCCGGACAGCCTGGGCATCGTGCTCGGCGGCTCGGGCAACGGTGAGCAGATCGCCGCGAACAAGGTGCCCGGCGCGCGCTGCGCGCTGGCCTGGAGTGTCGAGACCGCGCAGCTGGCCCGCCAGCACAACAACGCGCAGCTGATCGGTCTCGGCGGTCGCATGCACAGCGAGGAGGAGGCGCTGGCCATTGTCGACGCCTTCCTGTCCACCCCGTGGTCGGAGGCCGAGCGCCATCAGCGCCGGATCGACATCCTGGCCGCCTACGAGGTCGACCACATCGCACCCCCGGTGCCCGGCGCACTCGCCTAGGCGTGCCCGAAGGGCACACCCTGCACCGGCTTGCCCGGCGGCATCAGAAACGTTTCGGCTGCAAACCCGTCATCGTGTCCAGCCCGCAGGGACGTTTCGAGGACGGTGCCGCCGCGGTCAGCGGCCGGGTGCTGCGTCGTGCCGAGGCCTGGGGTAAGCACCTCTTCCACCAGTACGACGGTGGCGAGGTGGTGCACGTTCACCTCGGCCTCTACGGCACCTTCACCGAGGCGGAGCTCCCGCTCGGCGAGCCCGTCGGGCAGGTACGGATGCGGATGATCGGTGCCGAGTTCGGCACCGATCTGCGCGGCCCGACGGTGTGTGAGGTGATCGACGCCGGGGCCGTTGACGATATCGTCGCGCGGCTCGGTCCCGACCCGCTGCGCGCCGATGCCGACCCGGGACTGGCATGGACCCGAATCGCCAAGTCCCGCAGAACCATCGGTGCACTCTTGATGGATCAGACGGTGATCGCCGGCGTCGGCAATGTGTACCGAAGCGAGCTGCTCTACCGCCACCACATCGACCCGTTCCGTCCCGGTACCGACATCGACGCCGACGAGTTCGCCGCCATGTGGACCGATCTGGTGGCCCTGATGAAGGTCGGGGTGCGCCGCGGCAAGATCGTGGCGATCCGCCCGGAGGATGACCACGGCGCCCCGTCGTATGGACCCGGCCGGCCCCGCACCTACGTCTACCGCCGCGCCGGCGATCCCTGCCGGGTGTGCGGCACGGCGGTGCGCACCGCAGAACTGGAGGCCCGCAACGTGTTCTGGTGCCCGAGCTGCCAGACCTGAGGCGAGGTCAGCACCCACCGCAACGACCAGGGACAATCGTCGCGTGGAACTAATTCTCGTGGTCGTCGGAGCCATTGTCGTCACGGCCGTCGCACATCGGCGCGGACTGGAACCCGCGCTGATCATCGTCATGATCGGCGCCGCGGTGTCGTTCCTGCCGGAATTCGAACCACCGGAACTGGATTCACACATTCTTCTGACCGTGGTACTGCCGCCGCTGCTGTACTCCGCGGCCCTGAGCTTCTCCTTCCCGACCTTTCTGCGCAACATCCGACCCATCCTCGGCCTCGGTGTGGGCCTGGTGGTGGTGAGTGCGTTCGCCGTTGCGGCGGTGTCGTCGTCGCTGACGGTGGTGCCGTTGACGTTCGGCACGGCGCTGGTGCTCGGCGCGATCGTGGCGCCGCCCGACGCCGTCACCGCAGTGGCCGTCGGCCGCAAACTCGGCCTGCCCAAGCGGGTGATGGCGATTCTGACGGGGGAAAGCCTGATCAACGATGCTGCCGCGCTGACGCTGTTCAGCATCGCGGTCGCTCAGGTGGCCGGTACCCACACCTTCATCGACAACCCCTTCCTGCTGTTCGGCTATAGCGCCGTGCTGGGACCGGTGGTCGGCGCCGCGCTCGGCTACACCACGCTGTGGATCCGCAAGCGGCTGGCCAATCCGGGACTGGAGACAGTGCAGGGGCTACTGGTGCCGTTCGGCGCCTTCATCCTTGCCGAGGAAATTCACGGCTCCGGCGTGCTGGCCGTCGTGGTCGCCGGATTCGTGGTCGGCAACGGCACGCTGGGAGCGGGCTATCAGACCCGGCTGCAGGAGCGGTATGTGTGGAACTCGGTCGACGTCCTGCTGGAGGCTTTCGTCTTCGCCTATATCGGCCTGCATCTGCGGTTCGTGCTGGAGGACCTGAGGGAGGCGCACGAGTCGCTGGCCCAGGTGGCCGTTGCTTCGGCGGTGGTGTTGCTGATCGTGTTGGTGATCCGGCCGCTGTCGGTGTTCCTGATGTTCGGCCGCAACAAGCTGTTCCGGCATGTCGAATCGAGATGGAGTGTGCCCGCCCCCGAACAGGGTGGTCGCGGTGCACTCGGGCGCGGACCTCGCAAGGAGCCGGGCCGGTGGCGGTCCAGGATCGACCGGCGGTCGCTCAGCTGGCAGGAGAACGCGGTCGTCTCGTGGACCGGGATGCGCGGCGTGGTCACCTTGGCCGCCGCCGCCGCCATTCCGGTCACGACCATCGACGGCGCCCCGTTCCCGGAACGGGCGACCATCCAGGCGATCGCCTTTGTCGTCGCCATCGGCACGCTGTTGATCCAGGGTTGGACGCTGCCGTTTCTCATCGGCCGGTTGCAGCTTTCCCGGTTTTCCGATGATCATGCGGCGGATCGCGCCGAGGAGGTCAAGGCCGAGCAGGTGGTACATGACGCCGCGGACGAGGTGCTGGCCGAGTTCCGGGCCAACCCGCCGGCGGGGTTGAAGCCCGAACTGGTCGCCGAGATCCGGGCGACCATCGCCCGGCACTCGCAGGATGCTGACGAGATGCCCGATCCGGAGGCGCACACCAAACGGGCGGAGATCTTCTCGGCGGTTTACCGGTCGGTGCTGGCCGCCCAGCGGGCTGCGCTGATCACCGAGCGCGATGAGGGTCGTATCGAGGACGAAGCGGTCCGTGCGATGTTGGAGCGCCTCGATCTGCAGGAGGCTGGTGTGTCGGCCCGGCTGGAGAGCCGGCTCTGACGCTAGAAGTCGAACCCGCCGAAGTCGCCACCGCCGAAGTCGCCACCGCCGTCCCAGCCGCCCTGATCGGCTCCGCCGCTGTCCCAGCCACCCTGGTCGCCGCCACCGTCGCCCAGCTGGCCCTGGTCCATGCCGTCCTGGAAGCCGTCACCGTAACCGTTTTCGAAGGCCTGGGCGTCATATCCGACCCCGGCCATGCCGCTGAACATGGAGCTGAAGAGCAGCGCCGATCCGATACCCCAGGCGCCCGCGACGAGCGCCGGCTTCCACCACGGTTCGGAGTACCAGCCCGCGGGAACTGGGCGACCCGCGACGCGGCCGCCGGGGTAGTAGTTCGGGGTGCGCTCCGAGGGGGTCGGTGATGCCTCGATCTGGCGGCCCTCGAAATCGATTCGCCTGTCCTCGGTGACGGCACCGGCGTTGCGTTGGCCCGCAAGCGGTTCCAGTTCCGGACCGGGATCCATGCCCATCGCGCTGCGCGCGGCGCGTACGTAATAGAGGCCTTCGATGGCGCTCTCCTTGGCCAGTGCGGCCTGCTTCACGGTGGTGGCCTGGTCGATTTGCGACGAGGCTGCCGTGTAGCGCTCGGAGGCATCGGCCATCGCCTGCTTTGAGGCGTCGTCGTTGCCGTTTAGGTTCAGCACCTGTCCGCCGAGCCGTTCGATCACCCGGCGGGCGTCGGCCTGTGCATCCGACAGGGATTCGGCGGACCGGCGTCCGGTCGCCTTCGATGAGCTGTAGACGACGAACGCGATCGCCGCGATGACCAGGACGATGAGAATGAGCAGGACGCCGTTCATGACGTTCAGCGTACCGACAGGGATGACGGCTAACCGGCCGAGAATCAGCCGGTTTTCACGCCCAGAGCGGA
>WOYS01000073.1 GCA_011620645.1 Mycobacterium sp.
GGGCGGGGCGCACGGCATGCCCGCTTAGCCCACCTAACCGACGCCGACTATCCGCTGACCGCCACCAACGCCGCGGCGAACCGCTCCAGATCCTCGGCCGTGCCGTCCACATGCGGGGACACCCGCAACACCGCGCGGTCCATCTCGTTGGGTGCCCGCGCCACCTCGCATGCCGTGGTGACGATCTGATGTTCGACGATCAACCGGGCGCGCACCGGCGTCGGCTCGGCCCCATCGGTGGGCCGCAGCGTGGTGATCGCGGTCGGCTCGTCGACGGGTTCGATCACCTGCCAGCCCGGCACCTCCGCAAGCACCGTCCGCGTGAGCCGGCCAACCTCGGCCAACCGGGCGCGTATTGCTTCCGGACCGGCTGCCAAGTGCTCCCCCAACGCCAGCGAGAAGCCCAGCCGGGAACCGATACTGGCCCCGTGCAGTTCCATCGGCGCCCATCGCGGCGTCAGCGAGGCGAAGAGCTCGGGGCGAACCGCCAACGTCCCGACACCACGCGGGCCGGCCAGCCACTTGCGTGAGGACGAATACAAGACGTCGGCACCCACCGCGCAGTCCAGGTGCCCGAGCGCCTGAGCGGCGTCGATCGCCACAGGCACACCGAGGCTCCGACACATCGCCACCGCCTCGGCGATCGGTTGCGCGACGCCACGGTGACTTGCAAGTGCAGTCAGGTGCACCAGTCCCGGCGGTTGGGCGCGCAGCACGTCGGCGGCCTCGTCGACCAGCAACCGCCCCAGCTCATCAGCGGGCAACCAGCGCACCTGGAACCCGTTGGCCGCCGCAATGGCCAGGTTCGGCCCGTACTCACTCGGCGGATAGGCCAGGGTGCGCGGACCGCGCCAGCTGCTCAGCAGCAGACCCAGCGCATGATTGGAACCGGTGGTGAAAATGACCTCGGCTTCGGGCATTCCGGCCAGCGCCCGTACCGCAGCCCGGCCGGCAGCCAATGCGGGCTCGGCGGCCTCATGCCGGGCGTGGGTGGTCGACGCCTCGATCACCGTGTTGCTCTGTCGCGAACATGCCGCACTGTCCAGGTGCAGGCCGGCCACCGGAACCCTGGCCGCCCGCCAGCTCTCGGCAAGGCTCATTTCACCGCCAACGACAGACCGAAATCGCCCGCGTCGTCCGACCACCAGTGGGTGCGGCGCAGGCCGGCTGCGTCCAGTTCGGCCTTCACACCTTCGGGGCGGAACTTGCAGGACACCTCGGTCAGCATCTCCTCGCCTGCCGCTAACACCACGGTCAGATCCAGCTCGACGATCCGAACCTGTTGTTCCGCAGTGGATCGCAGCCACATCTCGATGCGTTCCTCATCAGGGTTCCACCGCGCGACATGGTCGAACGCGTCCAGGTCGAAGTCGGCACCGAGCTCACGGTTCACCACGGCCAGCACGTTGCGGTTGAAGGCGGCCGTGACACCTGCGCTGTCGTCGTAGGCGCGTACCAGCCGGCCCGCATCCTTGACCAGGTCGGTACCCAGCAGCAGTGAATCGCCGGGTTGCATGCTGTCGCCAAGTGCGGCAAGGAATTCCGCGCGGGGCCCGGGCGTCAGATTGCCGATCGTGGATCCGAGGAAGACCACCATCCGCCGCCCGAGCTTGGGGATGAGGCCCAGATCCTGCTCGAAATCTCCGCACACCACCTCGATCTCGATACCGGCGTATTCGGTATGCAGGGCGGCCGCGGCGTCGCGCAACACGCTGGGGTCGACGTCGAACGGGATGAAACGCTTCAGCGTTCCGCGTTCGCTCATGGCATCGAGGAGCAACCGCGTCTTCTCCGACGTGCCGCTACCCAACTCGACCAGGGTGTCGGCGCCGGACGCCGCCGCGATGTCAGATGCCCTGTCCAGCAGGATCGAGGCCTCGGTGCGGGTCGGGTAGTACTCGGGCAGCCTGGTGATCTGATCGAACAGATCACTTCCGGTGCCGTCGTAGAACCATTTGGGCGGCAATGCCTTCGGGGACTGCTGCAGACCGTGCAGGACGTCGCGGCGCAACGCTTTGGACAGGTCGGATGCAGTGCCGGTGGTCATTACGATCCTTCCAGAGGGGTGAGCGTGAGATCGGCACCGGACACCTCGACGAGGTGCCGGTCAGGGATGTCGCGCCAGGATGGGTCATCGTCATAGGGTTCGCTGGCCAGCACGGTGCCGTCGGCACGCTGCAGTGCGAACAGGGTGTCGCCCCAGGTGGTGGCGAGCAGCCGGGACCCGTTGGCGGCCAGGATGTTCAATCGGGCTCCGGGATCATCGGCGCCGACCCGCGCGATGGTGTCGCCAAGGGCATCCATTCCGCGGTCGAAGATGTGTGCGGCCAGCACTGCACTGTCGACGGTGGATTCGGCAGCGGACGCAGCTGGCAGCACACTGCGGTCGACGATTCCGTTGTGCGACAGCAGCCAGACGTCGTCGGTGAACGGCGCCGACGCTGACGGCTCGATGGGCATCCCGACCGTCGCCGACCGCACCGCGGCGATGACGCAGCCACTTCGCAACGCCGGCGCGATCGAGGCGAACGAGGTGTCGCCCCACAGCGGCTTGTCGCTACGCCAGCGGCGCACCGCAGGGTCGAAGAACCCGACACCCCAGCCGTCGGCGTTGATGGTGCCGTGCTTCTGCCGGCGCGGCGAATAGGACTGCACGAGAAGACCACTCGGCGGATCCAGCACCAACGAAGATACACTCACCGGTGCACCGAGCCACCCAAGATGACGACACATCAGGCATCCCATGCCAGGCGGACACCGGAGAATATCTGCCGCCGTATCGGATGGTCCCAGTTGCGGAAGCTGGGCCGCAGAATGCCAGCTGCCACTGCCCATGACCCGCCGCGCAGTACGCGGTAGTCACCGTCGAAGAATGGGACCGAGTAGCGGTCGTAGATCATCGGGCTGAATCCCGGCCACGGCCGCAACGGTGAGGTGGTCCATTCCCACACATCGCCGAGCAGCTGCTCCACACCGTAGGCCGAGGCGCCCGCCGGGTAGGCACCCACCGGCGCCGGGCGCAGCGCCTCGCCACCGAGGTTGGCCCGTTCAGCGGTGGGTTGCACATCGCCCCAGGGGAATCGGCGACGTGTGCCGACCACCGGATCCCAGGCGCACGCCTTCTCCCACTCCACCTCGGTGGGCAGCCGGGCACCCGCCCACGCGGCGAACGCCTCCGCCTCGAAGTACCCGATATGCTGCACCGGCTCATTGCCAGGGATGGCCTCACGGTGACCGAACCGGGTCCGGCTGCCATCGGTATTCCAGAACTGCGGGGCGACCAATCCGGCAAGCTCGCGGTGTGCCCAGCCCGGCTCCGACCACCACACCGGCGTCCGGTAGCCGCCGTCGTCGACGAACTCACGCCATTGCGCGTTCGTGACCGGGACACGGCCGATCCGGAAGGCCTCGACATCCACCACATGACCGGGTCGTTCATTGTCGAGCGAGAACGGTTCCTCGGAAGCGTCGACGCCCAGGGTGAATGGGCCACCGGGGATCAGCACCGAGGTTCCGGCCACGCCATCGCGGCCGCGCGGCAGCGTCGCTCCGGCACTCAGCAGGGCCGGGCCGGTACGCAGGTTGAGCGCCTGCAGCATGGTCTCGTCGTGCTGGTTCTCGTGGGAGACCACCAGCCCGAACCGGAACAACGCGTCCGCATCGCCGGTGCGGTAGAGGACGTCGAGGGCACGGTCACGCACGGTCCGGCAATACGTCCGGGCGTCGGCCGGTGGCAGCAGCGGCAGATCGACGCGGCTGGCGCGGGAGTGCACGAATGCGTCGTAGAGCGAGTCGATTTCGGGGGTGAGGATGCCGGGCGCATTCGGGTCGCCGTCACGCAGCAGCCAGAACTCCTCCTGCTGGCCGATATGCGCGAGGTCCCACACCAGCGGGCTCATCAGCGGGTCGTACTGGCGGCGCAGTTCGGCATCGTCGAAGTCGACGAGGGCCAGAGTGCGCTCGCGGGCACGGGTGAGTTCGGTGACCAGCACCTCCGGTGACGTCACGACTCACCCCGTGCGAGCCGGGTGATCGCCGTCGGTACCCCGTGCTCCACGACCAGGTCCGAGAAATCGTCACCCGGGCAGCGGCCGGCCTCCACATCGGCCAGCAGCCGGTCCATTGCCGCGAACAGCTCGGGCGGAGCGTGCTCGGCGGCAGCGGCGACACAGCGGGCCGCGGCGGCCCGCAGCCGTGGTTCCGCGAGCCCGGCACGCGCCGCGAGATCCCACTCGGTGGACACCGATTCCGTGGCAGCGACGGCGATTTCGGCCGCCACCGGATTGTCCAACAGGGTGACCAGGGTGAACACCACGGCCGGCCAGACGGCGTTCGGCACGCTGTCCAGATAGCGGATCTCCAGCCAGCGGCGCGGCCGCACCGGCGGGAAGAGGGTGGTCAGGTGATACTCGAGATCCTCGTCGGTGGGCATCCGTCCGCCGAGCGCCACCCGGCCCTCGGCCCAGTCCGCGTAGGACACCCACTGGGTCACCGGCACGGCATCGGGGTTGTTCACCAGCATCACCGGCGCGCGCAGCGCATAGTTCGCCCAATCGGCGGCCGGGTCATCGCCGTCGTCGCCGAGTACCGGGCCGCAGCGCGCAGAGTCCAGCTGGCCCCACACCCGTTGCCGGGAGCTACGCCACCCGGTGAACTGCCCGCCCAGCAATGGCGAATTGGCCGAGATCGCGACCATCGTCGGCCCCAGCGCGTGCGCCAGCCGGACCCGGTCCGCCCAGCCCGCACGGGGGCCGGCTTCGATATTGATCTGGACCGAGGCGGTCGAGGTCATCATGGCCGCCCCCGCCGCGGCGGTGCCGGTCGCGGCGAAGAAACTCTCCATGGCCCGATAACGCGCACCGGGATTGATGCGCCGCGCCCGACGCAGTGGGTCCGCGCCGAGCAATACCAGGCCGAGGCCGTGTGCGGCGAAATGCTGTTGCAGCACCGACCGGTCGGCGGCCATCGCGGTGATGGCGTCTGCGGGGCCACACGCGGGCGGGCCGGACAGTTCGACGGCGCCGCCCGGTTCGACGGTGACGGCACTACCACCGGGCAGGGTGGGCACTGCCGCGATGACGTCACGGAGTTCATCCCAGCCGGGGCGTCGAAGGGGGTCATTCATGTCGAAGCAGTGCGCCTCGATCTCCAGGCCGACCGTGCCGACCGGTCCGTCGTGCAGACAGTCCGCCGCGACTTTCGCGGCCGCCTGTCCCGACGCACAATCGACTTCCCACGCGGTGGTGGTCGTCATGCGAACCACTCCTCCCCGGATCTGGACGCTACGGGCTTTTACTTACCCAATCTTCCAGACAGGTACGACCTATTCCCGAGGCCCTATTGCCCGAGGGTGTTCTGCATGGCCCCGGCCAGAACATTGACCGCGGGACCACCGTTGCCGGGCTGGCAGACTTTCGCTTGCAGCAGAACGTTCTCCCGAAGTCTGGTCTGGATGAAGCAGCGCCGATCGGTGCCGCCCTCCTGTTTGACCCAGACCGCGTCGGTCGGTGTCGCGGCGCCGCCGGAAAAGGTCCACACCTGGTTGACGAGATTCTCCAGGTGCATGGTGGTGGTCTGACCCGCGCATCCGGTGGTGCGGTCGGTCACCCGGTGATAGGCCCGGGTGGCGGCATCGTTGGTGGCGAACACACCGACGGCCTGTTTGACGAGACGGGTGGGATCGGTCGCCGACGTCTGCGCGAGCGCCCCGTTGAAGGAGGCCAGGTCCGGATCGGCGTACACCTCCGGCAGGCCGATATCGGCCCAGTTGTTGCAGGCCGGGTTGTCCACGTAGAACGCCTGGCCCGGGTTGGCGAACTCGACTTCCCAGGCCAGCGGGGCTCCGATGATATTGCTGACCGAACCCTTCGGCAGGACGGCGTAACTGACCACGCCGGGATCAGACGGTCGGGCAGAAGCCGGGGCGGCCTGGTGTGACCCGGCCAAGGCCAGAGCGGCCCCCACCCCGGCGGCCAGTGCTGTGAGCCGCATGGCATCGATCATGCCAGGGCCGCCCTAGAACAAGGTCCGAGTGCAGTACGTCCGGGCCGGTGCGGGATAGGGCCATGCGTAGGACCCGGCTACCGCCGGACAGGCGAACGTGTCCCGGACATCGTGGCGCTCGGTGACCTGCACCAGCACGCCTTCGTCACGCTCATCACAGGAGGCCTTCTCGACGAGGCCGATCGGCATCTCCATCAGGTAGCACTGGTTGGCGACCAGATTCGGCACCAGGCACAGCCGGGCGGTCGACGGTTCGGCGTAGTCGGTGGGCAAGTGCTGGTACTCATTGGTGGGGCATTCGCCGGCGGCGTTGGTGGTGGCTCCGACGGTGTAGCTCGGATCCTGGGTGCACGACGTCTCACGGGCGCGCACCGGGTCGGGAGTCGGGGCCACATCCGCATCGATCTGCACGCAGTCGCCGACCGCGAACACCGTGGACGCCGCGACATCGGGTTCGGCGCCGCGGACGCCGCAGGCGGTGAGCGTTGCCGATACCACGAGAACTCCGATAAGCGCGGCAAGGCGCGGAGTTCGGCGTGTCATGGTTAGCGACACTCTCACGAATGAGCCGCAAGTGCCAAGAGTTATGGATGTTTCCTCAGCCGCTCGTGACCGTCCTCTTATTTTTTCAGGGGGAGCGCAGGGGGCGTGGTGGTGGTCGTCGAGTTGTCGGCTTCTTCGCTCATGGCTCCATCATGATCATGCCGACGGCCGGCAATGCACCGGCTGGATAGAGGTTATGAATCAGCTGTGAGAGCGGGGGCCACCTCGACGAGTAGGCACAGGCCGTGGTGGGCAGGCATCTCGACGGGGAAGCTGTGCAGGTCGTCGACGTGGGCAATCTCCTTGCCGCTGAACATGTCCGACACCACTGCCTGTGGCGGCAGGTGTTCGGAGCGCACTGTGCCTGCGATGTGCTCATTGGCGAAGTTGAGCACCGTCAAATGCAGCTGGTGCGGGTCTTCGAGTTGGTGCACCATCACGAGCATCCCGCGATGGGACACCTCGGGGATGTCGATCTGCCGGCTGGTGGCGATGCCGAAATGCGTCCTGACCCGCAGGATGGCCTGCAGCTGACGCAGAAAGCTGGTTTCGTCGGCGAGCTGGTCCGGTATCGGCCCGTACAGGCTAGTTCCGCGGGGCATTCCGGCGCTGGAATGCTTGGCCTCGGGGTTGACGCCCATCAGATCGTGGGCGGCGCGGTGGATCCAGCGGGTGTCCCCGCCCCGCAGCAGTCCGCTGACCTGCTCGGTCGGAAGCGTAAGCATGCCGCACAGATCCCACCCCGACAGGGCGAATACCCCCGGCTGCAGCGCATTGAACATGGCCAGCAACAGATGTGCCCGCCGGATGCGGTCGATATCGCCGATATCCGCGAGATCGGTGACGCCCAATGTCGCGGCGATCACCGTCGCGGTCGTGCAGGCGATGCCGTTGGTGGTGAACACCAGGTTGTAGGGCGCCTGCGGGCCGGTGAGTGCCTCGGTGAGTTCGGCACGGATGGTGTTCCCGAGCTGCTCTCCGGTGATCTCGTGCCCTTTGTAGGTATAGACGTCGTCGCGGTGCCCGGCCGACCAGTGCACGAGTTCATAGGTGAGCTCATCGTGGTTCTGCAGCGCGTGGACCAGTGAGGCCGGATCGACGTCCGATTCCAGGGTGGTGCGCAGGGTCAGCCGCAGGAACTCGCTATCGGCGGTGGCCAGCGCATGCTGATAGGCCGGCCGGTTGATGAAGTCGTAGGACAGGTCCGAGCCGGCGATGCTGTTCTCGCGAATATCTTCGATGGTCAGGTTGAGTTCCTGGAAGGTGAACCCACCGAGCTTGCGCACCATGCTGCCGATGAACTGGTTGGCCGCCTGCGACAGCGGGTGTCCCTCGGACCAGCCGACATCATCCTCCGCGGACTTCTCCGCGCCGAGGAAACCGTTGGCGTCCAGCCGTAACCCGCCGGAGCCCAAGTCGCTCAGCGAATGCAGCGCATCACCGATCACCAGGCGCATGCCGGCGAAGCTGGGGTCGAGCCAGTTGATCGACGGTTGTCCATCCTTGAAGTAGTGCAGGTAGACCCAGCGCCGCTCGACACCGTCGACGCCGATGATGGGGCGGGTGACGCTCCAGTTGGTTTCCTTGATGCCCTCGGCGTAGAAGATGACGCGCTGCAGGCGGCCGATGATGTAACCGGCCTTGTCCAGCCAGTCCTCGGTGGTGGAGTTGACATTCACCGAGTCGGCGCCGTCGGGCACGTTGGGGAGGATTTCCCAGTCCCGAGGGTCGATCTCGACCATGTGGTAGATGCCGGGATAGTCCGCGTACTTCATCTCGGCGAGCCGGAAATCGGCCCCCTTGCCGGTATGGCCGGGCACGATATCGTCGATGATCGTTCCGCCGTACCAGTTGGCGGTGCCGCACATCTTCCGGAAGTCGTCCTCGGTCCCGAACGCCGGATCAATCTGGGTGCTGATCCGATCGAAGTGGCCGTCCACGCTCGGGGTCAGCTGCCAGCCCGAAATACCGCCCGCACGTTTCACCGGTCCGGTGTGAACGGCCTGAATTCCGATCTCCGCGAAGGCTTTCCACATCTCCTCGTCAGCCATCGCCTTCAAGAACGACTCGTCGGGCCGGGTGATCAGAGACAGCGGATAGGCGGTGAACCACACCGAGGCGGTGTCGACGACAGAGCGCGGGTTGGGCCGGGCGAACGGGTTCTGCCACATCGAGCCCTGCCCGGAGAACTGCTGGCTGATCTCGTTCGCATCGGCGAGCATCGACTGGGACAGCAGCCAGGACACGTAGCCGGGGTTCGCGCCGGTCGGCGTACCGTCCTGGGCCGGCGAGCGCCGGACGAACGGAGTGCGGACCCGTGGCCGTGAACGCAGTGTTCTGGGCCGGGCCGGGTGCAGATGCTCGTCGAAGGTGATATCGGCCGGTTCCGATGGCACAGCTGGCTGTGATGACATCTGTCTCCTCTCTCGCCCTGCGTAAAAGTCGAATCCAACCCAGTATTGCCATTCACCGGCGGCTGAAACGTACTGCCGCTAACCCGTTGCCGCCCAAGGTTTCAGTGGATTCACCGCGTATTGGATCACCCGGTATGGTGTACCGCCCCGCGGTGTGGTGTTCCATTGGCTGACGAAAATCCGCAGCTCATCCAGCGTCGAGGCCGGGGAGATGTAACCACCGTAGGGCTGGGCGAGTCGATTGTCGTGCGGAGCGGGCAGATCTTCGGGCCGGTCCGGCCAAGGCGAGGCGAAGACCACAGTCGTCACCGGCGCGACCCCGAGCTCGGTCGGGTCATCGGCGACCCGAACCTCCATGTTCCCGGTGCCGGCGTTGAAGTACGACAGCACCGTCTTCCCGTCGATCTGCCGCACGCTCATCTCACCGACCCGGTCCGGCCACAGCGGTGTCGCGGCCTGCCCCCAACCGGCCACCTCCGACCAGCCCTGCCATGCGGATCGGTCGGGGAAATGCTGTGGTGCAACGCGATACAGCGTCACCGCTGCGCTGCGGTCGAAGTTGTCGGTCGCGATGTACACCCAGCCACGTTCGGAATCCGGCGTCGGGACCGGGTCGTAGTACCCGGTGATCTGGGACTGCCCACCCCCGGCATGGTCGGCGGCACGTACCGATCCAGGCACCGTCGGCCAGTTGTCTTTGGCGGCATCGGCTTTCACCAGCCGCGAGGAGACCGGCCTGAGGCGTTCGGTGGTGGTGACGAGCATGTAGTTCTCACGGTTGATCGACACGATGCCGGCGGGAAGCTGGGAGGCGCCGGGTGGGGTCGGGTCGGCCAGCAACGGGGCCTGGGTGCCGGTGATTCCGATGATGCGGATACCGTCGGGGGTGGTGATCGAGTCCGGCTCCACGTGCAGCGCCACCGGCGAGTACCACCCCCCGAAACCGACGCCCTGCCCCGCGAAACTGTCGCCGCAGACCTGCAGCATCTTGCTCGGGAATTCCATGAACTCGCACAGGTCGGTGGCGCCAATACCGTAATCGCCTGTCGCGGTCCCGGTTCCGGCTACCGGTCCGAGCATGATGACCTGTCCTGGATGCAGCCGTAGGTCCGCATGCGCCGGCGACGAAAACACCAGCGCCGCGACCGACACCAGAGCGCACACCAAGCGCATCCCGATCAGAGCTGGGCGGCGAGCAGCTCGGCGATCTGAATGGTGTTCAGCGCGGCACCTTTTCGTAGGTTGTCGCCGGACACGAACAGCGCCAGTCCGCGACCGTCGGCAACACCCTGGTCCTGGCGGATACGGCCGACCAGAGAGTCATCCGCTCCGGCGGCGGCCAGCGGAGTCGGGACGTCGACCAGTCGCACACCTGGTGCCGATGCCAGGAGCACCTGCGCCCGCGCCACCGAAAGCGGTTGGGAGAATTCGGCGTTGATGGACAGCGAGTGCCCGGTGAACACCGGCACCCGCACGCAGGTGCCGCTGACGGCCAGCTCGGGGATGCCGAGGATCTTGCGGCTCTCGTTACGGAGCTTCTGGTCCTCGTCGGTCTCACCGGAGCCGTCGTCGACCAGCGCGCCGGCCAGCGGCACCACGTTGAAGGCGATGGGTGCGACGTACTTGACCGGGGCCGGGTAATCCAGGGCCGAGCCGTCGTGCACCAGCTGTTCGACGCCGTCGACGACGGCGCGGGCTTGGGTGGCCAGTTCTTCGACACCGGCCAGCCCGGTCCCGGAAACGGCCTGGTAGCTCGACACGATCAGGCGGGTCAGGCCGGCCTCGTCGTGCAGCGGCTTGAGCACCGGCATGGCGGCCATCGTGGTGCAGTTCGGGTTGGCGATGATGCCTTTTGGAAGCGCACGGTGGCGGTTTCCGACGTCTCTCACGAAATTGACCTCGGAGACCACCAGCGGAACTTGCGGGTCCTGGCGCCATGCCGAGGAGTTGTCCACGACGACGGCACCGGCCGCAGCGAACCGCGGCGCCTGCACCCGCGACATCGTCGCGCCGGCGGAGAACAGCGCGATATCGAGCCCGGATGGATCGGCGGTCTCGCTGTTCTCGACCTCGATCTCCTGGCCGCGGAAGGTCAGCTTCTTACCCTCGGAGCGTGCCGAGGCGAAGAACCGCACCGAACTCGCCGGGAAGTTGCGCTCCTCCAGCAGGGCCCGCATGACCTGGCCGACCTGGCCGGTCGCGCCCACTACACCGATGCTGACCATTTATTTCCCCCGTCGCTTCGCTCGCCCCACGGCCTAAATCCCTGAACCCGCGTACACGATGGCTTCCTCATCGCCGCCGAGACCGAACGCCTCGTGCAGCACCGCGACGGCCTTGTCGAGCTCGGTGTCCTTGATCAGCACCGAGATCCGGATCTCCGAGGTCGAGATCAGATCGATGTTGATACCCGCTTCGGCCAGCGTCTCGCAGAAGGTGGCGGTGACACCCGGGTGGGTGCGCATGCCGGCACCCACCAGCGACACCTTGCCGATGTGATCGTCGTAGAGCACCGCCGTGAACCCGATATCGCCCTGCAGCGAGGCCAGCTTCTGGACGGCAGACGGTCCGTTCTCCCGGGAGCAGGTGAAGGTGATGTCGGTCTTGCCGTCCTCGATCTTACTGATGTTCTGCAGCACCATGTCGATGTTCACATCGGCGTCGGCGACCGCACGGAATACCTTGGCGGCGTATCCGGGTACGTCGGGCACTCCGACGACGGTGACCTTCGCCTCGCTGCGGTCGTGCGCAACTCCGGTCAGGATGGCGTCTTCCATGGGGATGTCCTCGATCGATCCTTTGACAATGGTGCCGGGCTTATCCGAGTACGACGAGCGGACGTGTATCGGAACGTTGTAGCGACGGGCGTATTCCACGCACCGCAGCATCAGCACCTTGGCCCCGCAGGCGGCCATCTCCAGCATCTCCTCGAAGGAGACGCTGTCGAGGTGCTTGGCGTTGGGCACGATGCGGGGGTCCGCGGTGAAGATGCCGTCGACGTCGGTATAGATCTCGCAGACGTCGGCCTTGAGCGCTGCGGCCAGCGCGACGGCGGTGGTGTCGGAACCGCCGCGGCCCAGGGTGGTGACGTCCTTGCTGTCCTGGCTGACGCCCTGGAATCCGGCGACCAGCACGATCAGACCCTCATCGAGCGCGTCACGCAGTCGTCCCGGGGTGACATCGATGATCTTGGCGTTGCCGTGGGTGCCCGTGGTGATGACGCCGGCCTGCGATCCGGTGAAGGATCGGGCCTGCGCTCCGAGGGACTCGATGGCCATCGCGACCAGCGCGTTGGAGATCCGTTCACCGGCGGTGAGCAGCATGTCCATCTCACGGGCCGGCGGCGCCGGGCTCACCTTACGGGCCAGATCCAGCAATTCGTCGGTGGTGTCACCCATCGCGGAGACGACCACGACGACGTCGTTGCCTGCCTTCTTGGTCTCCACGATGCGCTCGGCGACGCGCCGGATGCGCTCGGCGTCAGACACCGAGGATCCGCCGTATTTCTGCACGACGAGCGCCACTGTAAACCTCTCGACCAGCCGGGGATGTCTTGACAAGGATAAAGGGTGCGCGCACCCTCAATTACCCCTCCATCGCGATGACGGTCCCGGTGATGGATTACAGCCACAGCCGGTCGGGTGTACACACTGCACGCCGGAGACTCGCTGCAGATCGACGGTGAGGGCGCACACGGGCCGCCGTTTTGGCCCACAAGCCACCCGGAGTACAGTTGTCTGGGTGCAGCGGGTGCTCCTTCTCGGACGCCGCGACGGGGTCTGATCCAGACTGGCCTCCCGTCGCGGGGTTTCGCGATGCGCCGGTCTGAATCCAGAAACAAGACCCCCGGAGCCACCAATGACCAGCTTCAGCAAGTCCTCAGTAGATTCTCCCGACGCTTTCTCGTCGGTTCGCACCATCTCGACCCCCGCCGGTGCCCGCAATCCCGGCCAGCCCTCCTGGAACACCCAGCGCGCATCATCGATGCCGGTGAACCGCTACCGCTCCTTCGCCGAAGAAGTCGAGCCCGTCGCGGTTCCGGACCGTACCTGGCCCGACAAGGTCATCGACGCCGCCCCACAGTGGTGCGCGGTGGACCTGCGCGACGGCAACCAGGCGCTGATCGACCCCATGAGCCCCGCCCGCAAGCGCCGCATGTTCGACCTGCTGGTCCGGATGGGCTACAAGGAGATCGAGGTCGGCTTCCCGTCTGCCAGCCAGACCGACTACGACTTCGTCCGCGAGATCATCGAGCAGGGCGCCATCCCCGATGACGTGACGATCCAAGTGCTGACCCAGTGTCGTCCCGAACTGATCTCCAAAACCTTCGAGGCGTGCGCGGGTGCACCCCAGGCGATCGTGCACTTCTACAACTCGACATCGATCCTGCAGCGCCGGGTGGTCTTCCGCGCCGATCGCGAAGCGGTCAAGAAGATCGCCACCGACGGCGCGCGGATGTGCGTCGAGGAGGCCAAGAAGTACCCGGCCACCAAGTGGCGCTACGAGTACAGCCCGGAGTCCTACACCGGCACCGAACTGGAGTACGCCAAGGACGTCTGCGATGCGGTCAGTGAGATCGTGGGTGCAACGCCCGAAGCACCACTGATCGTCAACCTGCCGGCCACCGTCGAGATGGCCACCCCCAACGTGTACGCCGATTCGATCGAGTGGATGAGCCGCAACCTGGCGCGCCGTGACTCCATCATCTTGAGCCTGCACCCGCACAACGACCGCGGAACCGCCGTCGCCGCAGCCGAACTGGGCTACCAGGCCGGTGCAGACCGCATCGAGGGCTGCCTGTTCGGCAACGGCGAACGCACCGGAAATGTGTGCCTGGTGACGCTGGGCCTGAACCTGTTCAGCCGCGGTGTCGACCCGCAGATCGACTTCTCCAATATCGACGAGATCCGTCGCACCGTCGAATACTGCAACCAGCTGCCCGTGCACGAGCGCCACCCGTATGGAGGCGATCTGGTGTACACCGCCTTTTCCGGCAGCCACCAGGACGCCATCAACAAGGGCCTGGATGCTATGAAAGTCGCTGCCGACGAAGCCGATTCAGATGTGGACACGATGTTGTGGCAGGTGCCGTACCTGCCCATCGATCCCAAGGACGTCGGGCGCACCTATGAGGCCGTGATCCGGGTCAACTCACAGTCCGGCAAGGGCGGCGTCGCCTACATCATCAAGGCCGATCACGGTCTGGCGCTGCCGCGTCGGCTGCAGATCGAGTTCAGCCGGGCCATCCAGCAGATCACCGACGGCGAGGGCGGCGAAGTGTCCCCGAAGGAGATCTGGGACGTCTTCTCCGAGGAGTACCTGAAGCCGATCGTCCCGCTGGAGCGGATCCGGCAGAAGGTCGACGCATCCGAGTTCGACGGTGGCACCGACACCATCACCGCGGTGGTCAAGGTCAACGGCGAGGAACGTGAGATCGTCGGCTCCGGTAACGGCCCGCTGGCCGCATTCGTCGACGCCCTGGGCGCCATCGGCTGGGATGTCAATGTCCTGGACTACTCCGAGCACGCGATGTCCTCCGGCGAAGAAGCCCAGGCTGCGGCCTACGTGGAGGCCTCCATCGGTGGCAAGACGGTATGGGGTGTCGGCGTCGCCACGTCGATCACCACCGCATCGCTGCGAGCCGTGGTCTCCGCGGTGAATCGCGCCGCGCGGTAGAACTCGCTTAGAACAGCATGAACTGGTCACCGTCGGCGGTGGTGTCGGTGAACTTCTCGACTTCCCTACCACCGATGGCATGCCCGATCAGCGCCATGAACTCGGCATCGCTGATCAGCGGTATGCCCTGATCGAGGGCCTGGTAGCCCTTGCCCTGTTCGGGGGCCGCGTCGTCGCACACCACCACCGAGGTCTGCTGGTCGACGTTCTCCGCGTAGGACAGCCCTGCGTCGAGGATGCGCTCGATGACCTCTTCGTGGGTGTGTGTCATCTCCGCCGACAGCGCGACCCGCATGCCCTGAACCAGCGGCCGGCCGGGGACGTAGAAACCAGGATTCATCTGGGCGCACGGCAACCGTGCCGCCAGCACCTTCAGTGGCCGTAGCTCGTCGTGGGTGATCCGGCCGTTGGGCCAGATCCGGCGCCTCACCGACCGGATCGGCAGCCACGCCTTGAGCTCCCTGGCCGCCACCAGCGCAGGCTTGAGGATCTGTGCGAGCACCAACGCGTCGTCCAGCGCGTCATGCGGACGCATCTGGGTAACGCCCCAGTGCCGGGCCAGCGTCTCCAACCGCAGGTTCTCGGTGCCGAGGTCGAGCCGACGGGACAGCTCGACGGTGCACATCACGGTGTCGACCGGCAGCTGGGCGCCGACGAGTTCAGCCTCGGCGGCCAGGAAAGCATAGTCGAATCCGACGTTGTGGGCGACGAGGGTCCGGCCGTGCAGCACCTCTATGAGCCGGCCTGCGATCTCGGCGAAGGTGGGCTGGCCTTCCAGCATCTCGGTGGTCAGGCCGTGCACGTGGGTGGGGCCGGGGTCGACACCGGGGTTGAGCAGGGAGGACATGCTGTGTTCGACGCTTCCGTCATCTCCGACGGCGAGGGCGGCGACGCTGACGACCCGAGCCTGTCCCGGCCGGAAACCCGTCGTCTCCACATCCACGACGGCCCATCCGGCGCCCGCTTCGGCCGCCGGCCGGCCCCAGCATTGGCTCATGAATCGAGGATGGCATGGTGGTCCGACAACACCGGATCGCGGTGCCGCGTGTCGGGCCACTAAAATTCGCGGGATGGCTACCGGAGGGCAGGAGCGCAGCGACCGGGGAAGGTCACTGTCTGCGCGTGGTCGGCTCGCCCTGGGGGCCGGGGCCGCCGCACGCTGGGCGTCCCGGGTCACCGGACGTGGCGCCGGGGCGATGATCGGCGGCCTGGTGGCGATGTCGATCGACAAGTCCGTCCTCGGACAGCTCGGAAAGGACCGCCGCACGGCCGTCGTGACCGGCACGAATGGCAAATCGACCACCACCCGGATGACGGCCGCGGCACTGGCCACGATGGGACCGGTGGCCACCAACGCCGAGGGCGCCAATATGGACGCCGGGCTGGTGGCCGCGCTGGCCGGTGCCCGCAAGGCCGAGCTGGCGGCGCTGGAAGTCGATGAGATGCACGTGCCGCATGTCAGCGACGCGGTCGCGCCGGCGGCGATAGTCCTGCTGAACCTGTCCCGCGATCAACTGGACCGGGTCGGTGAAATCAATCACATCGAACGCACGCTGCGCGCCGGCCTGGCCCGCCACCCTGAGGCCGTGGTGATCGCCAACTGCGATGACGTGCTGATGGCTTCGGCAGCCTATGACTGTCCGAACGTGGTGTGGGTGGCTGCCGGCGGCAGCTGGGCAGGCGATTCGGTGAGCTGCCCACGATCGGGCGAGATCATCGTCCGCGACGGCACCCACTGGTATTCCACTGGCACCGATTTCAAGCGTCCGACACCCCAGTGGACCTACGACGACACCGATATCCATGGCCCGGAGGGCTTTTCGCTGCCGATGACGCTTGCGCTACCGGGAGCCGTCAACCGCGGCAACGCCACCCAGGCCGTCGCCGCCGCCGTCGCTCTTGGCGCCGACCCGGCCAAGGCGGTGGCCGCCGTATCGACGGTCGACGAGGTCGCGGGCCGGTACCGCACCGTGCGGGTCGGCGATCACACCGCGCGACTGCTGCTCGCCAAGAATCCCGCAGGCTGGCAGGAGGCGTTGTCGATGATCGACAAGGATGCAGCGGGCGTGGTCATCTCGGTGAACGGGCAGGTTCCCGACGGTGAGGACCTGTCGTGGCTGTGGGATGTCCGCTTCGAGCATTTCGAGCGCACCCAGGTGGTGGCCGCGGGCGAACGCGGTACCGATCTGGCCGTGCGACTCGGTTACGCCGGGGTGGAGCACACACTGGTGCATGACACGATCGCCGCCATCGCATCGTGTCCACCAGGCCATGTCGAAGTGATCGCAAACTACACGGCGTTCCTGCAACTGAACCGGAAAGTGTCATGACCGTCCGGATCGGGCTGGTGCTGCCCGACGTGATGGGCACCTACGGTGACAGCGGCAACGCCGTGGTACTGCGGAAGCGCTTGCAATTACGCGGAATCGATGCCGAGATCATCGAGATCACGCTCTCCGACCCGGTGCCCGACTCTCTGGACATCTATACCCTGGGCGGTGCCGAGGACTACGCGCAGCGGTTGGCCACCAGGCATCTGATCCGCTACCCGGGCCTGCAACGCGCCGCGGTGCGCGGCGCCCCGGTGCTCGCGATCTGCGCAGCCATCCAGGTGCTCGGGCACTGGTATGAGACCTCGGCGGGGGAACGTGTCGACGGCGTCGGGCTGCTCGATGTCACCACGTCACCGCAGGACGCTAGGACCATCGGCGAGGTGTCCTCGAAACCGCTGCTCGACGGACTCACCCAGCCACTCACCGGATTCGAGAACCACCGTGGCGGAACGGTTCTCGGCCGTGATGCCGAGCCGCTGGCCACGTTGACCAAGGGTGCGGGCAACCGGGCCGGCGACGGTTATGACGGCGCGGTGCAGGGCAGCGTCATCGCCACCTATCTGCACGGTCCATGCCTGGCACGTAACCCGGAGTTGGCCGATCACCTGCTGTCCCAGGTCGTCGGGGAACTCCCGCCACTGCAGCTGGCCGAGGTGGACCTGCTACGCAATGAGCGACTCGCCGCGCCCCGCCGCGTATGAGCTTCTACGCCCGACTCAATCGACCTTCATAGTCGCGTTACTGAGGGCGGCACGCCTGCGGCCGGCGGCTGCGACCAGTTCGAGGGCCTCGGCTTCACTGCAGGAAAACCAGTCTCCGCTGAACAGCAGCTTGTCCATGATCGAAACGGATGGCTTCCAATCATCGGTCTTCGCACTGAAAACGGCTGCCTCCGCGATGCCGAATTGAGGATCGCCGAGAGTGGCATCGGTGTCGACGCGTACGACATGTCCTGCACCGTCGGTGAAGTAGCGCATTCGCGTGCCTCCCTCAACCTGTAGCGAAATACCCGTCGATGATTTCAGTCTATCCATCTGATGTCATCGGGGGCAGGTACCCGATCGAACACCGCATTCTGACGTATCCTGAGCTGGGCTTTTTCTTCCATTGGAGTTGCTGCCAGGCGCATTACACCGTACAGCGAATGTGTTTCTTCCGTCGCGGCCAGCGACGCGGCGGTGTGGAACTGGACTTCAAACTCGAACCCGTCGGCGGTTCGGAACGTGTCATTTCGACCTTGATGACCCACACGATTCCATCCCGGTGTGGACTTGGCGCGCTGAAATCCTGCCGCCTCGAGAGCATCACCGAACCGCGTTCCACGAGCCCAATAATGGTCCTCTCCCAGCACAACGGTGTAGCGAAGCGAGTCTCGGACACCTCCGGCGGCCACCGTTGCATCCTCATCGAACTCCGCCATCTGCTCCTGTATCTTCCGATTCAGCGAGTTGGTCCCTTTGAGCCTGGTATCGAAACGGCGAAGCTCGCCACCGAGGTCGCCGGTCACCCGCGCCAGGCCGGCAGATACCGCGGGCTCTGCTGCGGTGGCTCGCTCACGGACTCGCAATGCCGTCGCCCGCGCCTGTGCGCGCTCATCTGAAGTGAGATCGGCTCTCTCCTGGTTCTCATCCCACTCAAAGGTGTTCGGGGCGGTCTGAGTCGCCGGTGCCGAAGAACGTGCTGGCCCGGTCGCCATCGCGCGACGGCCGGCGAGCGCACGGCCCAACGTCAGCTCGTCGGCGAACTCCAGGTCCCCGCCCATCGGCAGTCCGGAGGCGATCCGGCTCACCGTCAGGCCCGGGATATCGCGCAGCATTCGCAGCAGGTACGTGGCCGTCGCCTCGCCCTCGGTGTTGGGGTCAGTGGCGATGATGACCTCGGCGACCTCGATTCCGTCGACCCGCTCCCCGATCCGGTTGAGCAGCTCACGGATGCGGAGCTGATCGGGTCCCACCCCGGACAGCGGATCCAGGGCACCTCCCAGCACGTGGTAGCGGCCCCGGAATTCGCGGGTGCGCTCCACCGCCTGGATGTCCTTGGGTTCCTCGACGACGCAGATCAGCGACGCGTCGCGGCGTGCGTCGCTGCAGATGCGGCAGCGCTCCTCATCGGCGACGTTGCCGCACACCGAGCAGAACGTGACCCCGTCGCGGATCCGGCCGAGCACGGCAGTCAGCCGGTCGATATTCGGCGGCTCCACCGATAGCAGGTGGAAGGCGATGCGCTGGGCACTTTTGGGCCCGATACCAGGTAACTTGCCGAGCTCGTCGATCAGATCCTGAACCGGTCCTTCGAACAACTCAGGTACCCGGGATGCCGAAACCGCCCAGGCCGCCGGCCAGCGGCCCGAGCCGGGTCTGAGCCAGGATCGTCACCTGCTTGGCGGCGTCGGCGAGCGCACCGACGATGAGGTCCTGCAGTGTCTCGGGATCGGATGGATCGATGACCTTCGGGTCGATGGCCACCGCGATGACCTCACCGCTGCCCTTCATGGTGACCTGCACCAGACCGCCACCTCCCTGGCCGTGCACCTCGGAGTTGGCCAGCGCCTCCTGCGCCTCCATCAGCTGCTGCTGCACCTGCTGCGCCTGCGCCAGCAGCGCGGACATATCGGGCTGACCACCGGGTTGCATGACTGTCCCCTCTTTGATTGCGACCTGGTCTCGACTTCATTGCACTCGCGAGCCCGAGTCGATTTGCACTTCAACACTAGCCGTCACCCCGGCTACGGTGGCGGCGTGCACGTTCTCTCCAGCTTGCGTGTCGGCGCCGTAGCGCTGCTGGTCGCCGCTTCGGCGGCCTCGGCCCCGACCGCTACCGCCGCACCCAATGCCATCGCCGGCATGATCGTGTTCCTCGATCCCGGTCACAACGGCGCCAACGACGCGTCCATCAGCCGCCAGGTACCCAACGGCCGGGGTGGCACCAAGGACTGCCAGGCCAGCGGCACCAGCACCGACTCGGGCTACCCCGAGCACACGTTCAACTGGGACGTCACATTGCGCGTCCGCGCGATCCTGGACGCGAACGGTGTCCGGACGGCAATGTCGCGTGGCAACGACGACGCGCTGGGCCCGTGCGTGGACGAACGCGCGGCGATGGCCAACGCGCTACGACCCGACGCCATCGTCAGCATCCACGCCGATGGCGGGCCGACCACCGGACGCGGGTTCCATGTGCTGTATTCGTCCCCACCGCTCAACACCGTCCAGGCCGGACCGTCTGTCCAGTTCGCCCAGATCATGCGCGATCAGTTGCAGGGCTCAGGCATTCCGCCGGCCACCTACACCGGTTCGAACGGACTGAACCCGCGCTCGGACATCGCCGGTCTCAACCACGCCCAGTTCCCGTCGATCCTGGTGGAAATGGGCAATATGAAGAACCCTGCCGACTCGGCGTTGATGGAAGCTGAGGCCGGGCGGCAGAAACTCGCCGAAGCCGTGACGCGCGGGATCGCCACTTACCTGGCCAACAAGGCCTTAGCTTAGGCCTCGAGCTCTTTCTTCAGGTTGCCCAGCACCTCGTCCTGGATCTTGCGCAGACCCAGCGGGGCGAACGTCTTCTCGAAGAAGCCTTTCACGCCACCCGCACCGGTCCACGACGTCTTGACGGTGACCGTCGATCCGGTGCCGGCAGGCGCCACCGTCCAGTTGGACACCAGACTGGAATTGGCGTCCTTCTCGATGACCGTCTTTCCTGCGACGTCCACGCTGGCCTTCACATCACGGGAGCGGGACTCAGTGGCCTGAAGTTTCCAGGTGACCACAGTGCCTGCGCCCTGACCGCCTTCGAGCACGGAGTAGTTGCTGTAGTGCGACGAGAGAATCTTGGGCCGCACCGTCTGGTAGTCGGCGACCGCGGCGAGCACAGCGTCCGGTGCGGCTTCGATCAATACGGTGCTGGAAGCGCTGACCTGTCCCATCAGTGCAAAACTCCTGTCATCACATATCGGTGCGGTCGCGTGATCGGCGACCGAGGACTAGCGTATATGTGTGTCTGTTGTTGCAACTGATGCACAAGCTGTATACGGGGCGGGCGTGCAGCGACTGTTGGCGAGTTACCGCGCCATCCCCCCGACAGCCACTGTGCGGCTGAACAAGCCCACGTCCAATCTCTTCCGGACGCGGGAGCGCTCCGCTGCCAAAGGACTGGACACCTCCGGGCTGACCGGCGTCATCGCTGTCGATCCCGCAGCACGCACCGCCGATGTCTCGGGCATGTGCACGTATGAGGATCTGGTCGCCGCGACGCTGCCCCACGGACTGTCCCCGTTGGTGGTCCCGCAACTCAAGACGATCACCCTGGGTGGTGCCGTCACCGGCCTCGGCATCGAGTCGGCATCGTTCCGCAACGGATTGCCGCACGAGTCGGTGATCGAACTCGACATCCTCACCAGCACCGGCGAAATCGTCACCGCAAGCAGAGAGAGCCATTGCGATCTGTTCCAGGCATTCCCGAATTCCTATGGCACCCTTGGCTACGCGGTGCGTCTTCGCATCGAACTGGAACCTGTGGCCCCCTTCGTCTCGCTGCGCCACCTGCGCTTCGATTCGCTGACCGACATGGTCGCGGCCATGGACCGCATCGTCGAGACACGCGGCCACGAGGGAATGCCGGTGCACTATCTGGACGGTGTCGTCTTCAGCGCCCAGGAAAGCTACCTCTGCCTGGGCGTTCAGACCGCGACAGCGGGACCGGTCAGCGATTACACCGGGCGTGACATCTACTACCGATCCATCCAGCATCCGGCAGGCGAAAAGCATGACCGGCTGACCATTCATGACTACCTGTGGCGCTGGGACACCGATTGGTTCTGGTGTTCAAGAGCATTCGGCGCCCAGCACCCCGCGGTGCGCCGATTGTGGCCAAGGCGATACCGGCGCAGCAGCTTCTACTGGAAGCTTATCGGCTACGACCAGCGCTTCGGCATCGCCGACCGGATCGAGAAGCGCAACGGGCGCCCGCCGCGGGAACGCGTCGTCCAGGATGTCGAGGTCCCCATCCAGAACTGCGAACCGTTTCTGCACTGGTTCCTGGAGAACGTCCCGATCGAGCCGATATGGCTGTGCCCGATGCGATTGCGCGACGAGACAACGTCCTGGCCGCTGTACCCGATGCGGCCGCACCATACCTACGTGAACATCGGTTTCTGGTCCTCGGTTCCGGTCGGCCCCACTGCGGGCCATACCAATCGGCTCATCGAGCACAAGGTCACCGAACTCGACGGACACAAATCGCTGTACTCGGAATCCTTCTACAGCGCTGATGAATTCGACGCCCTGTACGGCGGCGAGGCCTACAAAACCGCAAAGAAGACCTACGATCCCGGCTCACGATTGCTCGATCTCTATGCGAAGGCGGTGCAAAACCGATGACGACATTCAAAGACCACACACACGAGGGCAAACTCAGCCTCGCCGAGGTCCTGGAAGTCTTTACCTGCGGCAAGCTTCCACTGAAGTTCACCGCCTACGACGGCAGCACATCGGGCCCGGAGGAGGCCGTGTTCGGTCTGTCGCTCATATCGCCACGCGGCACCACCTACCTGGCGACCGCACCTGGCGAGCTGGGCCTGGCCCGGGCCTATGTCGCGGGCGATATCGAACCGCTGGGCGTGCATCCCGGCGATCCGTACGATCTGCTGCGGGCGCTCCCGGACAAGATGGCCATCAAACGCCCGCCCGCACGTGTGCTCGCCAACGTCATCGGTTCGATCGGACTGGACCGCCTCGTCCCCATCGCACCACCACCGCAGGAAGCATTGCCTCGCTGGCGGCGCTTCGCAGAAGGGCTGCGGCACAGCAAGAAACGGGATGCCGAGGCGATCCATCATCACTACGACGTGTCCAACACCTTCTACGAACACGTGCTCGGCCCATCGATGACTTACACCTGCGCGTGCTACCCGGACACACACGCCTCCCTGGAGGAGGCGCAGGACAACAAGTACCGGCTGGTCTTCGAGAAGCTGCGCCTGCGCCCCGGTGACCGGCTGCTCGATGTGGGCTGCGGCTGGGGCGGCATGGTGCGCTATGCCGCCCGACACGGCGTACAGGTGCTCGGGGTGACGTTGTCGGCAGAACAGGCGGCATGGGCGCAGCGCGCCATCGCCGACGAGGGGCTCTCCCACCTCGCCCGGGTACGGCACGGCGACTACCGCGACGTCACCGAGTCCGGCTTCGATGCGGTGTCCTCCATCGGGCTCACCGAGCACATCGGTGTCGCCAACTATCCGGCGTATTTCGCTTTCCTGCAGGCGAAGATGCGGACCGGAGCTCTGCTGCTCAACCACTGCATCACCCGGCCCAACAACCGGGCCGGTGCGTCGGCCAGCTTCTTCATCGACCGCTACGTCTTTCCCGACGGGGAGCTCACCGGCTCCGGACGCATCATCGCCGATGCGCAGGACGTCGGACTGGAATTGCTGCACGAGGAGAATCTGCGCACGCACTACGCGCTGACGTTACGCGACTGGGGCCGCAATCTGGTCGACCACTGGGATGAGGCCGTCGCCGAGGTCGGGCTGCCCACCGCCAGGGTGTGGGGCCTCTATATGGCCGCGTCACGACTGGGGTTCGAGTCCAATGTCGTACAACTGCACCAGGTTCTGGCGGTCAAGCTCGACGGTCGCGGCCGTGACGGCGGTCTGCCGATGCGGCAGTGGTGGTCGGCCTAGCCCCGATCGATACGTTTGGCGCCCAGTTCGGTCTGTAGCAACTCGATGGCCACTTCCTCGGGATCGCGGCGCACCGTCTCCGAGGTATCGCTGCTGGCCTCGGCGAGCATGCGCTCCTCTTCGACCTGCGGGTCCTGACGCGGGGCGGGCCCGGCATCGGAGGGAACCGGATCGCCGTCGTCGGGAACGCACCGGATCTGCCAGTCGACCCCCAGTGCATCCTTGAGCGCTTCCCGGATGACGTCGGTGTTGCGCTGCTCACTCAGCCGCTTGGCCAGCGGGGGTGCCCGATGGCTGAGCACCAGGGTGTCGCCGTCCAGCGCCCGCACGATCGCATCAGCCAGCATCGCGTTTACGGGCTTGCTGCGCGCATTCACTTTCTCCCGCACCGTATCCCACATCGAGCGGACCGCGGCGGCGTCGGGCTGGCCGACCGCGGCGGCGGGCGGCGCAACGGGTGCCGGCGCGGTTTCGGGCTCTGGCACCACCTCGGCCGCGGCCTGCGCACGGCTGGCCCGGACGAACTGCTTGGCCGGGGCAGGCCCGGCACCGGGGATGGCCATGTCCAGCCGGGCCTCGATCCGCTCGAGGCGTTGCAGCAGAGCTGATTCGGTGTCATGAGCCGAGGGCAGCAGCAGCCGCGCACACACCACTTCGAGCAGCAGCCGCGGTGCAGTCGCGCCGCGCATCTCACCGAGTCCGGCGTGCACGACCTCCGCATAGCGCGCCAGCGTTGCCGAACCCAGCTTGCCGGTCTGTTCGCGCATCCGGTCCAGCACACCGTCGGGCGCATCGACCACCCCACGGTCGGCGGCATCCGGGACTGCTTGCAGCACAATGAGATCGCGGAATCGCTCGAGCAGATCCATGGCGAACCGGCGCGGATCATGTCCGGCGTCGATCACGGCTTCCACCGCGCCGAACAACGCCGCAGCGTCCCCCGCAGCCAGCGCGTCGACCGCATCGTCGATCAACGCCACATCCGTGGCTCCGAGTAGGGACAACGCCCGCTGGTAGACCACATGGTTGCCGTCCGCTCCGGCAACCAGCTGATCGAGCACCGAAAGGCTGTCCCGGGGTGAGCCGCCACCGGCACGGATCACCAGCGGATAGACGGCGTCGTCGACGGTCACGCCCTCGTCGCTGCAGATCCGCTCCAGCAGCGTGCGCATCGTCTTGGGGGCCAGCAGCCGGAACGGATAGTGGTGCGTGCGGGACCGGATGGTGGGCAGCACCTTCTCCGGTTCGGTGGTCGCGAATACGAAGATCAGGTGGTCCGGCGGCTCCTCGACGATCTTGAGCAGCGCGTTGAAACCCGCGGTGGTCACCATGTGGGCCTCGTCCACGATGAAGATGCGGTAGCGCGACTGGGCGGGGGCGTAGAACGCACGGTCGCGTAGTTCGCGGGTGTCATCGACGCCACCATGACTGGCGGCATCGAGTTCGACGACATCGATATTGCCCGGGCCGTTGGGCGCCAGCGCCACACACGAATCGCATACACCGCATGGTGTCGGGGTGGGCCCCTGCTCGCAGTTCAGCGAGCGGGCCAGGATGCGGGCCGAGGAGGTCTTACCGCAACCGCGCGGCCCGGAGAACAGATAGGCGTGGTTGATACGCCCCGCCGAGAGCGCCGTCGACAGCGGCGCGGTGACATGCTCCTGGCCGACGACCTCGGCGAAGCTTGCGGGTCGGTACTTCCGGTAGAGCGCCACGGTCAGCAGGTTACCCAGGATGGCCGACGAGTGGTTATCGGTACCGGCTCAGTCACGGGCCAGCAGCGACTCGGTGGCCGCCAGCAGCGCGCAGGTGGACAGGCCGTCGATGGCCTCGCGCAGATCGGATTCCGCCGGGAAGCTCGGCGCGATCCGGATGTTCTTGTCGTCCGGGTCCTTTCGGTACGGGAAGGCCGCTCCCGCCTCGGTGACCGCGATCCCGGCGTCCTTGGCCAGTGCGATGGTGCGGCGCGCGGTGCCCGGCCAGACGTCCAGGCTGACGAAATATCCACCCTTGGGATCGGTCCACGACGCGATCTTGGAGGAATCCAGCCGGTCGGCCAGGATCTCGGCGACGAGCGCGAACTTGGGCGCCAGCAGTTCCCGGTGGCGCTGCATGTGTCCCCGAACGCCGTCGGCGTCACCGAAGAAGCGCTGGTGGCGGAGCTGGTTCACCTTGTCCGGCCCAATCGACTTCTTGCCGGCGTGCGTCAGATACCAGGCGATAGTGTCCGAGGAGCCGCCGAAGAAGCTCACCCCGGCACCGGCGAAGGTGATCTTGGACGTCGACGCGAACACCAGCGGACGGCTGGCGTTGCCCGCTGCGGCCGCCAGGCCGAGCACGTCGATCTTCGGGGCGAAATCGGGGGAGATGGTGTGCACCGCATAGGCGTTGTCCCAGAACAGGCGGAAGTCGGGCGCGGCGGCCTTCATCTCCACCAGCCTGCGGACGCTGCCCGGGGAGTAGGTCGTCCCGGTGGGATTGGAGTACACCGGCACACACCACATGCCCTTGACCGCCGGGTCGGAGGCCACCAGTTCCTCGATGAGGTCGAGATCGGGACCGTCCTCGTGCAGCGGCACCGCGATCATCTCGATGCCGTAGCTCTCGGTGATGGCGAAGTGCCGGTCATAGCCCGGTGCCGGGCACAGGAACTTCACCCCCGGCTCCTGGATCCAGGGGCGCGGGGAGTCGACGCCGCCGTGCAGGAGGGAGAACACCACTGCGTCGTGCATGAATTCGAGGCTGGCGTTGTTGCCGGCGATCAGGTTCGACACCGGGATACCGAGCAGCTCGCCGAAGATCGCCCGCAGCCCCGGCAGTCCGTGCAGGCCGCCGTAGTTGCGGGTGTCGGTGCCCTCGTCATCGCGGAACGCCTCGCCACCGGGCAGCTCGAGCAGACCGTTGGACAGATCCAGCTGAGCCGGTGACGGCTTGCCGCGCGTCAGGTCGAGCGCCAGGCCTTTGGCCTGGAGCTCGGCGTAGTTGCGCTGCTGCAACTCATGCTCGGCCGTCAGTTCGTCACGGCTCAGGGACTCAAACGACACAGCGGGCCTTCCACGCGAAGCCGTGAACACACAGGATTTCAAACCAAAGGGGACCCCGCGCACCCGCCAGAGCCCATTGACCCTTGCTGCCTTCCGGCCCTGGGGGAGTTCACAGGATGGACGCCGCGCGGGGTCCGACCAGTGAGTGTAGTCCCCCTCAGGTGCCCTGCCGTCCCTGGCTGGTCGGGCCACCCCGGACGGTCGGCTACCATTGCCGACGGAGGATTCGCCTAGTGGCCTATGGCGCTCGCCTGGAACGCGGGTTGGGTTAATAGCCCTCAGGGGTTCAAATCCCCTATCCTCCGCCGTTGTCCCGGGGCGTGACCGGAGATCGATCGGGTCACGCCCCGGGACCACAAATGTGGTCAGGGAGGACTTATGCGGCGCGGTATCGCATCGCTATGGCACGCGTTATCGCTGGTACTTGCCGGGGTTCTCTTTTTCCTCTTCGTGCTGCCGCGCTGGTTCGAGTTGACCGGGCAATGGCCCGGCACCTTGGGCACCGTGCTGCGGATCGTGTGCGGCGTACTCGTCGGCCTGACCGCGCTGCCTGTCGTGTTGACCCTGGCCGGCACCCGCAAGCCCGAGCTCGGCACGCCGGCGCTGTCGCTACGGGTCTGGTCGATCGTCGGGCACCTCGCAGCGGCGGTACTGATCGTGGGTGCGGCCATCAGCGAGATCTGGCTCGACCTCGACAGTGTCGGCCAGTGGCTCTTCGGCATCTACGGTGCAGCCGCAGCGATCACCCTGCTCGCAGCGTTCGCGTTCTACCTGGCGTTCGTGGCCGAACTGCCGCCGCCACCGCCGAAACCGCTCAAGGTCAAGACCGAGAAGCGGAGCAGGCGCGGCGCGCACGATACAACCGAGCCAGAATCGGTCGAGCCAGAATCGGTCGAGGAATCCGAGCCAGACGCCGAACCGGCAGCTGAAACCGTCGAGGAATCAGCCGACGAAACTGCCTCTGACGACGGCAAACTGCGTAATCGTCGACCGTCGGGAAAGTCGCGGTGGAGCCGCACGCGCGGCAGCGTCGCCACCGAGAACTGACACGCCCGACGTCGATCACGTCGACAGTTCGCCCAGTCACCGTCAAACTTGGGAGGATACTTCTGGTGCTCGGAAGGCGGCGAATGCGCAAGGCCCACGCTCAGAGGTGGCTCACCGCCATGGTCGGTGCCCTTTCTGCCGTCCTGCTGGTCTCCTCCGCCATCGCTGCCGCGGAGCCCGCGGACCTGTCGGGGGTGGCCGATCAGATCGAACCCTCGGTCGTGCGACTGGACACCGTCGTCGACTATCAGCACGTGATGGGCACCGGCACCGGGTTCGTGATCGACCCGGCCGGCCAGGTGCTGACCAATTACCACGTCGTACAGGGTGCCGATGTGATCACGGCCGTGGTGGGCGATGCCGCGTTCGGCGCCGACATCATCGGCTACGACCGCGGCCGCGATATCGCCGTACTGCAACTGCGCGGCACCAGCAGGTTGCCGAGCGCCGCTATCGGCGACTCGGGCCGGATCGCGATCGGCGAGCCCGTCATCGCGATCGGCAACGCAAGGGGCAGCACCAGCCCGCTGACCCGGGAGTCGGGCACCGTCACCGCGCTGGGACGCACGATCAGCGCCGAGGATGCGCTGACGGGTGCAAGAACCGAGATGACCGGGCTTTTCGCGATCGCCGCACCCGTGCGCGCGGGGGACTCCGGTGGCCCAGTGGTCAACGGCGCCGGGCAGGTCATCGGCGTGACGACAGCGGCGACGATCAACTTCCAGACCGACCCCGGCGGTGAGGGCTTCGCCATTCCGATCAATGACGCGATGGCGGTCGCCAATCAGATCCGGGCCCGCGCCCCGACAGGTACCGTGCACATCGGCCCACCGACCCTGATCGGGGTCGGTGTCCGCACCGGCGAGCAGAGTGAGGCGTTCCGCGGCGTCATCGTGCACGAGGTGCTGCGCGGCGGACCGGCCGATCTGGCCGGCCTCGCCGACGGTGACGTCATCCTGACCATCGACGAGACCCCGATCGAATCCGCGGCCAATCTCACCCAGGTCCTGGATCGCCACTATCCCGGCGACGTCATCGGGTTGACGTGGATCGACCGGGCGGGACGGTACCGGACCGGAAAAGCCACCCTGACGGCCGGCGCCTGAGCACCCCCCTTCTCGTCACCGCACCGGTTGTGGGTTTCCGTCCGCGTCCCAATGCTCGGCGACCTTCTTGCTGGGCTGCACCCTCGGCGGTTCACCTGGCATTTTCGGGTAGTTCGGCGGGTACGGCAGATCGGCGAGCCCGTTCTCCTCGTCGGCACGCACCATCTCCAGCAGCGGTTCCAGTGAGTGCGGTGTCTCGTCGATACCGGCCCATGGGTCATCACGCTGGGCAACCAGCGCGGGGACCGTCACGATCGTGTAGTCGTCGGGGTCCGCGCCGGCAAGCTCGGCCCAGGTGAGCGGCATCGACACGGTCGCGATGGGTGTCTTGCGGGCCGAGTACGCCGAGGCGAAGGTGCGATCCCGCGCGTTCTGGTTGTAGTCGATGAACAACCGCTCGCCGCGCTCTTCCTTCCACCAGGACGTGGTGACCGCATCGGGCGCGCGGCGTTCGACCTCGCGGGCCAGCGCGATCCCGGCCCGGCGCACCTCGATGAAATCCCAGTCCGGCTTGATCCGGACGAACACGTGCACGCCCCGCCCACCCGATGTCTTCGGATACCCCACGTAGCCGAGTTCGTCGAGGACCGGTTTCAGCACCTCCACCGCAATCCGGCGGGCGTCGGCGAAGTCCGTACCCGGCTGCGGGTCCAGATCGACCCGCAGTTCATCGGGATGGTCGGTGTCCGGGCAGCGCACCGGCCCGGGTGCAGTGCCACCGAGCCCATCTGGGCCGCCCACGCAATAGCAGACGGATGGGTGATCTTCAGCGCGTCGGCGGTGCGGCCGGATGGGAACGTGACCGTACAGGTCTCCAGATAGTCCGGATGCTTCTGTGGGACCCGCTTCTGGTAGATCTCCTCGCCGTCGATACCGTCGGGGAAGCGTTGTAGGTGAACCGGCCTGTCCCGCAACAGTTTCACCATCAGGGCGGCGACACTGAGATAGTAGTCGAACAGCACGCCCTTGGTGCCTTCGGCGCCGAGTTCGGGGAAATACGCTTTGTCGCGGCTCGTCAGCCGTACCGCCACACCGGCGACGTCGACCACTTCGGCCTTGCTTGCCATGGACTCCAGTATGTCGGCCTCGATCAGCCCCTCAGATTCTCAGGAGGTGAAGCCGGGAATCGGGTACTGCCCGTTCAGGGTGTGCTTGCCGACGTCGGCGATCTTGTAGGACACCGGGTCGTGCAGGGTGTGGGTGCGTACGTTGCGCCAGAAGCGGTCGAAACCGTACTTGGGATGTGTTCCGCGCGCCCCGATCACCTCGAAGATTCTGCTGTTGATGTCGAGGGCGGCGTTGGTGGCCAACGCTTTGACCCCGGAGACCTTCACCATCAGTTCGCCGCGGTCCTCGGGGGTGAGCGCGTCACCCTTGTCCCACACCGTCTGCAGCAGGTGGGCCGCTTCGCGGGCGGCGGCGTCAGCGCCCTGCAATGCGATGGTGAATTCACCATAGGCGCGCAGGACGTAGGGATCCTCGGTTGCCTGTTGGACACCGGCCGGTGTCCAGGGCCTGGCCTGGGTACGGGTGTACTCCCGGGCGGCGTCGAGTGCGCCGTGCGCGATACCCAAATAGACGTTGGCGAAGATCAACTGCACTATGGGCGCGAAGAGGCTGCCGCGCTCGGACTGTATGAAGGCGAGAATGAAGGCGTTGGGCGCACCCAGCACTTCGTCGGGCTCGACCTTGACGTTGTGGAACTCGGTGGAGCCGCTGTCGGTCTGCCGCATGCCGATGGCGGCCCAGTCGTCGTTGACCTGAACGCCGTGCCTGGATGTCGGAATGACGGCCGCGATGATCGCGCCCTGCTGCGGAGAATCGTCCTGGATGACGCCGAATACGAGCAACAGGTCCGAACCCTTGGCGCCGCTGCAGAAGTGCTTGGTGCCGTTGAGTAGATAGCCGCCGTCCTCGGTCGGGGTGGCGCTGAGCTTCCAGTCCAGCACGTGGCTGTTGTTTTCGCTGGAGGCATTCCCGGTCCACCAGTCGTTCTGCGCGAGCTGACGGTATAGCCGTTGTTCTTGTTCCTGCGAACCGAACAGTTCGATTATCGGGGCGTTGCTGAGGTGGTAGCCGAACAGGTGTCCCAAAGATCCATCGGCTGCGGCGATTTCTCGAACGACTTCGATGGCGGTGGGCCAGTCCGCGCCCCACCCGCCGTATTGGCGTGGGATCAGCAGCGACAGCAGGCCGCTCGCGCGCAGGTCTTCGCGCTCGGCTGTTGCCGAACCCCCGGTGCGATCACGCTCGACGGCGGTGGCTCGCCACTTCTCGGCGAGCCCACGGGCAACTGCGACGGGATCGTTGTCGGCATCGGCGGGTCGAACGTGCTGCTTCTCAGCGGACAGAGTCATGCGGATCTTCCTATCGGTGACGGTTGAGGCTGTTATTCAGAAATTCCGGAGCCGCCCACTGATCGAGGGCGACGGGTTCCTGCAGCAACTTGTTGCTGAGCAGGAATTGCTGTGTGCGATCCAGGAGGGCGACCGCGTCGGAATCCAGGCGCGGAACCAAACGCTGCTGGAAGTCGGCGCCGAATCCGTGGCCGACTGCGTCGGGGGATACGCCCAGGTTCGCGGCGTGCAGGCGGGTCACCGCATCGCCATGGTCGCGTGCCCACAACCCGGCGTCGACGACCGCGTCGACCAATCGTTGAACGAGGTCAGGCCGGTCAACGACCAGTTCGCTGCTGACCGTCCACACACTGGCATAGGCATTGCGCTCATCGAGGCCGAGATCCACCACCGGGCGGGCGCCGGTGCCTTCCAACTCCGCGGCCCAGGGCAACCAACTGAACAGGGCGTCAACCTCACCGCTGTCCAGCACCGCGGCCTGGCCTGCGGCCACATCGGGAAACAGGTCTGCCCCCTTGAGGGTCGCGGCCTCTTCCAACTGCTCAGCGGGGACATCGACACCAGGACTGTTGATCGGCACCAGCTCGACGTCGTGCACACCGAGCTCACCGTGCTCAAGGGTGTGCAACAATGCGCGCGCCTCCCACGAGCCCAGCGCTACCAGCGTCTGCCGCCAGGGATCCAGCTCGAGATAGTCGCCCAGTTCGCCGCGCAGGATGCGAATCGCCGACGCCGACACTCCTATTCGGCGTCCGGCAAGGTCGGCGGCCACCGTGATCGGGCTGCGATCGCCGACGAAGAAGCCCTGACGCCCCAGGATCGGGGTGATGCCGAGTAGACGCGTGCGTCCGGGTGCCCGCAACCCCTCGCTGAGCAGTGGCGGGATCTCACCTCCATAACGGGTGTAGGCAGGCTGGTCGTAGGTAAAGTGGACCGTTCCCTGCTTGCCGCTGAGGATGTCGAGTTCGATGCCGGCGGCGTCGAGGAAGCCCGATTCCCACGCCGTGAGCAGCGCGTTGGGTACCGGGCAGTTGCTGTAGGTCAGTGTGTCGAGGATGCCGGAATCAAGTTCTGAACCGGGGTTTCCGGGGCTGAGGCGGCCTGCCATGAAGATTGTCCTAACGGTCGTGGTTCGCGCAGACCCAGGTGGTCGCGCAGGGTGTTGCCCTCGTATTCGGCGCGGAAGTAGCCGCGGTCCTGCAGAACCGGCACCACCTGGTCGACGAATTCGTCATACGCGCCAGGCAGAAAGGCCGGAGAAACAATGAAGCCATCCGCGGCGCCGGCGTCGAAGTGGCGGATCAGCTCATCGGCGATCTGCTCCCCCGTGCCGGCCCACTGCGGAACGAACCCCACGTTGGTTCCATACCGCCGACCCAACTCCGCCAAAGTGAGCTCCTCGGCGTGCATCGCGGCGGCGAACATGTGCAGTTGCGTCGGCACGTTGCGATCCTGCAGATCCTGCAGGATCGTCGTGATCGGAGTGTCCAACGGGTACGCCGCCAAGTTGATGCCGGTATGACTGGACAGCGTCGACAGGCCCACTTCCGGATGCACCAGACTGTTCAGGTATTCCAGTCGTTCCTGCGCCACCGCCTCGGTCTCCCCCAGCACCGGCATCACGGCGGTGAAGATCTTCGTCTGATCCGGATCACGCCCCGCAGCCTTCACCTCTGTTTTGATGTCCTGATAGGTGGCCTGCATCAATCCCAGATCGGGCGCGACACTGAAAACGGCCTCGGCCCACCGCCCGGCGAAGCGCCGACCCCGCGGCGACAATCCGGCCTGAAGGATCACCGGCTCACCCTGAGGTGAACGAGGCACCTGCAGAGGCCCGCGCACATTCAGCCACTGCCCGTGGTGATCGACGTAGTGAACCTTCGCGGGATCGGCGAACACGCCGGCCGCCTTGTCCAGCACCAGCGCGTCCTCATCCCAGCTGTTCCAGAGCTTCTTGACCGCCTCCAGGAACTCATCAGCCCGGTCATAGCGGGTGTCGTGTTCCAGATGCTGATCAATACCGAAGTTGCGCGCTTCAGCGTCGTTGAGCGAGGTCACCACGTTCCAGGACACGCGGCCCCCGGACAGGTGATCAAGCGTCGCGAACACTCGAGCGACGTGATACGGGGGATAGTAGGTCGCCGAAATGGTAGCCCCGAGACCTAGGTGTTCGGTCACCGCGGCCATGGTTGCGACCACACTGGCCGGCTCCAAGGCGATTGCACCCTGCCCGCCAAGCCCGACACCGGTGTCCAGGTTGTCCCCGTAGCTGTCCTCGACGGCCAACCCGTCAGGAAGGAACAACAGATCGAACTTGCCGCGCTCCAGGGTACGGGCGATGTGTTGGTAGTACTTCCCGGTCAAAAAACCATTCGACGCGTCCGGATGCCGCCACGCCCCATGTGCATGAGTCACATTGCCGGCCGAGAAGAAACCGGCCAGATGCAGTTGTCGCCGTTGAGCCATTGCGTATATGTCCTCTAACCGTAAAGAGCGGAGCGCTTCGTGTCGCCAAGAAGTTTCACCCCCACCCCCGGGGTGTGCCCACCGTTAAAATTCGTCCGATTTCAATTCTTTGCGGGCGAACAACCCGAAGACTGGTTCGGCCGCTTCGGCGGCCGCTGATTCCGGTGTCGCCGGGGGCCAGCGGGAATGCCCAATCGGTGTATCGCCGACCGTCGGGCGGAATACCGTACCGATATGACGATGAACCGTACCGTCGACCTGACCGGGACCTTCGCGGCTGACCTTCACGGTGTGCTCGGCGCGGCGGCACGGCAGAGGCCGCTGGCCACGGACGTAGCGACCGGCGCCACCGTCGTGTTGCGCCAAGGCGACCTCGAAGCGTTGGCGCACCGATCAGCGACTAGAGGGGATCGGGCTGGCGTTGTTCGACATGATAGGCGTCACCGACGGACACCTGCGCGACTGGTACGGCCGGGTGATGTTCACCACCGAAGGGGATTATCACCGCCGTCTGCGATCGCTCGTTTCCCGTGCCTTCACGCCTCGGTCCGTCGAGGCGCTACGAGCGACGGCCGCCGATATGGCCGCCGAGGCCGTCGCTTCGGTCCGCCAGGGCGGTGACCTTGTCGCGGCATGCTCGACTCTGGCCACACGGCTGATGTGCCGCCTGATCGGCATACCTGACGACGATGTCTCGGTGTTCGCGCGGTGGCTCGACGTCTTGAGCCCAGTATTTCTTGTCATGACGCCCGAACAAATCGCGGCCGCGACGACCGCGATCACAGAACTGCAGCGCTATGTCGATGAGTTGACGACGCGTCGCAGCAAGGACCCGGGACGCGATCTCATTACTGCACTGCTGGCATCCGAGGCCGATGGCGAGCGCCTCACCCACGGCGAAACCGTCGCGATGATCGCCAATCTGCTTGTGGCCGGACATGATACGGCCGGGAGCCAGATACCCTGCAGTATTCTGGTGGCCCTGCAGCACCGCCACGAACTCGACGGCGTTCATGAAGACAAGGCCGGCTGGCAAGTGCAGTCGCAGAAACCATGCGCCTAGAGCCCAGTATCCCGTACATTCCTCGCACGGCCGTGGCGCCGATCGAGTTGTACGGCACGACAATTCCGGTCGGCTCGATGGTGTTTCTCTGCATAGCCGCCGCGTGCCATGGCGAAGATTGCGGTGGAAGAGAGCGTGCGCGCTGTATTGGCAGCTGATCATCCCCCACTGCGGCTGACCGAGGATCCGGCGGACATTCCGTGGCGACAGGTGCTTGGCCGCAGCCCCGCTCGACTGCTCGTCAGTTCCGAGTGAGGAACCTAGGCCTACCAACTCCTCGCTGATGTCGCCCCCCCCCGCGTATTCGAACCGGCATGAGAGGGTTCGGTCGCCGAGGCGCAACAATGAGTCCATGGATCTGCCTGTGATGCCGCCGGTGCGACCCATGTTGGCGAAGTCTGTCACGTCAATTCCGGCCGGCGCTTTATACGAGCCCAAGTGGGATGGTTTTCGATCCATCTGCTTTCGGGACGGCGACGACGTTCATCTGGGCAGCCGGAACGAACGCCCGTTGACCCGTTACTTTCCCGAACTTGTAGAGGCTGCGAAGTCAGAACTGCCACAACGGTGCGTCATAGACGGGGAGATCGTGGTCGCATTGAACGAGGGACTCGACTTCGAGGCACTCCAACAACGCGTTCATCCTGCGGACAGTCGTGTCCGGATGCTCGCCAAGAAGACACCGGCGTCGTTCGTGGCCTTTGACGTGCTCGCGCTCGCAGACGACGACCTCACCCGGCGATCCTTCGCCGAACGCCGCGTGGCGCTGACCGGTGCGCTGGCAGCCTCGGGCCCGACCTTCCACACCACGCCCGTCACCGATGACTTCGCCACGGCAGAACGTTGGTTCTCCGAGTTCGAGGGCGCCGGCTTGGACGGAGTGATCGCCAAGCCGTTCGACATCCCGTACCTGCAGGACAAGCGTGCGATGTTCAAGATCAAGCACGTGCGAACGGCGGACTGCGTGGTCGCTGGCTATCGGACGCACAAGTCGAGCAACGCTACGGTGGGCTCGCTGTTGCTCGGGTTGTACAGAGCTGACGGTGTCCTTGCGTCCGTCGGCGTCATCGGAGCATTTCCGATGGCTCGGCGACGCAGCCTCTTCGCGGAATTGCAGTCACTGGTAGTCGACATATCAACTCACCCGTGGAACTGGGCATCGCACGAGGCCGGAGAGCGCACACCTCAAAGGAATGCCGGGTCCAGATGGAACGCCGGGAAAGACCTTTCCTTCGTCCCGCTCAAGCCGGAACTGGTTGTGGAGGTTCGCTACGACCACATGGAAGGCGGACGTTTCCGCCACGTCGCACAATTCAACCGGTGGCGGCCAGACCGCGCCCCAGAAACGTGCACATACGGACAGCTCGAGCAGCCGGTTCGCTTCGGCCTCAACGATATAGTTCCCGGTCTCGGCTAGGCGCCGTCATCACGACCGAGTGGACTTGCCCGTCACCACGTGATGGGAACGACGGAGGATTCGCCGGAGGAGAAGACCTATCACGACGAGGACGACCACCAGCGCGACGACCAGGTTGTTGACGTTCGATGCGATGCGGGCGAGCCAACCTTGAAGGGCCACTGACGTGTCCGCGTCGAGGAAGCCGCCGAGGTTCGCGGTGCCAGCGGTGAGCAGGAACAGCAGGCCGATCCCGATAAACAGCGCCCCCGAGATCAGCGACGTCGTATGGGTATGGATCGGGCCGACACGTACTGCCCGTCCCCGCAACCACTTTCGGTGACCGAGGTCGTATCGGTCCCACAGCGCTGCGAGTACAGCGAGCGGGACCGTCATCCCCGCGGCGTAGACGGCCATGAGGAACGCACCATACGGGGCGTGGCCGCCGGCCACCGCGACGGTGAGGACGGCGCCCAGTAGCGGCCCGGAGCAGAAACCGGCCAGTCCGTAAACAGTGCCCAGGATGAAGACCGACAGACGGGTGGTGATGGCCGTCGTACCGGCGATGCGTTGCGCGACGCCCAGATTGAAGCCCTTGCCCAACAGGATCATCACCCCGAAGGCCATGATGATCAGAGCGCTGACGAAGGTGGTCTGGCTGCGGTAGGTGGTGATCGCCGATCCCGCGGCGCCCACGCCGGCACCGAGGGGGACCAGCACGGCGGCCAGTCCCAGGAAGAAGATCCCGGTGCGGGCCAGCAGGGTCCCGAGTCCGTCGAACGCGTAGGCGAAGAACGACGGAAGGAGCAGCGCCGAGCATGGGCTGAGGATGGAGAGCAGACCCCCCAGGAAGGCGCCGAGGACTCCGATCTCTGTCACGAGCCGGCGGGCCGCCCCGCGGCGAGGTTGTCGATCAGCGTGGTGAACACCTCGGTGGGTTGGGCTCCCAGGACGGGGGTTCCGTGTACCGAGAACGCGGGCGTGGACGAGATGCCGAACCGATTGGCGACCTGCAGATCGGCGTTGATGGCGGCGTCGAACGCGGCGCTCGTGGCATCGGCGGTGAAGCGTTGCAGGTCGGGTACCCCGGCCTGCTCGGCGAAACCTCGAAGCGCAGCCGGGGTGAGGTCGGCGTGGCCCTTGGGAGGTGCGGCTTGATAGACGGCGTTGACGAACGGCCAGAACCGGCCCTGTGCGGCGGCGGCCCGGCCGGCGCGGGCGGCGGCCATGGACTGCTCACCGAAGATCGGCATGTCGCGCCATTCGATGCGCAGCACACCGCTGTTGACGTACTTGTCGACCAGTTGAGGTTCCGTGGTTCGCGCGAACTGCGCGCAGAACGGGCAGCGGAAGTCGGCGAACTCGACGAACGTCACGGGCGCGGTGACCGAGCCTTGCGCCATGGGGTCGTTGGGTTGGCGTCGGGCGAGATCCCCCAACGGACCGAGCGGGACAGCAACGGGCGCAGCGACGGCGGCTGAGGTTGCAGTCAATGTCGCCGACCCCGCTGTGTCGCTGTCTTGTTGTCGCACCACGAGAACGGTGACGATGATCAGTGCGATGACGATCGCGACGGTAAGCAGCGTGAGGTCGCGACGTCGTGACGTCTCGGCCGGTGGGCGTTCAAGCACTCGGTTCCCTTCGTTGTTGTCACGCAGGCGGTTTCCCGCGGTGGTGTCGCTCTCGGTCGGAGGTCAGTGGGCGAGCTCGATGCCGGCGGTGGTGGCGACGTAGACGGCGACGGCGAGGAGCAGGACGGCGAAGCTGCGCGTCAGGGCATTGCCGGAGATCCGGTCGCCGATGACGGTGCCCGCGAAGGACCCCGCGATGGCGGCCAGGGTGAATGGGATGACGATCTGCCAGGGGATGCTGGCGGTTCCGAGCCGTTCGGCGAAGGCGCCGGCGCTGGTGATGGCGATGATCACCAGCGACGTGCCGACGGCGACGGGCATGGAGTAGCCCAAGGCGAGGACCAAGGCGGGCACGATGAGGAAACCGCCGCCCACACCGAGGAACCCGGTGAGGAATCCGACGACGAGGGCGGCCGCGACGAGCTTGCCGGCCTGCGCCGTACTCACCCGCGACCTCGTGGCGGTGGCCACGGCGACCGATGAATTGCCGCTGCCATCAACGGGTTCCGCGCCGGCATACGGGTCATGATCTGGCCCGCTCTCAGGTTCGGCGGACTTCCTGGTGCGTAGCAGCATGGCGACCGCGGCCACCACCATCAGCGCGGAGAAGGCGATCAACAGAACCTGAGGGTCCACGGCACGGTTGAGGATCGATCCACCGAACGCGGTGAGCGACCCGATGACGCCGAATACCGCCGCGGCCTTCCACTGGACGTGTCCGCCGCGGGCGTGGGCGACCGCGGCGATCACCGACGTGATGCCCACGATGATGAGGGAGGCGCTCGTCGCGGACTGCGGTCCCACGCCGAGCAGGGACACCAGGACCGGCACGGTGAGGATGGACCCGCCGCCGCCGAGCACGCCCAGGCAGAGGCCGATCAGGATCCCGCAGGCGATGGCGACGACGACGGTGTACATCTCAGATGACCGTGCCGGGGGTGCCGTCCTCACGGATGACGGGGTGTCCGGCGTTCTGCCAGGCCGTCATTCCGCCGGCCAGGTTGTGCACCGCCAACCCGGCGGTGGCCAGCTTGGCAGCGGCCTTGCTGGAGCGACCGCCGGAGCGGCAGACGACGATCAGCGGTGAGGTGTCGGTGTGCGCCGACGGATCGAGGTCGCCGAGGGGCACGTGCACCGCGTTCGGGGCGTGTCCGGCGGCCCATTCGTCGGCTTCACGGACGTCGATGAGGCTCGCCGTGCCTGCGTCGATCATCTGCTGGGCGGTGGTGGGATCGACGTCCTGCAAGGGTTCGGCCATGAGATTCTCCTCTACTCGGTGGTGGACGATTAGCTGCGCGACAGTGATTCGGCGGTGAGGAACCGGTACCCCTCACTGGGTGAGAAGCGGGCGCTCACGGTGAAGCGGTCACCGCGAATCACGGTGTGGCGCAGTTCCACTGGGCGGGTGCCCATGAAGCTCAGCCGTCGGATCGACAGCGCGGCCGAACGCTCGTCCAGATCGAGCAGCGCAGCGTCGGCGGGTTGGGGCATCACCGCGGTGACGTCTTCGCGTCCGCCGGTGAGTCGGATACCGCAGCGCGTGTCGAGCTCGATGTACAGGGCGGTGTGGGTGAAGCTCGCCTGCAGCAGGGGCTCGGCGAGTTCGGCGGGCAGCCAGGCAGAATCCAGCGCCAGCGGCAAGTCGCCGGCCATGCGGAGACGCTCCAGATACACCAGGGGGGCCTCGGGACCCATCTCCAGGGTCGCGGCCACCGCCGGGTCGGTGCGGATCTCCAACGCCCGCACCACGCTGTACTGGGTCAGGCCGGTCGACTCGACCGCCGCGAAGAGGCTGTACAACGCTCCCAGGGGCTGCTCGATGACCGGTACGTCGGCCAACCGGGTGGCGCGGCCACGTCCGGCGATCAGGACCCCCTCGGCCCGCAGGTGGCGCAGCGCTTCGCGCACCGTGTGACGGCTCACACCGTAGGCGGCGGTCAACGCGTGCTCGCCGGGAAAGCCGTCGGTGAACTCTCCAGCGGCGATGCGCCCCACGAGGTCCTCGCGCAGTTGTGCCCACAGCGGCAGCGCGCTGGACCTGTCCATGCGATCGCTCAGATCACCGTTGACCACGCCGAACCTCCACTTCCCTGAAGACTGCCCGATGCCCTTGATTGCTCCCGGGGGGGTGCATTCGCGTCGAACACCCGCTACTCTAGCC
>WOYS01000025.1:0-14455 GCA_011620645.1 Mycobacterium sp.
ACGGCGATAAATCCCAAGGTCAAAGAGCCGCGCACCGACCTTTCCGGGACCCTGGGTAGTCGACCGATTGGCTAACGCTCCGGGGGCTGCGCCACCACTTCTCTTCGTCCCCGCCGATGACGTGTCGGGGGCGAGGCTCGGGTTACTTCTCGGTGCTGCTCTTGCTGCTCGCGCCGCTGCGGGCGGTGGCGGTCACGGGGGCCAGGCCGGTCAGGTGTAGCACCGCACTGGGCCGCTCGACCGCCCAGCACGCAGCGCTCCTCGCACACGTAGCGAACGACGTTCTTGACGAAGTCGTCGTTGGCGAAGCCGATCCGAACACCCAGAGGCTCACGGACCAGCAGCCGACCAGCCGGGTGGTGTCGAGCAGCCAACCTTCGCCGTCGGGGCAGGCGGTGGTGCTCACCACCGGGACACCCCAGGCGCTGTTGACCTCCGCAACCGAGGGGTCGGGGGCCACGTAGTAGCGCTCCATGCCGTCCTTCTCCCGGCGGATCGCGGACCAGGTGCTCGGCGACACGACCAGCAAGTTGGCGACCGCAAGGCTCGGCCCGACCCTCAACTTGCTGATGGCCTCTTCCAGGTCGTCGAAGGTCGGGGTGTTGACAGCGGCGTGGGTCAGGATGCCCGCCACGTTCAGCCAGGCCAGGATGAACGCGTTTTCCTTGTCGGTGATCAGTCGCTGCAGCTCGGTGGTCGCGGCGCTGGTGAACGCGTCGAAGTCCTGGACACTCTCCCAGGTCAGGCCCAGGTGCGCGGCGATCTTGACCACCGTCGCGGTGAGCTTGGTGACGTTGAGGGTGATCTCCGGCTTGAGCGCGGCCTCGGCGACCGCCGCCGCCGCGCCGGTCACGCTGTTGACCTGGATGTATTCCGTGCTGGGCACCGCGACCGCGAACACGGCCAGGTAGTCGGCGATCCGGCCCTCGTGAATCGGGAAGGTCGGCTGCGGGAACAGGTCCCCGGGCAGCAGCGGTGACGCCGTGTTCGACGCCCGGCTCTCCAGGTGGGCAGGTTCCTGCCGGATCACCTTCTCGTGCGCGGCCCGCACTGCTCCAGGCCGAAGTCAATCGGCATCACCTGGGAGCCGGGGCGGCAGTTCAGCCGACCGGCACCGGGGGCGTGGCGCGCTGTCGAGTCACCGCCGCCAAGGTGAGCGAGGTGCGCCGGGAGCTGTGAGCGCCCCAAGTCGCGTTCATAGTCGGCGATGTGGGCATCAAGCCCGCGCAGGTCAGCGGACATCTGGGCCATTCGCTGGTTTCGCCCTCGTTGAGCTGCTCGCGGGCCGAGCTGCGGATCTCCATCAGCTCGCGCTCGGCGCGCTGAGCGAGTTGTTCACGTCGGTTGCGGAGCTGCTGGAGACGCTCGGCGGTTGGGGTACCGGTAGTCATGATCGGCACTTCCTTCGCATGAGTCCCGTTCGTAGACAAGGGCATTGGCGTATCGCGGTCGGAGTCGACCTGCGGATATTCATCGGACCCGTGCCGGGTACTACCGCGACGCTCACGGGATGTGCCATCAGCCGATCAGTGCCAGACCGGCCCGCCTGTGGGGCGACCGCTCCTGTGCGCGGCTTGGCGACATCGTACGCGGCATGTGGGACAGGTCGATAGGGTCGGTATTGCTACTCGACTGTCAATTAGGGCTGATACCAACCAATTAGGGCTGATACCAACCACTTTCGCGTCTCTGGCCTGGACGGGGATGGCGCGTGCTGGGGTTTGAGCGGGCCGCTGCCGCGTTGAACGGACGGGTCGGCTAGAAGCTACTCATCGAGCGTGGTGCGGGTCTGAGGGCCGAACTCAGCGTGCGGGTGGCTCGGGCAGGTGCTCGGCGCGCTTCGGCCAGGCTGTTGGCCAGTCCGCCGTCGACACGTTCTGTCGCCGCCACAGCCATTCGCCGGTCTCCCGGTCTTTCCGTTGGCCCGTTGCCGCCATCGACAGGCAGTGTGCGCCGTCATCGGCCCTCCCGGGCGGGAGCTTCACCGGACCCCCCACGTGATCAGCCACCCGGCTGCAAGTGCAGCGGCGAGCAGCGCCAGTAGTTCGGCCACAGCGATCACTTTCGCACCCTCCCGCTGGCGAACACGCGGCGTCGCACATGTCCCGGACTTCTGCCAGTATCTCCACGCCGCGCTCGGTCCGCGGCGTCCCGATGGACCAGCGCAACGCCGTACACCAATCGGGCACGCCATGACAGGTTCCATCTGAGCGAATTGCCGGTCATCGACGTGTACATGGCGCGGGGCCTTGATGGGAGTCACGAATTCGACAACCGCACCAGCGGTTTCGGTTTTGAGATCGCCCTAGCCGCGTCCGGCGGAGAGGGTCAGGCGGGGCGACTGCGACGGTGCCGTGCCGCTGATGCGAGCAGCGGTAGACGATCTGTTTGGCGCGGGCCGGGGGCTCAGTTGGGGCATTCCGGCCTCCGGTGTTCTCGTGAAGACGCTTCTGGACCGCACCGCCGACGATGATGTCACCGAAGCCCGGAATGCCATCGACCGGTTGGCGGCCGCCCCCAGCGATCAACGTTTTGCGCTGCGCGACATCTGGCTGCTTCGGCTGCGTGCCCTCCTGGCCCGTGTCCACGGCGACGACGAGGCCTACCGCGAGCTCAAGGAGCGCTACCGCGACACGGCGATATCGCTCGGGTTCGAAGGGCACATGGCGTGGGCCGAGGCGATGTAGCGCCCCGCTGGTTATTAGATGTTTAGCGCGCGTCCCCTGGCGGAGCGCGACGCAAAACTCTCGTGTCCGCGGCAGAATGTCGCCATGACTTACGTGCGCCGTTACTGGTGGGCGCCACCCCCGTCCTCGCCGGCGGGTATTGGATCTGGCGGGCCTGGTACGACGGGGACTACACGACGCTGATCGTGTTCGGCGTTATCCTTGTCCTCGCCGTCATCGTCGACTATCCACTGCGGCGATGGCGACGCTAGCAAGTGCAGACCGTGGCTGCGGCTACCGGTCCCAACCGGAAGGTTGGTTGCCCGCCATCCACATTCCCGAATACCACCCGCCAGGCAATGAGAACGGTTGACATGGGCATTTCCGACTACTTCCATCCGGGTGCCCGCAGCTTCGCGAGATCCGTCTTGGTGGCGGTGCTCGTGGGTTCGGCTCTCGGCGCGAGCGTGACCGCGGCCAGTGCCGACGTCGTGCCGGGAACCGAAGACGGCTGGGGTACGCCGCCCGGCGGCGTCATGTTGTCCGTCGTCGGCGATGACGGTTCTGGAAACCATGAACTGTCCGTGGTCTGGGGCCCGATCCACGAGATCCCTAGCGAGGGGGGCTACTGGCAATGCGAGGTAGACGAACGCTTCACCCCGAAATCGGACGACAAATACCCTAGTTCGGTCAGTAAGGCCAATTTCGACGTCAATCTGCTTCCGCCCTCTGGGGGCAGCTTTCAACAGAAGGTCACCGAGGCTCCCGGCGAGCGGATCGCGCTGAGCATCCAGTGCTACACGGTGTATCCCGGGGCCTTTGCCGTTACTCCGCCATCCAATCCGTTCGGATGGCACTTCGACTACCAGCTGAGCTGACGCCGCCCCCAGTCGCACGACGTCGAGTCTGGCTAGACCTTCTCGCGCGTAGATGCAGCCAGAGGCGAGCACCTACAGGTTGTTCTAGCACCTCAGCACCTGCCGGCGGCCGCCCAGCGGCGTGTTAGATCCTGCCGCCCGGGAACATCGTCTTGACCGCCTGAGTGATGTTCGCCCGCGCAGCGGCGCCGCCGGTGGGGTCCAGTGAGCTGATTGCCATCACATAGCGTCGGTCGGGTCCGATCGTGCCGGTGGACACATGCAACTGATTGCCGCCGTTCCAACAGCAGAACCAGCCCTGCTTGACCGCAACCGGCTCGGCATAGAGCCCGTCGGGGATGCCGAACCGTTGCGGGTACCCGTCGCTGCCCGTCGGTGTGGATTGCGCGAGGTCGCCGAGGATGATGTTGGCCTGGTCGCGGGGTAACCCGCCGGTGCCGTCCAGCAGCATGTCGTAGTAGCGGACGAGATCGCTTGCGGTGCTTGTGGTCACGTCCCAGTGCCCGTTGGAGGGCGCCGTCGTGCCGGCCAAGCCGTACCGCGCCTTCACCCGCGCGATGACGGCGTTCCCACCGCTGCGGTCCCAGAAACTCTGGGCGGCGCTGTCGTCGGAGGAGCGCAGCATGACGTCCAGCGACTTGCGGTCGGCAGCGGACAGTGTCGTCTCACCCTCGGACTCCTGCAGCAGCAAGTCGTCGGCGATGAACAGCTTCACCACGGACGCGATCGGGAAGGGCGTGTTTGCCCCACTCGAGACGATCTGGCCGGTGTCGCGGTCCAGAACAACGGTGTCGATGTCGGCGCCGGCCGCGGCCGCGTCGGCAGTGGCTTGACGGACACGGGCGTCGAGTCCGTCGAGTGAGGCTGTCGGCTGGGCGGGCGGGGCGAGCGGGGCGAGGACTGGTGCCTGCGGGGCGTTCTCCGCGGCCGACGGCGCACCCCAGACCTGTGCCTCACATCCGGTGACGAGCAGCGCCGCACAGCCGATCGCCATTCTCGTCATCGCCCATTGCGGCAGCCGCCGACGCATAAGCCCCCTTCATCGAGCACACCGGTGACCCCAGCCTAGTCGCCATGGCACAAACGGTTCGCTGTCGCAGGAGAATGGACGAGTGGACATCGCCGTTGCCAGTTCGTAGCCTGTCGGAGACATTGACAGTCGGGCCAAGATCGGTCCTTGCAGCGAAGGATCGTGACAAGCCGAATGACCCGGGTGCGCCAGTCACTTCGGCGAACGGTGTGCGGTTGCGCGGTTGCGGTCCTGGTTACGGCCACGTCGATGGGCGGCGCAACTGCCGACCCGGCGGATGACGCGCTGGCCAAACTCAACGAGTTGTCCCAGCAGGCGGTGCAGAGTCGCGCGGCCGTCACAGCCGCCCAGCGCGAGGCCGACGCCAGACTTGCTGAGCAGATGGCGGCCGACGACCGTCACCGCGCCGACATGGAGACCCTTGCGGTCGCGAACGCCCAGCTTGCGCCCTATCAGGACGCCGCCGATCGCGTCGCCGCGATGACCTACATGGGTGGAGGCACCGGTCAGTTGTCCGCGATGCTGACCGCAGGCTCGCCACAACAGCTGATCGACATGCTGTCGCTACATCGAGCGGTAGCCGCTCAGACAGCCGATCAGATGGCGGCCCTGAAACCCGCACGGGAGCGCGCGGCCACCGCCGCGCAGACCTCAGAGCGATCGGCAGCCGGCGCCCGTGCCGCAGCCGGACAGGCCGCCGCGGTGCGTGCAGAACTGCAGGCCAAGCTGAGTGAAATGTTGAAGCAGATCGCGGCCGCGGAAGCGCAGTACGCGGCGCTGACACCTCAACTGCAAGCGGTGGTCGACAACGTACCTCCGCCGCCGAGCGCCCCCGTTCCGACAGACCCGGCGATCGTCGCGATGCCCGGCCCGCCTCCCGTCGACCCGGGTCCGTCCCTCGCAGCCGCCATCATCAACATCCCGGAGGCATTGCCCGTCGGCGTTGCGAACGAATCCGGCCTGCAACCCAACGCGATTCTGGCGGCCCGGGCCGTCAGCGCACAGTTTCCTCAGATCGGCGCGATCGGTGGGGTGCGGCCCGACTCGAAGCCGTGGCATCCGAGCGGCCTGGCGATCGACATCATGATCCCCAACCCCGGCAGCCCCGAGGGCATCGCGCTGGGAGATCAGATCATGGGGTTCGCGATGAACAACGCGGGTCGGTTCGGGTTACAAGATGTGATCTGGCGCGGCACGTACTACACGGCGGCCGGTCCCCAGGCATCTGGTTACGGCCACTTCGACCACGTGCACATCACCGTGACGCCGCGACGCTGACTTCCCGCACTTACGGGTGCTTGTTCCACTGGCCGCAATCCTGGGCCAGCACGTCATTGACGTCGACGCGGATGCCTCCGACGACCGGTCCCGGATCCGAGGCGGTGTCGATGACGCGCTGGTAGAGCACTGCGGCGGGGAAGATCTGGCCCTTGGACCACGACCGGGTCTGCCACGCCCACACGTGGCCGGGCGAGCCTGACCTGCCGATGACGCCGTCGGCGGTGGCCCACTGGCATGGGTTGATGCCGGCGTAGATCCCGGTGCGCTGCACACCGATCACCGAGTTGATTCCGCGAAACCATTGCAGTGCGACGTTGTTCCAGGTGTTGCGGTCGATATCGTCGTCGACGCTGAAGAAGATCGGCGCGCTCTTACCGCCACCTGCTGCGGTATGTAGTTGCCAGGCGGTCGTGGCGTCGGCGACGCCGCCGGCATACCCGCGCGTGAAGTCCGAAGGTGCGGTCCCGCCGGGCTTTCCGTATTGGTAGTTGCTGACGATCACCAAACCGGCGGCGGACAGTGACTGGGCGTAGGGCAGCGTGATCGGCTTGGCGCCGAAGGACGACCCAGGGCGCGAGGTCGATACGTAGTTGATCACCCCGGAGTGCCCAGCGGACCGGATGTCCTGGGCCGCAATCTGGCGCATGGCGTAGTCGATGAGGGTGGGGGCGGCGGCTGCGGCTGAAGGCATGGCGCCGGCAGAGGCAGCGCCGAACCCGGCAACCGCCGAGGCCGCGGCAGCATAACGCAAGGCGTCACGCCGGGAAACCAGCATGGCGCGATGTTAACAAAGTGGCAGTTGTGAATAATGTTGCCGCGCCGGGCGGTGACCGCGCGGGTTGTCGGACCCGCGCGCCACACTGGCGGGCATGGGAAAGCGCAACCGCGAGCGGCGGGCGGCCAAGCAGAAGCAACGGCGTCGATCGGCTCCTGAGCGCGAGCGCGTCCGGCCGGAACCTGAGACGGACCGGACGCAGATTCTCGAACGCATTGTGCTGGCACTGAGCACCGCTGCGGCAACGCCCTCTCCATGGCGCGCGGGCAAGCTACTGGAGCAGTGGAGCGACGTCGAGCGCGAACTCGATGTTGCTGCCGACCTCGTCGTGCAGGAGGCGATCCGCGCGGCGTGGGAGCACGGATGGTCGCCGACGGATCTCCACGAGGTCGCGCGCCGCAGGGGGGACGCAGCAACTGCGCGTTACCTCGACGAAGCCATAGTGCTGGAGTCCAAGCGGTATTCGGTGGCAACGCTGCACCCACGCTGGCGCGCCGAACTCGCCGAATTGTCGGCCGGCGGTAATCCGCCGGTGGCGGTACCACAGATGTGGCGTTGGGCCGCTGCGCATTCCCTCGACCGAGAAACTGTCTTGACCACGGTCCTTCGATTGTTGCACCTGCTGGGCAGGATCCCTGCAATCCAGGTGCTGCTGCCACTGCCGGGCGCGTACCTTCAATCGCCGGTACTGGTCGCCGATGTGGATGGAAAGATTCTGACCCGGGTGCGTGCGCTGCTGGCCAAGGCCGAGGTGACTGAGTACCCCGAGGAGGCTGAGGCGTTGTCGGCCAAGGCGCAGGCACTGATGGTCCGCCACTCCTTAAAGGAGGCGGTTGCCGATCACAACCTGGGACGGTCGTCAGTCGCTGTGGCACGCAGGGTCTGGATCGACAACCCCTATGTCGCGGCCAAGGTGGCGCTCGTGCAGGCGGTCGCGCAGGCGAATCGGTGCCGCACAGTATGGATCAAGGACCTGGGTTGCGTCGTTGCGGTCGGCACCGATGTGGACCTGGATCTGGTCGAGCTGCTCAGTACGTCGCTGCTGGTTCAGGCCAACCGTGCGATGCTGCTCGCCGGACGTCGGCACGAGATTCGGGGACAGACGCGCGCCAAGTCGTTCCGGCTGGCCTTCTTGACCGCCTACGCGCACCGCATTGGTGAACGGTTCAGTGAAACGAGTTCGTCAGTCGCGCAGGAGCTTCAGCATGACGACCGACTGTTGCCCGTGCTGGCTGCGCGTAATCGGGCGGCGGACGAGGCGTTCACCCGGCTGTTTCCGAGAGCCGTGGCCACACCGGTGGTTGCCTATGACCATGTGGGGACAGGAGCGGGGCGCTCGGCGGCGGACGCTGCGATGCTCGACGTCCGAGACTCGATCGCGGACTGAAGGCCGCAAGGCTCGGTGTCCGACAGATGGAGGGATGTGGCGGCTAAGCGGTGCGCGCGCTCCACTCAGCGGTTCGTTCGGGCGCCGCCTCGGCGAGCGCCTTGCGGGTGTCTTCCACGTCGAAATCCTTGCCGTACACCGGTGTTCCAGGCTGCTGGCGCCACGATTCGGAGATCGGGCCGGCGTCGACCGGATCGAAGCCGAGTTGTTCGACGACGCCGTGCACGAGTTCCCGGCCCGAGCCGTCCTCGCCGGCGATCGGGAGTGCGATGCGTTTCGGCGTTCCGCTGGGCGCCCCGCGCTCGAGCAGATGCTTCCAGAAGATCCCGTTGAACACCTTGTAGACGGGCGCACCGATCTGCTCGGCGACCCACGCACTCTCGACCTGGCCGTCCTCGATGCCGGCGATTTCACCATCGCGCTGCTGGGGGTAGTAGTTGTTGGTCTCGATCACCGGGGCACCCGGCCTACGTGCATCGACAATTCCATCGGCGAGGTCGGGAACGTTCTTCTGCGGGATGCTCACGATGACGAGGTCGGCATCGTGAGCGGCGTCTTTGGCCCACACCGCCGTCGCACCGGTTCCATCGGCGAGGTCAGCCAGTGTTTCGGGCGAGCGCGAATTCGACACTTTCACGTCGTGTCCGAGTTCACGCAGCCGGCGCGTCAACGTGCCGCCGATCAGACCCGCTCCGATGATTCCGATCTTCATATCTGCCCCAACGTGTGGCCACCCCACCCTATTCCGGTTAGCTCGACTCTCCCAGTGCTCGCCGACAAGCTCGGCCTCGGCTGAAGCATTAGCCGGCGGGCGTGATATCCCCGCCCGAACCCTTCACCGAGGACTTGGCGCGCTTCTCGGCGCGTACCGCCCGCCCGCTGCGCACAAACCCGGTCGCAGAGACCGACACCGACAGCAGTGCATCCTCGCCGGCCACGAGCGGATGGAACCCGACGCCGGCGCCACCACGGCCCTTCACCGGAATATCGGCGACTTCGGTGACCTTCCAACCCTTTTCGGACCTCGACAGGATGGCCTCACCGTTCTCGCAGGTGAGTGGCAGCGCCGCGATCACCTCGTCGCCATCGTCGGCCAACTTCACCCCCGCCACGCCGTTGCCGGCCGCGCCCTGCGGATTCACCGCGGCAGGATCGATACGCAGCACCTTCCCGCGCCGGGTGACCAGTGCCAGATGCGAACCCTCCGCCAGGACACCCGAGCGCAGCAGCCCGGTGATGTCCGGGGCCACCGGGATGTCGCGGGTCTTGTACGGCAGCCCGCCACCGGTGGTGAACTTGATCCGCCCGTCGGTCCACACCGCCCAACCCAGACCTGTCGTGAGTAGCTCGCCGTGGCTGTCGGAGAACACCCCGCGGTCATCGAGTCGCCACGAGGCGTTGACTTTTCGTTCGCGGGCACCGTCCTCGTCGGTGCCGGTCGTCACCGGGGTGGCCGACTCATCCAGTACGGTGCGGCGATCGAACTCGGGACCATCGAACAGCTTCGCCGTCGCCTTGAGCTCCTGGTCGATCACCTTGCGGCGCGCATCGGGGTTGGCCACCAGCTCGGTCAGTTCGGCGAACTCGGCATCCAGCTTCTCGGCTTCGGCCTGCAATTCGATCACGTCGAGTTTGGTCAATCGCCGAAGCTGCAGTCCCAGAACATAATCGGCCTGTGCGGCGTCGATCGCGAACCGCTCCTGCAGTCCCAGGCGGGCGTCGTCGACGGTGTCGGAACCCCGGATGACGGCCACCGCGGCGTCGATGTCCAGATGGATGGTCATCAGGCCGGTGACCAGGTGCCGCCGTGCGGTGACCTTCTCCAGCCGATACTCGCTGCGGTGCAACACCACCGAATCACGCAGGGACAGGAATGCCTTGATCAGCTCACGCACCGACCACCAGCGCGGCACCCGGTTCTCGTCGAGTGCGACGAGGCTGGCGGCGAACGTCCCTTCCAGCGGCGTCAGGGCGAGCAACTGGTCACGGATCGTCTCGGCGCTGTGCCCACGCTTGGCGGTGACCACGATGCGCAGCCCGTTGCGCCGGTCGGTCAGATCGGACATGTCCGCCACGCCGGACATCTCGCCGGATTCGACGAGGGCTCGGATACGTTCCTGCACAGTGTTACTGGCGACACCGGGCGGTAGCTCGGTGACGATGACGTTCTTTCCGTCGACGGACACCGTGCCGCGCACCGTGAACGCACCCCGGCCGGTGGTGATGTATTCGCGCAGGCCGGCCGTGCCGACCACCGTGGCCCCACAGCCCCAGTCGGGCCCGGGAATGAGTTTGACCAGCCTGTCGTCGGTCATGTTCGGCGTGGCCAGCATTGCCCGGCAGGCCGCCATGATCTCGCGCGGATTGTGGGCGGGCACCTTCGTGGCCCAGCCCTCGGCGATACCGACGGCGCCATTGCAGAGCAGCACCGGCCACCCGGCCGGCAACACCGTCGGCTCGGTCCATTCCCCGTCGAACGTCTGCACCATCGGCACGGCGTGATCGTCGAGTTCGGCGGTCAGCGCCGCGCCCGGCGCGGACAGCCGCATCTCGGTGTAGCGATCGGCGGCGGGGATGTCGCCTTGGATGCGCGGGAACGCGCCTTGTCCGTCAATGACTTTCACGCGCTGGAACTCGGCGGCCATCAGCGCCGCGGCCCCGTACATGGACGCGCCGCCGTGCGGGTGCAGGTTGCCGGTCACAGCCGAGCACACCTTTGAGGACTTCTGAGGCTTGTTCCCGGGCAGCAGCCGTGAGTCGTGCATCTGGTAGAGCAGACGTCGCTGGCCGGGCTTGAGTCCGTCGAACGCCGACGGGATGGCGCGGTCGCTGACGCTGTAGAGCGCGAAGGTCAGCTGGTAGTGATTCCAGTAGTCATCGGCGCTCTGGTCGAGCACCAGGTCCGGGTTCTGCTCGATGGTGGCGGTCACGTCGGGCTCCTAGTCGAGATCCAGCGATGCGGTGTCCACGCGGGAGGCGATATCGGCCATCCACGTGCGCCTGCCCTCTGGCGGTCCGCCGAAAAGAGTGTGATGCAGCTTGGCTTCGCCTTCATCGAGGTGCACCCGAATCACGGTGCGCCGCTGAGGATCCAGCACGGTGTTCCAGAAGTCATCGGCGTCCATCTCGCCGAGGCCCTTGTTCCGCTGCACTTCCACCTTGCGTTTGGAGGTGGCTTTCAGCTGCGCGACGGCAGCGTCGCGTTCGGATTCGTCCTGGCAGTAGATCCGATCGTTGGCGTCCTTGACCACGAACAGCGGCGGCAGCGTCACGTAGATCATCCCGGCCTCGATGAGCGGCCGGTAGAAGTCCAGGAACATCGAGATCAGGCTCGAGTTGATGTTGCCGCCGTCGGGGTCGGCGTCGGAGGCGAACAGGATCCGGTCGTAGCGGCACAGTTCCGGGTCGCAGTGGTCACGCACCCCGCAACCCAGGATGCGTTCGATCGAGTCGAACTCGTCCTTGACCCGCGCCTTGCTCAGGGTGAACCCGTATACGTTGGGCGGCTTGCCTTTCAGCGGAAAGGCGGCCTGGAAGGTGGCGTCCCGCGCCGCTTTGATGGTGCCTAATGCCGAATCACCCTCACACAGGAACAGTTCGGCACCCGATCCGCGGCCGGTCTCCCGGCTGGGCAGCAGCTTTGGCGGCAGCGACAGGTTCGTCCCCAGCCCCTTGGCCTTCGACGCCGCCCGCGATCGTGCCTTCGCGCCCTCGGCGCTGCGCCGTGCCCGGGCGGCCTCCAGCGCCAACTTGGTCCACAGCGACACCGTGTCGCCGTTGGCGGCGTTGACCGCCCAGATGGTGGCTTCGCGCGCCACATCCGGGGCCATCGCGACGTTCAGCGACCGCGATGACACCGCGGTCTTGGCTTGCGAGTCCCATGACACATCGGGCGCGCGGGTATCGACGGCCAACGCTGTGACCGCGGCGAAATCCTGTGCTTCCGGACCTTCCTCGCCCTTGGCCAGGCCGAGATCGCGGATGCGGGATGCCCGGTCGGCCAACGCTTCGGACAGCCCTTTCACGGCGGCCGTCAGGTGGGATCCGCCGCCGGGGGTGCGCACGGTGTTGCAGAACGCGGCGATGGTTGCCGGTTCGGCAGGTCCGGCGGTCAATGACCACCGGAATGGTGTCGGGCCGCGGCCGGTGGTGTATTCACCGTGACCCTCGACGACAGCCCGTACGCCGGGAACGGGAGTGCCTGCGGCGGCGCACATGAGGTCCAGTAGGGATTCGGTGCCCCATGGACCGTTGAATGGCGCCATCAACTCAGGCCGGATCTCGTCCCCGGGCCAGCCCTCGTCGACGACGACCAGGTGCACCCCGGGCGACATCCGCGCCGCGGCGTGGGCCCGCAGCAGCACCTCGCCGATGTCGATGGTCGAATCGGGCACCACGGCAGGGTCGAACAGGATCCGTACCGTCGTGCCGTGCGCATCCGGCTGGCGGTTTCCGCTGCCGCGCAGCTTCTGCGTGTCGGCGCGCGTGAACGGGGCGTTCGGGTCGAACTCTTTGCCGTCGAACACGCCGGGGTAGCCGCCGCCGAAACTCTGCAGGTAGGTCTTCCCGGCCCGGCGAACCGTCACGTCGGTGCGTGCGGAGATGAACACCGCTGCCGCGGCGCCGATTCCGTTCAACCCGGCGCCGGTGCTGGCGGCGTCGGTGTGTGCGGAGAACTTGCCACCGGCCCGCGCGGTGCCCAACGTCTTGACGATGCCGTTCTTCCCGTTCACCGGGTCAGAGTCGATGGGTAGGCCGCGGCCGTCATCGGCGACGCTGACCGATCCGTCGACGTGCAGGGTGATCGTGACGGTGGATCCACCGTGGCCCGGATCGGCGACCTCTTCGATCGCGTTGTCGACCAGCTCCCGCAGGGCGGTGTTGAGCACGTCGAGACCGAGGTTGACCGCCGGCCGCAGGCGTGTGTGCTGGACATCGTCGAGCTCGGTGATGTCGGCGGCGGTGTAGCTCACTGCTCGTCCTTTCCATCAGATCCGGGAGGGGTGCCGCAGGAATGGTAGACCGCCTGCCCGACATCTTCGCGCATCCCAAGCGTGACGGCGAACGATGGGTAACGTCACCGACTCAGCGCAGGTACGTGACCAACGCCTCGGTGACCTCGGCGGTTGACGCCGTTGCATACCGACACCGATCGGCGTCGCGCGCCGCTCGATGAGCGGCTGATCGCTGACCTGCGTGATCTGGCTTGGGAGGTGTCGGAAAAGACGGTGGCCGAGCCGAACCGTAGATGGGTCGGTGACATGGCTGGGTTGGTTTCGTGCCGTACGCCACCGATGATGGTGCCGGGCGGCTGTACCGCGGTACCGATTTCGTCGAAGCGGTGGCCGAGAACAACACTGCCGGCGCGTATTTCGTCGGGGCCCGCGACGGTTCAGCGGTGGAGGCGACGCCTGACGTCCGGCGGCTGCGAGCCGCCTGCAAAAGCAGTACGGTAAGCACCATATTGATGGTGGGGCACGTCACGGAAATCGCTGGATTCAGCCCGCAGGTTTCCGGGTACCACGGGTACCACTGCACCATGTAAGCCGCGGGGCCATCGGCGCCTCCGCGAAGTCGGGACGAGCGCGGAGTGAATCGATGAACAGGATCAATCGCTGGATAGGCACCGCCGCGGCGGCGGTTTTCGTGGCGGCGGGGTCCGTTGCCGTGGCTGGTCAGGCTTCGGCCGCCGAGTGCCCGGATGTGCAGCTCGTCTTTGCGCGGGGCACCTTCGAAGCGCCCGGTGTCGGGGGCACCGGCCAGGCGTTCGTGGATGCACTGCGCGCCAAGACCGCCGGTAAGTCCGTCGACGTGTACCCGGTGAACTACCCGGCATCGCTGAACTTCGCAACCGCCGCCGATGGCGTGATCGATGCGGGCAACAAGGTCCGCGACACGGTGGCCGCCTGCCCGGACAGCAAAATCGTCCTCGGCGGATTCTCACAGGGTGCCGCGGTGGCCGCATACATCACCGCCGACGCCGTGCCGGAGGGGTTCGCGCTGCCGCCGGGTCTCACCGGGCCGATGCCTGAGGAGGTCGCTGACCACGTCGCCGCGGTGGCCTTGTTTGGCAAACCGTCGAGCGGGTTCCTGCAGATGATCTACTCGGGTGCGCCGCTGATCACCGTCGGCGCCCCCTATGCGGGCAAGACGATGGACCTGTGCATCCCGACCGACCCGGTGTGCGCCCCGGGCGGTAGCGACCGCAATGCCCACAGCATGTACGCGGCGAATGGACTGGTCGATCAGGCAGCCGAATTCGCGGCGGGCAGGGTCGGCGGCACCAGTAGTGCAGGCACCGGTCAGACCATCGACGCGGCATCCGGGCAGCCCTAGCCCCCGTGGCCACCAAAGTATTGACTACGCAAAGTAAACAGATAGCCGAAATTTGAGCAGAATGCTTAACCGAGGCCTGCGCTGTGCAAGTGCTCAGGATCG
>WOYS01000025.1:14555-39911 GCA_011620645.1 Mycobacterium sp.
GAAATTTGAGCAGAATGCTTAACCGAGGCCTGCGCTGTGCAAGTGCTCAGGATCGGTCGAGAGTGCGTGCAGTCGGCTACAGAATGCCGATTCCGCCGTAGCCGCCGTAGCCCCACGGCCACATGCCGAACTGGGTCTCACCGAGCTGACCCGGGGAGCTGGTGATCTGCGCATTGCCCGGGCTCGCGCACACGTTGCTGGTACCGGACACGGTATTTCCGGTGTTTGTGCAGTTGGTCGGTTCGGCCGACGCCAGCGGCGCGGCGACGATTGCCCCGGCGGCGCCTGCCGCTGCGAGCAGTGCGGCGGCGGTCCAACGTGACTTGATCACAGGGGTCCCTTTCACTGAATGGATGAAGCGTACAGCTCTTTGCCAGCTGTACGTGCTGGTAACGGCAAGGTTTTGCGCCGGAGAGCGGCTGGGATCAGAGGATGTCGACGTCGCCGTCACCGTCGGTGTCACCGCACCGAATCCGGATGTCCTGCAGCGGCTTCCGGATGCCCTTGAGCTCGGCACCGATCTGCGGGTTGGCATCGAAGTACTCGTTGACCTTCGCTTCGATCTCGTTGTGCGGAAGACCGTGCAGGCTGGTGAAGAAGGTGTTGACCTCGGGATGGGTGAACAGGTACGCCGAGGTCGACGCGGAGACGCCGGAGGACACGCCGGCCAGATCGGCTGCGGTGCAGTTCGGCGGGGGCACGGGCTCGGCGAACGCGGTGGGGATGGCGGCGAACAGCGTCGCACCGGTGAACGCCCCGGCTCCCAGGATCCCGGCGACGGTGCGACGGACGTTGAGCGACATTGATCGGCTCCTTTGTGGTCGGTGCCGGGGAGGCTCCTCGGCATTTCCAGGCCACCGGGAGTGATGGTCCTGACCGGCACAGCTAACCAGATTCAACCAGCAGATTCTCAGCTTGCGACCAGCCCGCCGACCGTCAGCTCAGCTGAACCGGACGTTCAGGGTGGCCAGTCCGAAGATCTTCCGTCCACTGGCCTTCGCGCCCACGATCACGATCCCGCTGCGGGTCTCGGGGTCCAGTGACTTGATCCGGCCGCTGAACTCGATATCCGCGCCACCGTCGGCGGGCACGACCGCGGGCTGGGAGAGCCGGACCGCGTAGCGGGTGACGGCGCCCGGGTCTCCCGACCAGTCGGAGCCGAAGCCGACGCCCAGGCCCATGGTGAGCATGCCGTGAGCGATCACATCGGGTTGACCGGCGAGCTTGGCGATCTCCTCGTCCCAGTGCAGCGGGTTGGCATCGCCGGCCACACCGGAATAGTTGACCAGGTCGCCGCGGGACAGTCGGGTGTGGTGCACCGGCAGTTCGTAGCCGACCCGCATGTCCTCGAATGACGGTGACGCAGGAGTGCGGGTCGTGCCTGCGTCGGCGACCCGGATCTCGACCTCGGGTCGGACGGACTTGTGATAGGGACCGGTGTCCTCGGCGCCGAGCATGTTGATGCCGTGCATCATCACGCCCGCAACCGCCGGGCGGATCGCCGGGTCGACGTCCTCGGCGGTGACACCGACGACAGTGGTGTGCAGAGTGTGGACCACCTCGCCGGCCGTGTCGGTGAAGGTGTTGGTGACGGTGATCAGATCTCGACCGGCGATCCTGCGCACCGATGTGAGTTCGACGTCGATGCGCAGTTCGTCGCCGGCGATGATCGGGCGGTGCTGCTCGAAGACCTCTTCGGTCTGCAGGTACATGTCGTAGCCGACGACCACCGACTCGAACATGCGCTGATTGCAGGCCATGGCAGGTGTCGACGTGAAGGTCAGGGGCGCCACCAGGTCCGAATAGCCCAGCTTTCCGGCGGCAGCGAGATTCCAGTGCGCGGGGTGATAGTCCTGCACGGCACGGGCGAATTCGCGCACCTTTTCACGGCCCACCAGATAGGTGTCTTCCATCTGGTAGTAGTGGCCGACCCTCGATTCGAGCGCCGTCGTCTCTGCTGCTGCGGTCATGAATCTGCTCAACTTTTCTATCGACTTGGTCGCTGAGGCCGACGAAAGCAGATTAACGCGTGCGCGCCGCCGCGGAAAAATACGGGTCGGGGCACCCAGTGGCACGATCCTTCGCCGCGGCGATTCGGGATGCGTACCTCAGGGTTCTCTGCGGGCTATCCCGCGTCAGTCCACAAGTCGGGGTGGTCGGCTAGCTCCCAAACCTCGAATGGACCGGCGACTGCATAGCGCCGGCCGAAACCGTTCTTGACGACGGTATCGACATCTTGGCGCTGGCAATACCGTTCTGCACAAGGGACAGCGCTTCGCGAAACAAGGCTCCCTGCAGACGATTGCCGATGAACCCGGTCGGGGCTGCGCCCACCGCAGCTATGCTGCGGATCTCATCGACGGTTCACGCCTTGGCCTCCTCATCGAAGATTCGGGTCCACGCTGATACGTCGTCGGGGTGACCAGATCCTACCCTTCTGACAGCCTGTTGGAACCCCTGGTGCTGGTGAGGTTCGGCGAACATTCCGCGGTCCATGTTGCTGGGAGTCTGTCAGCTGGCCGGACTGGGCACGTCGGCCCCCATCGAGCGTCCCGGGAAGACGTTTGCCCAGTGCGGTTTCGGCCTGTGACCAGCGCTTCGGCGATTGGCATTCATCACCAAGCCGCACTAACTTTCTCGGTGTGAAGTCCTCAGCTGCTGGCACCGCCGCGCGGTGGCTTGCCCCCTTCTTCGCGGTCGCCGCCATCGCCGGTATCGCACTCAGCCCGGGCCACGAGACTCAGGTGCGTTTGGCCAGCGAGGCCAATCCACTGGCAGGCAAGCCCTTCTACGTCGACCCCATCTCCAAGGCGATGCGCGCCGCCAAGGGCGCCAACAGCCCGCAGCTGGACTACGTCGCCAACACCCCGCAGGCGTACTGGCTGGATCACGCATTCCCCGCCTCCACCGTCGGCGGCACCGTGAGCAAGCTCGTCGGCGCCGCACAGGCCGTCGGCGCGACCCCGGTCCTGTCGCTGTATGCGCTGCCACACCGCGACTGCCACAGCTACGCCGCGGGCGGATTCGGATCGGCCGACGGCTACCGGCAGTGGATCGATGCCATCTCCGTCGGTCTGGGCGGCTCGCCTGCCGCGGTCATCCTCGAACCTGACGCGCTCGCCATGGCCGACTGCCTCTCAGCCGATCAGCGCCAGGAGCGGTTCGACCTGATCCGCTACGCCGTCGACACCCTCACCCGCGATCCCGCCGCCGCCGTCTACATCGACGCCGGGCACTCGCACTGGGTGAGCGCCGAGAACATGGCCGCGATGCTCAACCAGGTCGGCGTGGATCGCGCTCGCGGATTCAGCCTCAACACCACCAACTACTACACCACCGAGGAGCAGGCCGGTTACGGCGAAGCGATCTCCGGGATGACCGGCGGCGCGAACTACGTGATCGACACCTCGCGCAATGGGGCCGGGCCCGCACCCGACAGCCCGCTCAGCTGGTGCAATCCCGACGGTCGCGCGCTGGGTATTCCGCCCACCACGGCCACCGCGACTCCGCATGCCGACGCCTACCTGTGGGTGAAACGGGTCGGTGAATCCGACGGATCGTGCACCCGCGGCGAACCATCGGCCGGCACCTTCGTCAACCAGTACGCCATCGATCTGGCGGTCAACGCCGGCAAGTGATAGACAGCCCGGTATGACGACCTCGTCGGACCGGGTACTGGTTGCCGGTCAGACCTGCTGGCAGGTCGCACCCGCCGACCGCTTCAGCTACATCATCGACGGCGCGGATTACCTGCGGGATGTGAAAGCCGCGATGCTGCGCGCCCAGCACCGGATCATCCTCGTGGGCTGGGATTTCGACGCCGGAACCACCTTCGAGCCCGGCAAGCCCACCATGCCCGGACCTAACCAGCTGGGCGCATTCCTCTACTGGCTGCTCTGGAAGCGGGCCGGACTCGAGATCTACGTACTGAAGTCCAATCTGCGCCTGCTCCCGGTGTTCGACGACATCTGGTACGGGCTGACACCGGTGTCCATCCTCAATCGGGTCAGCAGCCGCAGAATCCGATTCGCGGTTGACGGAGCCCACCCGACCGGAGCGGTCCACCATCAGAAGATCATCGCCATCGACGACGTCGTGGCCTTCTGCGGAGGAATCGACCTCACCATTGGACGCTGGGATACGTCCGAACATCTCCACGACCACCCGTTGCGGACCGACTACGGACCCCGCCACGAGGTCGCCGCGGTGGTCGACGGCGCCGCCGCCCGTGTGCTCAGCGAGGTCGCCAGGGACCGGTGGCGGGGCGCGACCGGCCATAAGCTCGAACAGCTCGAAGCCGCAAACTCGCCGTGGCCCTGGGGGCTGGAGCCCCACCTGAGGAATGTCGAAGTGGGGATCGCGCGGACGATCCCTGCGGTGCCGGACAACGACGACGTCCGTGAGGTCGAGGCACTGAACCTGGCGGCGATCGGGGCTGCCCGTCACACCATCTACCTGGAAAATCAATACCTGGCTTCGCGCACCCTCGTGGAGGCGCTGATCCTGCGCCTGGAGGAACCGGACGGCCCGGAAATCGTCATCATCCTGCCGCGCAGCTCGGAGAGCCGGCTGGAAATCGAGTCGATGGATAGCGCCCGTAGCCTCCTGATCGGTGAACTCTGGGCCGCCGACGAACACGGACGACTGGGCATCTACTGGCCGGTGACCGAACGCGGCACCCCGGTCTACATCCACTCGAAGATTTTCGTGATCGATGACCGATTGCTGCGCATCGGATCATCGAACCTCAACAACCGGTCGATGGGTTTCGACAGTGAATGCGACGTCGCGCTCGAAGCGGATACGGACAGTTCCGACAACACGATTCGGGATCTGATCACGTCGTTTCGGCAACGGCTCATCAGCGAGCACCTCGGGGTGTCCACAGACGAGTTCGACGCAGCCGTCCGGGAGCGCGGCTCGTTCCTGCAGGCCGTGGAAGCCCTACGTGGCGAGGGCCGGACGATCAAGCCGATGACTGCCGACGTGGTGGCCGATGAGGCGGGTCCGTTGGCGGAGAACGACCTGATGGATCCCGATCATGTTCCCACCTCGTTGGCCGCGAGCGCGCGCCGGATCCTCTACGAACTCGCAGCCTGGCAAGCACGCCGCTGACCTGAGATGACGAAACCCACTGAATCCGGCACCTTCTGGATTTGCGTCGTCGCCATCCTGGCCGGTGTGGTGATCGGCTTCGTCGGCGGCGCCTTCCGATGGTGCCTGCAGATCGCCGACCGATGGCGGGGCGAGCTGGTCGATTGGGCGCACCACCTCCCGGGCCCGGGTTGGCTGGTCCCGGTGGTCGCCGTCGCGCTCTTCGCCACGCTCGCCGCATGGGTGGTGCGGTGGGTGCCGCTGGCCGCAGGCAGCGGCATCCAGCATGTCGAAGCCGTCTATCTCGGCGCGGCCCGACCACCCAGCCTGCTGCTGCTGCCCGCCAAGTTCATCGGTGGTGTGCTCGCCATCGGTTCGGGACTGGTGCTCGGCCGGGAAGGCCCCACGGTTCACATGGGCGCGGTCATCGGGGCGCACGCCGCGCGACGAGCCGGACTCACCGACGCCGACGTGCGGATGATGCAGACGGCCCTCGGCGGAGCCGGTCTGGCGGTGGCGTTCAACGCCCCCATCGGCGGCGCGTTGTTCACCCTCGAAGAGGCGACCAAGTCGGTGCGGCTGCCGACCGTACTGGCCACCTTGTTCGCGGCCGCCTCCGCGGTGGCCTGCGCTCGGTTGATCATGGGCGATCAGCCCGACTTCCAGGTCGAACCGATGGACACCCCGTCCATCAGCCTGGTCCCGGTGTTCATCATCTTCGGACTGATCACCGGTGGCCTCGGCGCGGTGTACAGCCGCCTCGTACTGGGCTTCCTCGACGGTGTCTCGCGCGTGCCCCGAATCCCGAAGATCGCGAAGGCGAGCATCATCGGGGCCCTCATCGGTGTGGTGATGTTCGTGGACCCGCGCGCCGTCGGTGGCGGCGACGAGCTGACCCAACTCATCCTCGGCGGAGGCGCTCCGGCATTGCCGTTGGCGCTCGGATATCTGTTGCTCCGAGTGATGGCCGGACCGCTGTCGTATGCCGCCGCAGTGCCCGGTGGACTGTTCGCGCCGCTGCTTGCGGTCGGTGCATTGTGGGGTGTGCTGTCCGTCGGTGGGCTGAACCCGTTGTTCTCCGAACATGATTCGCGGTTGGTGGTTCCCATGGCGATCGTCGGTATGGCCGCCTTCTTCGGTGCCGTCGTGCGGGCGCCGCTGACCGCCATCGTGCTGGTCATGGAGATGACGGCGACGACGTCGCTGGCCGTACCGATGCTGGCCGCCACGGCCGCTGCGGTGCTGCTCGCCGAGCTGCTGAAATCGCCGCCCATCTACGACAGCCTGCGGGAACGGATGCCGGCAGAACCCGGCACGTCATGAACGGCACCGCGGCAAAGTCCGGAGTCGTGGTGGTGCGACGATATGGCCATGACCGCAACGCTTGTCGCCAAGGATGTGGCCGGCGGTTACGCTCATCGGACCCTCTTCGAGAATCTGGACCTGACCGTGGCGCCGGGCGATGTGATCGGCGTCGTCGGGGCCAACGTGCAGGCAAGAGCACCCTGCTGCGCATCCTGGCCGGCGATCTGGACCCACTCGGCGGCACGGTCAGCGCCGCACCGGCCGACGCGTTCGTCGGGTGGCTGCCCCAGGAGCATGAACGGCTGCCGGGGGAGACGGTGGCCGGCTATGTCGCGCGTCGCACGGGATGTGCCGCCGCGACGCGGGCCATGGACGCCGCGGCCGAAGCACTGACCGAGTCGGAGGCCACAGCGGACGCCTACGCCGCCGCGCTGGATCACTGGCTGGCCACCGGCGCGGCGGACCTCGATGAACGGCTGCCCGCGGTGCTGGCCGACCTGGGACTGTACTCCCGGCCGATCCGGCCCGAGTCGACGCTGATGTCCGACCTGTCGGGCGGACAGGCGGCGCGGGTGGGCTTGGCCGCGCTGCTGCTTTCCCGATTCGACATCGTCCTGCTCGATGAGCCGACCAACGATCTCGACCTCGACGGGCTGGCCCGCCTGGAGCGTTTCGTCGGCGATCTGCGCGGTGGTGTGGTGTTGGTCAGCCACGATCGGGAGTTCCTCGCGCGCAGCGTGACTCGTGTTCTGGAACTGGACCTCGCCCAGAACACCAACACCGTTTTCGGTGGCGGCTACGAGAGCTCCCCGCAAGGAATGGACGCTCCAGTTCACCATCGGAGCCGCGCCGCGGTCGAGTGCGGTGGTGGCCACTCTCGACAAAGCCGTTGTCCGGCAGGGTGATTTCGTTCTCGGTCCGGTGTCGCTGCAAGTGGACGCCGGCGAGCGGATCGGCATCACCGGCCCGAACGGGGCGGGAAAGTCGACACTGCTGCGGTTGCTGCTGGGCCGCACCGAACCCGACGAGGGCCGGGCGAGCCTCGGTGCGAACATCGCGATCGGCGAGATCGACCAGGCCGCGCCGAGTTCGCCGGTCCCGGCCGGCTCGTCGACCGATTCGAGCAGCGGGTGCCGTCATGGCCCACCGCCGATGTGCGGACCCTGCTGGCGAAATTCGGGCTGAGCGCCGACCACGTGGAGCGCGCGGTCGAGGAGCTTTCACCCGGTGAGCGCACCCGCGCCGGCCTGGCGCTACTGCAGGCACAGGGCACCAACGTGCTGGTGCTCGACGAGCCGACCAACCACCTGGATCTCGCCGCCATCGAGCAGCTCGAGGAAGCCCTGAAGGGATATGACGGTGCGCTGCTGCTGGTGACCCACGACCGCCGGATGCTGCAGAACGTGCACCTGGATCGCAGCTGGCGCGTCGAGGACGGTCGAGTTCACGGCATGTAGCGGGTCGGCTGCCCGCGGTGTCAACATTGCGCAAAGATGGGCTTTGCAGCTGTCAGGAGTGCGTATCGATCCCGCCCGCGCGGCCCGGGGAGACGTACACCTGAATGCATGACCAATGTCCCCGCCGCAGCCCTGGCAGACCGATCACGCGCCGAATGGGTTCGCGCGCACGGTATCTCGGTGACCGCTCACGACGGCCGCGACCTGGACCTGGTGCGGCGACACCACATCCGGCCCGTTCAGGTGGTGTACCGGTGCGGGCCGGTCACCGCACTCACCCACCGCGCCATCGGTCTCGGCGTGCGGCGGTTCATCGTCCACACCGCCCATCAGATGGCCCGGCTCGACGAATGCGCGAGCACGGCGCTGTACCTATACATCGACGATCAGGCTCCGCTGATGCTAGGGGACCGCCGGTTGAAGGTCATCGGCCTGCACGCCGCCGTCGGCCATACCGGAGACACCGGTGAATGGGTGACCGCAGCACAGGGGCTGGTGCGTCGCGCAGCGCTCCTGAAGGCCTGCGGGTCGACGGTCAAGCGCATTGCGCTCAGCGGTGGATCGACCGGCCTGTGGCTGGACGATCATCTGCAGGCAGCGGCCATCGCGCGGGCGGTCGACGAGGTGGTCTGCGATGAATGCGACCAGCGGCAGCTGACCCGTCCCGGGGTCACCCTTGCGGCGCTGACTGCGTGACGGTCGTCGGACATTGGAGGCAGGTTACCGGTCCGCTGAATCTGGGTACCCGCAACCGGCAGTGGCCCGAACCGGAAGGACCCATGACCGCACCTCGACTGCAGGCCGACCAGGCTGCCGGCGCCGACACCAGGGAAATCCTCAGCGCGGTGGCCGGCGCGTTCTCGGCCAAGGTGGTGGGTCAAACTCACCTCCGTGAATCGATGCTGCTCGCGCTGCTCTCGGGCGGCCACCTGCTCATCGAGAGTGTCCCCGGCCTCGCCAAGACGACCGCCGCCCGGGTGATCGCCGATTCCATCGACGGCAGCTTCCGCCGCATCCAGTGCACACCCGATCTACTGCCCAGCGACATCATCGGCACGCAGATCTACGATGCTTCCCGCAACACCTTTGCCACCCAGCTGGGGCCGGTGCACGCCAACATGGTGCTCCTCGACGAGATCAACCGCTCCAGCGCCAAGACGCAGAGCGCGATGCTCGAGGTGATGGAGGAACGCCAGACCACCATCGCCGGCGTCGAGTACCCGATCCCCGAACCGTTCCTGGTCATCGCCACCCAGAACCCGGTGGACCAGGAGGGTACCTATCCGCTCTCCGAGGCTCAGGCCGACAGATTCATGCTCAAGGATCTGGTGCAGTACCCATCGGTGGAAGACGAAGTGGAGATCATCGCCCGGATGGACTCCGGTCTCTATGAGCGCGACCACCGCTCGGCCCCCGTGGTCACACTCCCCGATGTGCGTCGTGCTCGCGCCGTGGTCCGGTCGGTGCACATGGATCGAGCGCTGGTCGAATATGCAAGCCGTCTCGTCGGAGTCACCCGCGACCCGGAGCGGCATCTGCCCGCGAATCTTGCGCGGCTCATCGAGTACGGCGCCAGTCCCCGCGCGACCATCGCATTGTGCCGCACCGCAAGAGCATTGGCCGTGCTGCGCGGGCGCAGTCATGTGCTGCCCGACGATATCGCTCGCCTCGCACACCGGGTCCTGCGGCACCGGCTGATCCTCGGATTCGAGGCCGCCAGCGCGCGGATCACGCCCGACGTCGTGATCGACGCCGTGCTGCAAACTGTTCCGGTGCCGTGAGGTCAGGATGGGAAAACATCTGGACGCCGCCAAGGCGTACTTCGCGCGTGACTCCGTGGGCCTGTTGGCCGGCGGTCGCTACGCGTTGGTGCACACGCGCAGCCTGGAATTCGACGACCTGCGCCCGTATGTGCCCGGCGATGATGTGCGCGATATCGACTGGAAGGCGTCCGCACGATCCGGACACACCCTGATCAAACAGTTCGTCTCGGAGAAGCATCACAAGATTCTCGTGGTCACCGACACCGGCCGGAACACCTCGGCACTGGCGCCGTCGGGCGAGCCGAAGCGTGATGTCGCAGCGCATATCATCGGTGCCGTCGGGCTGATCACGCTGCCACGCTCCGACGAGATCGGGATGATTGCGGGAGATCGCCGCAGCAGCATCGACATTCGGCTGCGCCGCGGCGAGACACACGTTGAGCGCATGCTGCACAGGTATCACCAGCAGACCATCGCCGATCCCGGCACCAGCGATATCGTCACGCAACTCGGATGGGTGGCGCGCCACTACCGGCATCCGATGCTCATCGTCGTCGTTTCCGACGAACCGGAGATCAGCGAGGCCCTCGGGGCGGTTGTCCGGTCGCTGACAGCGCGCCATGATGTGCTTTGGGCGATGATCGCCGATATGCCCGCGGTGGATGCCGATGCGGCAGGGCTGGGCTATGACGTCGCCGACGGGCGGCCGATCATGGACGCCACGATCCTCGGCGACGGCGTCATCGGCGCCTACCGGCGGGCTGAACAGCAACGGCGACAGCATCTTTCCGAGTTTATGACGGCGCACCGAATACCGCATGCACGCATCGCCGCGAGCAGCGGCATCATGCCTGCGCTGGTGGCCATCACGGGGGTGTATGCGCGTGCCGGCTGACCTGCTCGGCCACCTGATCGGTCCGGTGCCGTTCTCATCCGTCTGGCTGTGGGTCGCGGCGGCGTGTGTGGTGCTGACGGTTCTCTGGTACGCCGCAGTCCTCTTCTGGACAGCCCCCGGACGGCAGCGCGCAGAGTTGTCGGTGGTCGGGGCGTTGCGGGCCATCCAGGACATCGAAACCCGCTACGAGGAGGGCGAATTGGCCGCATCGCAGGCCGGCGCTGCGTTGGGCGTGGAGCTACGCCGCTTTCTGCGCGAAGTCACCGGATTGAAAGCGGAGTATGTCCAGGTGCCCGACATCGCAACGGTTTCCGGCGGGGCACTGGCGCCTGCCGCCCCCGTGCTGGTCGACCTTGAGGACGCGCAATTCAACTCGGACTCGACGGTCGACATCAGTGCCTGCGGTGCCGCCGTGCGGGAACTGGTGCGGCAATGGACGTGATCTGGTGGGGCGTTCCCATCGCCGGCTGCGTCGCACTCGCCGCATGCGTCGCGGCGGCACTGCTACCGCCACGACGGGATGAGCCCGGTACGCTGCGGCCGTTGGCCAACACCAACAGGCTGACCGCACTGCCCGAGTACGCGCGTGCGGTCTGCCGGCACACCACTGCTGCGGTGGTCGCCGTCGTGACTCTGGTACTCGCCTTCGCCGCAACGGCTCTCGCCGTGGCAAGGCCGACCGGCCTGCCGGCACCGGAACAGCGCACCGCAGCCGATCAGCCCGAGGACATCATGGTCTGCGTCGGCGGATCCGTCGATGACCCGGCGGTCAACGGTGCATTGCGCTACTTCGCCGAGGCGGTGCGCGGTTTCGGCACCGAACGCATCGGCCTCACCTCGGCCAACCGTCGCGTCATACCGCTGACCCGGGACTACCAGTACGCGGCAGGCCAATTCGCCGGCTACGGGCAACCTGCCGGTCCGGTGGTGGCGCCGGTGGCCTACAGCGACTACACCGCGAGCGTCGAGGACGTGCTGGCGATGTGCCTGACCGGATTCCCGGACTTCCAGGATCGGCCGGACCAGCGGCGCTCATTGATCTACCTCGGACCCGGATCGCTGGGCGATGATGCGCGGCCCACCATATTCACCGCCGACAGGGTGCGTGAGCTTGCTGTCGCAGCGGGCGTACAGGTCAATGCCGTCTCCGACGGCGATGGACTACCTGCCGAGCTGTCCCGTGCGACCGGCGGGCAGGTTCACCCCGAGACCGATGACCCGGCACCGTATGTCAGCGAGATCCGCCGCCATCCGCCTGGGCCCGTCCGCGACGCGGACGCCGCGACAGCACGATCGGTGGAGACCCCGGATCTGCTGTTGCTGGCGGCCGCAGTTGCGATGATCGCAATGCTTGCCCGGCCACTGGTGGTGCGTCGATGAGCCTGCAACCCGCGATCCCGTGGTGGCTGCTCGCAACGCTGGCGGTGCTGGTCGTCGCGGTCCTGGTGCTGTTGAAGCAGCGCCGGTACGTACTGCTGATCGCCGCTGTGCTGCTGCTGGCGGCTGCCACCCGACCGGTGATCGGTGGCAGTGAGCCCACCGTGATGCGGGTCGCCGGTGAGCGAGCCCCCAATGTGTTTGTCATTGTGGATCGTTCAGCAGACATGTCCGTGCCGGACGGGAGCGGACGTAGCCGGATGGACACGGCGCGCGATGATATCGGCGCTCTCGTCGCGCGCTATCCCGAGGCCCGCTTTGCGGTCATCAGCTTTGACTCGCGCCCATCCCTGGACTGGCCGCTGTCGGCCGATACGTGGAGTCTGCGCCAGGTGCTGGCAGCGGCGATGCCCTACGCCCGCACCGCCGAGGACACCACGAATGCAGGTGCGGCGAGCAATGTGTTGCGTTACCAGCTGATCGGCGCGCGCGGGCAGTATCCGCAGGCCAGGAATCTGGTGTACTACCTGGGCGCAGGCGCACCGGGATCTACTGTGCGGCAGCGTGAGTTCCGGGTTCCGGACAACGCGATCGACGACGGCGCGGTCAAGACCAACCGGACGAGGTCGCATCCGATGATGCACAGCCGGGCCGGCCGTTGGCGGTCATCGCGTCGTCGGGATTCGAGTTGTACTGGGCGCCGGCGGGTGGCGCCGTACTGCTCATCCTCTTCGAGCTCTACCACGCGTTGCGCGATCTGCGCCGCACCCGCCTCGACCGGATCGCGGTCGGCCGATGAACACCAGAAGACGCCTGCTGGTGTACTCCGCACCGGTGGTACTGGTGGTCATGCTTCTGGTGGCGAAGCTGGTTTCGGTCGCCGTGGCGGGCACCTCTGCGGTGTCGCGTTTCTCCGACGGTGACACCGAAGCATTGTCCGGAGACGTTGCCACACTACAGATCCTCAATATCGTCGAGCCCGCCAGGACGCACCAGGCCGCCGGCGCACTAGCGGTACTGGAAGACCGGCTCGAGGACGCCGACAGGGAGTTCGCGCTGGCCCTGGACCGGACGCGGCAAGACAATTCGTGCGCAGCGCGCGTCGACCTGGAATTGGTGCGTGAGACGCGCGGCGACCGAGCGGCGGCGGCAACCGATGCCGAAGTGGCGGTCGGGTACTACTCGGCCGCCAAGGAGGTGGTCGAGCAGGCGCCGCAGGGTTGCTTTGCCGGGAACACCGATGCCGACCCGATTCGCCAGGAACTTCGGGAGAACGCGCGGGGCCGACTCGATGCCAAACTGGCTGCGATACCTGCCCTGCCGGCGCTCGTGCCCCCACCCGCCCCGCCGATCATCGCGGCGCCCGCCCCGCCCGCCCCGGGAAGCCCGGCACCCCGCGACCCGCAACGCCGGCTCGATCCCGCCCAGGGCGACCCACTCGAGCGGCTGGGCGAGATCCTGCGGGACGCCGCCAGCCGACACCGATAACGGGCCGGGGCGATCGCTTCACGAAGTTCGTCAGGGCTGAACATGGGTACCCCGCCTCTCATGCGCGTTGCGACCTTCAACATCCTGCACGGCCGAACCGTGGGAGACGGCGTGGACCCGGCCCGGCTGGCCACCTGCGTGCGCGAGCTCGACCCGGACATTCTCGCGCTGCAGGAGGTGGACCTCGATCAGGATCGGTCGGGGCGGGCGGACCTGACTGCGGTTGCGGCCGAAGCGATGGGCGCGGTGGCACACCGCTTTGTTGCCGCCATCTCCGGCACGCCGGGCGCCACCTGGATAGCGGCAACGGGAGAGGAGCAGCCCGGTACGGCGGCGTACGGTATCGCCCTGCTCTCCCGGTACCCGGTCACCAGCTGGCAGGTGTTGCGGTTGCCGCGGATCCCGTTCCGCTTTCCGATGTATCTGCCCGGCCCGAACAAGGTCATGATCGTCGACGAGGAACCCAGGGCTGCCGTCATCGCCCAACTGGACACTCCGCTGGGCCCGATATCGGTTGCCAATACTCATCTTTCGTTCGTTCCGGGCTGGAATCGGCGACAGCTGAGGCGACTGGCCGCGGATCTGGGCGGGTTGCCGGGCCCGCACATTCTGACCGGTGATCTCAACCTGACACCCGACGCGGTCGCCCGATGTACCGGTCTGCGCACGCTGGGGGGTGCTGCGGCGACGTTCCCGGCCGAATTGCCGACTCGCCAGTTGGACCACGTCCTCACCGACGACCCGGGATTGCGCGCCAGTCGTTGCGAGACCCCGGCGGCTGCGCTGTCGGATCATCGTCCGCTGGTCATCGATATCGAGCGCGACTAGCCGCTGGACGAGGCCCGCACGCGTACGCTAGCTTCCAGCGCAAAGCCGATGGTGCAGTCAAGATCATCCTGGAGCCCTAGCTGATCAGGGGTTGTGTAGTCGGGCATCGATCAGGGTAGGCATACCGCTTGCCAAAGAATCGACGCCGACTGCGACAAGAGGACACCAACTTGGTAGGTGATCTGAGCCACACCAACGGATCTGATCGCGGGCGCTCCTTGAGCCGTAGGACTGTTCTCAAGCTTCCGCTTCTCGCGCCACCGGCGGCCGCGCTCACCCAAGCACCCCTCGCGATGGCCGCGCCGGGCCGCTGGTCCAGCGACCGCGCGCACCGCTGGTTCCGCGGGCATGGCTGGCTGGTCGGCGCGAACTACATCACGTCGAACGCGATCAATCAGCTGGAAATGTTCCAGCAGGGCACCTTCGACCCGCAGCGGATCGACGGTGAGCTGCGTATCGCCAGTTCGATGGGGCTGAACACCGTGCGGGTCTTCCTGCACGACCAGTTGTGGACGCAGGACCGCCTGGGGTTTCAGAACCGACTGGCACTGTTCGTCGATATCGCGGCGCGGCACGGGATCAAACCGCTCCTGGTGCTTTTCGATTCATGCTGGGATCCGTTGCCCAGGAGCGGCCCGCAGCGTGCCCCGACGCCGGGTGTGCACAATTCGGGCTGGGTGCAGAGTCCCGGTGCCGAGCGCCTCGACGATCGGCGTTATCGCCAGGTCCTCCAGGAGTACGTGGTGCGAATACTCACCCAGTTCCGCAACGACGAGCGCGTACTCGCCTGGGATCTCTGGAACGAGCCGGACAATCCGGCTGCGGTGTACAGCAAGGTCGAACGCGAGGACAAGCCCCAGCTCATCGCCGACTTGCTGCCGCAGGTCTTCCGCTGGGCTCGGACGGTGGACCCTGTTCAGCCGTTGACCACCGGCGTCTGGGAAGGGGAGTGGGGGGATGAATCACACCGCAGCGAGATGGCGGGTATCCAACTCGATCTGGCCGATGTGCTCTCCTTTCACAGCTACGACAACCCGGCCGGATTCGAAGGCCGGATCAACGAACTCCAGCCATGGGGCAGGCCACTGATGTGCACCGAGTACCTGGCACGCACTAAGGGAAGCACCATCGAAGGGGTGCTTCCGGTGGCCAAGCGGCGCCATGTCGGCGCCTATACCTGGGGATTGATCGCGGGTAAGACACAGACATTCCTGCCGTGGGATTCCTGGGACCACCCGTACCTCAAACCGCCGAGAGAGTGGTTCCATGACTTGGCGTTTTCCGACGGGCGAGCCTATCGGCCACGTGAGATCGACACGATCAGGAAGCTGACTGGAACTGGATGAAGTTGCCGCAGGTCCCATTGTTCGACAGCACCGGTACAGGGCCTCTGGAGGATGTGAATCCTGCCGCCGGCAGTCAGACGTCAAGTGGTGCTGCGCAGAGCCAGCCTTGTTGGCTTTGCGAGTGCGGCGGACTACCGTCGGCGGGCAGAATCGAAGTGGTCCATAAACCAGTCACGGGCTAACACGGCGACCTGCTCGAGTGTGCCGGGTTCTTCGAAGAGATGGGTGGCGCCGGGAACCACAACGAGCTCGCATCTGCCGCGTATCGCGGCCTGTGCTTGTTGGTTCAGTTCCAGCACCACGTCGTCGTGTCCGCCCACGATCAGTAGCGTTGGTGCGTGGACTTTCCTCAGCGACTCGCCCGCGAGATCGGGCCGGCCGCCGCGGGAGACCACCGCGCTGACGTTCACTCTGGGATTGGTGGCCGCGACGAGGGCCGCGCCTGCTCCCGTGCTGGCGCCGAAGTAGCCGACCGGCAGTGCTGCGGTGTCGGGTTGGCCGGCCAGCCAGCCGGTGACGTCGACGAGCCGGCGTGCCAGCAGCTCGATATCAAAGACGTTGGCGCGGTTGCGTTCTTCGTCCGGGGTGAGCAGGTCGAACAGCAAGGTGGCGATGCCGGAACTATTCAGCACGTCGGCGACGTAGATGTTGCGGGCGCTGAACCTGCTGCTGCCACTGCCGTGCGCGAAGACGACGACGCCGCTGGGGTGCTCCGGGATCGTCAGGTGCCCGGCCACGACCACCGGTCCGGCCACCACCTCGACCTCCTCATCGCGCAGCGGCGGGTCGGCGGCGGCACTCGCGCTGGCGGCAAGGGCTCCAGAACCGTCGCGGGCTCGAGCCAGCAGCGCGATCACCTCGTCGTCAGAGGTCTGGGTGAAGATGCGATAACCCTGCCCCACCGCGAAGAAGAACGCCGGCGTCTGCAAACACACCACGTCGTCGGCGTACCCGGCAAATCTGTCGACGGTGTCGTCCGGGGCGATCGGAACCGCCAACACGACTCGGCTCGCGCCCTGAGCGCGAGCGACCTGACACGCCGCCTTGGCGCTCGCTCCGGTTGCGATGCCGTCGTCGACGAGTACCGCGACGCGCCCCGCCAGTGAGATCTGGTCACGGCCGCGGCGGAAGCGTTGCACGCGGTGTTCCAGCTCGACCCGCTGCGCGGCTTCGACTGCGTTCATGTCATCGCGGCCGAGGGCGGCCGCACGCACGACGGCGTCGTTGATTACCCGCACGCCGCCTTCGCCGATGGCGCCGAACGCCAACTCGGGTTGAAACGGCACACCGAGTTTGCGCACCACAAGAACGTCCATCGGCGCATCCAGCGCCTTGGCCACCTCGAACGCGACCGGCACCCCACCGCGTGGCAGGCCAAGCACAACGATGTCCTGTCCGTGCAAGAACTCCAGACGGCGGGCCAATTGGCGTCCTGCGTCCACACGATCCTCGAACGGCTTCATCCCCCGAGTGTGTCTCGAGCTACAGACCACCGATAAGAGACTTAGGTCCTGATCTCATCGACACGCCAAGACCGGCGAGATCGCCCGGGGGCGCACTGTCATCACCCCTCAACCGCCCGTGCAGTCCAGCGAAACCGATATCGTCTTGACCAAGGTGATCGTCGTATACCCTCTGGTGTATAGGGGGCCGGTGCGGGTGATAGTGACCGGGCGGACATCGGTCACCGTGCAGGCGGAGAGCTCACCATTGCCGATCCGGTCGCCTGTCGCATCAGCACCTCACCCGGGCTCGCGTGTAGTGGCTCCAGATCAGCAGCCGGCGCTACCAGATCATCGACTCCGATACCGGCCAAAGACACCCAGCGCGGCGAGCGCCTCGGCGCCCGGCGCTCACGGCGGTCGAGCCCCTCATTTCGACCCGTTCGGTAACCGGGCAGCGAACACCGCCGCACGGCGGTTCGGCACGTGTCGACGGGATCGCGTGGTTGGCCAGGGCTCGAACGGCTGGTCAACTGAGATGGTCTGTCGCAGTGGAGCGCTCACCACGAGGTCACCCCGCGTGCCACCGCGTAGAGAAGTTGTTTGAGTTGGTGCTGCTCATCAGCGCTGAGGTGGTTCAGGATCTGCTGTTCGGCAGCGCGCACGGCCCCCTCTGCGCGCTTGAGCAATGCCGTGCCGCGGCGGGTGAGTTGAGCGGGCATCGCCCGACCCGCAGCAGTCGACGGCGGGCGGGTCACTGCGCCGCGATCCTCTAGCGCGCGCAGTACCTGGTGCATCGCCTGTGCGGAGACGTTGGTGCCGCGGGCGAGTTGGGCGCTGGTGAGCCCGGGGTGCGTCGACAAGATGCGCAAGCAGACGAATTCGGGCAGGCCAAGCCCGAGCGGGCTCAGTTCTGCGGCAACCTGGGGTCTTAGTGCGGCCACCGCGCGGTACAGCAGATACCCCAACGGCTGGTCGTCGGCTCGACTCATGTCACACATGCTGGCATGTGCCCGGCAGTTCCATGTGCGTCGCGACCATCCCGGGGGCCGTCCGTGTGGTGCTCTGCGTGCCCCGAGTATCAAGTTCCTTGACACAGGTGGAGCCCTTGCGTATCAAGGAGGTTGATATCAGTGGGTGGCGGTCGCCACCCGAGAAAGGAAACAACGAGATGATTTTTGGTGGATGTCCCGGCGCCCCCGGATTCGGTGGGCCCGGTTTCGGTGGTTTCGGGGAGCACGGCCACGGCAAGGACGCCGACGGCCCTGGCCCGGGGCGCGGGTTCGGTCACGGTAAACGGCGCCGGGTCCTCAAGCGTGCGGCGTTCGCCACCGCCGCGATGCTGCTTGACGGGCCGGCTGACGCCGCTCAGGTCGTGGCACGTGTCAGCGAGGCGACCGGTGGCGCGTTCACCCCGCCGCAGGAGATGGCCGAGCTTGCCATCGGACTGCTTGCCGGGCGGGGCCTGGTAACCGTCGACAACGGCGTGGCCACGCTCACCGAACTCGGCACGAACCTGCTGGCGTGGCGGGGCATCAGCAGCGAGACCGCCCATGCCTTCCTGGCGCGGGCCGCCCAATTCGGCGACGGTTTCAAGATCCGCAAGGAGCTCGGCGAATTCGCCGGATTGGCTCGCACGATCGCCTGGACCGGGACCGACGAGCAGAAACAGCAGCTAGCCCAGGCCCGCACGACGATCCTGGACGCGGTGCGCGAGGCCAAGAAGGCCCTGCACCGCACCCTCGCCGAAAGCTAGGGTTTCGCCCACTCAGCGCGGTTGAGCAACCATGCTCAACCGCGCTGAGTGCCATCCCGCGAAAGGCGTTCGGTGTCAACGACGGTCACGCGGCTGACCGCGCAGGCCGCCGACGATCTATGGAGGTGCTCAACTGCCGACCGACCCGGAATCTGTCTTCGAGGTCTTCGCGTCGCTCCCCAGGGTGGCGATGCCCCCGAGCATCCACAGCCTCACCCCGGAACCGGTGATGCCCGCGCGCCGCGCTACGACCGCGTTGGTCACTTCTTGCGCGAGCAGCGCCGTGCGCCCGAAATCAGCGTTGCGGCGGAGCTGGTCGGTCAACGCACTCAGAGCGAATGGTCGTGCGCCAACTGCTTTGCGCTATCGGGTGCGCATCCGATGCGCGCCCACCCCGGCCCGATGGGTTGGCCTGGGGCCGCGGAGAACCGACTTGACTGCCTTCGCTCCCACGGTCACTGTTCGCAACAGGGTGCGTCGATCGATGTTCGACAGTAGCGCAACGGGGCTGGTCCTCACAGACACCGGGGCGGAGCAGACTCGGCACGGCTGAACTTGCGGGTCGCCCCGCAAGAGGATCTCGATTCTCCGGCAGCCGGACACCTGTTGCCGCAATCGAGTCGTGCGAAGGGCAAAGACAGCCCCGGAGCTCGCCAGTGGAGACTCTGGGGCTGTCGGGCCGGATCGTCTACTTAGCGGCCTCGACCTGAACCTGCACGTGCTTTTCGGCCGGTGCGGTGTCGTCCACCGGCACCGACACAGTGAGGATGCCCTTGTCGTAGCTGGCTTTGATGTCGTCTTCCTTGGCGCCAGCCGGCAGCGAGATCGAGCGGACAAAGGAGCCGTAGCTGAACTCTGAGCGCCCGTTGGCCTCGTTCTTCTCGGTGCGCTCAGCCTTGATCGTCAACTGGCCACCATGCACCGTGATGTCGACGTCTTTGGCCGGATCGATGCCGGGGATCTCGGCGCGCACCACATAGTGGCCGTCTTCGATCTTGTCCTCCAGCCGGATCAGATGGCTGCCCACCGTCGAGCGTAACGCCGCCCACGAGGGAAACCCGGCGAAGAGCTCAGCGATGTCGGGCAGCAGCGAGCGCGGCTGCCGCTGCACGGGAAGGTTAGTCATCATGCCCCCAAACGAAGTGGTTGTTGCCGAACTTACTCGTCGAGCCTAGCCCTGGGCCGCGGGCCGACAGTAGGGCCCAAAGTCCCCTGCGCCGAAGGCCGTTCGTGAGCCGGGTCGTCAAACGGTGCCGATATCGACCAACGTGTGGTGTCGGGCCGGGTGAACGGTTCGTCGTGACGCCGGACCGTCGCTGCAGCATCGACACGTCCACACCGAAAACAATGTCGAGGTGGCAACATACCGGGCTCAGCGCCGAGGTGGTCGAGCCTGAGGCGGTCGACGTCGAGACACTCGCTGACTACGCCCTGGTCGGCTTCGGTCGGGCTTCTATAGAGGCAAACTTCTCAAACGACCCACCAACATCACCCCGCCGGAATCGACCACCACCGAGACGCCATCGGCCGGATCGGAGGTCGCCTGAAACACACCGATCCGCAGCTTCGCCCCGCGTCAATGCGGTGCCCTGGGCCGATTCCGAGAAAGGGCAGCGCAAGGACGATGTGATGCACGAGTACCTGGCTTCTCCGGCACTGAGGGGGGTGCTATTCATTGGGCGGGCGCAGGAGAAAACGAATCTGTTCCGCACCGAGAAGCGCCACGACGCCCGCGGCGATTCCTGTCCGTGGATCGTGAAGACCACCGGTGTGGTCAATCGGTTCTACTTCTACTGCCTCGATGCGGACTTCGGCCCGTTCTTCTTGAAGTTCTGCTCTTACTTCCCCTGCAACGCCGAGCTGTGCCTCAACGGCAACGAATGGGCCAAACGCCAAGCTGCGAAAGCGGGCAGCGGGGGTGACCCCGACACCCGCGATTTCGGGATCGGGAAACGACTGACCAATCTACTCGTTGCGGGAGATCGGCTCCACCGGCATCGACGCCCTTGCCGCGATCACCGGCACAGTGCCGGGGTAGCGCTCTGCTGGTGTTCCGCGGGCACCCTAACGGATTCACCACCGGCCGGCGCGGCCTGGATCCCGGCACCGTCACCGCCGGACAGATGACTTACGACCTGCGCCGACGGAAAAACCCCGGGCGTTGATCAGCCGCATCAAGGGCACCCACCGCTAACGGGTCACCCCAAGACCGGGTTCTGCGCACTGGTTTGGCTGAACTCGCCACCCAGGCAAGCATTCCCGCCGGCCTGCGATCCGCCGCCACCGCCTGCCGCAACGCAGTCGAAAACCTTTCCCGGGCAGCGCAACTCGCCTATGAAACCCTAAGCAGCACAACGCACATCAAAGCGGCAGCCAACACGACCTGCACACCCCGAACTTGACTCAAATCCGGCTCCTAGAGTCCTTTACCCTGGCGGCGTCGATAGTTGAGCCCCCGTTCGGGGCTGCCGCCAGCCCTTCCGGGTGAGGAATCAGCGGCACCCGCGCAGCGCGAAAACTCACATAGCTGTGAGGTGACCGAATCCGGTCGGGACGTGGCGAACCGGCACCGCCAGGGACCTTCGGCCATGCAACGGTGACCTATTACCCTGCCTGTGTGTTGGCGATCGTACCTATGATGGGGCTCGACACGAAGGAACAGACATGAAGGCCAAAGTCGGGGACTGGTTAGTGCTCAAGGGCACGACCACGGGGCAGCACGATCAGCGCGGACTCATCACCGGAGTCCACTCGAAGGACGGCTCGCCGCCCTACGTGGTGCGCTGGCTGGCTACCGATCACGAGGCGATGATATTTCCCGGGTCGGACGCCGTCGTCGTCACCCCAGAAGAACAAGAGGGAGCCGACGAGCGGGCACGCGTTCGACTCGCGGCTGTGCAAAGCGCAATCATAGGTTCCGCCAGCAAATAAGGTCTCGCAGCGAGACAGTGCCGCACACGGCGGATCTGCGGATCGAGGCCGTGGGCGCCCACCTGCGCTGGCTGCGTCCGGCAAGCGGTGCTCGGCGCGGTCACCAGTTTCCTGGGCACCTCGTCAGCCGGCCCGTCGATGAGTCATCTACCTGTTGGACACCGCCGGCGAGGCGACTATGTGCGTCTCGCTTTCCTGGCCTCACGATTTCGGCCACACGGTCCGCGGTGTCGGTTGAGCCGCCATTCAGGATCATCGTCGCGGCCCTGGTTGGGTCCGACCGCTACCGCGGCGCTATGGGCATGCACCGATGGGCATACCGCGAGGTGCGTGACACAAAAGTGAGCGCGAAGTGGTGGCCGGTCCGGACGCGCAGTCACGAAGTACTAGCATAGCGCAGGTGATCAGCCTCACGGTGACCCTGCCAGAGACAGTCGACGCCCATGAGATCGAGGATGAAATTGTCACGGCCCTGGCAGATAGGCTTCGCGATGATCACGGATACGAGTTGGTGGCAGGAGTGAGCGCCAGCATATCGGGAACCGGAAACGAGTACCCGCTGCATCCCAGCAGCAGCATCGTCATCGAGAAGGAGCCGAGGGCGCTGAGGGTCAAGCTCCGAGGTGTCAAGGTCGACGCACGGGATCTCTTCACACAGGTGAGCAGCGAACTGGAGCAGCGGCATCAAGAGCTTCGCGCCGAGATCGGCTGACTGGCACCAACCGATCTGTCCGGACGCATTTGCGTTCTCCGACAACAAGTCCGACCAAAGCTCAGGAAAATGGGTCTCTCTTTTAGAGCGACTTCGTCGAGATCGCTCACCCCGATTCGCCGTACGCCAAACCGCCCCCGGTAGCGTCGAACATGTCCCAGAACGAACAAGCCAGGGGAACGCGGTGATTTCGCGTCAGTCCAACAGGCCTGCGTCGACCAACCGGATCACCGCGGCGCCCTCTTCGTCGGAGGCGTCCAGATCGACCTCCGCCACGATCACCCAGTCGTGATCGCCGGCAGGGTCGTCCAGAAGCTGGCGTACCCGCCAGGCCCTGGGCTGTCGATCGACCATCAGCAGTGCCGGACCGCGCGCGTCCGCGCCCACACCGACATCGGCGTGCTCCTCGAAATAGGCCTCGCCGACCTCCTGCCAGCGCTGCGCGGTCCATCCCGAGCCGCTGTCCAGTTCGCCGAGATCGGCCCAGCGACGCCGGGCGAACAGCTCGACCCTGCGGAACAGCGCGTTGCGCACCATGGCGGTGAATGCGCGTTCGTTACCGGTCAGTGGGCGTGGCCGAGCGGGCAACGCCACCGGGACATCGTGCGGCTGATCCGGACTGGTCAGCTGCTCCCACTCGTCGAGCAGGCTCGAATCAACCTGGCGGACAAGCTCACCGATCCACTCGACGATGTCGGCGAGGTCCTCGGTCCGCGCGGCGGCGGGAACTCCGGAGCGCAGCGCCTTGAAGACGTCGGACAGGTATCGCAGCACCGCGCCCTCCGAGCGCGTCAAGCCGTACACGCTGACGTACTCGCGGAAGGTGAATGCGCGCTCCCACATCTCGCGCACCACCGACTTCGGCGACAGGTGTCCGTCGGCGGCCCACGGATTCGTCTGCAGATACACCTCGAAGGTGTGCCCGAGAAGCTCCTGCAGCGGCTTCGGGTAGGTCACCTCATCGAGCAGTTCGATCCGCTCGTCGTACTCGATCCCTTCGGCCTTCATGGCCGCCACCGCTTCGCCTCGCGCCTTGTTCAACTGAGCCGCCAGAATCTGGCGGGGATCCTCCAGGGTGGCTTCGATGACCGAAACCACATCCAGTGCATAAGTATCCGATGCGCTGTCGAGCGTGTCGACGGCCGCCAGGGCGAAGGTGGACAGGGGCTGATTGAGCGCGAAGTCGGGCGGCAGGTCGACGGTGAGCCGGTAGCGGCGGCCGTCCGGCTCGGGTTCGGGGAGCCGCTCCAGAACGCCGGCCTGCAGCAGCGAGCGGGCGATGCCGACCGCCTCGCGGATCAGCCGCAGTTGGCGTTTGCGTGGCTCGTGGTTGTCGGTCAGCAGCCGCCGCATCGCGAGGAAGGGATCCCCCGGCCGGTCCACCACGTCAAGGATCATCGCCGTCGTCACCTTCATGTTGCTGTGCAACGCTTCCGGCGTGGCCTCGATCAACCGGGTCATGGTCTTCTCGCTCCATGGCACCAAGCCCTCGGGAACCTTGCGGCGCACCAACTTCCGGCGCTTCTTCGGGTCGTCGGCGACCTTGGCGAACTGTTTGAGGTTCTCCACCTCATGCTCGGGTGCCTGCACCACGACCGTGCCCGCCGTGTCGAAGCCCGCGCGGCCCGCGCGCCCGGCGATCTGATGGAACTCGCGGGCATTGAGCAGCCGCGTCCGGTTGCCGTCGTACTTGGACAACGCGGAGAACACCACGGTGCGGATCGGGACATTGATACCGACGCCGAGGGTGTCGGTACCGCAGATGACCTTCAGCAGACCGGCCTGGGCCAGCTGTTCGACGAGGCGCCGGTACTTGGGCAACATCCCGGCGTGGTGCACGCCGATTCCGTGGCGGACCAGTCGTGACAGCGTGGTGCCGAATGCGGTGGAGAAACGGAAGGCGCCGATGTGCTCGGCGATCGCGGCCTTCTCCTCCTTGGTGCTCACGTTGACGCTCATCAACGCCTGCGCGCGCTCCAACGCCGAGGCCTGGGTGAAATGCACGACGTAGATCGGCGCCTGCCGGGTATCCAGCAGATCTCCGATGGTTTCGTGCATGGCGGTCGTGGCATAGGAGTAGAAGAGCGGCACCGGCCGTTCGGCGTTGGTGACCAGCGCAGTCTGGCGTCCGGTACGACGGGTGAGATCCTCCCGCAGGAACGTCACGTCGCCCAGGGTGGCCGACATCAACAGGAACTGCGCGTGGGGCAGTTCCAGCAGCGGCACCTGCCAGGCCCAGCCGCGATCCGGGTCGCCGTAGAAGTGGAACTCGTCCATCACCACCAGGCCGATGTCCGCGTCGGCCCCTTCGCGCAGCGCGATGTTGGCGAGAATCTCCGCGGTACAGGCGATGATCGGAGCATCGGCGTTGACCGAGGCGTCACCGGTCAGCATCCCGACGTTGGCCGCGCCGAACACCTCGCACAGCGCGAAGAACTTCTCGCTGACCAGCGCCTTGATCGGGGCGGTGTAGAAGCTGGTGCGATCCGCGGCCAGTGCCGCGTACACGGCGCCGGTGGCCACCAGCGACTTACCCGACCCGGTCGGCGTGGCGAGAATGACGTTTGCGCCACTGACTAATTCGATCAGCGCTTCCTCCTGCGCCGGGTAGAGCACGGTGCCGCCGGCGGCGGCCCACTCGCCGAATGCGGTGAACAACCCGTCGGGGTCGGACACGGTCGGGATCAGCGGGGAGGCGGTCATCGTGGCTATCAGCCTGCCACGAGGGCGCAATCCAGCCCGGCCTGTGTCCGCGCTCACCGCGCCGGAACGCCGCGGCCTCGCCGTGCGCGGCAACGGGCACACGCTGTATCCCGACCAACCACCGCAACGGACGAAAAGGGTGCCTCGGCGGGCTGTCGCGCACCAAAGTTCTCGGGGACGAGCCCATCCAATAGCCGAGGCCCTCTAGAAGGGTGCGGGTTCGTCGTTGGCGGCGAGCCCGGTTTGTCGTTGGAGGCGT
>WOYS01000069.1 GCA_011620645.1 Mycobacterium sp.
AACGGAGACCTCGGAGTGGATTCCATCGATGTCGGCACATTTCTTCACCGACGCCGCGTCACTCTCACCTTTTCTCAATGTGTGTTTCCGCGGGCATAAGGCCGATCCTTACCTGCGGAGCAGGTCAGATACAGCGCCCCAGAAAATTACCGCTGTTGCCATCCAACGACGTCATCGGCGTGACTCAGCGCAGAAGGGGGGCCAGGCGTGGGTCCTGCCACCACCGCTGCCCCAGCACGGCGGTGGCCGTCCACAGCGACACCAGGGGTACCGCCGGGCCTTGCATACGCACCGGCGGTTGCCCGTCGCTGGTGGCCAGTGTGAGCGTCCAGCTGTCCAGCTCCGGGTAGTAACCGGTGATATCGCCGTACCAGAGGCTTGCCAGGCCTGACCCGCCGTCCCAGATCAGACGGTCGGTGGTGCTCCACAGATGGACGCTTTGGTGGCCGCGCCAGCGGGGCTGGGCATCACGGCGCGCGGCGACCTTGCGGCGCCGGTTGATGGCGGCGTTCACCGCCAGCGCTCCCACCATCACCGCCGGGCGGCCGACGACGAAGTAGTCGCTTCGTGCGTACGTTCCGTCACCGCCGTAGAGGAAACTCAGGGTCACGTCGGCTTCGAGTAGCCCGTGTTCGTCCTCGCCGAGGAGGGGGCCGAAGATGGCGATTTCCGGCGGATTGTGACCGGCAAGGAAGGCCTTGGCGCTGTGGCGTGCGTGGTTCCACCACCACTGCCACGGATCGCGTACTGTCTGCACAGTCCCCCGCTGTTCGGAGCGAGGAGGTTGGGGCATGCGCGGTGCCGCCGCAGGCGACGGTGCTGCCGGTAGCACGCAAAGATCATCGCTCGACCCTGCGGGGCCGGTTCGGAGCTGCTCGTCCCACCACATGTGCCCAGTATCGAGCAGCGGTCCGACAGATAGCGACGCGGCAAGCGTGTCGGAACGAGCGCCCGCCGAGTGTTGATGTGCCCGCACGTTCGTCGAATCCGCCGGCGCGTCGTCGGTCGCCCGTAACGGCGCCGAGGATCTCGTCTGGGCCAAGAGTCAGGCGTTGGATGCGATCGCCGAGGCTGAGGAGGCGCAATTCGCTGTCGGGAAGACCTTTCGGTCACCGACCGGTCGATGGTCCCTCTGCTTCTTCGCGGGGCGCAGGAGGCCCGGCTGGCGCAGGCGCAGGAGTTGGCCGCGCAGATCGGTTCCCAGGCGCAGCATCTCGCCGCGATCGACAAGACGATCGCCGGCAAGATCACCGCTGCGGTTGCCCCGCTCCGCGAGCCATCGGGGCCGGCACCGACGTCGCGATCGAGACCGCCGACCTTGTCCCGATGCGCTCCGACCCCCTCGATGTTCCCATTGCGTTGCGCATCGGCCGGGGAACCTTGCGCAAGATGCGTCAGAACCTGGGGTGGGTCGTGGGCTACAACGTGATCGCACTCCCGATCGCCGCTGGCGTCTTCCAGCCTGCCTTCGGACTGGTGCTGCGCCCGGAGATAGGTGAGAACCCCGAAACCCTGATCAGCCAGGGCTTGGCGGGTTCAGGCCACAGCGTCTGCGAAGGGGGTTTGCAATGAGGTCGAGATAGCAATGGACATGGGAGCTAGCTTCCCCGAAGCTCGCGCCGACCTCCTGGACTATGGGCTGGAAGGACCGTTCTTTATCGAATCTTCACAGAACGACTAAGACAGCCCTACGCAACGCCGCAAGGCTGGCAGGTGAAGATCGACAGGCTGATCCACGAAAGGAACTGTTGTGAACAAGACAAGGACTGTGGTGACCGGGGTGGCTGCGCTGGCCGCGGTGGCCGCCCTCGGGGCGTGTAGCAACTCGGCGACCAAAGAGGCGACGTCGTCCTCGGCTTCGTCGTCGACCCAGACGTCGTCGACGGCGCCGGCGGTCGCGCATAACCAGGCCGATATGCAGTTCGCGCACATGATGCTCCCGCATCATCAGCAGGCGGTTCAGATGAGCGACATGATTCTGGCCAAGCAGGGCATCGACCCGCGGGTGGTGAACTTGGCCAAGCAAATCAAGGCCGCCCAAGGCCCGGAGATCGAGCAGATGCAAGGCTGGCTGAATCAGTGGGGCATTCCCGGCATGCCGGGAATGAACGGTATGCCCGGGATGGGCGAGACGCCGGGGAACATGCCGTCGGATCACGGTGGCATGCACGGCTCCGACACCGCTGCCGCATCACCCACGACCACGATGATGCCCAGTGGGTCGATGATGCCCAGTGGGTCGATGATGCCAGGCATGCCAGGAATGGATGACATGCCCGGTATGGAGGGGATGATGTCGCAGGCCGATATGGATGCGCTGCAGAACGCCCGGGGGGTCGAGGCCAGCAAGTTGTTCTTGACCCAGATGATCAAGCACCACCAGGGCGCAATCACTATGGCGCAGAACGAGATCAAGAACGGCCAGTTCCCTGACGCTGTCGCGCTGGCCAAGTCGATCGCCAGCAGCCAGCAGAAGGAGATCGACACCATGAACCAGATCCTCAGCTCACTGTAGGAAAGTCCTAATGTCGCAGACCAACACGTATAAGGTCCGGGGAATGACGTGTGAGCATTGCGCACGTTCGGTGACTGCCGAACTCCAGACGCTGGACACTGTCACCAGCGTGACAGTCGACGTTGTCCCGCAAGGCGATTCAGCGGTCACCGTGACCAGCTTCGCTGACCTGCCGCAGAACTCGGTGCGCGACGCGGTCGAGCGCGCCGGTTACCAATTGGTCGGGGCGCCGACGCGCTGACCGTAATCGCGCGCCGCTGCCGGCCCAAGGATCGGCACCGCGACGATGAACGTGGTTCCCTGACCCGGCCCGCGGCTGGCCGCACTGATGTGGCCGCCGTGGGCCTCGGTGAGCGCCTTGACGATGGCCAGGCCGATGCCGGAGCTTCCCCGCCCACGGTCGCGGGCGGAGTCGGCGCGATAGAAGCGCTCGAAGACGTGTGGGAGATGCTCAGCCGCGATGCCATCACCGTCGTCGGCGACGGTGAACACAACCTCGCCGGCGACCTGGGTGACCGCCAGGGTGACCTGGCCGCCGGCCGCAGTATGGCGCAGCGCGTTGTCGAGTAGGTTTCCCAACACCTGCGCCAGCCGTTGCCGATCTGCCCGCAGGCGGACCGCGCCGCCGATGTGGGTGCTGAGGGTGACGTTCTTGGCGGCATAGCGATCAGCTATCGCGGCACTGGCTGTTCTCGCGACCTCTCCCGCGTCCACCCACCCCGGGGTGATGGCGGCCGGGGCCTCTTCGGCCTGGGCGAGAGCGGCGGCGTCGGCTGAGAAGCGCACCAATCGACCGGCCTGCTCGCGCAGCATCGCGATGGTCGGCTGGTCGAGGGGCTTCACGCCGTCTTCCACGGCTTCCAAATAGGCTTCCAACACCGCCACGGGCGTGCGGATCTCGTGGGCAAGGTCGCCGAACAACTGGCGGCGGGTCGATTCCACGGCTTGGAGCCGTTCAGCCATTCGGTTGAACGCCGTCGCCAGTTCATCGAACTCGTCGCCGAGCCGGGGCGAGGCAACGCGGATGTCGTAGTGTCCCTCGGCCACGGCCGACGCGGCCGCAGCGACTTCGGTGATCGAGCGCTGCAGGCGCCGGCTCAAGATAGCGGTGACGATGAACGCCGTCAGGGCGGCCACCGTGATCGCGACCGCAATGGACAGCGCGGTGGCATGCTGGTAAGCCTGCTCGGCGTGGAACTGGTCGTTGGAGTCGTGGGCGATGCCAGCTCGGTGCAGGTGTTCCCGGAACAACGGCGGTCCGACGACCGACGCCACCACCCAGATGGTGACCCCACCCGCGAGAAGCACCAGCGTCTGGGCGAGCAAAAGCCGGCGGCGCATCCCGAAGCCGCTCGATGCACTCACTGTCCGGTCCCCATCCGGTAGCCGACACCGCGGACGGTGTAGATGAACCTTGGGTTGGTTGGGTCGTCGCCCAGTTTGCGCCGAACGTGGCTGACGTGGACGTCGACGAGGTGGTCGTTGCCCACCCACGGTTGCCCCACACCGTGTCAATGAGCTGAGTGCGGCTCCACACCACGCCCAGCCGCGACGACAGGGCGGACAGGATGTCGAATTCTGTGCGTGTCAAGGCAATTGGCTCCTCGTCGACAAACACCTGCCGACTCGCAACATCGATGGACAGCGGGCCGAATACCCGTGGTGGCAGGACGTCGGTGGCCACCCCCGCTGGCAGGAGAGGTCGGCGCGCCGACGGCCCGCGGCCGGCGCAGCATGGCACACCTCCACGCCGTCCAGCCCCGGTAGGCCCAGATCGAGCACAACGACATCCGGGTCTACCTCTCGTGCCAGGGTCACCGCGTCGGTTCCGCTGTGACACTGCGTCACCTCGAAGTGCTCCCGCTTCAAGTAGCTGGCGACGACCTCTGCCAGCGGTGCCTCGTCGTCGACCACCAGGGCGCGGTATTTGGGATTGGCACTGTCTGCTGATGCCTTCGAGTTGGCGTCCATATCTTTCATCGTGCCGTCCCACGGCACTCGTCCGCGCGCTTGAGCGAATCTTCACAAAACCAACATCAAACCTCCGGAGGACGCAGCGCATTGTGGAAGAGGAATCTCTAAGACGACGGGATCGGTGATGAATCGACAGACCCTTGCAGCGGCAGCGATGACGCGGCGCGGCTTTCTGGTCGCCAGCGTCCTCGGCGGCTCGGCATTGGTGGCATGCAGCCGTTCCACCCCCGCCAGTACCCCGGGTGGGACGGTCGCATCGGATGCCATCGCCGCGACGGAGGCCGCCCGCCCGCACACCGGGAAGACGGTCACCGCGCGGCTGGCACCCGGGACGGCCGACCTCGACCTCGGTGGGACCAAGGCACGCACCCTCGCCTACAACAATCAGCTTCCCGGTCCGCTGATTCGGGCCGATGTTGGTGACGAGATCGCCGTGACCGTCGACAACGGACTGGATCACGCATCGTCGGTGCACTGGCATGGCATCGCCTTGCGCAACGATATGGACGGTGCGTCACCGGCAACCCCCAACATCGAATCGGGTTCGAGCTTCACCTATCGGTTCAGCTCGCCGTACCCGGGAACCTACTGGGCCCATCCGCACACCGGGCTGGACACCGATTACGGCCTCTACGTGCCGGTCATCATCGACGATCCGGCCGAGGCGGGCCGCTACGACGCCGAGTGGATCGTGATGCTCGACGATTGGACTTCCGGAGTCGGAACCAGTCCTGAGGAGATCTTCAAGGGATTGCGGTCGAGGGGCATGGGCGGCGGCTCCATGCCCGGGATGCCCGGCATGGGAGGCACGGGGCAGATGCCTGGCATGGGCGGGATGGGGTCGATGCCGGGAATGCCGGGAATGCCGGGTGTCGGTGGTGCCGGTGCCAGTGATCTGCTCGGCGCAGACGGCGGCGACGTCAGCTACCCGTACTACCTCATCAACGGCCGGATCCCCGCCGCAGCGACGACGCTCACCGCGAAACCGGGGCAGCGCATCCGGATTCGCATCATCAACGCCGCCGCCGACACCGCCTTCCGGGTCGCACTGGCCGGGCACCGCATGACCGTCACCCACACCGATGGCTTCCCGGTCGTGCCCACCGACATCGATGCCGTCCTGCTGGGCATGGGAGAGCGCTACGACGTGATGGTGACCGCCGGCGACGGGGTGTTCCCGTTGGTTGCCTCGGCCGAGGGCAAGAACGCCGTCGCCCGCGCGCTGCTGTCGACCGGTGCCGGCAGCGCACCCGACGCCGCCTTCCGGCCCCCGCAACTGACCGGCCGGGTCGGCACCGTCGACACCTTCACTGCCACCCCGGAAGTCCAGTTACCCACCAACAGCGACATCGCGCTGCAGGCGCACCTGTCGGGCACGATGATGCACTACGACTGGATGATCAACGGTCGGCCCTATGACCGGACCGTCCCGTTGACCGTCCATCAGGGCCAGCACGCCACCTTGACCTTCACCAACCAGACCATGATGTGGCACCCGATGCATCTGCACGGCCACACCTACCAGGTCATCAAACCCGACGGCAGCGCCGGGCCCCGTAAGGACACCGTCATCGTCAAACCCATGCAGACCGTGACCGTCAGGCTCGTTGCCGACAATCCCGGTGTCTGGATGCTGCACTGCCACAACGGCTACCACATGGACGCCGGAATGATGACCACCCTCAACTACACCGGCTGACAACCAGCTCAGCCGCAGTTCGGTGAACCGAATAAGGAAGGAGAAGTTCCCATGATGTTCTGGTCCGACCACGACATGAGCGGATGGGGATACGCAGGCATGGTCATTGGAATGGTCTTGTTCTGGGCCCTCATCATCGTCGTGATCGTCGCCCTGATCCGGTCCAGCACCGGTAGCGCCCAGACACGGTCGATTCCGCAGCTCCCGCCGTACACCGAATCACCGGAGCAAGTGCTGGCCGCGCGATTCGCCCGCGGGGAGATCGACGAAGCCGAATACCAACATCGACTGGCCGTCCTCCGCGGCGCCACACCCCGTTAACCCCAATGCCGCGCAGTTAAGGCCGAGTCGGCTCGCGAATCCACGCAGCAGGCGATCGCAGAGACCGCAGCCAGTCCGAGTTGAGCTGGCAACAGCTCACGCGGAAACTGAGGCGGCACGGCGAGGAAGCCCGGGCGGAACGAGAGGCCCTGCGCGAGGCGCACGCCGAGCAGCTCGCCCACGCCCAGCGCAACGCCGACGATCGGGTCCAGGCGCTCACGGATGCCCTGGCCGTCGCGTCGGCGGCCGCCGACACTTATCGGGCCCAACTGGCCTCGCCCACTACTCGGCCCACCAAGCGGGCAACACCGCGCAAGGGGACGCAGACTTAGGACGACCTGGGCCTCCACTCCCCCGCCACGTGCGCCGACCTAGGCCGTCCCAAGGACAACGACCCAGTCTCGAGCATCCATCGGTCCGCCAGCTTGCCCCTCGCCTGCCCCAATCCCCGAAGAACCAACTGGTCCGACTAGTGGGACTAGGCTGATTGATGTAACATCCCATTCGTGAAGACAATCACCAGCACGGAAGCCAAGGCGCGGCTCAATGCCGTGTTGGCCGAGGTGGAGAGCACAGGCGAGTCGGTCACGATCACTAACCACGGCCGGCCGGTGGCGGTCCTTTCGCCCGCTCGACCGAAACCGCGCACTTTCGGCCAGTTCCCGAACCTGGCTGTTCCCGAGGGCTTCGACGATCCGCTTCCGGCCGACGATCTCGCCGCGTGGGAATCGGCCTCGTGACCGCATATTTACTGGACACCAATGCAGTCCTGCGGCTCGCCTCAGCGCCGGACAGAATTGATCCCGCGGTGCGCGACACCTTGGCCGATCAAGCCAACGAGTTGATCGTGTCGGCAGTCTCCGCGTGGGAAGTGGCGATCAAGACTCGGATCGGGCGGTTGGATGGTGGACCGCTGCTGTCGGCCTGGGATGAGACGCTGGAGGCGATGAATGCCACCAACTTGGCGATCGACTCCACTGATGCGATCGTCGCGGGCCAACTCAATTGGGCACACAAAGACCCATTCGATCGGATGATCGTCGCCCAGGCAGTCCGCCGCGGTCTCACCATCGCAACTAGCGATGACCAGATTGCCGCGGGCGCCTTCACCGCTGTATTCAAGCTGTAGCCCGCGAGGAAGTGCGCGAGGAGCCAACACTGGGCCACGGTTTCGACTGCTGCAAGCTGGTCGCGATGGATGACGGAGCGCGAAACATGCGGTATTCCAGCATCGTTCGGGAGAGGAAGATTGCCTGAAAGCTCCATAGTGGTCGCGCCTGGGGCGACGGGCGATGAAAGCGTCCTCCAGTGTTGCGCCAGGGCCTATCTCGGCTTTGAGCTGCTCGGGGCTGCCGTCGCGGATCACCGCGCCGTGGCGCATGATCGCGACTCGGTCGCAGAGTGTCTCGGCCTCTTGCGCCCCAGCAGCCCGAATGTCGTTCCCTGCGGCACGGTCAGACACACGTGGATCGACAGCGACGTGATCCCCGAAGCGGCGGGTGAGCCCATCAGTGACCATCGCGCCACCACAGACGTCGGTGCGCTGCGCGGATGTCACTGCGTTAGCCTGCGTCGCGGCGGAGCCGAGCCCAAGGGGACAACGTCACCACGACCACGCTATCTTGGCCACTCCGCTGCTGCGACATCGCGGCAGCGTTGTCCTGGGGCCACCACGTTCT
>WOYS01000022.1:0-1168 GCA_011620645.1 Mycobacterium sp.
CTAGGAGGTCGAGGATCTCTTCGGCGGTCTTCTTCCAGACGATTGGTTTCGGGTCGGCGTTCCAGTATTCGACCAAGTTCTTGATGTCTCTTCCAGTGCCGCAACGCTTTTGTGGACGCCGCGTCGCAGGAGTTTGGTCGGTGAGGAACCCGAACCAGCGTTGCACCTGGCTGAGCCAGGAGGAGCGGGTCGGGGTGAAATGCAGCTGGAAGCAGGATGTTTGGCCAGCCAATCGTTAACCGACGGCGTCTTGTGGGTCGAGAGGTTGTCGCAGGCCGGGTGCACGTCGAGCTCGGCGGGTAGGCCTCGTCGATGGCGAACAGGTCGATGACGACGTGACGGGCGTAGTCGTGAGTGCGCCGCTCTGGCATGCCCGGCATCATCGAAAGCGCGGATTGAGGACGACCCAATGCCTGGACCTTGCTCTTCCTCGACGCACAGGACGACGGCCTTCTCCGGCGGAGCGCCGAGCGGATCGGCGGGTGCACGGTGGGTGGTTATGTCAGCAGGTCTTCTCAGCTGTGGGTTCGTCGGTGGCGACGGTCAATGATGTTGTGGTGGTGATGAATTCGTATGGTGGATATCACGAGAGAAGCGGGCGGTTGTTGGGCCAACTGCCTGTGGTCGTGCCCGGGGCGGTGTTCTCGGTGGCGCGCTCCAGCATGGAGGCGACCTTGTTGATCGAGACGACATCGAGGTCCGGCGACAGTGAACAGGCTTGTTCGACGCGCTCAGCGCCGTAGCGGCGCACCAGTGCTCTGGAGTCGGTAGACGGTGCGCATCCGGGTCCCGGGCAGCGTGATCCGTCAAGGATGCGTTCGGCCTAGATCCCGGAATCGGGGAGTAACACGACCCAACCCGGCGCTTCCCACGTATACGCAGGTCAAACCACAGATCCGTGGACTCGTGTGCCCGCGATCGCCGGAAGTCGGGACCGAGGGTCGTTTCGCGGGCACTTTTCGTGATGCTTCCCGGACCATTGAAAAATTCCGACAGACGGATTTAACTGGATGTCGGATAGGCAATGCCGACCGCTACCGAAGAGGTTTCCGTGTGACGTCCAGCTACGACAGGAGCCCACAACCGCCACCCCTACCAGCACCGCGGAGACATACCGCGGAGACATCCCGCCGGCCGACACGGAGGCACCAAAGTGTCACGGTCGAGC
>WOYS01000022.1:1268-7124 GCA_011620645.1 Mycobacterium sp.
ACCGCGGAGACATCCCGCCGGCCGACACGGAGGCACCAAAGTGTCACGGTCGAGCCAAGCACACCGCTTGAGCTCTCACACCACGAAGTCTCCAGGTATATCGGGCCGGGTTATCACGATTTCTCTTGTAGCAGAACGCCTATCCGCGTATTTCCGTATCCGTGCCGCCCGCCACCAGTGTACAGTCCGGGCGAGTCTCGTGCCCAAATTATCTAGCTGAAGGTGAAGGACGTGTTTCCAGGTAGCACTGCGGCTGCGACGCCCGACAAGCCCGCCGTCATAATGGCTTCGTCGGGTCAGGTGGTCACCCACCGTGAGCTCGATGACCGCTCGAATCAGCTTGCCCGACTCTGGCGTGCCAACGGGTTGGCGCCCGGCGATCACGTTGCGGTGTTCATGGAGAACCACCCGCGCTACCTCGAGATCGTCTGGGCCGCGCTTCGATCCGGGCTCCACGTCACGACGGTCAACTCCTATCTGAGTCCCGGAGAGGTCGGATACATCTTGGCGGACTCCGGAGCGAGGTCGGTGGTCGCTTCTCCGGCTAAAGCCGACGTACTCCGCGAAGCACTCGGCTACGCACCTGGCGTTGAACTGGCGCTCGTCACGGACGGCGGCGCGGCCGGCCTCAGCGACTACGACGAAGCCTTGGACTCGCAACTGGCCGCACCACTCGATGAGCAACCGGCCGGGGAAATGATGCTGTACAGCTCGGGCACAACGGGTCGCCCGAAGGGAATCAAGCGACCGCTCAGTGGAAGGTCCGTCGAGGAGGGGCAGCTTATATGCATGCTGCTCAGCGGCGTCTTCGGCTTCAACGCGGACAGTGTCTACCTTTCGCCGGCTCCCATCTACCACTCGGCTCCACTGGGCTTCAGCATCGGAGTGACTGCCTTGGGGGGCACCGTGGTGATGATGGAGAAGTTCGACCCGCTCGGCGCACTCCGCGCAATCGAGGAGTACCGGGTGACGTGTGGGCAGTTCGTGCCCACGATGTTTACCCGGATGCTCAAGTCACCCGAGGACGAACGCAAGCGGTTCGACACTTCGTCGCTTCGCATCGCCATCCACGCTGCGGCGCCGTGCCCCGTGGCGGTCAAGGAGGCGATGATGGACTGGTGGGGACCGATCCTCTGGGAGTACTACGCCGGCACCGAGCTCAACGGCTTCTGTCTTGCCAAACCGCAGGAGTGGCTGCAGCGTGCGGGCACTGTGGGCAGGCCGGTCATCGGTGAGGTCCACATCTTGGACGAGCACGGCGAGGAGCTGTCACCTGGCCAGACCGGCACGATCTACTTCGGCGGCGGTCCGGCCTACGAGTATCACAACGACCCGGAAAAAACCCGCGACGTCCGCGACCCGGGTGGCCGCGGTTTTACCACTTTGGGCGATGTCGGCTACGTCGATGAGGACGGCTGGCTGTTCCTGACCGACCGTAAGGCCTTCATGATCATCTCCGGTGGAGTGAATATCTACCCGCAGGAGGCTGAGGATGTGCTGACCATTCACCCGAAGGTGGTGGACGTGGCCGTCATCGGCGTACCAAGCGAAGAGATGGGCGAGGAGGTCAAGGCGGTGGTTCAACTCGCCGACCCCGACACGGCGGGACCGGACGTCGAACAACAACTGCTCGCCTATTGTCGGGAAAGGCTGGCGCATTACAAGTGCCCACGCACGATCGACTTCGAGCGAGAGCTTCCCCGGCTGCCCACAGGGAAGCTCTACAAGCGGCAGCTCCGAGACCGGTACTGGACCGGGCACAAGACCCACATCGTTTGATCGGCGTCGCCCACAGAGATACATTGCGAAGAGTGTGACCGTAGGATGAGATGATTGTGGTTCCCCCGAAATCGTGGAGGGTTTCCTATGCCGCTTCCGGCTTGGTCTAGGTCTAGGACTTCTGCCGTAGAACGCCGACCCCGCAGACAGTTTCCGGTTCACCGTCAGTGCGATGAGACACTCCCGCAGCGGTATTCGACATAAACGGTCAACGCCGTTCACCACTTTCAACAACGACGTCTCACCAGAAGTCGTACGCAGACTGCTCGATCACACCCAGCCACACCATGGCCGCCCGCGATGCCCGCCCGCCTGGCCGACACGACAATCCGAACCCATTGGGAGCGCGCCCGAAAGATCGACATCTACGGCCGCCGAATGGATGAACCACAACCTTGCCTGCGCGAGATTGGCGCTACCCACCTGCCACCGCGTGTCTGAACTGCTTACGAAGATGCGCGCTAACAACAGTATTCACCTCACCACGGCCGCCACGAGACGACACGAAACCACTCGCGCCAAATCCCTGGCCGCACTGCATGACCTGGACCAAACCGGGTGCCCGATCAGCTTTACCGCCGTCGCTGAGCACGCCAGCGTCTCTCGCTCCTGGCTCTACACACACACTGACGTCAAGGACGAGATCCGCAGGATGCAAGCACCACGCGAACCCGCACCGGTGACCAGCTCCGCCAACCAACAACCGGCAAGCGATGCATCCCTGCGCAATTGGCTCCGCCTCGCCGACCAGCGCAATCGCGAACTCGACGAAGAAAACCGTGGACTACGCGACTAGGTCGCCCTGCTGCACGGCCAACTCCGCACCGCCCGAATTACTGCCACAAGCCACCGTTCACGCATCCTCGTTTCCAAGGTCAGCCTCCAGCATTTCCAGGGCGATTCCGAAGGAAGCAGCCAGCCTGAATTGATGAGCCCGAACCCGAACCTCCTCGGGTGAGCCAGTGCTAACATCCCCAGAGCCGTGCCCCGTCGCTAACGGCTAACAGGTCAATTTTGCTCGACGCGGATCCGCGTGGCATGGTTCGGAAGCGCTCTCGACGACTCGGAAAGAGATTGTATTGATGTGGACGAACGCAGTTCTGAAACCGGTGGACGCACTGGGGGGTTTCTTTGCGATGGTGCTGGATACCCTCGTATCGGCGGTGCGCCCCCCGTTTGCGTTGCGGGAGTTCTTGCTGCAGTCATGGTTCGTCGCTCGGGTGTCGATTCTGCCGACTGTGATGCTGTCGATCCCGTTCACTGTGTTGTTGGTCTTCACATTCAATGTGCTTCTCGTGGAGTTAGGCGCCGCGGATTTCTCTGGTGCCGGCGCCGCCTACGGGACGGTCACGCAGATCGGTCCGATCGTGACGGTGTTGGTGGTCGCTGGCGCCGGTGCGACCGCGATGTGCGCGGATCTGGGTGCGCGCACCATCCGTGAGGAACTCGATGCGCTTCGGGTGATGGGCGTTAATCCGATCCAGTCGCTGGTGGTGCCCCGGGTGCTGGCGGCGATGGTCGTCGCGCTGCTGCTGTCATCGGTGGTCGTGCTGGTTGGATTGGCTGGGGGCTTCGGGTTCTCGGTGTTCGTCCAGAACGTCACGCCGGGGGCGTTTGTCGCCGGTTTGACACTGGTGACCGATTTGGCCGACGTGATAGTCGCTCTGGTCAAGGCCGCACTGTTCGGGTTGGCGGCCGGATTGATCGCCTGCTATCAGGGCATCTCCGTTAAGGGCGGGCCGGCCGGGGTCGGCAATGCGGTGAACGAAACCGTGGTGTATTCGTTTGTGGCGCTTTTCGTGATCAACGTGCTTGCCACCGCTGTCGGGGTCGAGGCCGCCAAATGATGCCTTCCGCCATTTCCGGCATGCTCTTGCCCAGGCTGCGCCGGGCGGTGCGGGGCTGGGCCGACGGATGGAACCAGGTCGGCAGCCAGACCCGGTTCTACTTCAAGACGCTTGGGTCGATCGGCGACGCGCTGGCGCACTACCAGGTCGAGACCGTGCGGCTGATCGCCCAGATGAGCCTGGGCACTGGGGCATTGGCAATCATCGGCGGCACGATCGCCATCGTCGGATTCCTTACTTTGTCCACTGGGGCGCTGGTGGCCGTGCAGGGTTATAACCAGTTCGCCGACTTTGGCGTGGAGGCGTTTACCGGCTTTGCGTCGGCCTACTTGAACGTGCGGCTCATCGCGCCGCTGACCGCCGGTATCGGGCTGGCCGCCACCATCGGCGCTGGTGCTACGGCCCAGTTGGGCGCGATGCGGATCAACGAGGAGATCGATGCGCTCGAGGTGATCGGTATCCGGTCGATCGCCTACCTGGCTTCCAGTCGGTTGGTGGCGGGGGTGGTAGTGGTGATCCCGGTGTACTGTGTCGCGGTGCTGATGTCCTTCCTCGCCGCACGCTTGGGTACCACCGCCGTGTACGGCCAGTCGACCGGCGTCTATGACCACTACTTCACTACCTTCCTGAGCCCGACCGACCTCATCTGGTCGTTCTTCCTGGCGATCACGATGGCGATCGTCGTCATGCTGGTGCACACGTATTACGGCTTCACTGCCTCCGGGGGGCCGTCCGGCGTTGGTGAGGCGGTCGGGCGCGCGGTTCGCGCCTCGTTGATCAGCGCCTCGTTCGTGGTCGTGCTCGTGTCGCTAGCTATCTACGGCCAGTCCGGCAACTTCCACATGACCGGTTAAGGAGTCTTGCACATGGACGCCCGGCGAGGAGAACACCGCATTCATCCGGCGTGGTGGACGCTGATTTTGGTCGCCGCGATCGGGACCCTGGTGGTGGTGAGTTTGGGTCTATTCGCCGGGTCGTTCAAATCGCACGAAACGGTGACGTTGGTGGCCGACCGCGCAGGCTTGGTGATGGAACCGGGGGCGAAGGTCAAGATGCGCGGCGTCGAGGTCGGCCGGGTGGCCTCGATCGTCGGCGGCGCCGGCCCGGCGAGTCTCAAATTGGAGCTCTTCCCCAGCCAGATGCAATACCTTCCGGCGAATGTGCAGGCCGAAATCAGGGCGACGACCGTGTTCGGCGCCAAGTACGTCGAGCTGATTGCACCGGCTGACCCGAGCCCCCAACCCCTGGCGGCCGGGGCGGTGCTGCAGTCGCGCAACGTCAGCACCGAAGTCAACACGGTGTTTCAGAATCTTGTCGGCGTGCTCAAGCAGGTCGACGTCGCCAAGCTGAATGCGACGCTGAGCGCACTGGCCGATGGGGTGCGCGGCCAGGGCGAGCGGATTGGTGAGGCCACCAGCGCCGCCAACCGGGTGTTGTTGGCGGTCAATCCGAGAATGGACACCGTGGCCAAAGATTGGCGCTCCCTGAAAGGGTTCAGCGATGCCTACGGTGTCGCGGCCCGAGACATCCTGGCCACCCTCGACGCGGCCAGCACAACGAGCACGACCGTCACGAACCGGGCCGCTGACCTGGATGCCTTGCTGCTCAACACGATCGGGTTCGCGAATGCGGGTGTCGACGTGTTGGCGCCGAACAGGGACAACCTAGTCAAGGCGGTCAACACCGCAGAGCCGACGACAGATTTGCTGCTGAAGTACGACCCTGAGTACACCTGCACCCTGGTGGGCGTTGCAAACTTGGTCAAGGCAGATAATGGCGGCAACTACGTATACGGCGGCGGCAACGGGCATTCCATCATCCTGGATGTAGGTTTGGCCCTGGGCGATGACGCCTACCGGTACCCCGATAACCTGCCGATCGTCGCGGCCAAGGGCGGTCCGGGCGGAAAGCCGGGCTGCGGTTCGCTGCCCGACCCCAGCAAGAATTACCCGGTGCGCTATCTGGTCACCAACACCGGATGGGGCACCGGCCTGGACGTCCGGCCGAATCCCGGCGTCGGCCATCCGTGGTGGATCAACTTCTTCCCGGTCACTCGCGCGGTACCCGAACCGCCGAGCGTGCGGGACGCGGGACCGCCAGCGATCGGCCCGGTGCCCTATCCTGGCGCACCGCCCTACGGGGCGCCCCTGTATGGCCCGGACGGCATCCCGCTGTATCCGGGCGTGCCGCCACCGGCATCGGCGCCCGCCCCCGCGTCACCCTGACCCGT
>WOYS01000022.1:7224-37347 GCA_011620645.1 Mycobacterium sp.
ATCCGGGCGTGCCGCCACCGGCATCGGCGCCCGCCCCCGCGTCACCCTGACCCGTGTCACCCTGACCCGTCGACCAGCTGAGGAATGCAGCCATGAGAGAGAACCTAGCGGGAGCGACCTGGCGCCTGGCCATCTTCGTTGTCGTGTGTGTGCTGGGCATCTTCGGACTGCTGATGGTGTTCGCGGAGTTGCGATTTGGCGAGGAGACGCTCTACAAGGCCGAGTTCACCGATGTGACCGGGCTGGAGGAGGGCAACTTCGTGCGGATCGCGGGCGTGGAGGTCGGCAAGGTTAAAAACATCTCGATCGAACCGAACGCGCTTGCGCTGGTGGAGTTTTCGACCGACAAATCAGTGATCCTGACCGAGGGCAGTGCGGCCGCCATCCGCTGGGCCGACATGATCGGCGGCCGATACCTAGCCCTCGAGGAGGGTGCCGGCGGTGTGAGGCGGCTGGCCCCGGGGCAGACCATCTCCGCCGGGCGGACGCGGCCCGCGCTCGACTTGGATGCCCTGATCGGCGGGTTCAAGCCGCTGTTCCGGGCGCTGAACCCCGACCAGGTCAACGCGTTGAGCGGTCAGCTGATCGCGGCGTTTCAGGGCGAGGGCACAACGGTGAACTCGTTCCTCGCCCAAACCGCTGCGGTCACCACCACGCTCGCCGACCGTGACCAGTTGATCGATCAGGTGGTCACCAACCTCGATACAGTGCTGGGGTCACTGGCACAGCGCAGCGACCAGTTCGCCAAGGGGATCGACTCGCTCTCGCAACTGGTTCACGGGCTGGCCGAGCGCAAGACCGATATCAGTAACGCGGTCGCACATACCAACGCCGCGGCCGTGACGGTGGCCGATCTGCTTGCCGCCGCCCGGCCGCCGGTTCAGAAGGTCGTCACCGAGGCCGACCGCACGGCCGGCGTCATCGTGGCCGATCACGAGTACGTCGATGGTTTTCTCAACACGTTGCCCGATACGTACCGAATCATGAGGCGGCAAGGGCTGTACGGCGCGTTCTTCAGCTTCTATCTGTGCGACTTGCTGCTCAAGGTCAATGGCAAAGGAGGCCAGCCGGTGTATGTGAAGGTGGCCGGCCAGGCCTCGGGACGGTGCACTCCTCGATGAAACCTTTCGCAGAACGCAACCGCGTGCTCGTCGGCGCGATTGGCATCGCAGTGACCGGAGGCTTCGTCCTCGCTGCCCTGCAGTACGACAAGCTGCCCTTCGTCGATCAGGGCAGGGAGTACACGGCGTATTTCGCCGAAGCCGGGGGCCTGCGGGCCGGCGAGGCGGTGCAGGTATCGGGTCTGAAGGCGGGCGAGGTGTCCGCCATCGAACTGGACGGACCCCGTGTGCTGGTGACCTTCACGGTGGACAAGAAGATCCGCCTGGGCGAGCGAACCGAGGCGGCGATCAAGACCAAGAGCCTGCTCGGTTCCAAGGTACTCGCCCTCACGTCGAGAGGCGACGGCCAGCTGGCCGGGCCGATCCCGGTGGACCGCACCACACCGGCCTACGAACTGCCCGATGCCCTCGGCGATCTGGCCACCACGATCAGCGGACTGGACACCGACCAGGTGTCGGAGTCGCTGGCCACGCTGGCCCAGACATTCTCCGACACCCCGCCGGATCTCAAACGCGCGGTCGACGGGGTGGCCCGGTTCTCGCAGACCGTCAACGCACGCGATGCCGAACTGCGTGGCCTGCTGGCCAACGCCAACAAGGCGACCACGGTGCTCGCCGAGCGGACCGACCAGGTGGTCAGCTTGATCGCCGACACCGACGCGCTGCTGGCGCAGTTGCACACCGAAAGTGCCGCGCTCGATCAGCTCTCCACCAGCATCTCCGCCGTGGCCAAGGAGCTCTCGGGGGTCATCGCGGAGAACCGCGAATCGCTGCGGCCGGCCTTGGACAAGCTCAACGGGGTCCTGACGATCGTCGACAACCGCAAGGAGCAGTTGCGGCAAGCGTTGAAACTCTTTCCGGGGTACCTCATGGGCTTGGGTGAGTGTCTTGCTTCCGGACCGTTCTTCATGGCCTATATCGTCAACCTGCTGCCCGGCCAGTTCGTGCAGCCGTTCATCGACGCCGCGTTCTCCGACCTCGGTCTTGATCCGAACGTGTTGCCGCCCAGCAAGTTGACCGACCCGCAGACCGGCCAACCGGGCACCCCGGCGCTGCCGGTCCCGTACCCGCGCACCGGCCAGGGCGGCGAGCCGCACTTGACGCTGCCCGACGCGATCACCGGCAAGCCGGGCGACCCCCGCTATCCATACCGGGAGCCCTTACCGGCCCCGCCGCCGGGCGGGCCGCCACCGGGACCGCCGATCGAGTCGCCGCCCGGGCCGGTCTGGACACCCGCGCCGGCGACGCCGGGCGAAGCTCCAGCCGCGGAGGCAACACCATGAGCCGCAAGGGTCGGATCGGATTGGCCGTCGCGCTGGTGCTCATCCTGGTTGCTGGTGTCGCGGTCGTCGTCCGCCTGCCGTGGGGTGCGGCGAACAGGACGCATGTGGTGGCCTATTTCGGCAACAGCAACGGCATTTTCGTCGGTGACGAGGTGCGTATCCTCGGTGTGCCGGTCGGCGAGATCGACGGGATCGAACCCCAGCCTCAGCGCGCGAAGATCTCGTTCTGGATTGACGACAAATACAAAGTTCCCGCCGACGCGAAGGCGGTGATCCTGGCCCCTAGGCTAGTCACCGCGCGGGCTATCCAGTTGACGCCGGTCTACACCGGTGGACCGGCGATGGCCGATGGCGCCGTGGTCCCCTTGGAGCGCACCGCCATGCCGGTGGAGTGGGACGAACTGCGCGAGCAGCTGAAGAAATTGACCGACGCCCTGCAACCCACACAACCGGGTGGAGTCAGCACGCTGGGTGCGTTCGTCAACACCACCGCGGACAATCTTCGTGGCCAGGGAGCGAGTATCCGCGACACCGTCATCGAGCTCTCCAAACTCTTAGCCGCGCTCGGTGACCACAGCAACGACACCTTCTCGACGGTGAAGAATCTCGGCACCCTGGTGTCCGCACTGCAATCGAGCAGCGATCTGATGGCCCAGCTGAACCGCAATCTGGCCTCGGTGACCGCCCTGCTGGCTAATGATCCCGATGAGGTGGGGCGCGCCGTCGAGGACCTCAACACCGCTGTCGGCGACGTGGCGGGTTTCGTGGCCGACAACCGGGATGCCATCGGCACCGCTTCCGACAAGCTCGCATCGATATCCCAGACGCTGGTCGACTCCCTCGGAGACATCAAAGAGATCCTGCATATCGCGCCGACGACAATTCAGAACCTCAACAACATCTATCAGCCCGCGCAAGGGACGCTGTCAGGCGCACTGGCGGTGAACAATTTCGCGAATCCGATCCAGTTCCTGTGCTCTGCCGTCGAGGCCGCCTCGCGTCTGAACGGGCTCCAGTCGGCCAAGCTGTGCGCGCAGTACATGGCGCCGATCTTCAAGAACCGGCAGTACAACTTCCCTCCGCTCGGAGAGAACTTCTTCGTCGGAGCAATGGCGCGCCCCAACGAAGTGACCTACAGCGAGGACTGGATGCGACCAGACTATGTGCCACCACCGCCCGCGCCGGCGAAGGTCGCGGTACCCCCAGCGGGGCCGCCGCCTGCTGCAGCGTCGCCACCGCCCCTTGAGGCGCAGCCGCCGGCGGCTGCACCCGTCGCGGTGGCCACCGACCCGGCCACCGGTCTGCCGGGCCTGATGATGCCGCCGGCGGCCGGATCATGACGGCAACCCGTCTGCGTGCGATCCTGTTGGTGGTGGTGCTGGCGGCCGGACTATCGGGCTGCGGCTGGCAGGGCCTGAACTCGCTGCCGATGCCGGGCACCGAGGGGGGCGGACCGGGCTCGTTTGTAGTCCAGGCACAGCTCTCAGATGTCACCACCGTTCAGCCGAACTCCCGGGTGCACGTCGGCGATGTCAACGTGGGCACTGTCACCAAAATCGAACGGCAAGGCTGGCATGCGCTGATCACGATGCGACTCAATGGTGATGTGACCCTGCCCGCGAACGCGGTCGCGGCCGTCGGCCAGACCAGTCTGCTGGGCTCGACGCACGTCGAGTTGGCCGCGGCTGCCGACGCCGCCCCGCAGGGCCGGCTGCACAACGGATCGCTCATCCCGCTGTCGTCGGGTGCGACGTACCCCACCACCGAGCAGACGCTGGCGGCGCTGTCGTTGTTACTTAACGGCGGCGGGCTCGGCCGGATCCAAGAGATCACCCAAGCGTTCAGCACCGCCTTCGCCGGCCGCGAACGCGACCTGCGCAGCCTGATCGAGCAGCTCGATCAGTTCATGTCACACGTCAACGCCCAGAAGGATGACATCATCGCGGCCACCGACAGCCTCAACAGCCTTGTCGGGCAGTTCGCCGAGCAGAGGCCCGTGGTGGATCGCGCGCTACAGACGATTCCCGATGCTTTGGCGGTGCTCAAGGAACAGCGCAACAACCTCACCGACGCATTCGACGCGTTCGGCAGGTTCAGCGCGCTGACTACCGACGCCGTCGACAACACCAAAGAAAACCTCGTCAAGGAGCTCCACGACCTTGGGCCGGTGCTGAAATCCCTGGCCGACGCCGGCCCCGGACTGACGCGAGCGTGGACCTTCTACGTCGCCCCCCCGTGGGTGAAGGAGACACTCCCCAAGTGGTGGCGCGGCGATTACGCCAACCTGACGGCGGTTATCGACCTCACCCTCAGCCGCCTCGATGCATCGCTGTTCACCGGCACCCGGTGGGAGTGCGACCTGACCGAATTGGAGATGCAGTGGGGCCGCACCATCGGCCAGAAACCCAGCCCATGCACCGCTCGCAATCCGCTGGTAGCGCCGTACCGCTTCGACCAGGGGCGGTGACATGCGGCTAGATAAGCGCGTCAAGATTCAGCTGGCGATCTTTGCGGTGGTGACGCTGGTCGCCGGTGCGGTGATGATCTTCGGGTATATCAGGCTGCCGGCAACGCTGTTCGGTGTCGGCCACTACACGGTGACCGTTGAGCTGGACCGGGCGGGCGGGCTCTACGGGGGCGCCAACGTTACCTACCGCGGCACCGAAGTTGGCCGCGTCACCTCGGTGCACCTCACGAAGACCGGTGTCGCCGCGGTTTTGTCGCTTCGTTCCGACATTCCGATCCCCTCGGATCTGGACGCCGGGGTGCACAGCGTGTCGTCGGTCGGTGAGCAGTATGTCGCGTTGTCGCCACGCAATGGCACCTCGCCACCGCTGAAGAACGGCGACACCGTCGCCGCGAACCGCAGTTCGGTCCCCCCCGACATCAATGCCCTTGTCGAAGCCACCAATCGGGGCGTGCAGGCGATCCCGCGTGACAACCTCAAGACGGTGGTCGATGAGTCCTACACCGCCGTCGGGGGCTTGGGACCGGAGATCTCCCGGTTGGTGCGCGGTTCCACCGCACTGGCCATCGACGCCGATGCCCACCTGGATTCGCTCACCACGCTGATCGACGAGGCCCAGCCTGTTTTGGACTCCCAAGCCGACACGGCCGACGCAATCCAGGCGTGGTCTGCGCACCTGGCCGAAATTACCGGCCAATTGCGGAACCGCGACGCTGCTGTAGCGGGCGTGTTGAAAACGGGGGCCTCGGCCGCCGCCGAGGCCCGCCAGCTATTCGAGCGAGTGCGGCCCACCGTGCCGATCGTGTTGGCGAACCTGGTGAGCGTGGCCGAGGTGGCGGTGCTCTACAAGGCTTCTATCGAGCAGCTGTTGGTCGCGCTGCCGATTACCGCCCAAAATTTCTACTCCGTCACCGTCACCAACCACAACACCAAACAGCCCTACATGGGCGCCACCTTGGACTTCAACCTCAACATCAACCTGCCGCCGGCCTGCACAACTGGCTACCTGCCTGCGCAGCAACGACGTTCGCCCGCACTTGAGGACTACCCGGACGCACCGCAAGGCGACTTGTACTGCCGGGTTCCGCAGGACTCGCCGATAGCGGTTCGCGGTGCGCGCAACATGCCGTGCATGACGGTGCCCGGCAAACGCGCGCCGACCGCGAGGATGTGCGAAAGCGACGAGCAGTACGTGCCGCTCAACGACGGCAACAACTGGAAGGGCGACCCCAACGCCACCCTGTCCGGCCAAGGCGTCCCGCAGCTGCCCCCGGGTGTGGTGCCAGCTCCTGCCGCGCCGACACCGGCACCACCGCTGGCGGTTGTCGATTACGACCCGGCCACGGGAACGTATATCGGCCCGGGCGGGAAGGTCCAAACACAGACGGACTTGGGCCAGACCACGCCGAAGGAGAAGACATGGGAGACGATGCTGGTGCCGCCATCGGGCAGCTGACAGCAGTAGACGCGCCTGCACCACCGCAAAAGGTGGAGAAAGCACCTGATTCCGAGGAAGTGCGCGGGGGACGCGATATCGCCGATGTCGAGGACAGTGCCCCAGATTTCGCGACAGGGAATATGGTCGGGGCGCCGCGGGATTGGAGCAAGGATTCCACGTCGGCGGCGCGCCTTGCGACGCTGTTCGGTGTGGCCGTCGTCGTCGTATTAGCGGCGCTGGTCGGATGGCTGGGATTTCTTACCTACCAGTCACACCAGGCGCAGACCCAGCGAAGTCTGTATCTGCAAGTGGCCGAGCAAAGCGCGCTGAACCTAGCGACGATCGATTGGCGCAACGCTGATGCCGATGTGCGGCGCATTCTCGATGGGGCGACGGGGCAGTTCTACAACGACTTCGCCAAGGGGTCACAGCCGTTCATCGATGTGGTTAAGCAGACCAAGTCGGTCACGGTCGGCACGGTAGCGGCGGCTGGGCTCGAGTCCGAATCGGCTGGCACAGCCCGGGTCTTGGTGGCGCTGACCGTAAAGACGTCGTCTGCCGGCGCACCTGAGGAGGATCCACGGCCATGGTCGATGCGCATCGACCTGCAGAAGGTCGGCGATCAGGCCAAAGTCGCCAACGTGGAGTTCCTGCCGTGAGGCGGCCGAGAATCCGACGGCCTGACGACACTGGCCATTCGTTGGAGCAAACACCCGACGAGTCGGCGCAACCCGCGACGGCCGACGGCGAGACGAAGCGCACTGAAGTTTCCGCGGAGGTCGACGAGCCGGGCCATGACGAGCGGCCGGCGACGCAGGGGCGGTGCATTTCCTGGCGCCGGGTGATCGCCTACGGCCTGCTGCCCGGACTGGCGCTGCTGCTGGCATTTGCCGGGGGTTTTCTGAAATGGTGGGAAGGCTCGGTGCGCGACGCTGAGGTGGCGCGCGCGGAAACGGTGCAGGCCGCCACCGATGGCACCATCACGATGCTGTCCTATAAGCACGACACCGTCGAAAAGGAGCTGGGCGCCGCCCAAGACCGACTGACGGGTCAATTCAAGGACGCCTATGGCTCCCTGGTACACGACGTGGTGATCCCTGGGTCGAGGCAAAAGCAGATTTCCGCAGTAGCCACCGTATCGGCCGCCTCCTCGTTGTCCGCCGACGCTAACCACGGCGTCGTCCTGGTTGTCGTCAACCAAACCGTCACCGTCGGCAAGGATGCTCCAACGAGCACCGTCTCACGTGTGCGCGTGACGTTGGACAAACTGGGCGGTCGATGGCTGATTTCGCAATTCGACGCGATCTGACGGCTCCGACGATGCGACTTTAAACCCCCGTCTACACGCGAATTTTGGATGAGTCACGCTGGGCGCTTGCGTTAGCATGTTAATGATTGCTAACATGTTAATTGTCGTTAACATTTGTGTCCGCCATTAACTAGAGGACTGATGATTCACACGATGCGTCGACCACTCGAGGCCGGTTATTTCACGATGCCTGACGGCGATGAGCCTTCGCGGTTGATTGGTTCCTACAGCCCGGCCGCTGATAAATACTTCTTCCCGCGCCGGCGCCGTTGTCCGCTGACGGCTGGCCCGGTCGAGGATGTCCTGCTCTCACCAACGGGCGAGCTGTATGCCTGGACTTTTGTCGAATCAGCGTGGATGGGCAAAACGCGGTTCGGCTCTGCGGGGGATGGGTATGGTGTCGGGCAGGTTGACCTACCCGAAGTTGACCTACCCGAAGGCGTGCGCATCCAGACCGTCCTGCGAGGCGCGATGGGTGACTGGGAGATCGGTATGCCCATGCAGCTTGAGATTTATCCCGTCATGACCGATGCGGATGGCACTGAGCTGTGCTCGTACCAGTTTGGCCCCGCCGGGCGAGAGTCGTCCCAGTGATGGCCCGCGATGTGTATGTGATCGGTGTCGGGATTGTCCCGTTCGGCCAGCCGGACGCCGACGTCGCTGATTTGGGTTTCCAGGCGGGCGTCGACGCGCTGGCCGATGCCGGCATCGGCTTCGACGAGGTCGGTTATCTCTATAATGGCTACATCGGCGGCGGCCTGCTCACGGGTATCACCCTTGCCAAGGATCTCGGCCTTACCGGCATACCGATTACCCACGTCGAGAACGCGTCGGCCACTGGGTCTTGCGCTTTCCACGAGGCGGTTCAGGTGGTGGCCGGGGGCAGCGTTGATGTTGCGATGGCACTTGGGTTCGATGACCTCAACCGCGCCGCCCCGGCCATCGGCGGTGACAAGCCGGGCATTGGCCAGGTGATTCTGCCGGCGGCGTTTTTCGCCATGTGGGCGACACGTCGCATGCACGACGTGGGCACGACGGTGGAGACCTTCGCCGCCATCGCGGCGAAGAACTGGAATCATGCGCGTTTCAATCCCTACGCGCAACGTCGGGCCGACCACGAGGTCACCGTCGAAGAGATCTTGGCGTCGCGGATGATTTCCTACCCCCACACTTCGAAGATGGCCTGCGCCGCCGGCTCTGGAGCTGCGGCCGCCATCGTTGCGACCCGGGAGGTGGCCGAGCGTGTGGCCGGTTCTCGCCCAATGGTGAAGGTGGCGGCCAGCCAGCAACAATCCGAGAGGTTCGTCGACGGCCACATCTTTATGGGCGCGGTCGTCGGGCCGGGGGAACTCACCGAGAGCACCGCAAAGGCCGCCTACGAAGAGGCCGGTATCGGGCCGGGCGATGTCGACCTCGCCCATGTGCACGACGCGTTTCCCATCGAGGAACTGATGTATTACGAGCTGCTGGGAATGTGCGCGCCGGGCGAGGGGGACAAGCTCGTCGCAGAGGGCGCGACCAGCCTGGGCGGGCGTATTCCCTTTTCGACCGACGGTGGATTGATCGGGCGCGGCCATCCCGGCGGGCCGACCGGCCTGGCGCAGATCTGGGATGTGACGCGGCAGCTCCGGGGCGAGGCGGGGCCGCTGCAGGTGGAAGGTGCTCAAACCGGGCTTGCCCACATGATGGGCGCCGGCTCGGTCTGCGTTATCCACATTCTCCAGGCCACCACATGACCGGCGGCTCGGCATTACAGGGCCTTCGACCGGAGGAACACAGGGCAACGGTATGAAAGGGAATTGGTATGGCTGAGCTGAGCTACGAGGGGAAAGTTGCCATCGTGACCGGGGCTGGAAACGGCCTCGGCAGGGAGCATGCGATGTTGCTCGCGTCACGTGGCGCGGCAGTGGTGGTGAACGATCTCGGTGGCACCGTCGCCGGCGTTGGTGCGGACCTGACCGCTGCAGAGACCGTCGTCAATGAGATCGAAGCTCTCGGCGGTGTCGCCGTCGCCGACGGTCACAGTGTGGCGACCCAAGAAGGCGGGGCGGCCATCGTGCAGGCGGCCATCGACGCCTTCGGTCGGATCGACATCGTCGTCAACAACGCGGGCATCCTGCGCGACAAGTCATTCCACAACCTCACGCCCGAGCTACTCGACCCGGTGATAGATGTTCATCTGTACGGCACCATATGGGTGACGCAGCCGGCATTCGTCAGGATGCGCGAGCAGGGCTACGGGCGGATAGTCAACACCTCCTCGGCCGCCGGGATCTTCGGCAACTTCGGTCAGGTCAACTACGGCGCCGCGAAGATGGGTGTCGTCGGCATCACGCGGGTGCTCGCCTTGGAGGGCGCGAAGTACAACATCAACGTCAACGCGATCGCGCCGATGGCGCGGACCCGGATGACCGAGGAACTCCTCGGGCCGGTCGCAGAAAAGCTGGATCCGGCGCGCGTCGCCCCGGTCGTGGCCTATCTGTGCCACGAGTCCTGCGCCCTCACTTCGAGGATCTTCTCCGTCGGGGGCGGGCGGGTTGCCGAGATCTTCATCGGGGTGACGAAGGGCTTCACATCGCCGACGCTCGATATCGAAGCGGTCCAGGACAACCTTGAGGCGATCTGCGACCGCGATGGTTACATCACGCCGATGCAGGCCAACGATGAGATCGGCTTCGTGCTCCAAGCGCTCGGCTGAGCACGCACGTACATCGAGGAGGAATCACACCATGGCCGTTATCGATTTGCTGCGCAACGTTGCGCAGGACCGACCGGACAAGCTCGCCGTCATCGCCGAGGACGGCGTCGTCAGCTTCGGCGAACTCGATATCGCCAGCAGTCGGGTCGCCCACCGGTTGCATGCCGCTGGTGTCGGCCGCGGTCAGAAGGTGGCGATGCTTCTCGCCAACGACCAGGCCATGCATTTCAATGCCGTGTACTGGGGCATCCATAAACTCGGCGCGGTGCCAGTGCCGCTGAACACCCGGTGGGCGGCGCCGGAGAAGTTGTTCGTGCTCGAGCACAGCGACGCGGTGGCGGTGATCAGTGGACCCGCCCACCGGGATGTTCTGGTTCCGCTGGCCGCAGGCCGATCAGTCGAGATCGCTGGTCGTCCCGGTCGCTTCAGGCTCAAGCACTTCTACGTGACTGGCAGCGAGTCGCTGGACGGACTCATGGCCCTCGGTGACCTGGGGTCGGGCCCGACGGACGTGCCGCCCGTCGTACCCCCGCCGAGCGCCGAAGACCCGGCGGATCTCCTCTACACGTCCGGCACGACGGGGATGCCTAAGGGCGTGCTGGTGCCCGAGGGCAACCTCGCCGACGCGCCCGGGCAGGCTAACCTCGGGCAGGTCCTCGGCGCACTGTTCGGCGAGAGCCTGCTTCACGCGGTGCCCCTGTTCGGTTTCACCGGCTGCCACGGTCTGATGCTGCTCAGCGTTCGTGCCGGGATCACACAGATTGTGCTGCCGCGCTTCGATTCCGAGCATCTGCTCGCATCGATCGAACAGCACCGCGCCACGTCGATCATGGGGGTGCCGACGATGCTGAACTTGGCCATGAAGCACCCCAACGTCGGGGATTACGATTACAGCTCGCTGCAGTTCGTTTTCTTCGGGGCGGCGCCGATTCAACCTGACACCGTGCGCAAGATGCTGGAGGTCTGGCCCGGGGTGCAGATGTTGAACGGCTATAGCCTCACCGAGGCCGGTGCCACCGCGGCCTGCATGCTCGGCCCCGACCCGGAGGACATCCTTTCCCGGCCGGGGTCCGTCGGCAGACCAGTGGGATGTGAGGTCGTGGCTGTCGACGACCATGGCAATCCGCTCCCAACAGGTGAGGTCGGCGAGATCTGCTTCAAGTCGACATCAGCACGCCGCAGCTACTACAAGGGCGGGGAGGACACCGCGGAACTTTGGCGCGACGAGATGCTGCACACCGGCGACGTGGGATATGTCGCTCACGACGGCTACGTCTATCTGACCGACCGCAAGAAGGACATGGTCCTACGCGGCGGCTACAACATTTTCGCCATCGAGGTTGAGCGCGTGCTGCTCGAGATGCCCGAGGTGCTGGAGGCCGCCGTCGTCGCGGTGCCGCACGCCGACCTCGGCGAGGACGTCCTGGCTGTGATCGCCCTCAAGCCCGGATTCACCGGCGGCGAAGGCGAGCTCACCGCGGAGCGGGTCAACCAGTTCTGCCGGCAACACTTAGCCGATTACAAGTGCCCACGCCACGTGGTGATAGTAGACGAGCTACCGAAGAACGCCATGGCGAAGATCATGAAAACCGAACTCCGAGAACGCTTTCGAGACCACTTGCTCGATCGCCGGCCGAGCATCGCGGGCCAAAGAGGCGATGCTTTTGGAGTATCGTCCTGACAGTGTGGCGGCCACGGGTGCGGTGTGCTCCGCATGAACCCGATTGGCAACCGGGCGGTCTGAAAACGGGTCAAAGAACACAGGAAAGTGGTAGACAGTGAGAGGCCCAGGGGTCGTCGGGCAGTAGATTCTGCGTCGTCGTGCCGTGCAGTATCGCAGTCTCGCCGAAGTAAGATTTCGACAGCAACCGGCTTGAGGAGAGGTGCCATGGATTTCGCGCTCAGTCCCGAACAAGACGACTTCCGTCAGACGGTGCGGCAGTTCGTGACCGTAGTGACGCCGCCGTCTAGGGTTCGCCAGGCGGTTACGACCGCGGCGGGGTACGACAGCGACCTGTGGTCGCGCATGAGTCGGGAACTCGGCTTGGCGGGCCTGCTCATACCGGAGGAGTACGGCGGGGCGGCAGCGACGATGGTCGAGGCGGCCATCGCTATGGAGGAACTCGGGCGCGGCGTCGTATCGTGCCCGCTGTTTGCGACCGTCGCATTCGGCGTCGTGCCGATCATGCTCGCGGGCAGCCAGGAGCACAAGAAAGACCTGCTTCCAGAGATCGCTGCGGGCACCCGTACGGTGACGACCGCCGTCAATGAACCCGGTTGCGTTGACGGCTTTGGCGCAGTGGCCATGCGAGCGGCAGCAGCGGGCGACGTGGTCACGCTGACCGGGACCAAGACTCATGTGATAGACGGCCACAGTGCCGATACCGTGCTCGTGCTTGCTCTGCCGCCAGGCCACTCCGCCGACCCTGAGTTGTATGTGGTCGACGGTATTGCTGCCGGTCTCACCCGCACGCGGGTCGAAACCCTGGACATCACCCGGCCCATGGCCACCCTGACCTTCGATGCTGTGCCTGCGGTTCCCTTGGCCAGCGCGAACGGCGGTGCGCCGGTGCCGCGCATACTGGATGTGGCAAAGACGTTGCTGGCGGCGGAGATGGTCGGTGGCATCGAGAGTGCGATGACCATGTCGGTCGAATACGCCAAGGTGCGTCACCAGTTCAATCGGCCGATCGGCTCCTTTCAGGCCGTCAAGCACCGTTGCGCTGAGATGGCGATCGAACTGGACAGTGCGCGGGCAGTCACTCTTTTCGCGGCCCACCTGGCGGCCGAGGATAGTGCTGACCTTGCCAAGGCGGCTCCCATCGCCTTGGCGACCGCCGCGGCCGGATTCGACTTCGCCGCGTCCTGGAATGTGCAGATTCACGGTGGGATCGGGTTTACCTGGGAGCACGATGCACACCTGTTTTACCGGCGAGCCAAAGCTGACGGCGTGTTGCTGGGCTCGGTAAGCGATCAATGGCTAGAGCTGGCTGATCGAATCGGCCTCTAGCCCGGCGTTTGAGTTGGCGGCAACACCGACGAGGGGAGCAACAACATCATGGACCTGACTTATCCTGCGGCAGCTGAACGCTTTCGCGCTCGAGTCCGCGACTTCATCACTGCGAATGTTCCGCCCGACTTCGCCGGAATCGGGGCTCTGGATGAAACCGCGCGGGACGCGTTCGCCGGCGAGTGGCGGAAAGCTCTCGCGGACGAAGGCCTGCTCGCCGTGTCGTGGCCAAAGCAGTATGGCGGAGCGGGGTTGACCCCGCTCGAGCAGGTCGTGCTGGCCGAGGAATTTGCCCGTGCGGGTGTACCCACGGGATCCGAGAACGACATGTTCGGGATCCAGCTACTGGGCAACACGCTTGTCGTCTGCGCCACCGAGGACCAGAAGGAATGGTTCTTGCCGCGCATCTTGTCCGGTGAGGACAAGTGGTGCCAAGGGTTTTCCGAACCCGACGCCGGGTCCGACCTTGCCAGCCTGGGGACTAAAGCGGTTCTCGACAGTGACGAATGGGTCATCAACGGTTCCAAGATCTGGACCTCTGCAGGACATCTGGCCAACTGGATCTTCGTCCTGTGCCGCACGGACCTCGATGCCCCCAAGCACAGGGGGATCTCTTTTCTGCTCGTGCCGATGGACCAGCCGGGCGTTGAGGTTCGACCCATCAAGAATATGGTGGGCCAGTCGATGTTCAATGAAGTGTTTTTCACCGACGCTCGAACCGCGGCGGGCAACATTGTCGGGGAAGTCAACGGGGGCTGGTCGGTGGCCATGACTTTGCTGGGGTTCGAGCGTGGAACAAGTGTCACTACCGACGCGATCCGTTTCCAGACCGAGATGGAGCGGCTCTTCGCCCTTGCGAAAGAACGAGGTAGGACCAACGACCCTCGAATCCGCGAGCAGCTCGCTTGGTGCTACGGCCGCGTCGAGGTCATGCGGTGTCGCGGGTATCAGGCATTGACGCGCTTCCTGAGGGGCGAGTACCCGGGTGCCGAGGCGGCGATGACGAAGATCATCTGGAGCGAATTCTTCCAGCGCGAAACCGCACTTGCGATGGAGATCCTAGGCTCCGACGTGCTGACGCCGTCGGGGGTCGGAACGAACGGCGCCATGGTGACCGCGGACCTCGGAACTCCAAATTCGTCGCTCGCGTGGGTTGAGTCGACATTGTCCGCGCGGGCGGCCACGATCTATGCGGGCAGTTCCCAAGTGCAGCGCAACATCATCGGCGAGAAATTGCTCGGCCTGCCCAAGGAGCCGCGCATGGATTCCGGCCCGTTTCGCACGCTGGCCGGCGGCCGACAGACGTAGGCGTTCCCGGCGCGGCACGGGCCGAACTCGGCTGGACGCCTATTCCCCGGTGAACTGCGCAGGCCGCTTCTGGAACATCGCGGTGACCGCCTCGCCGAGATCCTTCGACGGCAGGAACGCCGAGTTCCACGCCGCCACATAGCGCAGGCTCTCCGAGACCCGGCCGATGCGCTGCTGATCGAGCACGTCCTTGACCCCGTGCACGGTCAGGGGCGGATTCGCCGCGATCTCGACGGCAGTGGCGTGCGCGGCGGCCAGCGACGCCTCGGCGTCGGCGTGGACGTCGTTGACCAGACCGATCTTCTCCGCGCGGTCGGCGTCGATGTCCTTGCCGGTCAGCGTCAGCTCGCGCAGGTGCCCGTCGGACAGGATCAGCGGCAGTCGCGCCAGTGAGCCCACGTCGGCGACGATGGCCAGCTTGACCTCACGCACGGAGAACTTGGCGTCGGCGCTGGCGTAGCGGATGTCCACCGCGCTGATGAGGTCAACCCCACCGCCGATGCACCAGCCGTGCACCGAGGCGATGGTGGGCGTGCGGCAGTCGGCGACCGCGCTGATCGCGCCCTGCATCTTCGTCAGCTTCTGGTGGAAGCCGAGGCGGTCCTTGGCGCCGGCGCCCAGGCCGGGCATGGTGGCGCCAATGGCGGCCAGGTCCAGTCCGTAGCTGAAGTTCTTGCCCGAACCGGTCAGCACGATGGCCCGCACCTGAGGGTCGGCGTCCAGCGTGCCGAACACCTCGGGCAGCTCGGCCCAGAATGCGGGGCCCATCGCATTGCCCTTACCCGGGCCGGTCAGGGTCACCCGGGCGATATGGTCATCGATCTCCACCGTCACGGATTGGTAAGCCATGGCCGTCAGGTTAACGAGTTAGGGGACCGGCCCTGCGAGCAGCACCTCGCTGACGGTGCTGTCGGTCAGAAACTGGCACACCGCATCGGCGAGCGATCGGGCGATGTCCACATTGTCCGGCCCCAGCACCGACTGCTCGCCTTCCAGGATGGCGTTGACCACCGCTTTCTTGGTGGCCTCGTCGAGCTCGTTGAAGTCCGCGCATGTCATCGTCAGGGCGTCCGGTGGTGCAGGCACATCGGGCACGTCCGAACTCTGCGTTGGTAACCCGGGGATGGTGATATCGGGCAGTCCCGGGATACCTGGCAGGCCGGGGATGGTTGGTTTGCGGGTGGTGGTCGGCTCCGAGGTCAGCGGCGGGCCCGGTTCGGTGGTCTGTGCCACCGTGCCCTCGGTGGCTTGTGAGCAGCCGGTCAGCGCCCCGAGCATCAGCAGGCCGGATACGACGGCGACCCGAGCCGTCATTATGGTTGCACGCGCTCTGTCGAAAGCCTTGCGGGCGCCCGTCATTGGTCACCCTTCTGCTGCCCGATCCACTTCTCGGCGAATGCCAGGAATGCGTCGTTCTCGTGCGGCGCGGCGACCGTCACCCGGACGCCGTCCTGCCCGTAGGGCCGAACCAGCAGCCGGTCGTCGGCCGCGGCGTTGGTGAACTCGTCGCATCGCCCGGGCATCGGCAGCCAGACGAAATTGGCCTGCGAGGCGGGCAGTTCATATCCGGCGGCGCTCAGTGCGGCGCTGACCCGACGGCGTTCGGCGACCACGGCATCGGTGCGGGCCAGCAGTTCGTCGGCGGCGTCCAGGGAGGCGATGGCGGCGGCCTGCGAGATGCTCGTCGCGGTGAACGGGACGTACACCTTGCCAAGGGCGGTGATGATGTCCGGGTCGGCGACCGCATACCCGATGCGCAGCCCGGCCAGCCCGTAAGCCTTCGAGAAGGTGCGCAGCACAACGACGTTCGGGTGCCTGCGGACCAGGCCCAGACTGTCCGGGAGCAGGCCGTCGCGAATGTACTCGACATAGGCCTCGTCGATGACGATGAGGATGTCCGAGGGCACGGCTTCGACGAACGCCTCGAGGGCGGCCGGGTCGACGACGGTGGAGGTCGGGTTGTTCGGGTTGCACACGAAGATCAGCCGGGAGCGGTCGGTGACCGCCGCCAGCATCGCATCCAGATCGTGGGTGTGGTCCTTGAGTGGCACCGCGACCGGGGTGGCGCCCGCGGTGCGGACCTGCAGCGGGTAGATCTCGAAACTGCGCCAGCCGAACATCACCTCGTCACCGACCGTCGAGGTGATCTGGATGAGCTGCTGGCACAGGCTCACCGACCCGGAGCCCACCGAGATGTTCTCCGGGGTGAAGCCGACGTGCTTGGCCAACCGCTCGCGCAGATCCAGGTAACCGTTGTCGGGGTACCGGTTGATGGTCTCGGCAGCGGCGGCGATGGCCTCCCGGACGCTGGGTAGCGGGCCGTCGACGGTCTCGTTGCTGGCGATCTTGATGGCGCCGGGCACGGTGCGTCCCGGGGTGTACGCCGGCAGGTCGGCCAGCTCGGGTCGCAGACGGGCGGTCACCCAGCCATTCTAGGGGCGTAGATGGCGCGCTTTGCCTTCCGCCGTCCGGCCTGTGTAATCTGTGCGCTCGGCGGTTCCGGGTGTCCGGTACCCTCAGATAGTTCAGGAGGCGTGCCAGAGCGGCCGAATGGGACTCACTGCTAATGAGTTGTCCGCCTTAAAGCGGACCGGAGGTTCAAATCCTCTCGCCTCCGCTGCATAACTGAATAGTTCCACCAGTACGACCAAGCGCCCGTAGCTCAACGGATAGAGCATCTGACTACGGATCAGAAGGTTAGGGGTTCGAATCCCTTCGGGCGCACCCAGGTCAGTGGCCCTTTCCGGCATCGCGAAGGCGGCGTTGTTGGTTCTTTGACGACAGTCTTGACGATCTGACTGACGGGGTGATCCGGGCGCAGACCCAATGTTCGACGGTCAGGTGGTCGGGTTGTCGGGTTTAGCAGTGGAGCCATCGCTGTTGAGCGTCACCCCAAATGACGGCTATTGCAGGGTGATTCGTGGTACGGGCTGACCCCCATCCAGACTTGCTGTGGCGATCGTGTCCAACATCGGTGTGCCGACGGTACGCGGCCTTGCAGATGGTCTGTGGCCGGTACAGTCTTGAGAAATGTTGGTTGCCGACCTGCACCACTTCCTCGACCTATCCCCCGACACGCCGGGCCCAGCCCGGCGCCTGGCCGAGCACCTGAGCAACATCGTTCGCGCGGCAACAGCTGGTGAAGCCGCAACCAGCTGGGAAAGCGCGCTGCCGTGCCTACGCCGGCCAGCCAACCGGCGCTGCCGGGGTCGGATGATCGTGACGCCGACAGGGCCGGGAGCACCGATCCGGTGGCAGTGCAGCGTCTGCGGCGACGAGGGAATCATCAGCAACTGGGAGGACTCGCCTTTCGATCTACGCCGCCGACGGCCGGCTCTCGTGGGCTCTGTCACCCAGATCGTCATCCCGGATGGGGTGGCCGTGGCGCTGCGCGAGTTGCGGTTGCTGGACCCCGACTGCGAGCGACTGGTGTTCGGGATCCGCGCCCACAATGACGGCGCTGTCCTGGCTGCCACCGATGACGACCTCGACGAGCTGATCGGGTTCGTGGCGGCTGAGGCCAACCATGAGCCCGACCGGCGCCGCCAACGGCGACTCGACGCCGCATTCGAGGCGCTCAACACCGCAGCGCAGACTCTTAACGGCCGATGATCGGGTCGCCCTACCGGAGCTGGTTGTCGCACGAGTGCAGCCGAAGGTCGTGAAGCCGGATTCGTCGTCCATCTGGGCGTCCTGCAGCGGGCCAGTGACCATCTTCCGCGTCAAACGCCGAGCAGTCTGTCAGCGAACATCCCGACCGCCAGGATCGCATCCGCGCCTGCGGTGCTCGGGTCGACCTCGGGATGGTCCAAGGTGATCTGGTTGACGTAAGCCGAAGTCCCCTGAGTGGACGAATCCGCGAAATTGGCCTGTAGATCCAGCAGCTGGGTGCACATGGTGCCGGTCGGAACCCCGAACACCTCCCGGACCCGCGCCGCTGCCGCCAGTGCGTCGCCATTTTCATTGTTCAACAGCACGAAAGCGATGTCATACCAGTCTTTCGGCTTTCGGCGGCTATGTGCTGCAGCGGTCTTGGCGAGCAAGAAACCAGCCAGCCCGGTGACGTTGATTTCAGCCAGACGCCACGTCCCGTGATCCTTCGCCCGAAGCTGGTGAATCGTGATGTCCTTCGCGGCATAGCCCGTACCTCGGAGATTCGCAGCACCAAGCTGATCACACCCGGCGAATTCGACGGTTGCCCCCTCCGGCTCGGTATCAAGGTCGGCGAGTAGCTCGAACTTGACAACGGTCCGCACTCGGGCGGCTTGTACTGCGCCGCCGGCGATTTCAAGGTCGACCTGAACATCGACGTCCGTCGTTCCGGCGTGTCGCCAGGGCGACCCTGCGCATAGTAGTGCGGGCACCAGGCCGCCGAGCAGGACAAACTCGGGACGGCCGCCGTAGTGATGGACCACGCGCACGAGTGCAAGTTCCGCGGCTGCCCGCGCCGCAGCCGATCGTTGAAAGTCCTCGTCATTCATTTCTATCCATCTGGTCGCGTAGATGATCCGCTGCATCCTCTCCCCGCACGCCCGTCGTGCGGAGGTCGGCGTAGACGCGGGGCCAGAGCATCGACCGAAAACCTTTCGGGTCTTGCTTGGACAATGTGGCGCCCGCAGGTGTAGGGAAGGTCCGGAGCAATAGGCGGCCGCCTTCGATCTCCTTGAGGCCACCGACTGTTGCGACTCGGCGAAGATCGCTGAGCGTTCGTCCTGGCACGTAAATCTCCATTGGAGCGATTGCGGTCTGCGCCGGGGCTAACACGCTCGCAGACAGTGCGCTCGTCGCGGCCCAGTCGATATTGTGCTTTCGCCACGTGCGACCAAGCTCGATCGTTCCTACCATCGGGTCGCGCCAGAGCACTCCGACGCGAATCGAGATCGGCGACCGAAGCCGCTCGGCGGCAGCGGCGTAGGCGTTCAATAACTCGTCCCGATTCACGATCCGGCGTGCTGCGCCGGGGCCGCGCGCCGCGCCACTGACAAGATGGCCATCGTGCTCAAGAAACTTCAGCGCAGTCGCGACACTGCCCGTCGAGATCCCGGTCGCCTTCACGACTGAGGACACGGTCGGGTTCGCGTTGCCGGCAAGGAGGGCCTCGCACACAGCCAAGGCGGCGGGGCGCCACCCAACGCGCGTGTCCAGCGGAACGGGTGGAGAGCCCGTTGTCTCGATAACGATCAGCGGGTCCCGAATATAGATATCTGCTGCGCCCGACTCGTCAACCCAACCGACGCCCGCGTCGCGCGCTGCTTTCCGAGCTCCGGGTGACATCAACGGTGCAACCAATACGTCGGGCCGTGGCTGATCGTGCAGGGCCTCGGCGACCTGCCGCGGCCAGCCGACGGGCAGCCATCGGACCAAGAAGTCGACATCGTCCAGCGTCACGACCACGTCGCGGTGAGGCCCTTCCGCCGGCCGCGCGCGCAGCGCGCTCCGAAGCACGGCTTCGATCGCGGTTACAGCTCGTTCGGCGGAGGACATGACCTCTATTATACTTCAGTCCAATCCGGTGCTTCACTATCACACTGAAGTATGACCAGCCGATGAAGTATATGACGGGCTCACAGTGGGAGTGCCGCTGCTTCGCACGTGAGTTGACGACAGTCCTGACGACAACGATGACGACAGTCGGGCTCCCCGACACCTCCACCCACACGACAATAGAACTCGTATCGTGCCTGGTCGCACCATCGGCCCGTGCCTACGGATCAGAAGGTTAGGGGTGTTCGAATCCCTTCGGGCGCACCAGTAAAACCCCTACGAGTAGCACCGGACGGGGTTTTCTCGTATCCGGGGCGCGCTCGGACTTCGCACCACTTCGCACTCAACCCCGATATTCGGATCAGTGGCACGCAACGGTAGACATGCAGACCATCGAAACCTCCACGATCCCGCCCAGAGCAGCTCGCTGCACTCGACGACTATGCCCAGCACGTCGGTCCCTAGATGCGTGAGGCGCTGCTGAACATCACCCGCTGCGTGCGCGCTGGAGCCGAAGTCGAGGCTCGTCGCCAGCGCGCCCGCCACGAACTGGCGCACGGTTTGCATCGCAGCCCCAAACCTACGCAGGGGCTGTCGGCGAACTCGCCGACCTGCCTTCAAAACGACGCGGCCTTGACGTTCCAGGCCCGCACCGCAGGTCAGAACGCCAGCTGCACTGTGACCAGTGACAGCAGCGCGAACGGCACGGAGGTCAGCAGCATCAGCAGGATCGGGATGATCCGGCGGCTGGCGATCACCGAGACCCATGCGCCCAGGGCGGCGACGACGCTGCCCGCTGCGGCGGCGCGGATGCCGCCGATGTCGGTTCCCGGTGGTGCGACGCCGTTTTCGAACTTCGAGGCCATGTCGCTGTCGCCCAGCACCACGAACCCCAGCAGGTAGGCGATGCACATCGCGGCAGCTGCGGTGACCGACAGCAGCACGGCGCGGCCACGGTCCTCGTGCTTGCTCCGGGGCATGACTCCATCGTCGGCCAGGGACTGCGGCAGCGGCAGAGTGGTGAATCGGCAGTCAAACGTCATCTGTGAGTCGACGCCATTTCCGAGGACCGAGTGGGTCCACGCATCTGGGGTCGGGGATGCTGCATCGACGGCGAAGAATACGGTGGTGCGTGGTTGGCCGGTCACCGGGTGTGGCTTGTGCTCGGTGTGCACCTGCCCCGCACCGACAGACCCTCAAGTCCGGTCTCCGCACTGATCTCGCGTAGCGCGGCTTGTTCGCGCGGCTCACGGTCCTGCACGCCGCCGGCGGGGATTTGAGTGCCAGCTTCTGGGTGACCGGGCTGGCCGAACACCAGCAGCTCCCATGTCGATGCGTGGCGAAGCACGTAGGCGGCGACGCGCAGCCGGCTCATCATGTCGATTGTGGACCACTCTCCACCCGTGGACGGGAACAGGATGTGCAGGAGGTACCGCTGCGCGGGACAATCAGCCCCGCCGGGTCGTCGGCAGCAGTGACCGCTCGTAGCGGACTTCGTGGACTGTGCCGTCACCAATTACGTCGGTCCGCTCTTTCCCGCGACACCGCCACCCCGCCCGTTCGTAGAAGCGGCGAGCACGCGAGTTGCCGGCTAGAACCCAAAGACCAGCTGCGTCATGGCCTTGACCACGAAGATGCTCGGACCCCGCGGCGATCAGGTTGCGCCCGACTCCGGTGCCCCACCTGGCAGGGTCGACGTAGATTGCCCAGATCTCTCCGCAGCCGCGCATGTCATCGTCGCGACTACGGCCCGCCGTAACGTGGCCGCAGATGGAGTTCCCGTCGACCGCTACCTGGGTGTAGGGCCCTTCGGGTTTCATCTGCTCGAAGCCGTAGCGTTTGGCTCTGTCTTCCGGACGCAAGGCATCGAGATACTCCTGCGAAATGAGTCCGTGATACCCGACCTGCCATGACCGGACGTGGACTTGAGCAACAGCCATCGAGTCCTGAGCTGTCGCCGGTCTGACATGAATCACCCCAACTCCCCAGGTCTTTGCGCCACAACACAGTTAGAGCGTCGCATCGTTGCCCCGATGACGTAGGCAGAGCACGCTGACTTCGCAATGCCGCACGCGTGGGCGAAAGATGCGAATCGATACGAACCGGCCGTAGACATGCGCTTATCATCGCGGCCGAACGCACTGGGTTCAAACTCATTTTTAGTCGAGACTCATACGGCGGAACCGATCCGGTCGCTGCCGCTGGTCTGATCCGGCAGCCGCGACGCCACGGCATCGGTGTCGACGGCGTCACCGCCGGGCAGCCCGGCGACCAACGCGGTGAGGATGCGGGCCGCAGCAGTCGAGTCGGGATAGGTGACCTCCACGATGCTGTCGAACCGGCCGGTGCGGATCGCGGCCTCGTCCAGCGTGGCGGCGTCGTTGGTGGAGGCGAGGGTGAGGATGCGGGCGTCGGGTTGGATGTCCATGGCTTGTAACAGCTCCGAGAGGCCCGAGCTGCTGCTGTGGGCGCGGTCCCGGCACCAGAAGGTCGACGTCTTCGAGGAAGATCAGCACGGGACCTCCGAGCCGGTGCGCCTCCTCCACCACGGCGGTGATGTCGAGTTCGCCCCACGGTGAGCCGAGAACTGATCGACCTCGAATCTATAGAGCTGAAGAACGCTAACGACACGGAGTTCCTTCAGCGAGCTGCGCGGCTTGACACCGACGAAGTCGATCCTGGCCGTTGGCTGACACGGTCGCACCCGCCTGCGTGTGGTCCATGACCAGGCTCACCGTGGACATGACCGCCTACCGCGCGATCAGTACCAGGTTCCACGCCACGAGCACCAACAGGATGAGCATCTGTGGCCAGGGCCGCCAGGGTGCGGCCTGAATGGCGTAGGACATTTCCTTGAGCGGCGAGGTCTGCGGCGGCGCCGCCTGCTCGGGCGGCACCGGATGGTGAAACTGGTGGAAGTAGAGCTGAATCAAAGTCGCGCCGATCCACAGGCCGCCGAGAAAACTGATCGCCTCGACCCCGCGCCACAGCAGCAGCGCACTCAGCACCACGGTGAAGCCGAGCAGGATCCAGTCGGAAGTGGCTGTCGCCGAGGGTTTGTCGCCGTAACTCTTGTCCAGAGCGACCCGGCGCCGGCGATACGGCAGGGCGAAGAAGGCGAATTTGGCCACGATGTGCACGCCGAGCAGGGCGACGACGACGGTCGTGAGGGTGTCGAGCATGCCCAAGAGTATCGAGCTCTCCTAGTGGTGTTGGCGTACGAGCGACCCGCTGACCCCGCAATCTGGTTGGGCGGGAGCCCGCGCTGAAGGCGAGGGGGTCATCCTCAAGCCCGCCGCGTAGCGATCCCTGCTGGCAATCGAACGGAACTTCGGAGCGTCCGCCGGTTCGATGCGCCATAGACGGACACCATGCTCAGGTGTCCACTTGCCCGAAAACCAACCAGCAAACAACACCAGGCCCACCTTTTCGTCGGCAGCGTAGGTGGAGTTCGCTCCGAATGCCATACATTGCATGCAGCGTAGTAGTTTAGCTAACCCTGCCGACAAACGAACACAGCGAACACAGCAAAACAGGATATCTGCGATATCCTGCCAAGGATGCGTCTTTTGCTGATTTCCGACACGCACGTGCCGAAGCGGGCCCGCGACATGCCTGCCGTGGTGTGGGATGCGGTGGATGCGGCCGACGTGGTGCTGCATGCCGGCGACTGGACCGCGCCCGAGCTGCTGGACCGGCTGCAGGAACGTACTCGGGTGCTGGTGGCGTGCTGGGGAAACAATGACGGCGACGAATTGCGGTCGCGGTTGCCCGAACGTGCCGATGTCACTCTCGGTGCGGTGCGATTCACCGTCGTGCACGAGACCGGAGCCGTGGCCGGGCGTGCTGAGCGGATGGCCCGGCTGTACCCGGACACCGATGTACTGGTGTTCGGGCACAGCCACATTCCGTGGGACGCGACTGCGTCCACCGGATTGCGGTTGCTCAATCCCGGTTCGCCGACTGATCGCCGGCGCCAGCCCTTCTGCACCTACCAGACGGCGACGGTCTTCGGCGGTGTGCTGAGCGACGTCACCCTGCATCGGGTGTAGCGGCGCAGATCAATTCGATATGCCGTCCGGCCCGCGAGATCAGTGGGCCGGCCAATAGCTTGGCCGGGCGGTGACGAAGGTGGCAGGCTGGCAGTCATGGAAGCGAAGCCGCCGACAGCCGTCATCACCGCAGCCCATGCCGAGCACCTGAACACCCTGCCGTTCGAGGACACCCGGGACTTCGCGGACGCCGATCGGGGCTTCATCGCGGCATTGGAGCCGTGCGTCATCAAGGCCGCCGACGGACGGGTGGTATGGGACAACGACGTCTACTCATTCCTGGACGGGCAAGCGCCCGCCTCCGTTCATCCGAGCCTGTGGCGGCAGTCGTCGCTGGCCGCCAAGCAGGGCCTTTATCAGGTCGTCGAGGGTATCTACCAGGTCCGCGGCCTGGACCTGTCCAATATCAGCTTCATCGAGGGCGATACCGGCGTCATTGTCATCGACCCGCTGATCTCCACCGAGACCGCGGCCGCGGCACTGGCGCTCTACCGTGCGCATCGCGGGGATCGGGCAGTTGCCGCGGTGATCTACACCCACAGTCACGTCGACCATTTCGGTGGCGTTCTCGGTGTCACCAACCAGGCGGATGTCGACGCGGGCAACGTGACCGTGATTGCGCCCGAAGGTTTCACCGAGCACGCCGTGCAGGAGAACGTCTACGCAGGCACCGCGATGACCCGGCGAGCGTCCTATATGTATGGCACCGTGCTGGCCCCCGGCCCGCGAGGTCAGGTCGGCTGCGGGCTGGGGCAGAACACGTCGACCGGCGAGGTGGCACTGATCGTCCCGACGCTGGATATCTCCACGACCGGCGAGACGCACACCGTCGACGGTGTCGAGATCGAGTTCCAGATGGCTCCCGGTACCGAGGCGCCCGCCGAGATGCACTTCTACTTCCCGGAGTTCCGGGCGCTGTGCATGGCCGAGAATGCCACCCACAATCTGCACAACCTGCTGACCCTGCGCGGTGCGCTGGTGCGCGATCCGCACGGCTGGGCCGGCTATCTCACCGAAGCCATCGACACCTTCTCCGACCGTGCCGACGTGGTGTTCGCCTCGCACCACTGGCCCACCTGGGGTAAAGAGCAGATCGTCGAATTCCTCTCCCTGCAAAGGGATCTGTACGCCTATCTGCACGACCAGACGTTGCGGCAGCTCAATCAGGGCTTGACCGGTATCGAGATCGCCGAGACGTTCGCCATGCCGCCGGCCCTGGAGAACGCGTGGCATACCCGCGGTTACTACGGCTCGGTCAACCACAATGTCAAGGCTGTCTACCAGCGGTACATGGGTTGGTTCGATGGTAGTCCGGGCCGGTTGTGGCAGCATCCGCCCGAGGCCATCGCCGGCCGCTATGTCGAAGCCATCGGCGGTATCGACCGCGTCGTCGAGATCGCGCAGGGAGCCTTCGACAGTGGTGATTTCCGCTGGGCGGCAACCCTTCTCGACCACGCGGTGTTCACCGATGAGAATCATGACGGTGCGCGGCAGCTCTACGCGGACACCCTGGAACAACTCGCGTACGGCGCGGAGAACGCGCCGTGGCGCAACTTCTTCCTGTCGGGCGCCACCGAGCTGCGTGACGGGAACTTCGGCATGGCCACCTCGACAACGTCGATGTCGATGCTGTCGCAGCTGACACCGGAACAGATCTTCGACAGCCTCGCCATCAGCGTCAACGGACCCAAGGCGTGGGATCTCGATCTGGCGCTGGACATCTCGTTCGGAGATCTGGGCGTGAACTACCGGCTGACGCTGCGCAACGGTGTCCTGGTCTACCGCGAGGTGGCCGCAGACGAAGCCACCGCGCAGATGACGCTCAAGCTCGCCACCAAGGTCCGGCTGCTGCAATTGGCGATGGCCGGCGACGCGTCCTCGCCGGGCCTGGACATCGCCGGCGATGCCACGGTCCTGCAACAGCTGGTCGATGCGCTCGACAAGCCGGACCCGACGTTCAACATCGTCACGCCATAGGGCAGGCCGCGGAACGGGCCGTTGAAGCTCAGGTTTCTCCCGTGGGAGGGTGTCATCGGCCGCGGGCTCGCGGCGGATCAGGGACCCCGCCAGGCAGCGGCCGCGCCGGGACCCCTCCTGGCCCTCCGATCGGCCTCGAACGCGATGAAGCTGTCGCACACGGGGCAGGCGAAGGCACGCACGACCCATATGGTGTCACGGTGCAACTTCTTCTGGTTCGACATGCGCTGCCACTGCGGAGTGAGCCCGGTGAAGGGTCCGATCCCCAGTTGTCCCAGGAGGGTCGCGCCCAGGCCGCCCGGCTGCCCGACGCGCTGTCGCGATTCCCGGTCACCCGGCTGGTCAGCAGCCCGCAACGCCGGGCGATCCAGACCGCCGGGCCATTGGCCGACAAGCTCGCATTGACCGTCGACATCGACGAGCGCCTCGCCGAGTACGACCGTGACCTGGCTCAATACATTCCGATCGAGCAACTTGCCCCCGAGGAACTGGCCAGGCTGGCATCCGGGCAGCTGCCTAGCGGTGTCGACGTGGCGGCGTTCCAGGCGCGAGTGGCGGCGGCTGTCGAGGACCTGGTCGCTGCGGCGGACCACGAGGACACGGTGGCGGTGTTCAGCCATGGCGGAGTGATCAACGCCGTGCTGCACCACGTGCTTGGCACCGAGCGGCTGCTGTCGTTCCACGTCGACTACACCTCGGTGACCCGGGTGCTGTCCTCGCGCAGCGGCAGGCTGGCCGTCGCCGCGGTCAACGGCACAGACCACGTGTGGGATCTGCTGCCGCGGAACATGCAGTGGTAAACAATTTCCGTGACCAATCTTGATGGACTGGACCTCGACGCCCTGGCCGCCCACCTGCGTGCGGAGGGCATCGCCTGTGCCGGAGAGTTGCGCGCGGAGCTGATCTCCGGTGGTCGCTCCAACCTGACCTTCCGGGTGTTTGACGACGCGTCCAAGTGGGTGCTGCGCCGGCCGCCACTGCACGGGCTGACTCCGTCGGCGCACGATATGGCCCGCGAATACAAGGTGGTCGCCGCACTCGCCGACACCCCGGTGCCGGTTGCTCGCGCGGTCACCATGCGCAGTGACGACTCGGTGCTCGGCGCGCCGTTCCAGATGGTCGAGAACGTCGACGGCAACGTGGTGCGCAGCGCGGACGAACTCGAGGCGCTCGGCGACGCCACCGTCATCGAGGGCTGTGTCGATACGCTCATCAAGGTGCTGGCCGACCTGCATGCCGTCGATCCGCAGGCCGTCGGGCTTGGGGACTTCGGCAAGGCGGCGGGTTACCTGGAGCGGCAGGTGCGCCGCTGGGGTTCGCAGTGGGATCACGTCCAGTTGCCCGATGATGATCGCGATGCCGATGTGAAGCGGCTGCATTCCGCTCTGGCAGAACGGATTCCGGCCAGCCCCCGGGCATCGATCGTGCACGGCGACTACCGCATCGACAACACCATCCTCGACGCACAGGATCCGACGGTGGTGCGCGCTGTGCTGGACTGGGAGCTCTCGACGCTCGGTGATCCGCTGTCCGACGCGGCCCTGATGTGCGTCTACCGCAACCCGAACTTCGACGAAGTGCTCGGCATGGATGCCGCGTGGACGTCCGAGCTGCTGCCCGACGCCGATGATCTGGCACAGCGCTATGCCGTGGCCAGCGGCCAGGAGCTGCAGAACTGGGACTTCTACATGGCCCTGGCCTACTTCAAGCTGGCCATCATCGCCGCGGGCATCGACTACCGGGGCCGTGCGGGTTCGGATGCCCCCGCCGAGGTGGGCGCCGCAGTGGCACCGCTGATCGCCGAAGGCCTCAAGCTGATCTAGAAGCCCGATCGCCTGGCGGACTTGAGATTCTTGCGGGCGGCGATGCGCAGCTGCACGATGCGGGCTGCACCGACGAGCACCGAGAGCAGCCCGCCGCTCACCGCCGCGAGCAGCAGCGCCACGCCCATCGGTAATGACCAGTTCCAGCCGAGGAAATGGAACGTGGCCGAATCGGTGTTCTGCGCGATGAAGATCAGCAGCACGATCAGGATGAGGAATCCGATGATCAGCGATGACCACAGTGCGGCGGCCCTGGTGAACTTGACCGCGTCCTCTGGCAGCGGCGGAGGCGGCTCCGACGTTCCCAAGGGTTTGAGCGGCTGCTCCGGTTCCAGCGGCAGCGCGTGCGGGTCAGTTGGCATGGAATCCATACTGCCGCCTTCCGGATCTCCCGTAAAGCCTCCTCACTGTGAACTAAGGCGCGGCAAGGCGGCACCCGGCCCGTTACTGACGAGGTGGCACTCGAATCAGCCAACGTGGCTACGCAGCCAGGGGCCCGTCGCATACGGTATGAGGGTGACTGAACCAGCCCCACAATCAGGCACGGGCGCCACCGACGACAGTCCGGGCGCCTGGCCGACGGTCCTGACCTGGCGCGCGCGCGATGTGCCGCGGATGGAGTCCGCACGCGTGCAGTTGTCCGGTAGCCGCATCAAGGCCTACGGCCGCATCGTCGCGGCCGCCACGTCGTCGCACCCCGCGTTCAGCGCGTCCTATGACCTGGTGACCGATGATACCGGTGCCACGAAGCGGCTGTCGCTGACCATGACACTGGCCGAGCGCGACCGTCAGCTCTCCATCGCGCGCGATGAAGAGGGCATGTGGCTGGTGCGGGATCACCAGAACCAGACCAGCCGCGCTGCCTACGACGGTGCGCTGGACGTCGATGTGGTGTTCAGCCCATTGTTCAACGCGCTGCCGATCCGCCGTATCGGGCTGCACCGGCAGGCGGCGACGTTGGAGCTGCCGGTGGTGTATGTGCGGCTGCCGGAGCTGACCGTGGAGCTGGAGACCATCAGCTACCGCAGCACCGGCACGGCCGATATCAGCCTGAAATCGCCGATCGCCGAAACCACTGTCACCGTCGACGATGACGGTTTCATCCTCGACTATCCCGGACTGGCGGTGCGGATCTGATCACCCCGCCGGCCCGGCCGGCAGCGGCGAGTTCGGCACGCCAGTTCGGTGCACCGATGGTGACGGCAATGATGTCGGGTCTGCTGAAGCTGTCATAGCGGACGCGGGCGGCATGGCCCGCCTCGACCAGATCGGCCACCGAGATGTGTGCCGCCAGGTGCTCGCGCGCCTGGGTGAGCAACTCGATGCTGCGGTCCAGCCCGGTCAGTAGCTGCTCGGAGTTGGCCTCACACATCGCGCGCACCAGGTCGGGTGTGGTGGCCGCGACCCGGGTTCCGTCCCGGAACGAACCGGCGGCCAGCGCGAAGGCCAGCGGCACATCGCCTGCGGTCGCCGCCAGCGTCTCAGCCAGCAGGTGGGGCAGATGCGAGATCGCGGCGGCGGCGGCGTCGTGCTCATCGGATCGGGCAGGCACCACGAAAGATCCGCAGGCCAGCGCCAGATTCATCACCCGGGCCCAGACGCCCGCGTCGACGTCGTCGTCGACGCTGATCACCCATGGCGCCCCGGTGAACAAGCCCTTGTCACCTGCGCCCCAACCGGAGTAGGCGGTACCCGTCATCGGGTGGCCGCCGACGAACCGGGACCGTAACCCGTGCGCCTCGACCTCGCGCAGCACGGCGCCCTTGACGCTGATGACGTCGGTGAGTGCGCAGTCCGGTGCGACGGCGCGGATGTGTTCGAGCATGGCGCCCAGCGCGGGCATGGGGACGGCCAGCACGATCAGCGCGTCGGTGTCCGCCGCGCGGGACAGCGCCTCGTCGAGCGCGGTGGTGGCGTCGAATCCGTCGAACTGGGCGGCCTTCACTGCGTCCACCGAGCGGTTGTAGCCGAACACCTTGCGGCCCGCCTCGGTTGCTGCCCGCATCAGAGAGCCGCCGATCAGTCCCAGGCCCAGCACGCATACCGGAGTGTCGGTCACCGTTCTAGGTTGGCACACCCTCGGCCCACCGGTGAATAGCTCGGCCCACCGGTGAATAGGTGGTCAAAGGCCCCGGCCGGGGACTACCGTTAGC
>WOYS01000022.1:37447-39266 GCA_011620645.1 Mycobacterium sp.
CTCGGCCCACCGGTGAATAGGTGGTCAAAGGCCCCGGCCGGGGACTACCGTTAGCGCCCATGGGAGCACAGCGCGCTCCGGCGCAGGAGGCTGCCAACCTGCCCGGTGGATTCGGAGTCGCGGTCGTCCGGGAGGACGGCAAGTGGCGGTGTACACCCATGCACAAGGCAGCGCTGAACAGCCTGGCGGCGGCCGAAACCGAACTGCGGGAACTGCGCAGCGCGGGCGCCGTTTTCGGCCTGCTCGACATCGACGAGGAGTTCTTCGTGATTGTCCGGCCGGCCCCTGCGGGTACCCGGCTGCTGCTGTCGGATGCCACCGCCGCGCTGGACTACGACATCGCCGCCGAGGTGCTCGACAAGCTGGACTCCGATATCGACGATGAGGACCTCGAGGACCGGGACCCGTTCGAGGAGGGCGACCTGGGCCTGCTCGCCGATGTTGGGCTGCCCGAAGGCGTGCTCGGTGTCATCGTCTCCGATGACGATCTGGAGATCGACGAGCAGATCACCGCGATCGCCGAACGGATGGGCTTCGACGGCGAACTGTCCGCGGTGCTCGACAAACTCGGTCGGTGAGTGCCTCCGACGAGGCACTGATCCGGCTCGCGCTCGACGCGGCCCGGGAGGCCGGGCCCCTCGATGTGCCGATCGGTGCGGTGGTTTTCGGCCCGGACGGGACCGAGGTGGGGCGCGCGGCCAATGCCCGTGAGGCACTGGGTGACCCGACCGCGCACGCCGAGATCCTGGCGATACGCAAGGCTGCCGTCCGGCTCGGCGACGGGTGGCGGCTGGCCGATTGCACGCTGGCGGTCACCGTCGAACCGTGCACCATGTGTGCCGGTGCGCTGGTGATGGCGAGGATCGGCCTGGTGGTGTTCGGGGCGTGGGAACCCAAGACCGGGGCCGTCGGCTCGCTGTGGGATGTGGTGCGTGACCGCAGGCTCACCCACCGGCCTCAGGTGCGGGGTGGGGTGCTGGCGCAGGAGTGCGCGGCGCCGTTGGAGGAGTTCTTCGCACGCCATCGCTGACGCTTCGCCGCTTTCTACGTGAGGGTCGCGAACGCACTGTGGGCACAACCCTGGCGTGGAAAACGGTGCGATTAGGGGTAGCCGCGTGTGCCCGGTAAGCTGCCACGCGGTGGCGTGTCCGAGCGGCCTAAGGAGCACGCCTCGAAAGCGTGTGACGGGTAACCCCCGTCCGAGGGTTCAAATCCCTCCGCCACCGCCAAAAACCGCCCTACCTGATGCAGGTCGGGCGGTTTTGTGTTGGATCAGACCGCGACGATGACGAAGCGGGTTCTCCTGTCGCTCGGAAACTGTTCACCCGCAGTTTGTTTCGAGAGTGAGATAGGTCAAAGGTCCGGCGCGTCAACCGCATTGGCACATTCGCTGTGCGACAGTTGAGCCACTATGCTCAGTAAGCGGTGGCGCGACCCGTTGTCATTATCGTTCGAGGTGCACCGGCGGGTGCTGTTGGCCCGGCTGCGCCGCTACCAGCGGCGTCAGGCCGCCTCGGCACCGCCGTCGCGACTGTCCTGATCTGACCCGCTGGTATCGGGTCCGGTGCGGGGAGCTGTCATCGGAGGAGTCCGTCTTGGTGGTCGATGGCGCCCGCACCGCGGTGGGCGGTACGACCGGAGTGCGCTTCTTGCCCCACCAGGTTATCCACACCGCTCCCGGCACCGCGTTCAGCGCCTAGACGATCTTGTGCGGCGGGGTGAACAGCGAGAACGGCTTGCGGACTGCGGGGTACAGGTTTCGCGATCGGTGTATACCGTTTCGACGGACGCTGGTGGTCATATCGAGCGTGGCCGGGTA
>WOYS01000049.1:0-2378 GCA_011620645.1 Mycobacterium sp.
ATGAACTACCCACCCGACGACATGTCCGTCTGGGTCTGGTGACAACCACACTCATTTCGCGTATCTGGACCGCCCGACGGCCGATCAGAGCGTGTAGGACGCCATCGACAACGAGCCATAGTCGTAACCCTGCACCAGCACGGCGGCGGGCGTGGCTCCGGCCAGTCCGGCGAAGTACAGCATCGGGATGAAGTGGTCGGCGGTGGGCACCGCCCTCTCGAAATCAGGGTGCTCGCGCAGTTTCAGCACATCGGCAGGCGCGGAGGTCAGCAACTCGCGGGCAGCATCGTCAAACCTTGCGGCCCAGTCGAATCCGCTGTCACGCAGAGCCGGGGACATCGCCTGCAAGTTGTGCACGATGTTTCCGCTGCCGAGCACCAGGATGCCGCGCTGACGCAGCGGGGCCAGCCGCGCACCGAGGTCGAAATGGTATTCCAGCGGTTGCTCGGCGTTGATGGACAGTTGAACGACGGGGACATCGGCGTCCGGGAAGGCATGCCGCAGCACCGACCAGGTCCCGTGGTCGATACCCCAGCTGTCCTCGTCGGCACCGACCCACGTCGGCTGCACCGTGTCGGCTACCTCGTCGAACAGGGCGGGCAGACCCGGTGCCGGGTAACGGATGGCATAGAGCTCGGGCGGAAAACCGTAGAAATCATGAATGGTCCGGGGCCGCGTCATCGCGGTGACGGCGGTGGCGTTGATGTACCAATGCGCGCTGACCACCAGGATGGCGCGCGGCCGCGGCACCGACTGCCCGAACGCCTGCCAGGCGGCGGTGTAGCGGTTGGCTTCCAGTGCGTTCATCGGGCTGCCGTGACCGATGAAGGCTGCGGGCATGGCACTCACGTGGCGAAACTACCGTACCCAGCTGGGGTAGGCCTATCTGTGCCCCGCCCCTTAGGGTGACGGTCGTGCCGCTCAACACCATCGCGCTGGAACTCGTCCCACCGAACGTGGAACGGGGTGCGCAGTATGCCGTCGAGGAGGCGGTCAAGGTCCGCGCGTTGTCGAAAGAGGCTGGCGTCGACATCGCGCACATCATGATCCCCGGCATGATCGACGAGGACGACGACCGTCCCATCGAGATGAAACCGAAGATGGACGTCCTGGAGTACTGGTCGCTGATTCAGCCCGAACTGCCCGCATCTCGCGGACTGTGCACCCAGGTCACCTCGTTTCTGGACGAATCCGCGTTGCGCGGCAGGCTCACCGAGCTGAACGGGGCGAACTTCGACGGCATCGCCTTCGTCGGGGTGCCCCGCACGCTCAGCGACGGTGAGGGCGGCGGTGTCGCCCCCACCGACGCGCTGTCCATCTTCGACAAGCTGGTGCCCAACCGCGGGGTCATCCTGATCCCGACCCGGGACGGTGAGCAGGGCCGCTTCAACTTCAAATGCAATCGGGGCGCCACCTACGGCATGACCCAGTTGTTGTACTCGGACGCCATCGTGGGCTTCCTCACCGAGTTCGCGGCGACCACCGAGCACCGTCCGGAAATCCTGCTGTCCTTCGGTTTCGTGCCGAAGCTGGAATCCAAGATCGGGCTGATCAACTGGCTGATCCAGGACCCGGGCAATGCAGCGGTGGCCGCCGAACAGGAATTCGTCAGCAGGCTCGCACCGCTGGACCCCGACGCGAAGCGCCGCGAGATGCTGGATCTGTACAAGCGGGTGGTCGACGGCGTCGGCGGGCTCGGCTTCCCGCTGAGCGTGCATTTCGAGGCGGCCTACGGCCCGTCCAAGCCGGCTTTCGACACCTTCGCCGAGATGCTCGACTACTGGGCGCCGGCCAGCTCCAGCTCGAGCACCGGGTAGTCGTCCAGCATCCTGCGCAGCGCGGCCTCGAACTGCCATATCGAGGTCAGGTCGTGATCGAGCCGGCAATCCACCGCGGCGACCGACCCGGTCGGTGGAGGCGCGTCGTGCACCCGGTCGGCGATCCGGTCGAAAAGGGTGTGTGGGGCGGCCAGATAGTGCCAGGGATCTCGGTGCGGGGTGGACAGCGTGGCCATGTACACCAGGCCGTGCTCGGTGGCCAGCACGTGGGTGACGGTGACGTTCACCGGGGCGTGCGCTTCGGCCCGTCCCCATTCGGCGGCGGCCACCCGGCCCGCCACGACGTGCAGCCGGACATCATCGGTGAGCAGTGCCGGGAAATCCGACCGGGCTATCCGCGGACTTGATCGGCTCCCGATGTCGAGGCAGTCGCGCACCATCGCGCCGAAGTAATCAGCCATGGATACCTCCAGTGACGTCGAGACCTCGAGCTTGCACCCGGGCGGGGGTGGCGGTCAACCGCCTATCCTGGCGCGGGTGTTCGAGTCGAGGCGAGCGGAGCGACGGGATATGTCGAGGCGAGCGGAGCGACGGGATATG
>WOYS01000049.1:2478-18685 GCA_011620645.1 Mycobacterium sp.
GTCGAGGCGAGCGGAGCGACGGGATATGTCGAGGCGAGCGGAGCGACGGGATATGGATCAGTCCGCCCGTGCGCTGCGCGCCAAGCTGGACGATCTGACATTCCGGGATGCCTCCCGGTTGGGGCGACGGCTCAAGGGGCTGTACGGCGAACCGTCGGACTCCCTGATCGAGCAGTTCACCGCCGCCGAGGCGCTGGTGCTCACCCGCCGGGCCGCCGTCCCGGAAATCACCTACCCGGACCTGCCGGTCAGCGACAGCCGCGCCGAACTGGCCACAGCCATCAGCGACAACCAGGTCGTGGTGGTCGCCGGGGCCACCGGTTCGGGCAAGACCACCCAGCTGCCCAAGATCTGCCTGGAGCTGGGCCGGGGTATCCGCGGCACCATCGGGCATACCCAGCCACGGCGGCTGGCCGCCCGCACGGTGGCCCAGCGCATCGCCGATGAACTTGGCACCCCGCTCGGGTCCGCGGTCGGCTACACCGTCAGGTTCACCGACCAGGCCAGCGATTCGACGCTGATCAAACTGATGACCGACGGCATTCTGCTCGCCGAGATTCAACGGGACCGCCGGCTACTGCGTTATGACACCCTTATCCTCGACGAGGCCCACGAACGCAGCCTCAACATCGACTTCCTGCTCGGCTATCTGCGGGAGTTGCTGCCGCGCAGGCCAGACCTGAAGGTCATCGTCACCTCCGCGACCATCGAGCCCGAACGGTTCGCCGAGCACTTCGGCGGTGCTCCGATCGTGGAGGTGTCGGGGCGCACGTACCCGGTCGAGATCCGGTACCGGCCGCTGGAGCTGCCGGTCACCGCAGAGCAGGGGGAGGATCCCGACGACCCCGATCACGAGATCGTGCGCACCGAGGTCAGGGACCCGACCGAGGCCATCGTCGACGCCATCGGGGAGCTGGAGGCTGAACCGCCCGGCGATGTGCTGGTGTTCCTGTCCGGCGAGCGCGAGATCCGGGACACCGCCGATGCGCTGCGCGGGCTGGTGGACCAGGGCACCGAGGTGCTGCCGCTGTACGCCCGGCTGTCCACCGTCGAACAGCAGAAGGTGTTCACGTCCAGCACGGCGCGCAGGCGAATCGTGCTGGCCACCAACGTCGCCGAGACATCGCTGACGGTTCCGGGCATCCGGTACGTGGTCGATCCGGGTACCGCGCGCATCTCCCGTTACAGCAGACGCACCAAGGTGCAGCGGTTGCCCATCGAACCGATCTCGCAGGCCTCCGCCGCGCAGCGGGCCGGCCGGTCCGGCCGCACCGCACCCGGCGTCTGCATCCGGCTGTACTCGGAGGACGATTTCGAGTCCCGGCCCCGCTACACCGATCCGGAGATCCTGCGCACCAACCTGGCCGCGGTCATCCTGCAGATGGCCGCTCTCAAACTCGGTGATATCGAAGACTTTCCCTTCCTGGACCCGCCCGATGCGCGCAGCATCCGCGACGGTATCCAGCTGCTGCAGGAACTCGGCGCCTTCGACGCTGACGGTGCGCTCACCGAGGTGGGACGACGACTGGCCCGGCTACCGCTGGACCCGCGCATCGGCCGGATGATCCTGGCCGCCGAGAGCGAGAACTGCGTGCGTGAGGTGCTGGTGCTGGCCGCCGCGCTGTCCATCCCGGACCCGCGGGAACGCCCCGTCGATCGTGAGGAGGCCGCGCGCCAGAAACATGCGCGGTTCGCCGACGAGAACTCCGACTTCGTGTCCTACCTCAATCTCTGGGGCTATCTGCGCGCGCAACAAAAAGAGCGTTCCGGCAGTGCCTTCCGGCGTATGTGCCGCGACGAGTTCCTGCACTACCTGCGCATCCGGGAGTGGCAGGACCTGGCGGGCCAGCTGCGCAGCATCGCCGGTGATCTGGGCATCCGGGAAGCTTCAGAGTCCCAAGAGCAACCCGATCACGCCCGGATCCACGCCGCGCTGACCGCTGGCCTGTTGTCCCACATCGGACTACGGGAGGGCGACACCCGCGACTACACCGGGGCGCGCAACACCAAGTTCGTGCTGGCGCCGGGCTCGGTGCTGACTCGTAAGCCGCCGCGCTGGATCGTGGTGGCCGACCTGGTGGAGACCAGCCGGTTGTTCGGCCGCACCGCCGCGCGCATAGACCCCGAATCCATCGAACGGGTGGCAGGGCACCTAGTGCAGCGCAACTACAGTGAGCCGCACTGGAATGCGCAGCGCGGCGCGGTGCTGGCCTTCGAACGGGTGACGCTTTACGGGTTGCCACTGGTGCCGCGCCGGACCGTCGGCTACGGCCAGATCGACCCGGCGGTGTCCCGCGACCTGTTCATCCAGCACGCCCTGGTCGAGGGTGACTGGCAGACCCGGCACCACTTCTTCCGGGACAACATCGCGTTGCGTGCCGAGCTGGAGGAGATGGAGGAGCGGGCCCGCCGGCGTGACCTGGTGATCGGTGACCAAGAGCTGTTCGCTCTGTACGACGCCCGAATTCCGCCGGAAGCGGTGTCGGCCAGGCATTTCGACGCATGGTGGAAGATACAACGGCACAAGACACCGGATCTGCTCACGTTCACCCGCGCCGAGATGCTGCGTTCGGATGACACCGACGAGCATCCGGATACCTGGCGCGCCGAGGATCTGGCGCTGCCGCTGACCTACCGTTTCGAACCGGGCGCCGCCGATGACGGTGTGACGGTCCATATTCCGGTCGAGGTGCTCACCCGGATCGGCGGTGATGGATTCGCATGGCAGGTACCCGCATTGCGGGAGGAGATCGTCACCGCGCTGATCAAGTCACTGCCCAAGGATCTGCGCCGCAACTTCGTGCCCGCACCGGACACCGCGCGGGCGATCCTCGATGATCTCGATCCCGGCGCAGGCTCCCTGCTGACCGAGGTGCAGCGCGAACTGCGCAGGCGCAGCGGTATCGTGGTGCCGGTCGAGGCTTTCGATCTCAGTAAGGTGCCCGATCACCTGCGGGTCACGTTCGCGGTGGAGACCGCCGACGGCACCGAGGTCGCGCGGGGCAAGGACCTTGCCGGACTGCAGGACAGGCTGGCGGCCCCGGTGCAGCGCGCGATCGCCCAGGCTGTCGCCGGCGAGTGGCAGCGAAGCGGTCTGACGTCGTGGCCGGACGATCTGGCCGAATTGCCGCGCAGCGTCGAACAACTCAGCGGCGGGCATACCGTCCGTGGGTTCCCGGCATTCGTCGACACCGGCACCGGGGTGGATGTGAAAGTGTTCGCCACCCAGGCCGAACAGACTGCGACGATGCGCCCGGGTCTGCGCCGGCTGCTGCGATTGACGGCACCGTCGCCGGTCAAGGCGGTGGAGCGTGGGCTGGACACCCGGGCACGGTTGACGCTGAATGCGAACCCGGACGGCACTCTGGGCGCGCTGCTGGAGGACTGTGCCGATGCGGCGGTCGACGCGTTGTCCAGGGAATTGGTCTGGACGAAGGCCGATTTCGATGTCCTGGCGGCGCGGGTGGGAAAGGGATTGGCCGCGACGACCTCGGATATCGCCGGAAGGGTCGGGAAGGTTCTGGCCGCCGCCCATGAGGCGCAGGTCGCGCTTCCGGACCGGCCGCCCGCCGCGCAGGCCGAGGCCGTCGCCGATATCAAGGCACAGCTGGATCGGTTGTTGCCCAAGGGTTTCGTCACCATCACCGGTGTCACCCGGCTGGCCGATCTGACCCGCTACCTGCTGGCGATCGGTAGACGTTTGGACCGGCTGCCGCACGCGCTGGGCGCCGACCGGGAGCGGATGGACCGGGTGCGCGGCGTGGAGGACGCCTATGACAGTCTGGTCCGCAAGCTCTCACCGGCCCGCGCCTGCAGCGCCGATGTCACCGATATCGGTTGGCAGATAGAGGAATTACGGGTCAGTCTGTGGGCCCAGCAGCTGGGTACCCCGCGCCCGGTCAGCGAGCAGCGCATCTACAAGGCCATCGCGGCGATCAGCTAGCGACGAACAGCTGTCGTCGCGATAGGGAGACGTCTGCTATCCGGTAGCCACCCGTGGCGGCCGATCGGCGGGCGCGGTGTCCAGCACCAGTTCGGCCACCCTGTTGCGGTGCGCCTCCGCGCTGCCCAGCAGTGCGGAATCGGTGGTGGCGCGCTTGAAGTACAGGTGTGTCTGGTGCTCCCAGGTGAACCCGATGCCGCCGTGCACCTGGATGGTGTCGTTGGCGATCCGGGCGAACGCCGTGGACGCCAACGCCTGGGCGATGCTGGCCGCCAGCGCCACACCAGCGGGACCTGTTGCGGCCACCAGCAGTTCGTCGGCGGCATCGGCGTCGACGACTCTTTCGACCGTGCCGGTGAGGGCCTCGGTGCCGCTCACCGTCACGGCCGCGGCGTCGAACGCGCCCGCCCGGTCCGGCACGGCGAACGCCGCGGTGCGAGTGCCCTCGACGAGTGCGCCGAGCAGTTCGTCGCGCACCGGGCCCGCCGGGGCGGCCACCAGTGCCGGAACGGCGAGGAACACCGTGCCGAAGAGGGGTCCGGTCGCCAGCGCGGCGCCGAGTTCCTCCACCGCGATAGCCTGGTCGACCAGGGTGCCGCCGACACCACCGGCGGCCTCCGGTACGGAGAGGCCGAGCACGCCGAGTTCAGAGCCCAAGCGCCGCCAGAGTTGCCGATCGAAACGCGGCTCGGACTCCATCTGAGTGCGGGCCTTGGCCTCGCCGAAGTTGTTGGCGCTGAACTTGCGCACCGCGTCACGCAACTGGGCCTGCTCGCCCGTGAATTCGAATTCAGCCACTTTTTCGGGCTGATCCGCAAGCTTCTCAGCCGTGTTGTCGGGCTGATCCGCAAGCTTCTCAGCCACGCGGGATCTCCTTCCATGGCATACCGGCATCGGTACGCAGATCGCCGGGCAACCCGAGGATCCGCTCGGCCAGGATGTTGCGCATCACTTCCGATGTACCGCCTTCGATGGTGTTGGCCTTACTGCGCAGGAATCGCTGCTGAAGTGGGCCCCGCCAGTCTGTGTCGTTTTCGCGGGCAACGCCGCCCACAGGAAGCCCGTATCCGTCGTACAGCACACCCTCGGTGCCCAGCAGATCCATGCACCACTGGTAGATGTGCTGGTTGAGTTCGGCGCCGACCAGCTTGCCGATCGAACCCTCCGGGCCCGGGCCGCCGACCGTCGCGGTGGCGCGGGAGCGCTGCGCGGTGAGTCGTTGGGCCTCCGACCGCAGCCAGAGCTGGGTCAATCGGTCACGCAGCACCGGGGTTTGCAGATCCGGTCGTGACCCCCACAGCCCGACCGCCTCGGAGATGGTGCCCGCGCCCCGTTTACTGCCACTGCCACCGAGCGCGCTGCGCTCGTTCATCAGGGTTGTCATCGCCACGCCCCAGCCGTTACCGATATCGCCGAGCCGGTGTGCATCGGGAATGCGGGCGTCGGTGATGTAGACCTCGTTGAACTCGGCCTGCCCGGTCAGCTGCCGCAGCGGGCGGGTCTCGACACCGGGGGCGTGCATATCGAGCACGAAGTAGGTCAGCCCTTTGTGTTTGGCCACATCGGGATTCGTGCGTGCCAGCAGCAGGCCCCAGCGGGCGCGGTGGGCAAGGCTGGTCCACACCTTCTGGCCGTTGATCACCCAGTCATCGCCGTCACACACGGCCGAGGTGGCCAGGCCGGCCAGGTCGGAGCCCGCGCCCGGCTCGGAGAACAGCTGGCACCAGATGTCCTCGGTGCTGGCGAGCGGGCGTAGCCAGAACTTCTTGAGTTCCTCGGATTGCGCGTGTTCGCGGACCGTGGGTGCGGCCATTCCATAGCCCATCGGGTTGAGCCGTAGCGGCATCGGGCCGCCGGCGCCCTGCAGGATGCCGTCCGCGACGGACTGCAGGCCACGGGGCACCCCGAGCCCGCCGAGGCCCTCGGGGAAGTGCACCCAGGACAGCCCGGCGTCATAGCTCGCCGTCAGGAACTCGGGAATCGGAACCTTTTTCGGGTCGTGGCCGGCCACGACTGCGCGGGCGAGGTCGGCGACCCGGTCTGCATCAGCGACACTGCTCATCTGGTCACCATAGTCAAGGGTGATGGCCGTCACGTAGACGGGTCTACCAACCGGTGGGGCAGGATGGGTTCATGCATGTCACAGCGAACGCCACCGTCAACGCCCCGATCGACACGGTGTGGGCCACCCTGACCGACCACGTGGGCATGGCCGGCTGGGCGCCGGGAATCAGCGTCAACCTCGGCCGGCCGGGTACGCCCGACCCCAACGGACTCGGTGCCGTCCGCCGGATCAGCACACCGGGGCCCGGTCCGGACATCGTCGAGGAGGTCACGACCTTCGACGCGCCACACGTGCTCGGCTACAAGGCGCTTTCGGGCACCCCGATCCCCGGCTACACCGGGGAGGTGCGACTGGCGCCTGCAGGCACGGGCACCCGCATCGAGTACACCGTCGGTTCGACCGCGTCGTTCCCGCTCGTCAAGCTCCCGCTCGCGGCGGTCGGCCAAGTGCTGTTGCGACTGTTGGTGCGGGCCGTTTCGCGCAGTTAGCGGGCACCGCGGCTGCAGACGACGGGGCTCACTTGTGGATACGGGGGATCTCGGCGTTGATCGCATTCAGTAGCGCAGGGTAGCGCTTGGCCTCCGGGTGCCCGCTCGGCTTACCGCTGCTGAGCACCGCCACCGACAGGGCACGCTGCGGATCCGCCCACATGGCGATATCGGTCAGCCCGGTGTGCCCGAACGCGCCGGCACCGTCCCGGCCGAACGGTCCGAACCGCTTGGACCCGAGCATGTACCCGGTGCCCCAGCGGATCGGCGCCAGCCCGGTCGCGAGGTCCGGACGCAGCCGCCGGGCCTCCTTCGTGGCGGCGCGCAGCGTCTCCGGCGACATCACCCGAACACCGTCGAGTTCGCCGCCGCGGCGCAGGATCTCGGCGAACCGGGACAGCTCGTTGGCAGTGGACACCGTGTTCGACGACGGCACGACGCCGGTGAGGAACTCGGGGGTGTTCGAGAACGGGATGATCTGCTGGGGGGCGCCGCCAACGGCCAGCTTGAACGCCTTGGCGATCGGCGCGGGCAACGGCTTACCGGTGACATGGCTCGGCGCGACCAGTGGAACATCATGCGCCGCAACACCATAATTGCTCCAGCGGAAACCCAGCGGGTCGAGAATCTGCTCGGCAAGGATGTCGCGGATGCTGCGATCCGTTGCCGCCAAGATGATCTCGCGCATCAGCGGGCCCCACGTCACACCATGGTAGATGTGTACCAGGCCCGGCCGGTAGACCGGCTTCATCTGCCCCAGCATGTCCCGCGCGTACTCGCTGTCGTCCATTCGTTTCAGATCCGGTTTGGGACCGGTGGCGAACGGAACGCCCGCACTGTGGGTCACCACATGGCGGATGGTAGTGCGGTCCTTGCCGTGGCTGGTGTAGGTGGGCAAGTAGTCGCACACCCGGTCCTCCAGGGAAAACGCGCCGCGCTCGACCAGCATGTGGGTGACGGTGGTGGTGATCGCCTTGGCCGTCGAGTACACGCAGAAGGGCGTGCTGGTGCGGACCGGGATCTTTTCGGCGTCTACGGGATCCGCTGGACCGTTGCCCCATCCGTGGCCGATGGCGCGATCCAGGATCACCTTGCCGTTTCGGCGCAGGCAGACCTGGATCGCCGGATGCATACCGGCCGCATACCAGTGCCGCGCTGCGTCCCATATCCGTTCGACGGCAGCCGAATCGACATCGCTGTGGTCCTCGGGAGCTCGGTCGGTGACCGCATCGAGGTCGGCGGGCACCCGGATGCGGCCGTTCGCGCTGGCGGTCACGATTGCTCCCTCTTCAAGACGGCCGCGAGATGGTGTTGCAGCGGCTGGCCGACCGCTGCCATCCGCACCGTGTAGCTCAGCACATCGCCGTGCAGGCGGAACGTGCGCCTCAAGGCGGTCACCTCCTTGGCCGAGGACGAGCGCCCCACCGTGGAGGTGAGTTCCATGGTCAGCCCATCGTCGTCGGCGTCCAGAGTGCCCTCCAGCACTTCGACGAAGCCGGTCGGATGAGCCAGCAGCCATTCCACCCGGCCCGGTTCGGGAACCCGGATGTACCCCGTCTCGGCGTGCAGCGGCTGATCGTCATCGACGGAGTTGGTGCGCTGCCCGTAGGTCAGGAACGGTTTGCCGACATGGCCGAACGTGACGAACTCCGAGTACTGGAATGGCGTGATCGTGGGGTATTCGCCAGCGCCGGAACCGGTCCATGCGCCCAGTAGGGGAGCGAGGACCGCGACTGTCGGGTGCAGGTCGACCATGTTGGCCAGGCTACGGCGTGGGGTACTGGCGCCGTGTTTCGCCCGGGAGTGGCTCAGAGGGTGGCGTCGGCAGCATCCAGTGCGGTGTCCAGGATCGCCAGGCCCTCGGCCACCTCGTCGTCGGTGATGTTGCATGCGGGCACGGCGTGAATGCGATTGAAGTTCGCGAACGGCAACAGCCCTCCGGACTTGCACGCGGCGATGACCGCATTCATCGTTGGACTCGAGCCGCCGTAGGGCGCCAACGGTTCACGCGTCTGCTGGTCGGCCACCAGCTCGATCGCCCAGAACACCCCGAGGCCGCGGACCTCGCCCACGCAACGATGCTTGGCGCCCAGCGCGCGTAGTCCGGGGCCGAGCACGTCGGAGCCGATGCGCTTGGCATTGGCCACCATGGCCTCGTCCTGCATCGCGTTGATGGTGGCCACGGCTGCCGCACAGGCCAGCGGGTGGCCGGAGTACGTCAACCCACCCGGGTAGGCGCGGTCGGCGAACGTCGCAGCGATCTCCTCGCTGATCGCCACACCGCCGAGCGGGACGTAACCCGACGTGACGCCCTTGGCGAACGTGATCAGATCCGGTGTCACGCCGAAGTTCTGGATCGCGAACCACTCTCCGGTGCGGCCGAATCCGGCCATCACTTCGTCGGCGATCATCACGATGCCGTACTTGTCGCAGATCTCCCGCACGCCGGCCATGTACCCGGCCGGTGGCACCATGATGCCTGCGGTGCCGGGCACCGACTCGAGGATGATCGCGGCGAACGACGCCGCACCCTCGTGCTGGATGAGCCGCTCGAGGTACTCCAACGCGCGTTCGGATTCTTGCTGTTCGTTCTCGGCGTGGAACGATGAGCGGTACAGGAACGGACCGTTGAAGTGGACCACGCCGCTGCTGGCGTAGTCGTTGGGGTAGCGGCGCGGATCGCCGGTCAGGTTGATCGCGGTGTCGGTACCGCCGTGGTAGGAGCGGTACCGCGACAGCACCTTATAGCGGCCGGTGTGCAGACGTGCCATGCGCACGGCGTGCTCGACGGCGTCGGCACCGCCGTTGGTGAAGAAGACCTTGTTCAGGCTGCCCGGCGTGCGCTCGGCGATCAGGCGGGCCGCCTCGGAGCGCGCGTCGTTGGCGTGCTGCGGCGCGACCGTGCACAGCTTCGCGGCCTGGGCCTGGATGGCCTCCACGACCTTCGGGTGCTGATGCCCGATGTTGGTGAAGACTAGCTGGCCGGAGAAGTCGAGCAGCTTGTTGCCCTCGCCGTCCCACACGTAGGAGCCGTCCGACGCCACGATGGTCATCGGCTTGATCTGCGCCTGCGCGGACCAGGAGTGGAAGACGTGCGTCCGGTCCAGTTCGTAGGTGCGGGCGGCCTCGGCACGGGCGGCATCGACGGTCAGTCCGTTGGGCAGCACGGCGGCTTCATCAGTCACGGTCATGGGTGCAATTCTCTCATTGGTTCTCGGGGAAGCCGAGGTTGATGCCATGGCGCCCAGCACCGGGTCGGGCTCCATCAGCCACACGACGGTGAGGCGCCGCCGTTAGCCGGGGCATAACGCACCCGTCATCTGGCTGTGGGACCGTCATGGCGTGACCGGCGACCTCGATCACCTGGAATTGGCGCCGACCGGTGTCGTCGCGCGGTTCCACCGGCTCTGTGAACGGATCGTCGCGCGACTGCCATTTGGCCTGAATTCACTTGTTGCGCCGACCTTTCTAGGTTTCGTGCTGATCAACGGCTTCACCTTCTGTGTGGACATGGCGTTGTTGACGGTGCTGCACAGTGGTTTCGCGGTGGGGCTGCCGGTCGCGCTCACGGTGGGCTACGTGTGCGCCTTTACGCTGGCGTTCTTCCTGAACCGGACCCTGAACTTCCGCTCCCACTCCACCGTCGGGCCGCAGCTGCTGATCTACGTGGTGGTGGTGGCGATCAACTACGCAGCGTTCATCGTCGCGCTGCCGACCTCACTGGCGGCGGCCGGCCTGCAGTACCACCTCGCCAGAATCGTGGCGGGCGGGTGCGAGGCGATCTACATGTACACCGCGATGCGCCTGGTCGTTTTCCGCCGCTGAAGCATTGTCGGTGCACGATTTCGCGGAAGCGCCGTGCCGGCCGTGATCACAGTCCGGGGTGATTCGATCGTGGCGGGCTGAAAGCTCGTTACCATCAGCGCTCGTGGCAGACGCGCAGGGCGGCGAACCGGACCCGACTCCGTGGTACGAGGAATCGTGGGCGGTTGTCACTGCCGGTGTCGCCGGTGTGCTGGTCATCGGTGTGCTGATCTATGCCGTCATGCAGACCTCACAGCATTCGGTGGATCCCTCGAACGGCCCGCAGTACGTCACCGATTACCCGACCTCGTCCACCACGAGTTCGTCACGGAGCACCACAACACGCACCACCAGGCCATCAACCACCACGACTACCACGACCACCCCCACGACGGAGACAACGACGAGCGAGACGACCACCAGCGAGACCACGACGAGCGAGACGACGACGAGCGAGACGACGACGAGCGAGACGACGCTGGACGAGGAGAATCCGTTCATCGTCAATCCGTTCGCCACCACCACCACGACGACCACGGCGGACGGCGACGGGTAGCACCACCCTTCGGTGTTTAGCCAGCCGATTAGCAGGGGATGTGATCGTCTGACAGAATCAGCCCCGAGGGGAGTACTCCTGCGCTGCGGTGTCGTCATCACGTCGTCCGTCATCGGACGACCGGTGCTGCGGGTCTGCGCGACGTTTGCGCCGGCGGAAGAGACCTCGGCCGTTGATCGACGACCGGAGGCTCCAACGATATGAACGTGTCCGCACTCGAGTGGGGCATCACCCTCGCCGTCACCCTGGGCGTCCTGCTCGTGGATGTGCTGGTATTCGGCCGACGGCCACATGAACCGTCCACCCGGGAAACATCCATCGCGCTGACGTTCTACGTCGGCCTGGCGGTCGCCTTCGGCATCTGGACCTGGACATTCCACGGCAGCCAGTTTGGCGTCGAATTCTTCGCCGGTTGGCTCACCGAGTACAGCCTCTCGGTGGACAACCTGTTCATCTTCCTGATCATCATGGCCAGCTTCAAGGTGCCCAGGATCTACCAGCAGCAGGCCTTGCTCGTCGGCATCATCCTGGCGCTGATCTTCCGCGGCATCTTCATCGCGCTCGGCGCGGTGGCCATCGAGCGGTTCTCCTGGGTGTTCTACATCTTCGGCGCGTTCCTGGTGTACACCGCCATCAAGCTGGCAAGGGACACCGAGCACGATGACGATGCCGAGAACGGTGTCGTCAAGTTCGCCCGCAAGCATCTGAAGTTCAGCGACCAATGGAACGGCCTGCGGTTGTGGGTCACGGAAAACGGCTCCCGGGTGATGACGCCGATGTTCCTGGTGATCGTCGCGCTGGGCACCACCGACCTGCTGTTCGCGCTGGACTCGATCCCGGCCATCTATGGCCTCACCCAGGAGCCCTACCTGGTCTTCACCGCGAACGTGTTCGCCCTGATGGGTCTGCGTCAGCTCTACTTCCTGCTTGGTGACCTGCTCAAGCGGCTGGTCTACCTGTCCCAGGGCCTGGCATTCATCCTGTTCTTCATCGGCGTCAAGCTGGTGCTGCACGCCCTGCACGAGAACGAGGTGCCGTTCATCAACGGCGGTGAGGCCGTGCACGTCCCGCAGATCCCGACGTTGGCCAGCCTCGGTGTCATCATCGTCACGCTGATCATCACCACCGTCGCCAGCCTGTACAAGACCCGGGCCGACAACAAGGCGAATGCAAAGGACGAGCAGAGCACCGACTGACCGCGGGTCGGCGGCGGAAACCCCGCCCGGAAATCTGTGCCGGGATAGCATTCGCTGGTGACGGGTACGCGGGGTGTGGGTGCTGCCGGGCTGGCTCTGGCCGCCGCTGTGCTGATCGGGCTGACGACGACGGCGCCGGCAGGGCCGGTGCTGACGGCGGCAACCTACTACCTGGAGGGCACCCGGATCGGTGACACCACCGGCCATCAGTCGCCCTACGACTTCACCGTCGGGATGATCACCGGTGCCGGCGCCGTGGGCCTTGTAAGCCCACTGTACGAGGATTTCTCGGAGGTGGATTACCCGGCGTCGATCTGGCCGTTCTCCAATGGGGGACTCGGCGACCCGACCTGGAATGCCTCGGTGGCCCAGGGCAAGGCGGCTCTCGGTCAACAACCGCTGGCCGCCGGCGATACCGTGGTCGGGTTCTCGCAGGGCGCGGTGGTGGCCAGTTCCTACAAAGGCGATCCGCTGGCCGTAAAAGGGGTGAACTACGTCCTGATCGAGAATCCCGGCCGGCCCAACGGCGGCATCATGCAGCGGTTCAACGGCCTGCACATACCGCTGCTCGACATCACGTTCAGCGGTGCGACGCCGGTGCGCGATCCCGCAGACGGTGGCGGCGTCACCGTGGACATCGCCCGCCAGTACGACGGATGGGCCGACTTCCCCACCTATCCGCTGAACCTGCTGGCGACCGCGAACGCGGTGCTCGGCATCGTCTACCTGCACGGGGACACCCAGGATCTCGATGCGTCGTCGGTGCAAGGCATCGACAAGACCGACCCGATGTACTACCAGCAGCACGGTGACACCACCTACTACCTGATCCCGACTGAGCGGCTGCCGCTGCTGATGCCGTTCACTGGCCTGGTGCCCGAGCCGGTACTCGACGCGGTGGACCCTCCGCTGCGCAGGGTGGTCGAACTCGGCTATGACAGAACCGATTACAGCGAGCCGACTACGGCGCAACTGTTACCGCCGCTGAGATTGCCCCGCCGCGCGGTCGACGATACCGAAACCCCGGAGGTGGCCGTGAGCGACTTCGCTGCCACCGAGTCGGCGGTCAAACAGGCACGCATCGCCGAACAGAAGTCTGCTGAACGGGACGCGTCCGAGCCGGACGCGGCCGAGAACCCGCGCACCCGCAAGGCCGCCCCGCTGTCGGCCCTGCGCCGCGCCGCGGCTTCGGCGGCGGCAACCGTGCGCTCGCCGTTCCAGAAGAGGCCGGTTGCCAAGACATCCGTAACCCGGGTATCCGAGCCCGACAAGCCAGCCCGGGCCGACAAGCCGGATCGGGCCGCCGCCTGACCTCCGCCAGTGTCTTCCCTCCGGCGCCGCCTATGAGGACCTCAATACCGCGGCGGCTCCGGCAGTCCTGACCACCTAGTGTGGTGGGCGTGACGAGAGTGCTTCGCCGGTGATCGAGCAGCTGCTCGTCGTGTTCTTCGCCCTGTGCGCAGCCGTATTCGCCGCCATCGGCATCGTGGTGCGTCAGCGCGCGACGATGGATGTGCCGGAGGAGGACGGCGTCGGCACGGTCATGCTGGCCACCCTGCTGCGCCGTCCGCTGTGGTGGGCCGGGACGGCCGCGGCGGTGGCCGGCTTCGCCTTCCAGGCGTTGGCGCTGGACAACGGATCGCTGATCGTGGTGCAGCCAGTGCTGGTGTCGGCGCTGCTGTTCGCATTGCCCTTGAGCGCGCGGCTGGCGCACCGGCGGGTCACCCGGGGCGCCTGGTTGTGGGCGGTGCTGCTGACGGTGTCGCTGGCGATCTTCATCCTGCTCGCGCATCCCCGGGTCAGCGATCAGGTGGCGCCGGCCTCCACCATCGCGGTGGTGGCGGCGGTGTGCTCGGTCGTGCTGATCGGCTGCGTGGTGGTCGCGGTGCGCCGCTCGGGCTGGCAGCGCGCGGTGCCGCTGGCCGTCGCCGTCGGGGTGCTGTTCGGTCTGGTCGCGGTGCTGACCAAGATGCTCATGCACGAACTCGACCGCAAATCCGTCGCCGAGGTGCTGTCGAGCCCGCTGCCGTACGCGCTGGTGCTGCTCGGCGTGCTCGCCACCCTGTTGCAGCAATCCGCGTTCCACGCCGGGTCGTTACAGACCTCGGTGCCCACCATGCTCGTGATCGAACCGATGGCCGCCGTGCTGCTCGGTGTGTTCCTGCTCGGGGAGACCCTCACCGCGAACCGGTGGGAGGCGGTGGTGCTGGCGGTGGCGGTGGTCGCCCTAACTGCGGCCACCATCGCGCTCGGACGTGACGAGGGCGCCTACGAGGCCCAATTGGAAGCCACGTCACACGCCGTCTGAGGACCGTTCTCACAGGAAACCAGCAGATGACAGGCCCCGGGCATATCTTTAGTTTTGCTAACGTTGTTCTCGGAACCGGTGCGGACGACGAAGTCCCCGGCCATGAATATCGATAGAGAACTGAAGGATTGCTCATGTCCGCCGAAAACATGTCCGCCGAAAACTTTGATGACCGCCTTGCGCGGCTGTACGCCACCGACCCGGAGTTCGTCGCCGCCGCACCGAGCGCGTCGGTCACTGCCGCAGTCGACGAACCCGGGCTGACACTGCCCGAGATCGTGCGCACCGTACTGACCGGATACGCCGACCGGCCCGCGCTGGGCGCCCGCGCCGTCGAGTTCGTCACCGACGAAACCGGCCGCACCATCGCCGAGCTGCAACCGCGTTTCGAGACCATCACCCACGGACAGCTGTGGGAGCGCGTGCACACCCTCGCCAACGCATGGCGCGGTCACGCCGTCAACCCCGGCGACCGGGTCGCGCTGCTCGGTTTCACCAGCGTGGACTACACCGTCGTCGATATCGCGCTGACCCAGCTCGGCGCCGTCTCGGTGCCGCTGCAGACCAGCGCGTCGGTCGCCGCCCTCGCCCCGATCATCGCCGAGACCGAACCCGTGCTCATCGCGTCGAGCATCGACTATCTCGATGACGCCGTGGAACTGGTACTCGGCTCGGATGCCACCCGGCTCGCGGTGTTCGACTACCGGCCCCAGGTCGACGACCAGCGCGACGCGCTGGCCGCCGCGACGGCCCGGCTCGGTGACCTGATCACCATCGAGACCCTCGACGACGTGCTCGCCCGCCCGGCCTCCGATATCGAACCCGTTGCAGCGCAAGATGAATCGGATCCGCTGTCGCTGTTGATCTACACCTCCGGCAGCACCGGAGCGCCCAAGGGTGCGATGTACCCGGCGAGCAAGCTCGCCGATATCTGGCGGCCCGCGTCGCACGCGCACTGGGGCGACAACCGGGGCGTGATGCCCTCCATCGTGCTGAGCTTCATGCCGATGAGCCACGTGATGGGACGCGGCATCCTCTACAGCGCACTGGCCTCGGGCGGCACCGTGAACTTCGTCGCCCGCGCCGACCTGTCGACATTCCTGGAAGACCTGGCCCTGACCCGGCCCACCCAGATGAACTTCGTGCCACGCATCTGGGACATGCTGTTCGGTGAGTACCAGAGCCGGATTGCCCACATCGGCGCTGATGACGTCGATGAGCCAGCGCTGCTGGCCGACATGCGGCAGAACGTGCTCGGCGGTCGGTTCATCAGCGCGCACACCGGTTCGGCGCCGATCTCGCCCGAGCTGAAGGTCTGGGTGGAGAAGCTGCTGGATATGCACCTGCTGGAGGGTTACGGCTCGACCGAGGCGGGTGCGGTGTTCGTGGACGGCAAGATCGCCCGGCCGCCGGTGCTGGAGTACAAGCTCGTCGACGTGCCCGAACTGGGCTACCACCTGACCGACAGGCCGCACCCGCGCGGCGAGTTGCTGGTCCGCTCCGAACAACTGTTCCCCGGTTACTACAAGCGCCCCGAGGTCACCGCGCAGGTCTTCGACGAGGACGGCTTCTACCGGACCGGCGATATCGTCGCCGAACTCGGACCCGATCAGGTCGCCTATGTCGACCGGCGCAACAACGTGCTCAAGCTCTCCCAGGGTGAGTTCGTCACGGTGTCCACACTGGAGGCGGCCTTCAACACCGCACCCCTGGTGCGCCAGATCTACATCTACGGCAACAGCGCCCGGCCCTATCTGCTGGCCGTGGTAGTGCCCACCGACAGCGGCGCCACCAAGGCGGAGATCGCCGCCTCGCTGAAAGATGCCGCACGGGCCGCAAATCTGCAG
>WOYS01000049.1:18785-38616 GCA_011620645.1 Mycobacterium sp.
GAGGTCCCTGTCTCGGTGATCGTCAGCCCGGCATCGGATCTGCAGACCATCGCCGATCACATCGAGACCCAGCTGGCGGGCGGCACCGGCAGGCCGACGTTCGCCTCCCTCCACGGTGCGGGCGCCACCGCGGTGCACGCCGCCGATCTCACCCTGGACAAGTTCGTCGACGCCGCGACTCTGGCTGCCGCCCCGTCACTTCCATTGGGCGGTACCGAGATCCGTACCGTGCTGCTGACCGGTGCCACCGGTTTCCTCGGCCGCTACCTGGCCCTGGAATGGCTGGAGCGGATGGACCTGGTCGACGGCAAGGTGATCTGCCTCGTCCGGGCCAAGTCCGATGACGAGGCCCGGGCACGCCTGGACGCCACCTTCGATACCGGTGACCCGAAACTGCTCGCCCATTACCGGGCACTGGCGGACCGCCACCTCGAGGTGATCGCCGGGGACAAGGGTGAGGCCGATCTCGGTCTGGATCAACACGTCTGGCAGCGCCTGGCCGATACCGTCGATCTCATCGTGGACCCGGCGGCGCTGGTGAACCACGTACTGCCCTACAGCGAACTGTTCGGACCCAACGCCCTGGGCACCGCCGAGCTGATCCGGATCGCGCTGACCACCAAGATCAAGCCGTACACATATGTCAGCACCATCGGCGTCGGCTGGGGAATCGAACCCGGCAGATTCGTCGAGGACGCCGACACCCGGACCATCTCCGCCACAAGGGTCGTCGATGACACCTATGCCAACGGCTATGGCACCAGTAAGTGGGCCGGCGAGGTGCTGTTGCGGGAGGCGCACGATCTGTGCGGGCTGCCGGTGTCGGTGTTCCGCTGCGACATGATCCTTGCCGATACGAGTTACGCCGGACAGCTGAACCTGCCCGACATGTTCACCAGGATGATGCTCAGCCTGGTTGCCACCGGTATCGCCCCTGAATCGTTCAATCAGCTTGACGCCGACGGTAATCCGCAGCGCAGCCACTACGACGGCCTGCCGGTGGAGTTCATCGCAGAGGCCATCTCGACGCTCGGCGCGCAGGTGGCACTCGAGTCGGGTCGGACGTTCGAGACCTATCACGTGATGAACCCGTATGACGACGGCATCGGCATGGACACGTTCGTCGATTGGCTGGTCGAGGCCGGCTACCCGATCGAACGAGTCGGCGACTACGCGCAGTGGCTGTCCCGATTCGAGACCGCGCTGCGCGCCCTGCCGGACAGGCAGCGCCAAGCGTCACTGCTGCCGTTGCTGCACAACTACGCCCAACCGGGTGTGCCGGTGAACGGTGCGATGGCCCCCACCGACGTGTTCCGCACCGCGGTGCAGGACGCAAAGATCGGACCGGACAAGGACATCCCGCACGTCAGCCGTGAGGTCATCGTCAAGTACGCGACCGATCTGGAGTTGCTCGGCCTGCTGTAGATACTTCCTGCTTTAAGGCTGGAACCGGCTGTCCCGGCAGCGGGTCACGCGTGCCAGGAGGCCCAGTGTTGCACGGCAATCGCCACCAATGGGCCGTCCAGCGCGGTGCGTTCGTACTGGATGTACTTGGCCCGCAGGAGGCTGTACCCGACGGCCATCTGCTCGCCGTCATGATGCACGGTGGCCGTTCCGTCGGCGCGCACCCACCACAGTTCGCTCCAGTCCTCGCCGTAGTGGTCGACGAGTAGGCTCACCCGCGGATTGGCCGCGATATTGGCCAGCCTGCGCAGCCGTTGGGTGGACTTGCGCTTCGCGTCGACGGCGGTGTAGACGGTGTTCCCCTCGACGGCGAAGACCACCGGCACCACATGCGGTGCTCCGTCGGCCCCGGCCGTGGCCAGCGCGGCGACCGGAGCACCGGCGAACAACTCGACCGGGTCGCTTTCAGGCACCCCTCGATGGTAGGCGCAGCCCGGTTTCGCCGGTTGCCGGTAGCGTCGGACCCCGTTCACCACGATGTCACCGACAGGTCACCGACTGGCCGCCTGTCCATCGGAAGGTTCGGCAATGAAGATACGGGCAATGAAGATACGGGCAATGAAGATACGGGCAATGCAGAAATCGCTGATGGGTCTGACTGCCGCCGCACTGCTGACCGCCGGTCTGGTGTCCTGCGCCCCACCCGAGAAGGAGCAGTCCGCCGACGACGATGCGCGCACCGCCACCTCGGCCGCCGACTTCGGCGGTATGGACGGGCTGATCGAGGCGGCCAAGGCAGAAGGCGAACTCAACGTCATCGCGTTGCCACCGGACTGGGCGAACTACGGCGCGATCATCGCGAGGTTCACCGAGAAGTACGGCATCAAGGTCAACTCGGCGCAGCCGGGTGCCAGTAGCCAGGAGGAGATCAACGCCGCGGTGCAGCAGAAGGGCCGCAGCACCGCACCGGACGTCTTCGATCTGGGGCAATCGGTGGCACTGGCCAACACCGAGATGTTCGCCCCGTACCAGGTGGAGCATTTCGCTGAGATCTCGGACGCGTTCAAGGATCCCGACGGCACCTGGGTCAACGACTATGGCGGTTACATGTCGATCGGCTACGACTCGACCAAGGTGCCGACGATCGCGGGCGTCGATGACCTGATGAAGCCGGAATTCACAGGCAAGGTCGCCCTCAACGGCGATCCGACCCAGTCCGGGTCGGCCTTCTCCGGGGTGATGATGGCGTCGATCGCCCAGGGCGGCTCACCCGATGACATCGCGCCCGGGGTTGCGTTCTTCCGCTCGCTCAACGAGGCGGGCAACTTCCTGCCCGTGGACCCGACGCCGGCCACCATCGCCTCCGGCCAGACGCCGGTGGTGATCGACTGGGACTACCTGAACGTCGAGCAGTCCAAGAAGGTCCCGGGCTGGAAGGTGCTCATTCCGCACAACGCCGCCGTCGCCGGCTACTACTTCCAGGCCGTCAACAAGGACGCGCCGCATCCCGCCGCGGCCCGGCTGTGGCAGGAGTTCCTGTACAGCGACGAGGGGCAGAACCTGTATCTGGGCGGCGGTGCCCGGCCGGTGCGCGCCGACTCGATGGTCACCAGGGGCAGTATCGACAGGGTCGTCTACGGCGGGCTTCCGCCGGTGGACGGCGCGGCGACATTCGTCTCGGTCGAGCAGAACGAGGCCGCGACGAAGTATCTGGAAGCCAACTGGGCCAAGGCCATCGGCTGACAGTGCGCTACGTCCGGCAGGCCCTGCCGCTGCTGCCGTTCCTGGCGGTGGTGCTGGTCTTCCTCGTCATCCCGACGGGCACCGTGATCGTGAACGCGTTCGTGGTGGACGGCCGTTTCTCGCTGGAACTGATCGGCGCGCTGTTCACCGAGGCGCCGCTGGTCGCGCTGGGACGCAGCGTGGCGCTCTCGGCGAGCAGTGCGTTGCTCGGCGGGCTGCTCGGCGCGGTGCTGGCCTGGCTGATCCTCAGTAGCCCCCCGACCTCTCTGCTGCGCCGCGCGGTGCTGTCACTGGCCAGCGTGCTGGCCCAGTTCGGCGGTGTCGCACTGGCTTTCGCCTTCCTGGCGACGATCGGGCTCAACGGCGTACTGACCTTGTGGCTGCAGCAGCTGTTCGGTGTGAACGTCGCCGTCGGCGGGTGGTTGTACAGCCTGGGCGGGCTGGTGCTGGTGTACACCTACTTCCAGATCCCGCTGATGGTCATCGTGTTCCTGCCCGCGTTGGAGGGACTGCGCACGCAGTGGCGCGAGGCCGCGGTGAGCCTGGGCGCCAGCGACTGGCAGTACTGGCGCGAGGTGGCGTTGCCGCTGCTGACGCCGCCCTTCCTGGGTTCGCTGCTGTTGTTGTTCGCCAACGCTTTTGCCGCCTATGCCACCGCGGCGGCGCTGGTGAGTCAGGGCAGTCCCATTGTGCCGCTGCTCATCCGGTCGGCGCTGACCAGTGAGGTGGTGCTGGGACGTTCCGGGCTGGCGTACGCGCTGGCGCTGGAGATGATCGTGGTGGTGGCCGTGGTGATGCTCGCCTACAACCTGCTGGTGCGCCGCACCGCGAGGTGGCTGCGATGAAACTCCTCCGGCTGCTGCTGTGGCTGCTGTTCGGCACCTTCTTCCTGTTTCCGCTCTATGCGATGGGTGATTTCGCCACTCGCGATCTGCAGTCCGGTGGCCGCACCATGGCGGCCTGGGTCAATCTGTTCGCCGACAAGGCGTTGTTCGCGGCGATCCTGACCTCGCTGCTGCTGGCGGTGCTCACGGTGACGGCGATGCTGGCACTGCTGGTGCCGACGATGATCTGGGTGCGGTTGCGGGTGCCGTGGGCGAGCAGGTTCATCGAGTTCCTCTGCCTATTGCCGCTGACGATTCCGGCGCTGGTGGTCGTCGTCGGCCTGCGCAACGTCTACCTGTGGGTGACCTACCTGCTCGGCGAATCGGCATTGACCCTCACCTTCGTCTACATCGTGTTGGTGCTGCCGTTCGCCTACCGGGCGCTGAACGCGGCACTGTCGGCGATCGACCTGCAGACGCTGGCCGAGGCGGCCCGATCACTGGGTGCCGGCTGGGCGGTGACCATCGTGGCGGTGATCGTGCCCAATATCCGGACCGGCATCCTCTCGGCGGCGTTCATCTCGATCGCGGTGGTGCTCGGCGAGTACACCGTCGCCTCGTTGTCGGGTTTCCAGACACTGCCTGTGCAGATCGTGGAGATCGGCAAGAGCGACGGCCCGACATCGGTGGCGGCCGCGCTGGGCACCCTGATCTTCGGGTTCGCGTTGCTGCTGGTGTTGTCATTGGTGACGAGACGGAGGCGTCGAACATGAATGGGACGAGCGAAGCGACGGGGGATGGGCCGGGGGGCGTGGCGGTCGACCTGGTCGGCCTGACCCGCAGCTACGGTGCGGTGCGTGCGCTGGACGGGCTGACCCTGCGGATCCAGCCGGGCGAGTTGGTGGCGCTGCTGGGGCCCTCAGGCTGCGGGAAGACCACGGCGCTGCGCATCGTTGCCGGCCTCGACGAGGCCGATGCGGGAACGGTGGCGATCGACGGCCGCGATATCGGCCGGGTCCCGGCGAACAAGCGCGATATCGGACTGGTGTTCCAGGCCTACAGCCTGTTCCCGCATCTGACGGTCCTCGACAATGTCGCGTTCGGGCTCAAGATGCGCGGCGTCGGCTCCCGGGAGCGCGCCGGCCGGGCCGCCGAGATGCTGGACCTCGTGGGCTTGTCCGCACAGTCGGGGCGATATGCCGACGAACTGTCCGGCGGGCAGCAGCAGCGGGTGGCGCTGGCGCGCGCGCTGACGATCCGGCCCCGGGTGCTGCTGCTCGACGAGCCGCTGTCGGCGCTGGATGCCCATGTTCGCAGCCAACTACGCGATGAGATTCGCCGGGTGCAATTGGAGGTGGGCACGACGACGCTGTTCGTCACTCACGATCAGGAGGAGGCGCTGGCAGTCGCCGACCGGGTCGGGGTGATGAACAGCGGGCGCCTGGAGCAGTTGGCGGCACCGGCGGAGCTCTACACCCGGCCTGCGACACCGTTCGTCGCCGAATTCGTCGGCCTGCACAACCGGGTGACCGCCAGGGTGCTCGACGGGCGCGTGCGGCTGTGGGATCGGACGGTGGCGGTGCTGCCGGGATCGGTGAACGAGGGTGTCGCGCTGGTCCGGCCCGAAATGATTCGACTGACCGCGGACCCCGCGGGCACCGCGACCGTGCGGTCTGTCGCGTTCCTCGGTGCGGTGTCGCGGGTGGTGGTGACACTCGCGGATGGCTCGTCGGTGACCGCGCAGGTCAGCGGGCAGGCCTTCGGGCCCGGGGACCGGGTGCGGCTCGGCGTCGCGCCCGACGAGACGGCCGGCGTCCTGGTCGTTTAAATAGCCTGCACGGGTTCGATGCCCAGGTCCTTGTAGGTGACCAGCGCGACGAACGGCACGCCCAGCCCGGCGAACAGGCCAGCCGCGACATCGCCACGGTCGACCATCGGGATCACCCCGGTGACCACGGCACCCGCCGCGGTGACGCGGTCATGGGCTTTGGCGGTCGAACCGCCGGTGCTGATGACATCGTCGACCAGCAGGACCCGGGTGCCCGGCTCGATGCGGGTGCCCTCGATCCACTGTTCACGGCCGCGAGATTTCTGTTCCTTACGCACCGAGAACCAGGCCGCGCCGGTGACCATCGCGATCCCGTGGGCCAGCGGGTCCGCCCCCATGGTGAGGCCGCCAACCGCATCGAACTCGATACCGTTCAGGGCGGCGAGGTCGGCCACCGCCCGGCTGACGATGGACAGCCGCTCGCCGTTGTCGATGGCGTACTTGCCGTCGATGTAATCATGGCTGAGCTGGCCACTGGCGAGCTTGAACGGCTCCTCGCGGTGCTCATAGCCGCGCGTCTTGATCAGCTCGAAAGCCGCTTGCCAGGTCTTCGGGCGCTGCATAGACAAAATCGTATTGCACGCCGGAAGCCATATCAGCCCTGGCGTGCCCTTCGGGTCAACTCGACTGCCGCCGAACGCAATTCATCGATGCCATTGATGGGCTTCAGATAACCGGCCCGGGTGTAGGCCACCCCGCGCGGTGTGGTCACCCGCAGGTCCAGCCCGTACCGGTCGGCGGCCGTGCAGGTCGCGGCCGTCGCGTCGGGGAAGCCACCGAGCTTCTGCGCCATCGCCATCAGCGCATCGGCATGATCGGCGTTGAGGTGGGCGACCGCGCCAGCGGAATGCGGTGCGACCGCGTCCGGGACGGCGGCGGTGTAGTCATGGCCGGATGCGGAATCCATCCGGCCATACCCACCTACCCAGCGGACCCGCTGCACCTGCAGTACCCACAGCGTGAAATCGCTGTAGTCGATGTAGTACTTGGCGGCGGGGACCGCGGCCAGGTGGGCGGCGCGGACGGTCTGCAGGTCCTCCCTGGTGGGCCGCACGACCATGCCGGCCAGCGTGACCCGCCCCGACGCCAGCGGATCGTCCGGCGCATCGGGGGCCACGATGGCGATGCTGGCCCGCTGATCGCCCACGAGATTGCGGCCGTGCTCGGCCATATTGGACACACACAGCACCGGGGCGCCCTGGTGCAGTCCGTAGGTGACCAACGACGCCCACGGGGCGCCGTCGGCGGTCAGGGTGGCCAGGGTGCCCGTGTTGGTGGCCGCGGCGATGGTGCGCGCCTCCTCGGCGGCCGACGGACGCGTCGCGTTCACCACGGGTGCCAGGGGCGGCGGCACCGACGGGGCATCACCGGGATCGCCGTGATCACGTAATTCAGCCACGTCGGCACCATACCCGTGTCCGCAGCGGCACCCGTGTGTACGACGCGCCACCTACGGGTACGGGTTCTGCGGAGACCGACGCGCGTACGTTGGAGGGTCATGAAACTGCCATTCGACCGCTGGCTGCCCGAGCAGCGATGGTACTCGGGCCGGGGCCGCGAAATCGCCGAGGCCCGACCGGCAGTCGTGGTGGCGCTGAAGTCCGATCTGGACCTGGTGCTGCTGCAGGTGTCCTACACCGACGGCTCCGTCGAGACCTATCAGGTGGTGGTGCGCTGGACCGCCGATGCGGTAGGCGACGGTGAGAACCGGGCGCTGATCGGCGCCGAAGGTGACCGCTACGCTTTCGATGCGCTGTTCGATCCGGCGGCCGCCGGTGCGCTGCTGGCGCTCATCGACACCTCGGCACGGATCGGTGAGCACCTTGTCTTCCGCCGGGAACCCGAAGCCGACCTGGGACCGGGCACGCCGGTCCGGGTGATGGGCGCCGAACAGTCCAACACCAGCGTGGTGTTCGGTGATCAGGCGATCCTCAAGGTGTTCCGCCGGGTCACGCCGGGAGTGAACCCCGATATCGAGCTGACCCGCGCGCTGTCCGGCAACCCACACATCACCGCATTGCTCGGTTCCTATGAGATCGATTGGGACGGTGAGCAGTACGTCCTGGGGATGGTGAGCACGTTCGCGAAGAACGCGGCGGAAGGCTGGCGGCTGGCCACCGAAAGTGAGGCCGGCGGCGACTTCGCCGGCGAGTCCTTCCGGCTCGGCGAGGCGGTGGCCTCGGTGCACCACGCCCTGGCCGAGGCGCTCGGCACGGACGTCAAGGCCTTCCCGGTGCAGACCATGATCGACCGGCTGCAAGCCGTCGGATCATCGGTTCCCCAACTGCGCGAACGTATTCCGGCGATCGAGAAGTTCTACCGCGCCATCGGCGACGAGCCGGCGATCGAACACCGCATCCACGGCGACCTGCATCTAGGTCAGGTGCTGCGCACCGCGCAGGACTGGCTGCTGATCGATTTCGAGGGCGAGCCGGGGCAACCGCTGAATGAGCGGCGACGCCCGGATTCGCCGCTACGTGATGTGGCCGGGATGCTGCGTTCCTATGACTACGCCGCCCATCAGCGGGACTCGGCAACGGCGCGGGAATGGGCGGAACGCAACTGCGCGGCATTCTGTGACGGCTACGCATCGGTCGACGGGACCGACCCCCGGAAGTCTGCGGGCATCCTGCGCGCCTACGAGCTGGACAAGGCCGTCTACGAAGCCGGCTACGAGGCGCGGTACCGGCCGACCTGGCTGCCGATTCCGTTGGGTGCCATCGACCGTCTGCTGGTTTAGCGAACCACTGGACGGGGCGACCGGTGGATCCGACCGCTACCCGGTGACCTCGACGCCGTGCGCCCGCAGTAGGCAGACGGCCTCGGCGGCGGAATCTGCGGCCACTCCGGCGCACAGCGGCAGCAGCACCCTGGTGCGCAGCCCGGCAGCCACCGCGTCGATGGCGGTCGCACGCACGCAGTAGTCGATGGCGATCCCGACCACGTCGACACTGTTCACTCCGCGCTGGGCCAGCCAGTCTGTCAAGCTCGTTCCCTCGGCATCAGTGCCCTCGAATCCGCTGTAGGCGGCCGAGAACTCACCCTTGGTGAACACCGCCTGCACCGCGGCCGGATCTAAGTTCTCGTGCAAATCCACGCCGGGGGTGCCCACCACGCAGTGCCGCGGCCAGGAGACCCGGAAGTCGGGAGTGTCGGAAAAATGCTCGCCGGGGTCGATGTGGAAGTCCATGGTGGCGATCACGTGGTCGTAATCATGCTTGGAGAGCAACTCGGTGATGCCCCGCGCGACAGCGGCGCCGCCTTCGACCGCCAGCGAACCACCCTCGCAGAAATCCTTCTGCACGTCGACCACGAGCAGCGCACGCATGGTTCAACCGTAGCCCGTTCACCGGGGCGCCCGCGCCCGCGTTGCGGCGACTAGCTAGTCAAACTATAGTCTGGACACATGTCCAATATGCTTCCGCCGCAGTTCAGCGTATTGAGCTGACGTGCGCATAGCTCTTCTGTCGTATCGCAGCAAAACTCATTGCGGTGGTCAGGGTGTCTACGTGCGGCACCTGTCCCGTGGCTTGGCGGAGCTCGGTCACGGCGTCGAGGTATTCTCCGGCCAGCCCTATCCCGATGGTCTGGACCCGCGGGTCCGCCTCACCAAGGTGCCCAGCCTGGATCTCTACCGTGAACCCGATCCGTTCCGCGTCCCGCACCCACGGGAGATCCGCGATCGCATCGATATGCTCGAGTTGGCAACCATGTGGTCGGCCGGTTTTCCGGAGCCCAAGACGTTCTGTCTGCGGGTGGCGCGGATCATGGCCGAGCGCGGTGACGAGTTCGATGTCATCCACGACAACCAGAGTCTGGGATCGGCGTTGCTGACGATGGCCGAGCGCGGCACGCCGGTGGTGGCGACCGTGCATCACCCCATCACCCGCGACCGCGTTCACGAGGTGGCCGCCGCCAAGTGGTGGCGCAAGCCGCTGGTACGGCGGTGGTACGCGTTCGCCGAGACACAGAAGCGGGTGGCGCGTGCGATCCCGGAGTTGCTGACCGTGTCATCGACGTCCGCTGCCGATATCGCCGAGGATTTCGGGGTCAGTGCCGAGCAGCTGTATGTGGTGCCCCTCGGTGTGGACACCGACCTGTTCACGCCGGCACCGAACCGGGTGCCGGGACGCATCATCGCGATCGCCAGTGCCGATGTGCCGCTCAAGGGTGTCGGCAATCTGCTGCGGGCGGTGGCGCGGTTGCGCGCGCACCACAACGTGGACCTACAGCTGGTCTCCAAGCTGGAACCGAACGGACCGACCGAGAAGCTGATCGCCGAACTGGGCATCTCCGATATCGTCAACGTTTCGAGCGGACTGTCCGACGAGGCATTGGCCGAACTTCTTGCCTCGGCCGAGATCTCTTGCATACCTTCACTTTATGAAGGATTCTCACTGCCGGCAGTGGAGGCGATGGCCAGCGGGACGCCGATCGTTGCGAGTCGGGCCGGCGCCCTTCCCGAGGTGCTCGGTGAAGAGGGTGAATGTGCCCGCCTGGTCCGGCCTGCCGATGTCGACGAACTGACTGGCATGCTCGGCGAACTGCTGGACTCGCCCTCCGCACGGCACCGGCTCGGCGCCGCCGGACGGCGACGGGCACTTGACGTATACAGCTGGGAATCCGTTGCGGCGCAGACTGTTGCCGTGTACGAGCGTGCGATCGAGCGAACTCGGAAAGGACGGCAGCGTGCTGACGGTTGACTATGACCGGCTCGGCGTCGGGCCGGGGACATCGGTCATCGATGTCGGTTGCGGAGCTGGGCGCCATTCCTTCGAGGCCTACCGGCGTGGTGCCGATGTCATCGCCTTCGATCAGAGCGTCGAGGATCTCAACGATGTGGACGCCGTCCTGACCGCGATGAAAGAGCAGGGCGAGGCGCCGGCATCGGCCCGTGCAGAGGCCGTCAAGGGCGACGCCCTGGCTCTCCCGTACGCCGACGGTACCTTCGACTGTGTCATCGCCTCGGAGATCCTGGAGCATGTACCCGAGGATGACGCGGCGATCGCCGAACTGGTCCGGGTACTCAAACCCGGTGGAGCTCTTGCCATCACCGTGCCCCGCTGGCTGCCGGAGAAGGTTTGCTGGCTACTGTCGGACGAATACCACGCCAACGAGGGCGGGCATATCCGCATCTACCGTGCCGATGAGCTCCGGGACAAGGTCGCCGGCCGCGGCATGCGGTTCACGCACCGTGCGCACGCCCATTCGCTGCACGCACCGTTTTGGTGGCTCAAATGCGCTGTCGGCGTGGAAAAGCCGGCCCATCCCGCGGTGGCGGTCTACCACAAGCTGCTGGTGTGGGACATGATGAGCCGACCCTGGCTGACCCGTCAGGCCGAAGCGGCGCTGAACCCGTTGATCGGCAAGAGTGTCGCTCTTTACTTCGAGAAACCGTCGGTCTGAGATGGCTGAGCTCGAGATCCCCGGGGTTGCCGGCGTTCTGACACCGCAGCAGTGCAGGCAGACCGCGGTGTCCATTGCCGACACCCAGGAGAGCTCAGGTGCGATCCCGTGGTCGGTCGGTGGCCACACCGATCCGTGGGATCACGTCGAGAACGCCATGGCGCTGACCGTTGCCGGGTTGCTCGAACCTGCCCGTGCCGCATTCGACTGGTGCCGTGCCGCCCAGCGATCGGACGGCTCATGGCCGATCCAGCTGCGCAACGGAGTGATCGAGGATGCCAACAGCGACAGCAACTTCTGCGCCTATATCGCGACGGGTGTATGGCATCACGCACTGATCACCGGTGACCGGGGGTTCGCCGAGGCGATGTGGCCGGTGGTCACCCGGGCCATCGACTTCGTGCTGACACTTCAGTGCGGGGGCGGTGAGATCTGCTGGGCCAGAAGTGATGCCGGCGTGATAGAAGAGGCGCTGCTCACCGGTTGCGCGAGCATCTACCACAGCATCCGATGCGGGCTCGCGCTGGCGAACTATCTCGACGATCCACAGCCAGAGTGGGAGGTAGCCGTCGGTCAACTCGGCCACGCGATCGCCGAGCATCCGGAGTTGTTCAACGCCAAAGACACTCATGCGATGGAGTGGTACTACCCGGTGCTCGGTGGTGCCATTCGAGGCGCGGCGGCCCAGGCTCGGATCGACTCGCGCTGGGATGACTTCGTGGTGTCCGGTCTGGGTATCCGTTGCGTCGATCACCGGCCCTGGGTGACGGGCGCGGAGACTTGCGAGCTGGTGATGGCGCTGGACGCTGTCGGCGACCGTACCCGGGCACTGGAGCAGTTCGCCGCAATGCAGCATCTGCGCGAGGTGGACGGATCCTATTGGACCGGGCTGGTTTTCACCGATGGCAAGCGCTGGCCGGTGGAACGCACCACCTGGACGGGTGCGGCGATGATCCTGGCGGCCGATGCGTTGTCCGGGGCCAGCCCGGCGTCCGGTATCTTCCGCGGTGCCGATCTGCCGCGTGGCCTGGAGGGCGAGTTCGACTGCGCCTGTGTGGCTTCGGGCCGCTAGACCCGTTCCAGCAAGCGAAGGCTCCCGGTCGCCGAGATCTCCTTGAAGTCACCGGAATCGATTGCGCGGCGGTAGATGTGGAACGGCGCCTGCCCACCGGCGTTCGGGTCGGGGAACACATCATGGATGACCAGTCCGCCACCCGGTTCGACCCATCCGGCCCAGCCGTCGTAGTCGCGCTGGGCAGCCTCCTCGGTGTGGCCGCCGTCGATGAACAGGAACTGCACCGGGGTGCCCCAGACCCGGGCGACCGTAGGGGACTTGCCGACGATGGCCACCACATGATCCTCCAGGCCGGCCAGGTCGAGGGTGTGGCGCATGGTGGGCAGGGTGTCGAAGCGTTTGGTGACCGGGTCGACGAGCGTGGTGTCGTGGTACTCCCAGCCGGACTGGTGTTCCTCGGAGCCGTGATGGTGGTCGACCGTGTAAACGATGCCGTTGACCTGCGCGGCCGCCGCGCCCAGCAGCACGGTGGACTTACCGCAGTAGGTGCCGATCTCCACGCCGACACCGTCGGCGAGATAGCGCACGGCAGCGTCGTAGAGTGCGCGGCCCTCGTCGGCGGGCATGAATCCGATGACCTGCTCGGCGAACTCGAACAGGCGGGCGGCTTCGGCGGGCAGGGCGGTGTCGGCGGTGCTCATGGCCTATAAACCTACCGTTGCTGGTGATCGTGGGTTGCAGTAGTGTCTGGACACGTGTCCGAAGCGGCCTTGGAGTCGACGCGTCGCCGGTTGAGCGCCAAGCAGGCCGATACCGTCGACCGCCTCGGGAAGGCCGCGCTCGAACTGCTGGTCCGCGAGGGATTTTCGGCGTTGACGGTGCGCCGGGTGGCCGCACAGGCCGGCGTCGGAGCCGCCACCGCCTACACGTATTTCTCCTCGAAGGAACATCTCGTCGCCGAGGTGTTCTGGCGCAGACTCGTCGAATCGCCGCTCGCCGATCACGAATCCCCGGATCCGGCGACGCGGGTGCTCGGGGTGCTGGAGCAGATCGCCTCGCTGGTGGCCGGTGAACCCGAATTCGCGGGGGCGGTGACCAACGCACTGCTCGGTAAGGATCCCGATGTCGACGTGCTGCGCGGGCGCATTGGAGCGGAGATCCGCGGGCGGCTCGTCGCGGCGTTGGGGTCTGCGGTGGATTCCGACGTGATCGAGGCGCTTGAGTTGCTCTACACGGGGATTTTGGTCTGGGCCGGCATGGGATACGAGGCCTACCCCGAGATCTCGTCACGCCTGGTGAAATCGGCGCGGCTGATCCTGCGTTAGAGCCTGTCTCAGACGCGCGAACGGGAGTGTGACGACGCCGGCCGCTTAGACCTCGGCGCGCTTCGGCAGCTTCCAGCCCGCGCGCGGGAAGTGGCAGGTATACCCGCCGGGGTGACGCTGCAGGTAGTCCTGGTGCTCGGACTCGGCCTCCCAGAAGTCGGCCTCCGGCACGACCTGGGTGACCACCTTTCCCGGCCACAACTCGGATGCGTCGACATCGGCGATGGTGTCCAGCGCGACGGCCTTCTGGTCCTCGTCGACATAGAAGATCGCCGAGCGGTAGCTGGAGCCGATGTCGTTGCCCTGACGGTTCTTCGTCGACGGATCATGGATCTGGAAGAAGAACTCCAAGATTGCCCGATAGCTGGTCTGGGCCGGGTCGAACACTATCTCGATGGCCTCTGCGTGCCCGGGATGGTTACGGTAGGTCGCGTGGTCGTTCTTCCCGCCGGTGTAGCCCACCCGGGTGGACACCACGCCGGGTTGCTTGCGGATGAGGTCCTGCATGCCCCAGAAGCAGCCGCCGGCCAGAATCGCCTTCTGATAGTCGGTCACAGCGCCATCACTCCTCACTAGTCAGTCGAGCCTCCATTGTGCTCCGCCGTCACGGTGGATCCCATGCGTAAAGCTGTAACCACGGCGCACGCCGGGCTAGTCCCCATGCCGGGAAGTTGAGGATGTGACTGTTGGGTCAAGTGTGACGCGTGCGGCGTGCACCTCACCGAGAGCGACGGCCCGGATCTGCTGGGCGCCGCTGTTCGGCACCGACCGCCTTCGACCTGGTGCGCACCGCCGATAGGCGTTCTCAGGCAGTCGCAGGTGCGTCGATCGTTACGGTCCGCGCACTCCCGTGCTGCCATCGCAGTGATCGGTGCCCATGGCTTGCCATGCCTCGGTGATCTCTGCGATCCAGAGGAGGTCCACGTTCACGGCGGCTTCGTCGAAGTCGTCCGAATCTGATTGTTGCTCAAGTTCTTCTGGCAGCAGCAGTTCGGGGCAGTGGTAGTAGTTGATGCGCTGTTGGCCGTGGTCGAGTTCCGGCGGCGGGTGCCATTCCACTTCGCCGCGACCGTTGATCTGGGTGGTGTAACCGCCGTCCTTGTCGACCAGGCGGTTGTCCCATCCGCAGGCCAATGCCATCTCGTCGATGTTGGTGTTGCCGCCGTCGGCGAAATCGGCCGTGGCGTGGTGGACCTGGCAGCCGTAGGCGCCGACGGTGCAGCCCGGTTTGGTGCAGCCCCCGTCCCGTGCGATCAGCATGATGCGTTGCGCTGGGCTGGCGGTGCGGCGGGCTCGGAAGTAGTTGAGGGCCGCACGGGTGGCCTTGTCGAAGACGGCGAGGTGGTGAGTGGCGTGGGATGCCATGCGGATGACGTCCTTGATGGGGATCTTGGTGCCGCCGGCGGTGACGCCGACCCCGGCACGGGATTCCAAGTCTTGCAGGGTGGTGCGGATGATGATCGACACCGGTAGTCCGTTGAGCTGACCCAAATCGGTCATCAACGCGATGCGCCCGACGACGATCATGGCGTCGTGCTGACGTTGGGCCAGGGTGCGGTGATCGTTGTCGATCTGCGCTTGTGACGGCGCGCCGGAGGTGCACGGTTCCTCGTCGCCGGGGTTGCACATGCCGGGTGCGGCGAATTTGGCGAACAGCACCTCCCAGACCGCGTTCGCCTCCGGGTTCAGGTTCCCGGTCAGCGATGCCATCCCGTCGCGTCCCTGCTTGGTGACCGACACTGCGCGCTTCCTCTCGCGTTCGGTGTCGTCAGGCTCCGGCCCGTCCTGATCGAGCAGGAACAACTTCATTTCCGCGGCATCCTTGAGCTCCTTGGGGCCGACACCGACGGCCAGCCGCACCAGGTCGACTTCGAACTGTGTGCGGGCCTCTACATCGAGGAATGCCGGCAGGCGATCCACGACGCCGCGCAGCACTCGGACGTGTTCTCCGGTGATGAGCCCGGCAGCTTGTGCGACGGTGACCGCGGGCAACACCGGTGGCAGCGGTTCACCGGTCAGGGTGCGGCGCGGTCCCAGCTCGGCGGCTTCGCCCAGGCGGCGACCGGCCTCGGCAGTGGACAACCTCCATCGGATCCGCAGCACTTCGTTCCAGGACTTCGCGCGCAACTCCTTCGGGGTGGTGTCGGCCTGCAGCTGCGTCAGCATGCGATGCGTCTGGGAGGGCAGCTGACACATCAGTGCCTCGTACTCGTCCATCACGGCCATCAGCTCGGCACGGGACAGCGACGCGAAATCACTGGCGGCGAAGGTGTCGTAGGCGGCACGAAGTGCCGCCACCGCCTCAGCCGCATCCGCCTGCATACTTCGAACATACATTCGACCACCGACAAGCGATCGTCAGGTGTCGACCGGCCCCCGCACTCCCAAGACCGGTTGCCGGGGGCCGCCGCTGTTGAAGTCCGGGCACCAGGGTGAATGACCGTGTGCGTCTCGCCAGGCGATCTGCAGTGCGCGGATGGGGCCGCCGTAAAACGCTACGGCCCAGCCCATATGGACGTCCGGTGCGGTCACTTCGACGAACTCCACGCTCGGGTCTTTCGGGAACGTCATGGTGTCGCCGGGCACCGGCACGACCTCCTGCACCAGGTAATGCGCCACCACGTTCAGAAGGCTCATGGACTGCTTGGGCGACAGGCCGGTGACGAGCAACTCGGGCAGGCCGGCCTCGCTCAGCCCGATGGTATACGCGAACGGCGGCGCGGTCTCGACGTACTGCACCGCCCAGCCGCTCTTCATGGCTTTGCCCCGCAGTACGTCGAGGTAGTCCTGCCGGGTGGCCCCGGGGTGATCGCATTGCCAGCACACGGTGTACCCCTTCGTCGGCATTTGTGGCCATCATGTGCCCCACCGCCGACAACCCGACCTGACAGAATTGCCGAGTGCCCACCGTCAACGGTCAGGTCTCGCACTGGTTCGACAAGCTGCCGCCGTTGCGCCCTCGCCTGCCGGGCGATCGCGACGCCGATGTCTGCATCGTCGGCGCCGGGTACACCGGGCTGTGGACGGCCTACTACCTGAAGCGCGCCGACCCGTCGCTGCGCATCAGCGTCCTGGAGGCCCGCTTCGCCGGCTTCGGTGCGTCCGGCCGCAACGGTGGCTGGCTGTCCGGACTGATTCCCGGTGATCGGCACCGGATGGCGAAAACGCAGGGTCGCGAAAAGGTTCTGGCCTGGCAACGGGCGCTCAACGAAGCCGTCGACGAGGTCATCGACGTTGCGGACCGCGAGGGCATCGACGCCGGCGCAGTCAAGGGCGGCACCATGGAGATCGCGCGGAACCCGGCGCAGGCAGTGCGTCTGGCAGCGACCGTCGCCGAGGAACGCCGCTGGGACAACGACGTCGTCGAGCTGACCAAAGAGCAAGCGGCGCAACGAATCAAGTTCGACGGCGTGGTGTCGGCCTATCACACACCGCACTGCGCCCGGATCCAGCCCGTCGCGCTGGCGCGTGGCCTGGCCGAGACCGTGGAGCGACTCGGGATCACCATCCACGAACAGTCGACGGTCATCGAGATCGCGCAGGGCAGGGCGGTCACCAGGAGCGGCACCGTGCGCGCACCGATCGTGCTGCGTGCCACCGAGGGCTTCACCTCGGCGCTGCCCGGCCCGCGCCGACGCTGGCTCCCGATGAACAGCTCGATGATCGCCACCGACCCGATACCCGCGCACGGGTTCTTCTACGCGCAGCGCACGGCAGATGACCGCATCGCGATCGGCGGCCGCAGCGTGCCGTACCGGTTCGGGTCACGCACCGACCGGGATGGACGGGTGCCCGCCCGCACCATCGGTCTGCTCACCGGGGTCCTGCAGTCGATCCTGCCGCAGGTTCGTGGCGTCCCCATCGCGCACGGCTGGTGCGGCGTACTTGCGGTGCCGCGCGACTGGGCGGCCGGTGTGGCCCTGGACTGCGCCACCGGGCTGGGCTGGGCGGGCGGCTACGTCGGGCACGGGGTGACGGCGACGAATCTGGCCGGCCGCACCCTGGCCGACCTGGTGCTGGCGCGCAACACCCCGATCACCGAGCTGCCGTGGGTCGGCCACCAGTCACGCAACTGGGAACCCGAACCGTTGCGCTGGCTCGGGGTGCGCGCACTCTACATCGCCTACACGCTGGCCGACCGGCACGAGGCCGCCGGTCGCCGCACCACATCGCCGATCGCGAGGATCGCCGACGTCATCACCCAGCCGCACTAGCTCTCGGCGCGCTCCTTGAGCCGCTGCAGCGTCAGCTTGATGTGCTCGGCGTTCGCGGTGTCACGGTCGCTGATGCCGGTGGCCAGACCCGCGATCTTCTTGAACCAGCCGGCCCGGCGGTCCCACGTCGATTCGGTGACCGTGCAGCCACCGTCGGCCGTGGAAATGTCGTAGCGCCAGTGCGCCACCGGGAACACCGCCGATTTCACGTCGAACGCGAATGTCGACCCGGGTACCGCTTCGGTGACGGTGCACGTCGTCGTCCAGGACTTCGACCCATTGCGGTTCTCGCCCTTGAACACCGCTCCCGGTGTCGCAGACGCGCCCTTCGTCCACCGCATCGCATGCGCCTCCTCGGCCAGTGAAGCCAGCGTCTGCAGGTCGGTGATCAGCGCATATACCGCGGCGGGATCCGCGGCGATCGTCACGGAGGATTGCACGGGAGCGGTCATGACGCTGATCATAGGGGAATCCCCAGGCCGGGTGCCTCGTTATCACGAACATGAGCGAGCGTCCTGTATGGCAGCCCACCGCCGAGCATCCGATCACCGTGACGCCGACGGTGCGGCACGTCACCGTCACGGTCAACGGAACGGTCGTCGCCGAGACGGACGGCGCCGTCACCCTGCAGGAGGCGGCCTACCCGGCGGTGCAGTACATCCCGCTGGACGATGTGGTGTCCCCGGAGCTGGCGCGCAGCGAGACCATCACCTACTGCCCGTACAAGGGCGAGGCGAGCTACTACCACCTTGGTGATGTCCAGGACGCGATCTGGGCCTATGAGCGGCCGTATCCCGCGGTCGCGCATATCGCAGGCAAGGTCGCCTTCTACCCGGATAAGGCGGAGATCGCACTGTCCTAGAGATCGCACTGTCCTAGATATCGCACTGTCCTAGATTGGGTGGGTGCCCACCGCGACGGTGACCTTCGGCGGACCTGTGAGTCCTGGGTTCACGCTATCGCCGTTGCGCCGCGGGACCGGCGACCCGTGCTTCCGGGTGGTGGCCGGGGACACCTGGCGAACCTCGCTGACCGGTAGCGGCGCGGTCACCGCGCGGATCCGTAAATCGGCACCCAACACCGTGGAGGGTGAGGCCTGGGGACCGGGTGCCGCCGAGTTCCTTGATCGTCTGGGCGTCCTACTCGGATGTGAGGACGACGCCGGAGGATTCGCCCCGACGGAGCCGACGCTCGCCGAGGCTCACCGGCGAGTTCCGCATCTGCGGCTCGGCCGCACCGGGCGGGTGCTGGAGGCATTGATTCCCGCGATCCTCGAGCAGCGGGTGTATGGGAAGGACGCCTTCCGCGCTTGGCGTTTGCTCACCACGAAGTTCGGCGAGCCCGCACCCGGCCCGGCGCCCTTCGGTATGCGGGTCCCGCCCAGCGCCGAGGTGTGGCGGCGCATTCCGTCTTGGGAGTTCCACCGCGCCAACGTCGACCCCGGCCGGGCCCGCACCGTCGTCGGCTGCGCGCAACGCGCCGACGCGCTGGAACGGCTGCCGCATGCGAAGGCCGCCGCCGGACTGACATCGCTGCCGGGGGTCGGCGTCTGGACGGCCGCCGAGACCATGCAGCGGGCCTTCGGGGACGCCGATGCGTTGTCGGTCGGTGACTACCACCTGGCGAAGGTGGTCGGGCTGAGCCTCCTGGGCAAGCCGATCGACGACGGCGAGATGGTCGAGTTGCTCGAACCGTTGCGTCCACACCGGCACCGGGCGGTGCGGTTACTGAAGGCCAGTGGGCTGGCGGTCCGGCAACGTCGCGGACCGCGGCAGGCGATACCGAACCTGCGTGCGCTCTGAGCGACGAGAACCTTTCCCGTCGCTTCGCTCGCCGAAGTGGTTACCGACCGGGCTCGTTGGGTATGCGTCGGGGGAGCCAGACGACGCAATGACGCCGATATGAAGGAGCCACAATGTCCACATTCACTCTTCCGGGACTTTCCGACAAGCAGGGCGCCGAGGTGGCGGAGCTGCTGCAGAAGCAGCTGAGTCGTTACAACGACCTGCACCTGACTCTCAAGCACGTGCACTGGAACGTCGTAGGACCCAATTTCATCGGCGTCCACGAGA
>WOYS01000027.1:0-14850 GCA_011620645.1 Mycobacterium sp.
CCGAGGTCATCGCCGCCGCGCCGAAGCTCAAGATCGTCGCCCGCGCCGGTGTCGGTCTGGACAACGTCGATGTCGCCGCGGCCACCGCGCGCGGCGTGCTGGTCGTGAACGCCCCGACCTCCAACATCCACAGCGCCGCCGAGCATGCCCTGGCGCTGCTGCTGTCGGCGGCCCGGCAGGTCCCGGCCGCGGACGCCACCCTGCGCGAACGCACCTGGAAGCGGTCGTCGTTCAACGGCACCGAGATCTTCGGCAAGACCGTCGGCGTGGTCGGCCTCGGCCGCATCGGCCAGCTGGTCGCCGCGCGGCTGGCCGCGTTCGGTACCCATGTGATCGCCTATGACCCCTACGTGTCCACGGCGCGGGCCGCCCAGATCGGCATCGAACTGGTCAGCCTGGATGAGCTGCTGGGCCGCGCGGATTTCATCTCGATGCACCTGCCCAAGACGAAGGAGACCGCCGGCCTGCTCGGTAAGGAGAACCTCGCCAAGACCAAGCCCGGCGTCATCATCGTCAACGCCGCCCGCGGCGGTCTGATCGACGAGCAGGCCCTGGCTGATGCCGTCAACAGCGGACATGTCCGCGCCGCCGGCCTCGACGTGTTCTCCACCGAGCCGTGCACCGACAGCCCGTTGTTCGATCTGCCCCAGGTTGTGGTCACCCCGCATCTGGGCGCTTCGACGGCCGAGGCCCAGGACCGGGCCGGCACCGATGTGGCCGCCAGCGTGAAGCTGGCGCTGGCCGGTGAGTTCGTGCCGGACGCCGTCAACGTCGGCGGCGGAGTCGTCGGCGAGGAGGTGGCGCCCTGGTTGGACCTGGTGCGCAAGCTCGGTCTGCTGGTGGGTGCGCTCTCCGATGCCGCTCCGGTGTCACTGGCCGTCCAGGTACGCGGTGAACTCGCCTCCGAAGACGTTGAGATTCTCCGGTTGTCGGCGCTGCGCGGCCTGTTCTCCGCGGTGGTGGACGAGCAGGTGACCTTCGTCAACGCGCCCGCGCTGGCCAAGGACCGCGGTGTGACCGCGGAGATCAGCACCGCCAGCGAGAGCCCCAACCACCGCAGCGTGGTGGACGTGCGCGCGGTGCACGCCGACGGCAGCTCGATCAACGTGGCGGGCACGCTGTCGGGTCCGCAGCTGGTGCAGAAGATCGTCCAGATCAACGGACGCAACCTCGACCTGCGCGCCGAGGGCCACAACCTGATCGTCAACTACACCGACCAGCCGGGCGCGCTCGGCAAGATCGGCACCCTGCTCGGCGGCGCAGACGTCAACATCCTGGCCGCCCAGATGAGCCAGGATGCCAGCGGCGACAGCGCCACCGTGATGCTGCGCCTGGATACCGATGTCCCCGAGGATGTGCGCGCCGCGATCGCCTCGGCGGTCGGCGCCACCACACTGGAAGTGGTCGACCTGTCATGAAGCTCGCAGTCATCGCCGGCGACGGCATCGGCCCGGAGGTCATCGACCAGGCCCTGCGGGTGCTGGACATGGTGCTGCCGGGCGTGGACCGCACCGAATACGACCTGGGCGCCCGGCGCTACCACGCGTCCGGGGAACTGCTCACCGAGGCGACGATCGAGGAACTGCGCGGCTATGACGCCATCCTGCTCGGCGCGATCGGCGATCCGTCGGTGCCCAGTGGGGTGTTGGAGCGCGGGCTGCTGCTGAAGCTGCGTTTCGCGCTGGATCATCACGTCAATCTGCGGCCCGGACGGCTCTATCCCGGTGTGAGCAGCCCACTCTCGGGTGTGACCGGCATCGATTTCGTCGTCGTCCGCGAGGGCACCGAGGGCCCGTATACCGGCAACGGTGGCGCCTTGCGGGTCGGGACACCACACGAGGTGGCCACCGAGGTCAGCGTGAACACCGCCTACGGTGTGGAGCGCGTGGTGCGTGACGCCTTCGCCAGGGCGCAAGCCCGCCGCAAGCATCTGACCTTGGTGCACAAGACCAATGTGCTGACCTTCGCGGGTAGCCTGTGGTCGCGGGTGGTGGCCGAGGTGGGCACCGAGTTCCCCGACGTCGAGGCCGCCTACCAGCACATCGACGCCGCGACCATCCACATGGTCACCGATCCGGGGCGTTTCGACGTCATCGTCACCGACAACCTGTTCGGCGACATCATCACCGACCTGTCGGCGGCGGTGTGCGGCGGCATCGGGCTGGCCGCCAGCGGCAATATCGATGCGACGCGGACCAATCCATCGATGTTCGAGCCGGTGCACGGCAGCGCACCCGATATCGCCGGACAAGGCATCGCCGATCCGACTGCCGCGGTGATGAGCGTCGCGCTACTGCTGGCGCACGTCGGTGAGACCGACGCCGCGGCCAAGGTGGACAAGGCGGTCGCCGAGCACCTGGCCACCCGGGGTGGGGCGAAGCTGTCGACCGGTGAGGTCGGCGATCGGATTCTGTCACTTCTGTAGACGGATGACCGGCGTCTGACCCGGCGATACCGGCCAGCTCGGCCCGGACCTCGGCGACGCCGTGCCCGAAATCCGGGAACGGCACCAGAAGGCAAAGGTCGTCGGGCTGTATCTGCAGTACGGGATCGTCGATGGCGAGCCGGGGACGGGGGATCAGACCGCAGCGAGTGCGTCCACGGTCGAAAGCGCCTGTGCCACACCGGACACGATCGATGCCAGCCGGACCGCCTCGAAGATTGCGGTGCGGTCCACGCCGGCGTCGCGCAACACCGTCTCGTGTGCTGACACGCAGTGACCGCAGCCGTTGACCGCCGAAACCGCGAGTGACCACAGCTCGAAATCTTCCTTCACCACACCGGGGTTGGCGATGATGTTCATCCGCAGCCCGGCCCGCAGATCGTCATAGCGGCCGTCGAGCTGGCCCTTGGTGCGGTAGAACACGTTGTTCATGCCCATGATCGCGGCCGCACCGAGTGCGGCGTTGTAGGCCTCCTCCGAGAGCACGTCGAGCGCATCCTCGGCGATCTCGCGAAGCAGCCGTTGTGATTTGGTGGCTGCCGCTGTGGCCACCAAGGCACCCCACAGCTGCTGCTCGTTGAGCTCGGTGGTGCGCACTATGGCGCCCAGGTTCAGCTTGAGATCCTTGGCGTACTCAGGCAGGGCATCCTTGACGCCGTCGATGCTCATGTGTGTCAGAGCGCCTCTGCCAGCAGTTCGCCGACATCGATCGTCGGATCACCTTTGCGCCAATTGCAGGCACACAGTTCGTCGGACTGCAGTGCGTCGAGCACCCGCAGTACCTCATCGACGTTGCGCCCGACAGAACCCGCCGTGACGGACACGAACTGGATCTCGTTGTTGGGATCGACGATGAACGTGGCGCGGTCCGCCACGCCATCGGCGTTGAGCACGCCGGTGGCTTGTACGAGTTCACGTTTGAGGTCCGACACCATCGGGAACGGCAGCTTCTTGAGCTCGTCATGCTGTGCCCGCCACTGGAAGTGCACGAACTCGTTGTCGACCGACACCCCGAGCACCTGGGCGTCGCGGTCCTCGAAATCCTCGTTGAGCTTGCCGAACGCGGCGATCTCGGTCGGGCAGACGAAGGTGAAATCCTTGGGCCAGAAGAATACGATTCGCCACTTGCCGTCGTGGTCGGAACTGGTGACGCGAGTGAAGTAATCGTCGGGCTGCTTGGCATCGACCTTGCTGAGGTCGCCACCGATCACCGCCGTCAGATCATACGCAGGGAACTGGTCGCCAATCGTGAGTAGGGGCATCGCTGCAACACTCCTTAATCTGGAATTAATCCAATGTATGAGGCCATTGTGCTGTCTGGATTGCGCGCAGACAACCTCTACCCGCGTGATGGTCACCACAACGAGTTGGGCGAGGGTGGGGTTGAAAAGTCGTTCGCCGGTGTGTTATTTAGCGCCGGGCTCGGCGGGCAGCGGGTCCGCAGGCACGAGCGGAATCGCGGCCAGCGGGCACAGCGCACACACCGCGAAAGCCACCGGGAAACCGGCGACCGCGATGAGCCCCCCGAACAATGGCGAACCGACCGCGGTGGCCAGATGCTGACTGGTGTTCTGGGTGCCCAGCGCGCGACCGCTCCAGAACGGGCCGGCGATCTCGGCGATCGAGGTGAACGCCAAACCGTTGTCGGACACCGTGACAACCGAGGCCACGATCATCAGCGCGATACTCACCGGCGAATCGAGCGCATCGGTCACCGCCAACAGCGCCATCGTCACCGCCGCGGCCGCAGCGATGGACCGGATGGGCCGCAGCCTCGACCCGACGAGGTCGGACCATCGACCCGCCGCGATCCGCCCACCCGCGCCGAGCACCTGCGCGACGGTGACAAGCGCGCCGGCCGAGGCGGCCGACCAGTCGCGGTCGGTCATCAGCCAGACCAGGGTGAAGGTCCACATGAACCCCTGTGGGATCACCAGCAGGACAGACACCACGTGGATGCGCCACAGGATGGAGGACCCGCGGTAGGGATTGGCGAGATGCTCCGGCGGCGCGTCGGCGCGGGTCGGGCGGGGCGGGTCGAGCACGCCGACCGCGCAGATGATCGCCGACAGCACGCACACCACCGCCGGGAACAGCAGCGCGGTAGCCACGCCGTGGCTCTCGGCGACAGGCGGAATCACCAGAGCACCCAGGCCCACGCCCAGCGGTGTCGCGGTCTGGCGGATTCCCATGGCCAGGCCCCGCTGTTCGGGTGGGAACCAACCCACCACCACACGCCCGCTCGCCGAATTGCTGCTGGCCGCCGCCATCCCGCCGAGCAGCAGGAACGCCCCGACGGCCGGCAGTGAGTCCGCCGACGCCGCGCCGAATGCGAACGCCGCGGTCATGGCCGAGCCGATGGTCAGCACGATCCGTTCGCCGACCCGGTCGACCAGCCATCCCCAGGCGATCAGTGTCAGCACCAGGCCGAAGCTCGGCATCGCCGAGAGCAACCCGGCCGCGGCGAGATCGACGCCACGTTCACTGTGCAGAGTGGGAATGAGAAACGCCGCACCGTTGATGAAGACGTTGGCGCAGGTGGTCGCGGTGAGCGCGATCACCAGCATCGACCAGCGTCGTGCGGTGCTGATCGATGCCGTGGACATGACGCCATCGTGCCATGACCATCTCATGATATTGAACTCGTATCTCAATATATGGACGCATGGACTCAGGTGGTCTGACCGGCGCGGGTCCTGTATGCCCGGCCATCGGCCCTCACTAGGCTGGTCGAATGCGCCTCGGTCGAATCGCCAGTCCAGACGGGGTCGCCTTCGTGGTCATCGAGGGTGACTCGAATTCCGATGCGGTCTGTCGCGAGATCGCCGAACAGTACTTGTCGCGCAACCCCACCTTCACCGGCCGCAGCTGGCCGCTGGCCGATGTGCGGTTGCTGGCCCCCATCCTGGCCAGCAAGGTGGTCTGCATGGGCAAGAACTACGCGGCTCACGCCCTCGAAATGGGTGGCGAAGCTCCCGAGGATCCGGTGATCTTCCTCAAGCCCAACACCGCCATCATCGGACCCAATGTCGCCATCCAGCTGCCCGCCGATGCGCACCCGGTGCACCACGAGGGCGAGCTGGTGGCCGTCATCGAACGGCCCTGCAAGGATGTGCCCGCCGCGAAGGCTGCCGACTACATCCTCGGCTACACCATCGCCAATGACGTGTCCGCGCGTGATCAGCAGCGCAAGGACGGGCAGTGGATGCGGGCCAAGGGCCACGACACCTTCTGCCCGGTGGGTCCCTGGATCGAGACCGCCGTCGATCCGTCCGAGCTCGACCTGCGCACCGAGGTCATCCGGCCCACCGACGACGGTTCGGTCGGCGAGATCGAGGTACGCCAGAACAGCAACACTGCACTGTTGCTGCACAGCGTCGGCGAGATCATCGAGTGGGTGTCCGCGGTCATGACACTGCTACCCGGAGATCTCATCCTGACCGGTACACCCGAGGGTGTCGGCCCGATCGAGGACGGCGACATCGTCAGCATCACCATCGAGGGTATCGGCACACTCTCGAATACCGTTGTGCGCAAGCAGAAATAGAGGTACCTCGTGTCCGATGTCAGAGTACGTTTCTGCCCCTCGCCGACGGGCACCCCGCATGTCGGGCTGATGCGCACCGCGCTGTTCAACTGGGCCTACGCCCGGCACACCGGTGGCGCCTTCGTGTTCCGCATCGAGGACACCGACGCCGCCCGGGACAGCCAGGAGAGCTACGACGCGATCCTGGATGCGCTGCGCTGGCTGAGTCTGGACTGGGATGAGGGGCCAGAGATCGGCGGCCCCTTCGAGCCCTACCGGCAGTCGCAGCGCTCCGATCTCTACCGCGACGTGATCGCCAAACTGCTCGCCGCGGGCGAGGTCTATGAGGCGTATTCCACGCCCGAAGAGGTGGAGGCCCGGCACCTCGCAGCCGGACGAAATCCCAAACTGGGCTACGACAATCACGACCGCGATCTCACCGACGAGCAGCGCGCGGCTTTCACGGCAGAGGGTCGTAAGCCGGTGCTGCGGCTGCGGATGCCCGACGAGGATCTGTCCTGGACCGATCTTGTGCGTGGTCCGACGACCTTCGCGGCCGGGGTGGTTCCCGATTTCGCAGTCACCCGCGCCAGCGGAGATCCGCTGTACACCTTGGTCAATCCGGTCGACGACGCGCTGATGAAGATCACCCATGTGCTGCGCGGAGAGGACCTCCTGCCGTCCACCCCGCGACAGATCGCGCTGTACCAGGCGTTGATCCGGATCGGTATCGCCGACAGCATCCCTGAATTCGGCCACCTGCCAAGCGTTCTCGGAGACGGCAACAAGAAGCTGTCCAAGCGAGACCCGCAGTCCAACCTGTTCCTGCACCGCGACCGGGGGTTCATCCCGGAGGGTCTGCTGAACTACCTGGCGCTTCTGGGCTGGGGAATCGCCGACGATCACGACCTGTTCACCCTCGATGAAATGGTGGCCGCCTTCGACGTCGTCAACGTCAACTCCAATCCGGCCCGGTTCGACCAGAAGAAGGCCGATGCCATCAACGCCGAACACATCCGGCTGTTGGCGCCCGACGATTTCACCGCGCGGCTGCGGGCCTATCTGGACGCTCACGGTCGGGACACCGATCTCGACGATGCCGGCTTCGCGCAGGCAGCTGCGCTCGTGCAGACCCGCATCGTCGTTCTCGGGGATGCCTGGGATCTGTTGAAGTTCTTCAACGATGACGCCTACGAGCTCGATGAGAAGTCGGCGGCCAAGGAACTCAAGGCAGAGGCCGCTCCGGTGCTGGACGCCGCGCTGGTGGCGCTCGACGGTGCGCCCGAGTGGACCACAACCTCGATCGAGGCCGCGCTGAAGACGGCGCTGCTGGACGGCCTGGAGCTCAAACCCCGGAAGGCCTTCGGCCCGATTCGGGTGGCCGTCACCGGGGCGACGATCAGCCCGCCGCTGTTCGAGTCGATGGAGCTGCTCGGGCGTGAGCGCAGCCTGGCCCGGCTGCGCGCTGCCAAGGCCCGGGTGTGAAAACGGCTCCGAATCTTTGATAGTCTGCTCGTCGGCCCGAAAAGCACAGCGGAGAATTCCTCCGCGGCGCTGATTGGGCTAAACGATGCCCTGACCTGCAGTGATGGGCATCAAATGGGGTATGGTGTAATTGGCAACACTAGGGATTCTGATTCCCTCATTCTAGGTTCGAGTCCTGGTACCCCAGCGGTGATGAGCGCTCCCGCGAAGAGCGTTCAAGCACAACGGTAATCAAGCACAACGGTGATTAGGTCTGCATACGCTCCTGAGCTATGCTGGCTCACCGGAAGTTCTAGCCCCCGTCGTCTAGCGGCCTAGGACGCCGCCCTCTCACGGCGGTAGCGTGGGTTCGAATCCCATCGGGGGTACAGAGGAAGTCCCGGGAGAAATCCTGGGATGGTCACGGAAAGTCCCGCGGCATGGGCGTGCTACAGCCGCCGGGTAAGTGCTTCGGATGCGGCCAGCAGATCGGCGGCCCAACGCGCCCCGGGCCGGCGGCCCATCCGGTCGATCGGTCCCGACACCGATACTGCGGCAATCACCGAGCCGTGGGTGTCGCGCACCGGCGCCGATACGCTTGCCACACCGGACTCGCGTTCGGCAGCGCTTTGCGCCCATCCCCGTTTGCGCACCTCGGCGAGTGTGCGTTCGGTGAACTTGGCCGTCGCGAGCACCGCCTGCTGGGTTCCGGTATCGCTGTAGGCCAGTAGGACTTTGGCGCCTGAGCCGGCCGTCATCGGCAGCCGGGTACCGATGGGGACGGTGTCACGCAGCCCCGCCGGAGGCTCCAGCGCCGCGACGCATACCCGTGCGGTGCCCTCCCGGCGATAGAGCTGGACGCTCTCGCCGGTGAGTTCCCGCAGCCGCGGCAGCACTACGGCGCCCGCGGCCAGCAGTGGATCGTTGACCTGGCCGGCCAACTCGGTCAGCGCCGGGCCCAGCCGCCAGCGTCCGTCGCCGTCGCGGGCCAGCAGGCGGTGCACCTCCAGACCTGCGGCAAGCCGATGTGCGGTGGCGCGCGGCAGCCCGGTGCGCTCACACAGTTCGGCCAGACCACACGGTGACTCGGCCACCGTATGAAGGACGCCCACCGCTTTGTCGAGGACGCCGATGCCGCTATCCTGTCTCACAGGGAGATACTAGCGTCCCGTATCGTGAGATTGCCAGCCCGTCACGGCAGGACGCCCGAGGTGAATAGAGATGTCCATGGACCAGTACAAGCCCAGAACTCTGGCCGAGAAGGTGTGGGAGGACCACATCGTGGCCCGCGGCCCCGGCGAGGGCGCGGCCCGGGAACCCGACCTGATCTACATCGATCTGCACCTCGTGCATGAGGTCACCAGCCCGCAGGCCTTCGACGGACTGCGGCTGGCCGGACGGCCGGTGCGCCGGCCGGATCTGACCATCGCCACCGAGGATCACAATGTGCCCACGGTGGACATCGACAAGCCGATCGCCGATCCGGTCTCGCGCACCCAGGTGGACACCCTGCGCCGCAACTGCGAGGAATTCGGTATCCGCTTGCACCCGATGGGCGATGCCGAGCAGGGCATCGTGCACATCATCGGTCCCCAGTTGGGTCTGACGCAGCCGGGCATGACGGTGGTCTGTGGTGACAGCCACACGTCGACCCATGGCGCGTTCGGTTCGATCGCGATGGGCATCGGCACATCTGAGGTCGAGCACGTGATGGCGACTCAGACTCTTTCGCTCAAACCGTTCAAGACGATGGCGGTCAACGTCGACGGTGAACTGCCCGACGGGGTCAGTGCCAAGGACATCATTCTGGCGGTGATCGCCAAGATCGGGACCGGTGGCGGCCAGGGGCACGTCATCGAATACCGGGGCAGCGCCATCGAATCGTTGTCGATGGAAGGCCGGATGACGGTCTGCAACATGAGCATCGAGGCCGGTGCGCGCGCCGGCATGGTGGCTCCCGATGCCAGCACATTCGAGTTCCTCAAGGGCCGCCCGCACGCCCCGACCGGCGCGGACTGGGATGCCGCAGTGCAGGCCTGGAGCCTGTTGCGCACCGATGAGGGTGCCGAATTCGACACCGAGGTCTACGTCGACGCCGCGACGCTGAGCCCATTCGTCACGTGGGGCACCAACCCCGGACAGGGTGTGCCGCTTTCGGCGGCGGTACCCGACCCCGAGATGATGCTCGACGACGACGCGAAGCAGGCTGCGGAGAAAGCGTTGACCTATATGGATCTTCGCGCCGGGACCCCCATGCGCGATATCCCAGTGGACACGGTGTTCGTCGGCTCCTGCACCAATGGGCGCATCGAGGACCTGCGGGTGGTCGCCGAGATCCTGGACGGCCGCAAGCTCGCCGACGGGGTGCGGATGCTGGTGGTACCCGGTTCCATGCGAGTGCGTCAGCAAGCCGAATCCGAAGGTCTGGGAGCGATCTTCACCGCCGCGGGAGCGGAATGGCGGCAGGCTGGGTGCTCGATGTGCCTGGGGATGAACCCCGATCAGCTCGCCCCCGGCGAGCGCTGCGCGTCGACGTCGAACCGCAATTTCGAAGGCCGACAGGGCAAGGGCGGCCGTACCCACCTGGTGTCACCCGCTGTGGCTGCGGCCACAGCGGTACGCGGCACACTGTCTTCCCCAGCCGATCTGTCTTCCCCAGCTGATCTGTCTTCCCCAGCCGATCTGGGACCCGTCGTTGCCGGCCAGTCGGCCTCGAACCGCTAGGAGTAGCAGGACATGCAGGCTTTTCGCACCCACACCGGAATCGGCGTGCCGCTGCGCCGTTCCAATGTCGACACCGATCAAATCATCCCGGCTGTCTACTTGAAGCGGGTCACCCGAACGGGTTTCGAGGATGGTTTGTTCGCGGCATGGCGCAATGATCCGTCCTTCATTCTGAATCTGGCGCCCTTCGACAAGGGGTCGGTATTGGTTGCCGGCCCCGATTTCGGCACCGGTTCATCGCGCGAACACGCCGTCTGGGCGCTCATGGACTACGGATTCCGGGTCGTCATTTCGCCCCGGTTCGCCGATATCTTCCGGAGCAATGCGGGCAAGGCGGGTCTTGTGGCGGCCGAAGTATCCCAAGATGATGTGGAACTTCTCTGGAAGCTGATCGAGCAGAATCCGGGCCTGGAAATCACTGTGAATCTTCAAGATCGGACCATCGCCGCCGGAACGGTCCTGCTGCCGTTCACGATTGATGACTACACCGCCTGGCGGCTACTCGAAGGACTCGATGATATAGGCCTTACGCTGCGGAAAAGAGATGAGATCCTGGCCTATGAACAGCGTCGTCCGAGCTTCAAACCGCGGACACTGCCGGCCTGATTCGGGGGTCCGGCGGGCCCCAAATATGGCCCTGTAAGCCCATTCTCGGACGTCGGTACCACTACCTATGTGGGCCAACCGGATTGCCGAAACTAACTCTCAGTCACGTTTGAAACTGCGCGTGGCTCTTGGAAATATGCAGCAAATAGGTTTACCGTGTCCTCTAGTCGGTCCAAGATGGACCACTGACTTCGGAGGGTTTGCATGAACAAAGCAGAGCTCATCGACGTACTCACAACCAAGTTGGGCACCGATCGTCGACAGGCTACTGCCGCGGTTGAGAACATCGTCGACACCATCGTGCGTGCCGTGCACAAGGGCGAGAGCGTCACCATCACCGGATTCGGTGTCTTCGAGCAGCGTCGCCGCGCCGCCCGCGTTGCACGTAACCCGCGCACCGGTGAGACCGTGAAGGTCAAGCCGACGTCGGTTCCGGCATTCCGCCCGGGCGCACAGTTCAAGGCGGTTGTCTCTGGCGCGCAGCGTCTCCCGGCGGAGGGCCCAGCCGTTAAGCGTGGTGTGGTAGCGGCTCCGGCCAAGCGCACCGCCGCCAAGAGGGCCGCTCCGGCCAAGAGGGCTCCGGCTGCCAAGAAGGCCCCTCCGGCGAAGAAGGCTGTGGTCAAGAGGGCCGCTCCGGCTGCCAAGAAGGCCGCCCCGGTCAAGAAGGCTGTGGTCAAGAGGGCTGCCCCGGCTGCCAGGAAGGCCGCTCCGGTCAAGAAGGCTCCGGCCAAGAAGGCTCCGGTCAAGAAGGTTGTCGCGAAGGCTCCGGCCAAGAAGGTTGTTGCGAAGGCTCCGGCCAAGAAGGCTCCGGTCAAGCGCAGCCGCAAGTGATTTCCGGCTGAAACCGCAAAAGCGCCCCAGAACCGATGTGCTGGGGCGCTTCTGCGTGTGCCGACGGGCGGGAGCGAAGCGACTGGGGGATCTAATCAGGCCCAGTTCAGGATGGCCAGCGGACTGCCGATATGGTCGGCGGCGATCAACCGGCCGCCGGCCGATGACAGCACCCAGGTGCTGCCCTTGCGGTTGCGTGACTTGTCCGGACGCACACCATCGTGTGCACACCACCACGCGATCAGATCGGGAATCACTGCGCCCTGGGTGCAGATGACCGGTGTCGCATCGCTTGACCTGGAGGCGATCTCCAGAACGCGGGCGCGGGCGGTCTTCTTGTCGTCGGCGTATGCCTCTTCGGTGAGGGCGGCTTCGATATCGATGGCCACGCCGAGTTCCTGTGCTAGCGGTTCCAGCGTCTGCTGACAGCGCACCCGCGGTGCGGCGTGCAAATGGGTCACGCCGAAGGTAAGCAGTTGGCCCACCAGCGATTCGGCCTGCGCGCGACCATGTTTGTCCAGCGGTCGTTTGCGGTCCTCACCCTTGTATATGGACCTGGATCCGGCCCGCGCATGCCGCACGATAATCGTCGACTGGGTATCGGCGGGCGCTTTGGCGAAGCGTCGCAGCACTTTGCGGTCCTGCGGATACTGCAGCCGCTTCATCGCCTCCTTGGGAGGCAGCCAGAGCAACTGATCGACCTCTTCGTTGGCGCGGAACTCGCCGTCGCCCGCACCGGCGGCCCAGTACACGACCCGCTTGGTGGCGCCGTCCACCGGATAACTGATCACGGCGAGCCGCCGCCCGAGCCGACTCTGAAAGCCGGTCTCCTCACCGATCTCCCGGACCGCGGTGGCCGGCTGGGTCTCTCCGGGATCGACCTTGCCCTTGGGTAGCGACCAGTCGTCATAGCGCGGTCTGTGCACGATGGCGACCTCGGTGTGTCCCGCATGTTGCCGCCACAACACCGCTCCGGCGGCGTGCACCGTCTTCACCTCCTGGCGGGACGAACTGTCCGACACATCAACTCCTAGGTGTTGTCAGGGGCCGACAGGTCGATGGATCTATGGTGATCGGTGCTTCGCCATCAAGGCGACCTGATGGTCGCGCACCGTCTGGCCGGGGAGCGGTAGCGCTGTCCATCGACCATCCGTCTGGAGTTCCCAGCACCTGGTCGCCGGATCCATGGTGGACTCGAGCATCTCGTCCAGTTGGGCGGTGAGCCGCGGATCCTTGACCTGTGCCATGACTTCCACTCGGCGGTCCAGATTACGATGCATCATGTCCGCGCTGCCGATCCAGAACTCCTTGATGGCGCGGAAGTGAATAATTCGGGAGTGTTCCAGGAACCGGCCGAGAATCGATCGCACCACGATGTTCTCGGACAACCCGGCCTGACCGGGACGTAGCGCGCAGATCCCGCGCACCAACACCTCCACCCGCACCCCGGCCGCCGACGCCCGGTACAGCGCATCGATCACCTGCTCGTCGACCAGAGCGTTGGCCTTGAGCCGGATTCGCCCCTGCCCGTTCTTCTGGTGCGCGGCGGTCTCCTGCTCGATGCGCCCAATGATGCCCTTGCGCACGCTGTGTGGAGCGACCAGCAGATTGCGGTAGGAGACCTTGCGCGAGTACCCGGTCAGCGAGTTGAACAGATCGGTCAGGTCGGCCCCGATATCGGGCGACGCGGTCAGCAGGCCCACATCTTCATACAGTCGCGCGGTTTTCGGGTTGTAGTTGCCGGTGCCGATGTGGCAGTACCGCCGGATGGTCGAGCCCTCGCGGCGAACCACCAGACATGTCTTGCAGTGCGTCTTCAGACCGATAAGCCCGTAGACCACGTGCACACCGGCCTGTTCCAGAGCACGTGCCCATTTGATGTTGGCCTGCTCGTCGAAGCGCGCCTTGATTTCCACCAGCGCGACGACCTGCTTGCCTGCCTCCGCGGCGTCGATGAGCGCGTTGACAATCGGCGAGTCACCGGAGGTGCGGTACAGAGTCTGCTTGATGGCCAGCACGTTCGGGTCCGCCGCGGCCTGCTCGATGAAACGCTGCACCGTCGTGGAGAACGAATCGTAGGGGTGGTGCACCAGCACGTCCCCGTCGCGCAGGGTCGAGAAGATGCTCTTGGGTGTCTCGCGTTCGCCGAACGCGGCCGGGGTGGCGGGCACGAAGGGACAGTCCTTGAGGTCGGGCCGGTCTGCGCCGTAGATCTGCCACAGTGACGAAAGGTCCAGCAGGCCGGGCACCTCGATGACATCGCCGGGATGGACGTCGAGCTCACGCAACAGCAGCTCGAGCATGTTCTCGGTCATATCGTCGGCGACCTCAAGGCGCACCGGGGAACCGAACCGCCGGCGGGCCAATTCACGTTCCAGCGCCTTCAGCAGATCCTCGTCGCGGTCCTCGGCCACCTCGAAGTCGGCATTGCGGGTGATCCGGAACGCGTGCTGCTCGACGATCTCCAGCCCGGGGAACAGCACCGACAGGAAAGCGCCGATCAGCTCCTCCAACGGAAGGAAACGGAGCGGGCCCGCGACACCGTCCTCGCTCTCGCGCCTGGGGAGCTCCACGAAGCGGTCGACGTTGTCGGGCACTTTGATTCGGGCGAAGTGCTGGGTGCGGTCATCGGGCTGGCGCACCGTGATCGCCAGATTCAGGCTCAGCCCACTGACGAACGGGAACGGATGAGCCGGGTCCACCGCCAGCGGTGTCAACACCGGGAACACCTGCTCATGGAAGTAGGTCGACAGCGCCGCGTGTTCGCCGGCGTCCAGATCCGCCCAGCTGACGATCAGGATGCCCTTCTCGGCGAGCGCGGGTCGTACCGAGTCCAGGAACACCTGGGCGTGCCGGCTGGAGACCTGCTGGGTGCGCTCGCCGATGCGGCGCAACTGTTCCCGCGGGGACAGACCATCGGCCGAACGCACCGACAATCCCATCTCGTCGCGGCGCTTCAGGCCGGCGACCCGCACCATGTAGAACTCGTCGAGATTGGAGGAGAAGATGGCCAGGAACTTGGCCCGCTCCAATAACGGCAATGAGGTGTCGGCGGCCAGGGCGAGGACCCTGGCGTTGAAATCCAGCCAGCTCAGCTCGCGATTGAGATAGCGGTCCTCGCGAAGCGCGTCATCGACGGCCGCCGTGGTCTCGGCCGGTGGCGCATCGGGTGCGGAGTCCACGGCTTCCGTCGCCGTCCATTCGGTGTCGGCAGTCATTGTCTCGGCGTCGGTCATCCCCCGATCATTGCCTATCC
>WOYS01000027.1:14950-21992 GCA_011620645.1 Mycobacterium sp.
TCGGTGTCGGCAGTCATTGTCTCGGCGTCGGTCATCCCCCGATCATTGCCTATCCCCACCGTGCATTCCAGTGCGCACGGCTCAGCCGTCGCTGCCGGTACAGGGCAGCGCGCCGACCGCCCGCTGGGTCGCGGGACCGAGCCCGAGCCGCAGTGCTGCGGCGAGATCGTCGGGGGTGTCGATATCGCAGCGTAGCCCGGGCCAGTTCCCGATTAGCTCCACCGCGCCCGAATCCGTATGGCGCCGTGTGGATTCCAGGCCGAAACGCGGGTCGAGTGGGGCGCCGAACGCGAACAGCGCCGAGGTTCCGATGCCATGGCGATCGCTGACGAAGCTGCGGGGCTGATGCTGCGCGACGGCGATCGCCTCGACCAGTTCGTGCGACTTGAGGGCCGGTAGGTCACCTTGCAGGACAACGACGTTGGGTGCCGCGCTGGCAGCCTCGGCCGCCCTGAGTGCATTGTTGAGCGGATCGTGGTGACCGTCGGGCGTCGGGTCCATCAACACCCGCGCGCCGAGTTCCCTGGCGGCGGCCGCCGCATCCGGATCCGGTGTCACGACGGTGATCGAACTCACCGCGCGCGCGGCCGAGGCCGCCGAAACGGTGTCCACCAGCATGGCCAGCACCAGGCCCTCCCGAGCGGATGCGGACAGCACCGGCGCCAGCCTGGTCTTGGCCACGGCAAGGCGCTTCACCGCGATCAGCAGGCCGACCTCCGGCCGTGTGCTGGCGCCCGTCATATCCGCCATCCTGCCAGCAGTTGCGAGGCGGCTAGGGTTGAGTCGTGGTCGAAGCCGCAGTGATGGGAGCCGGTGCGTGGGGAACAGCGCTGGCCAAGGTGCTCGCCGATGCCGGCAACAACGTGACGCTGTGGACCCGTCGGGCCGAACTCGCCGATGAGATCAATGCCACTCACCGCAACCCGAACTATCTCGGCGATACCGCGCTACCCGCCGCTATCCGGGCCACCGGTGATCCCGCGGAGGCGCTCGACGGCGCCTGCACCGTGCTGCTGGGTGTGCCGTCGCAGACAGTGCGGCCCAATCTGGAGACCTGGAAGCACCTGATCGGTCAGGACGCCACCCTGGTCAGTCTGGCCAAGGGCATCGAGCTGGACACGCTGATGCGGATGAGCCAGGTGGTGGCACAGGTCACCGGGGCGGACGCTGCCCGGGTGGCGGTGGTGACGGGCCCGAATCTGGCCAAAGAGGTTGCCGACGAGCAACCCACTGCGACGGTGGTCGCCTGTAGCGACTCCGGCCGCGCAGTGACATTGCAGCGTGCCCTGTCCACCGCCTATTTCCGCCCCTACACCAACGCCGATGTGGTGGGGGCCGAGATCGGTGGCGCCTGCAAGAACGTGATCGCACTGGCCTGCGGGATGGCTGCCGGTGTGGGCCTGGGTGTGAACACCTCGGCGGCCATCATCACCCGTGGCCTAGCGGAGATCATGCGGCTGGGAATCGTGTTGGGCGCCAAGAGGGCAACGCTGGCCGGACTGGCCGGCGTCGGCGACCTGGTGGCGACGTGTACTTCGCCGCAATCACGCAACCGGTCCTTCGGTGCACGGCTCGGGCAGGGCGGCTCCATGGAATCCGCGCTGCGCGCCGCGCAAGGGCATGTCGCCGAAGGCGCCACGTCATGTCAGTCGGTGCTGGCGCTGGCATCGAGCTATGACGTCGAGATGCCGCTCACCGACGCCGTTCATCGGGTCTGCCATCGCGGACTGTCTGTCGAGAAGGCCGTGATGCTGCTCCTCGGTCGCATCACCAAGCCGGAATGAGGACCTGGGGTGAGCGAAGCGATGGGAGATGAACACAATGGAGTACGGTGATTCCACCCGCACTGTGAATGCTGTTAATACACATGGTATTCCGGGTGCGCCGGTGGCACCGGTGCCCGTTCCGGCATCGGCGTATCACCTGTCTTCGGACGAGTCCGAACTGCTGGACACCTACGGCCGGGCATCGAATCCGACGTGGCGGCAGCTGGAATCGGCACTCGCCGAACTGGAAGGTGCCTCCTCGGCGCTGACCTTCGGTTCCGGGATGGGGGCGATCAGCGCCGCGCTGCGGGTGCTGGCAAAGCCGGGCACCACACTCGTCATACCCTCCGACGGCTACTACCAGGTCCGCCGGTACGCCGCCGAATATCTCGCGCCACTGGGCGTCACCGTCGTCGAGGCTGCCGCGGCACAGATGTGCGAGGCGGCCGCCCACGCCGATGTGGTGCTCGCCGAGACGCCGGTGAACCCGACGCTGGACGTGGTGGATCTGCACCGGCTGGCCACGATCTGCAGGTCGAACAATTCCACCCTCCTGGTCGACAACACCGCCGCCACACCGCTGGGCCTGCAGCCGCTGTCACTGGGCGCCGACCTGGTGGTCGCCAGCGCGACCAAGGCGCTGTCCGGACACAGTGACCTGCTGGCCGGGTATGTGGCGGGTAGTCACCCCGAACTGATGGCCGCGGTGCAACGCGAACGACTGCTGGCAGGGCCGGTGCTCGGCACCTTCGAGGCCTGGCTAGTGCTGCGCAGCCTGGGTAGCGCCGGGCTGCGGATCGATCGGCAGTGCCGCAATGCCCACGCGGCCGCACTGATGTTGCGCGACCATCCGGCCGTGCGCGCGGTGCGCTATCCGGGCCTGCCGCAGGATCCGGCGCATCCGGTCGCCGTCGAGCAGATGCGACGGTTCGGGGGGCTGGTCTCGGTGGAACTCGCCGACGCCGCGGCGGTGCACCGGCTGGTCGAGCGCAGCGCGCTGCTGGTGGCGGCGACGAGTTTCGGCGGCATCCACACCTGTGTCGATCGCCGTGCGCGCTGGGGAGACCCGGTGCCCGATGGCTTTGCCAGGATCTCGCTGGGCATCGAGGACACCGACGATATCGTCGCCGATATCGACCGCGCGCTGGCCTGAGCCATTCCCTGAGAAGCCGGTCCCGGCCCGCAGCCGGTAGCCTCTGCAGGTTGTGAGTGCCCGTACCCGAGTCGCCGTCATCTATGGCGGACGCAGCTCCGAGCACGGGATCTCCTGTGTTTCCGCAGGCAGCATCCTGCGCAACCTCGACCCGCAGCGGTTCGAGGTCGTCGCCGTCGGCATCACCCCGGACGGATCCTGGGTGCTCACCGACGGCGAGCCCGAATCGCTGGCGATCACCGCCGGCGAACTGCCCAATGTCGCCGACGGCGCTGCGCTCGCGCTGGCCGCCGACCCGGTGCGCAAAGGTGAGCTGCTGTCGCTGGGGGAACGCGCCGGTGAGGTGATGGCCGCCGTCGACGTGGTGTTCCCGGTGCTGCACGGTCCCTACGGTGAGGACGGCACCATCCAGGGGCTGCTCGAACTGGCCGGAGTGCCCTATGTCGGGGCCGGTGTGCTGGCCAGCGCCACCGGCATGGACAAGGAATTCACCAAGAAGCTGCTGGTGGCCGACGGACTGCCGATCGGTGACCATGTGGTGTTGCGCGCCCGGCAGCACACCGTCGACCTCGATGTCCGGGAGCGCCTGGGCCTGCCGGTGTTCGTCAAACCGGCACGTGGCGGCTCCTCGATCGGGGTGAGCCGGGTGACGGCGTGGGATCAGCTGCCCGCCGCGATCGCCGACGCCCGCCGCCACGACCCGAAGGTGATCGTGGAGGCCGCGATCATCGGGCGTGAAGTCGAGTGCGGTGTGCTGGAGTTCCCGGACGGGCGCGTCGATGCCAGCGAGATCGGTGAGATCCGCGTCGCCGGGGTGCGCGACCGCGAGGACACCTTCTATGACTTCGCCACCAAATACCTCGATGACGCCGCCGAACTCGACGTGCCTGCCAAGGTCGACGACGAGACCGCCGACGAATTGCGGGCGCTGGCCATCAAGGCGTTCCGGGCCATCGACTGCCAGGGCCTGGCCCGGGTCGATTTCTTCCTCACCGAGGACGGCCCGGTGATCAACGAGATCAACACCATGCCCGGATTCACCACCATCTCCATGTACCCACGGATGTGGGCGGCCAGCGGGGTGGACTACCCGACGCTGCTCGCGACCATGGTCGAAACCGCGGTCGCCCGCGGCACCGGCCTGCGCTGACTTATCCCGACCGGGCGCAGACAATCAGCGCGGCGGCCCGGGATCCAGAGGTTGGGCCGGCATGGTCCTGGCCAGTGCCTTCGAGACCAGCTGGATTGGTGTCGGGCCGGACCCCGACGGCAGGGTCAGCGCCACGTAAGTACCCCGGTCCACCGCGAACCACGTGCTGGAACCATCCGCACTGGCCTCGAACCACTGCACCTCGTCGACGACCTGCAGCGGGGTGCCCACCACGAAGTCGACCGGACGGTTCAGGCCGCAGCGCAGGATCACCGGGGCGGCCTCCGGATCGGCCTGCCAGGCGGCGGCACCGGCAGGAACCGGCTCGACGGCCTCGGCGCGGCGGTAGTCGCCGAGCTGCTCGGGTAACGCCTCCAGGAGTGCCGCACACTGCGGACTGTCGGCTTGCGGGGCGGGTGCCGCGGCGATGGCCACCGGTGTGGCCGGCGGTGCGGCCTGCCGGGTCGCGGCGAAGGTGAGCACCACGATGACGGCGGCTACGGCGACTCCGACCGCCGCGATGATCAACGACCGGGGTGGGCCGTCGTGCTCAACGGGCTGTGTCACACACGCAACTCTAGGGATGCTGCGTTTCGGCGATCGGGCAGGTCAGTGTCCGGGTGATCCCGGCGACCAGCTGCACCTTGTCCACCACGGAGCGCTGAAGTTCGTCGAGGGTGGCTGCGCTGACGCGAGCCACCACGTCGTACGGCCCGGTGACGTATTCGGCGGAGCTCACCCCGGTCAGGCCGGCCAGCTGTTTGGCTACGACCTCGGCGCGGCCCACCTCGGTCTGAATCAGCATGAATGCCTCTGCCACTGGGTGTGCCCTCCGATTCCGCTGCATAGACTCGTCGCCGCAGGGATCCAAACCTACCGCAGGTTGGGTGAGTGTTCAGGCCGGGAGCTACGGGGCAGGACGGTGACATGAGCGACAGCGAGCCGACCTTGGCGCAGGTCGGGGAGTTCGGCGTCATCGATCGGATCGTCGCGAATCGCCGGCAGCCCGCCGCGGTGACGCTGGGCCCCGGCGACGATGCCGCGGTGATCACCGCCGCCGATGGCCGCGCCGTGGTGTCCACGGACATGCTGGTGCAGGACAGGCATTTCCGGCTGGACTGGTCGACGCCGCACGATATCGGCCGCAAGGCCATCGCCCAGAACGCCGCCGACGTCGAGGCGATGGGAGCGACGCCGACAGCCTTCGTGGTGGCCTTCGGGGCGCCGCCGGACACTCCGGCCGCGGCCGCGCAGGCACTGTCGGACGGGATGTGGGACGAGGCGCATCGCTGCGGCGCAGGTATCGCCGGTGGCGACCTGGTGAGCGCCCCGCAGTGGGTGGTATCGGTGACGGTGCTCGGCGACCTCGGTGGCCGTGCCCCGGTCCGCCGCGATACCGCGCAGCCCGGTGACACCGTGGCCGTCGCGGGCGATCTCGGCCGCTCCGCGGCGGGATACACGTTGTGGCTCAACGGGATCGGTGAACCGGCCGACCTGCGCGCGCGACATCTGGTTCCGCAGCCGCCCTACGGTCAGGGTTGCGTCGCTGCCGATGCCGGGGCCACCGCGATGACCGATGTGTCCGACGGGCTGCTGGCCGACCTCGGCCACATCGCCGCCGCGTCCGGGGTCCTCATCGACCTGTCCCGCGATGCCCTGGGCACTGATCATGACGCGCTGACCGGGGCCGCGGCAGTCACCGGACAGGACGCCTGGGACTGGGTTTTCGGCGGCGGCGAGGACCATGCACTGGTCGCGACGTACCCCGGCGCGGTACCCGCGGGCTGGCGGGTGATCGGCCGGGTTCGCGATGGATCCGCCGCGGTTCTGGTGGACGGGCAGGCTTGGCCGGGAAATGCGGGCTGGCAGTCCTACTGAGCTGTCGGCACGCTAGTTTTGGCCCTCGTGACACCACGCCCGCTGACAGATCTCGTCGAACCCGGTTGGGCGCGTGCGCTCGAGCCGGTCGCCGCACAGGTGGCGGTGCTGGGGGAGTTCCTCCGCGCCGAACTGGCCGCAGGGCACCAGTACCTGCCGGCCGGGGAAAACGTCCTGCGGGCGTTCACGTTTCCGTTCGACGCCGCGCGGGTGCTGATCGTCGGCCAGGATCCCTACCCGACGCCCGGTCACGCGGTCGGATTGAGCTTCTCGGTGGCGCCCGACGTCCGACCGGTGCCGCGCAGCCTGGCCAATATCTTCACCGAGTACGGCACCGATCTGGGTTATCCGCTGCCTGCCACCGGCGATCTGAGCCCGTGGGCACAGCAGGGTGTGCTGCTGCTCAACAGGGTGCTCACGGTGCGTCCCGGTACCCCGGCCTCGCATCGGCGCAAGGGCTGGGAGGCTGTCACCGAATGTGCGATCCGCGCGCTGGTCGCGCGCCCACAGCCACTGGTGGCGATTCTGTGGGGTCGCGATGCGGGCACCCTGAAACCACTGCTGGTTGAGGGCGGGTGCGGCGTCATCGAATCGGCGCACCCGTCGCCGCTGTCGGCGTCGCGTGGATTCTTCGGCTCGAAGCCGTTCAGCCGCACCAATGGGCTGCTGACGCAGTTGGGCGCCGAGCCGATCGACTGGCGCCTGCCCTGAGCTGCGGAACTAGCCGCGAGAGACCTTGCCGGCCTTCAGGCAGGAGGTGCAGACGTTCAGGCGCTGCTTGTTGCCGCCGGGGCGGGTCACAGCGTTGACGGTCTGGATGTTCGGGTTCCAGCGACGGTTGGTCCGGCGATGGGAATGCGACACCGACTTGCCGAAGCCGGGGCCCTTAGCGCAGATGTCGCACACGGCAGCCATGTCTGGAACTCCTTGTAGTCAGTACTTGGGGGTCTCATCCTTCGTCGTCACGGCGACGCGGTACGACCCGACAACCTGACCAGGATACCGGCCCGGGGAACGGATCTCCAAAACGCGCCCTGCTCGCAGGCTCGCAGGCCGCGTTCGGTGCTGATGGTTCGCTCGCTGCGCTCGCTCATG
>WOYS01000027.1:22092-38350 GCA_011620645.1 Mycobacterium sp.
GCAGGCTCGCAGGCCGCGTTCGGTGCTGATGGTTCGCTCGCTGCGCTCGCTCATGCCGCCCTGCTCGCAGGCTCGCAGGCCGCGTTCGGTGCTGATGGTTCGCTCGCTGCGCTCGCTCATGTTGTCCACAACATGTGCAGCAGCCGCCGCGCTGTCGGCCACGATGGCTATTCTTGCGCGAACGGCTGGTGCGATGTTCGGGAGGTATAGATGTCGGCTGCGCGGCTCGACGCGTCGGCGTTGCGGCGTTGGGCCCATACCGCCGTCGGGCAGCTCATCACCCACGCCGATGAGATCAACCGACTCAATGTCTTCCCGGTCGCGGACTCCGACACCGGCACCAACATGCTGTTCACCATGCGCTCGGCGGTGGCCGCGGTGGACGGCCGCGACGATCTGGACCTGATCATGCTCACCGCGTGCCTGGCCGACGGTGCCCTGCGCGGCGCCCGCGGTAACTCCGGGGTGATCCTGTCCCAGATCCTGCGCGGGATTGCCGACGTCACCGCCGAGCGACACCGGTCTCACATCGACGGGCCCGCGTTCGCGGCCGGGTTGCGCTGCGCCGAGGGCTTGGCGGTGGCCTCGATGGGTCAAGCGGTGTCCGGGACCATCGTCTCGGTGCTCGGCGCGGCGCGCGATTCCGCGGAGGAACGCGCCGCCGAGGGCGCGGACGTGGCGACGGTGGTGGGTTCGGCGGCCGCGGCGGCGGAGGTGGCGCTGGAGCGCACCACCGCCCAACTCGATGTACTGGCCGAGGCCGGTGTGGTGGACGCCGGCGGGCGCGGGCTACTGGTCCTGCTGGACGCGCTGACCGCGACCCTCGTCGGTACCGCGCCCGCCCGTCACACCTATGAACCGGCCACCGGCACTCCCGAACCGGCGATGACGTCCGCGGCGCCCCCGCAGTTCGAGGTGATGTATCTGCTGACCGGGTGCAAGCCCGACGCCGTCGAAGGTCTGCGCGCGGCATTGGACGCCCTCGGCGACTCGGTGGCCATCACCGCCGGGCACAGCGGAACGCCCTCGGTGCATGTGCACACCGACAACGCCGGTGCCGCCGTGGAGGCGGGCCTGGCAGTCGGCAGCCCGAGCAACATCCAGATCAGCGTCCTCGCCGGCGCTCGTCCGGTGATCACCGCGGGCCGTGACCGTGCAGTGCTCGCGGTGGTCGACGGTGACGGTGCGGCAACACTTTTCGCCGGGGAGGGTGCCCGCGTGCTGCGGCCCGAAGGCGCCCCGATCAGCGCGCAGCAACTACTGCGGGCGCTGGTGGACGCCGACGCCGCGCAGGTCATGTTGCTGCCCAACGGTTTCATCGCCGCGGAGGAACTGGTGGCCGGCTGCACCGCCGCCACCGGCCGGGGTATCGACGTGGTGCCGGTGCCGAGCGGATCCATGGTGCAGGGGCTGGCCGCACTCGCCGTCCACGACGCGGGTCGCCAGGTGGTCGATGACGGTTACACCATGGCCCGCGCTGCTTCGGGTGCCCGGCACGGTTCGGTGCGGGTGGCCACCGAGGATGCGCTGACCTGGGCGGGGCCCTGCAAACCCGGTGACGGCCTGGGCATCGCGGGGGACGAGGTCCTGATCGTCGGCCGGGATGTGTCCTCGGCCGGTGCCGGACTGATCGACCTGCTACTGGTCGCCGGGGGCGAACTGATCACCGTGCTGATCGGCGCCGGTGTCGACGAAGGGGTGGGTGAGCGGTTGCGTGACCATGTCCACCAGCAGCACCTGGGAGCCGAATTGGTCAGCTACCGAACCGATCACGACGGTGATGCACTGCTGATCGGAGTGGAGTAGCGGTGGCCGCTCTCGGGGACCTGCTGTCCCACGTGCTCGGCGCCAAGGCCGCGAACTCGCTGGAAGAGGCGTTCGGTCTGCGCACCGTCAATGACCTGCTGCGGCACTACCCGCGCAAGTACAGCGACGGGATGAACGTCCGCGAAGAGGGTGCGGAGATCGAGCTCGAGGAGGGTGCCCACGTCACCTTCGTCGACGTCATCACCAAAACCGATGTCCGGCAGATGAAACCCCAACCGGGCAAACGGCCACGCAAGCTTCTGCGCGTCACCCTCGGTGAGCGTAACCCGCCGATCACCGCCACCTTCTTCAACGCCGACTACCTCATCGGCAGCCTGATCGAAGGCGCCAGAGTGATGCTCTCCGGTGAGATCGGCTTCTTCCGTCAGACGATGCAGCTGTCGCATCCGGCGTTCCTGGTCCTCGACGCGCCCGGCGGCAGGCAGATCGGCACCAAATCACTGAAGTCGATCGCCGAGGCGGCGGGCGGAGAGGATGTGCTCGCGGCGTTCGAGAAGGACTTCTTTCCCATCTACCCGGCCACCAAGAAGCTGCAGAGCTGGGACATCTTCGCCTGCATCCGGCAGGTGCTGGCGGTGCTCGACCCGATTCCCGAACCCCTGCCGGAACCCATTCGGCGGCAATGGGATCTGATCTCCGAGGACAGTGCGCTGCGTGGTGTCCACCTTGCCGAGCGGGCCGACGAGCGTGCAGCGGCCCAGCAGCGGCTGACCTATGACGAGGCGATCGGTCTGCAGTGGGCGCTGGTATCACGGCGCTACGGTGAGCTCGGCGAGACCGGGCCGGCGGCGCCGCGCCGTGAGGGCGGTTTGGAGGCCGCCCTGCTGCGACAGTTGCCGTTCGAGCTGACCGGCGGACAGCGCGAGGTTCTCGCGGTGATCTCCGATGAGCTGGCCGGCACCCGGCCGATGAACCGGATGCTGCAGGGCGAGGTCGGCTCCGGAAAGACCATCGTGTCGGTACTCGCGATGCTGCAGATGGTCGACGCGGGCCTGCAGTGTGCGCTGCTTGCTCCCACCGAAGTGCTGGCCGCACAGCACTATCGATCCATCCGTCAGGTTCTGGGCCCGCTCGCGATGGCCGGTGAGCTCGGCGCCGCCGACGGTGCGACCGCCATCGCGTTGCTCACGGGTTCCATGTCGCCGCAGCAGAAGCGGCAGGCTCGCGATGAGATCTATTCCGGCACAGCGGGAATCGTGATCGGAACGCATGCCATCATTCAGGAGTCGGTGGTGTTCAGCCAGCTCGGCATGGTCGTGGTGGACGAACAGCACCGGTTCGGCGTCGAGCAGCGGGACCGGTTACGTGCCAAGGCCACCGGCGGGATCACCCCGCATCTGCTGGTGATGACGGCGACACCGATCCCGCGCACCATCGCGCTGACCGTATTCGGAGACCTGGAGACCTCCACGCTGCGCGAGCTGCCGCGGGGACGCCAGCCCATCACCAGCAATGTGGTGTTCACCAAGGATCATCCGTCCTGGCTGGACCGGGCCTGGGCGCGCATCATCGAGGAGGTTGCCGCGGGCCGGCAGGCATATGTGGTGGCCTCGCGCATCGACGAGGAGCCCGACAAGAAGAACGCCTACGAGCACGGTCCGCCGCCGATCACCGTGGTGCAGATGATGCAGCGGCTGAGCACCGGACCGCTGGCCGGGCTGCGGCTGGGCCTGATGCACGGGCGGCTGGCACCCGAGGAGAAGGACGCGGTGATGTCGGCGTTCCGGGCCGGCAATATCGACGTGTTGGTGTGCACCACCGTCATCGAGGTCGGCGTGGACGTGCCCAACGCCACCATGATGGTGGTGATGGATGCCGACCGGTTCGGCATCAGCCAGCTACACCAGCTGCGTGGGCGCATCGGGCGCGGCCCGCACCCGAGCCTGTGTCTGCTGGTGACGCGGATGCCGGAAACCTCCAAGGCCGGTGAGCGGCTGCGGGCGGTGGCCGGCACGCTGGACGGCTTCGCGCTGGCGGACCTCGACCTTCATGAACGTGCGGAGGGAGATGTGCTGGGGTACAACCAGTCCGGTCGTCTGACCAGTCTGCATTTCCTGTCCCTGGCCGATCATCTGGGTGTCATCCAGGACGCCCGGAGTTTCTGCGAGTCCGCGTATCTGGACAACCCGCATCAACCCGGACTGAGCATGCTGGCCGAGCCGTTCTCCAACACCGATCGTGTTCAGTACCTGGACAAGTCGTGAAGCGGATCGGAGTGCTGGCGGGAGGAGTCGCGCTGGCGGTGCTGGTCGCGGTACAGGTCACGACGGAGCCGGGTGCCGGTTCGGCGCGCTACGTCGCTCAAGCCGATATCCCGACCGTCGCGCCGGGTGTCGATGTGCTGGCCGGGATTCCCGAGGTGCCGGTGCGCGTGCCAGGTTACGACTATCGGCGTGACGCATTCGGGGAGTCCTGGGACGACGACAATGACGCCCCCGGTGGGCGCAACGGGTGCGACACCCGCAACGACATTCTCGATCGTGATCTGGTGGATAAGACTTATGTGTCAATCAGTCGGTGCCCCAACGCAGTTGCGACAGGTACCTTGCACGATCCGTACACCAGCCAAACCATCAACCTGGTGCGCGGCAATCAGACTGGCGCGGCTGTCCAGATAGATCATCTCGTGCCATTGGCGTATGCGTGGGACCAGGGAGCTCGGACCTGGACCGACGAGATGCGGATCCGCTTCGCGAATGACCCAGCCAACTTATTGGCGGTGGAGGGCCAAGTGAACCAGGACAAGGGCGACAAAGAGCCCGCCGTGTGGATGCCACCCAACCATGCGTTCTGGTGCCAGTACGCGGTGCAATTCGTCGCTGTGATGCGCGGCTACGGGTTGCCACTAGATGCGCCATCGGCGCCGGTCTTGCGCGAGGCGGCTGCCACCTGTCCCAAGGGTTGAGCATCAGGAAGTTCGGAGTCGTTGTCAGCGGTACCCAGAGGCAGGCCCCTGCATGCCCGTCGACCAACTAGCCGCGTCGCCTGAACCGTCACTCGCCGGTGTAGGTGGTCGGGTCCGGGCGGAATCGGGTGCCATCATCGAGTGCGGTCAGCGCCGCCAGATGCTCGGCGGCCAGCTCGAAGTCGAAGACGTCGAAGTTCTGCGCGATGCGTTCCGGTGAGGTCGAACGTGAAATGACCGCATTGCCCAACTGCAGGTTCCAGCGGATCAGCACCTGCGCCGGCGTCTTGCCGTACTCGCCGGCGACTGAGGTGACCGTCGGGTTGTCCAACAGCTTGCCGACGCCGAGCGAGCTGTAGGCCTGCGTCACGATGCCGTACTCGGCATGCGCCGCGCGCAGCTCGGTCTGGACCAGCTGCGGGTGCAATTCGACCTGGTTGACCGCCGGCACCACGTAGGTCAGGTCGATGATCGTCGACAGGTCCTCCGGGGTGAAGTTCGCGACGCCGATCGACTTGGCAAGCTCGTCACCCTGGATGCGCATCAGACCGGCCCAGCTGTCGACGTACTTACCGCTGTCCCCGGCGGGCCAGTGGATCAGGTACAGATCCACATAGCTCTGGTCGAGGCGCTCCAGACTGACCTTCGCGGCATCCTGGGACGCCTGGAATCCCAGGTTGGGGATGTCCAACTTGGTGGTCAGGAAGATCTCGGCGCGTGGCACACCGGAAGCCGCGATGGCCCGGCCGACGCCCTCCTCGTTGCCATAGGCGGCGGCGGTGTCGATAAGGCGGACACCGATATCCAGTGCAGCCGCGACCGCGTGCTCGGCCTCGGTATCGGAGAGTCCGCCCACTCCGATGCCGAGGGCCGGAATGGTGTTCTCGTCGCTCAAACCGATGTTTGGCGCCGCAGCTGCCGATGTCATGTCTACCTAGCCTGTCCAGTTGAAGGTCCGCGGATCGGGACCCAATCGTGTGCCGTCATCGAGCGTCGCGATGGACACGATGTCCTGTGCGCTCAGTTCGAAATCGAATACGTCGAAGTTACTCGCTATCCGATCGGGGTTCACCCACTTCGGAATGACGATATTACCCAGCTGCAGATGCCATCTGATCATCGCCTGGCAGGCGTTTTGCTGTGCGTTTCGGCTACGGCCCGCACGCCGATGGAGCGGAACCCGGCCAGTGGATCAGGTTCAGACCCACCTAATCGACGTCGAGGCGTGCGGCGGTGTCGATGTGCCGGTAGCCCGTAGCCAGGGCGGCCTCGACGGCCTGGCGGGTTTCTTCGAATTCTTCGGCCCGAGTGTGCCAGACTCGCAACCCGAGAGCGGGGATCGAATCACCGTTGCTCAGCAACAGTGTTGGGATGGGAAAGGCCAGTCATGACGCAGCAGCTGCCAGCACGGCAGAATCCGGGCCCGGTCCGGTTGAAGTTCGCCAGCGTGGCCAGCCGGCTGTCTTTGCCGGCCATGGCGCGGATTCCCGACCCGGTCAAGCACATGTTGTTGGGGCGTCGTTCGGTGACCATCGACGGCAACACCCTGGACACCACCTTGCAGCTGATGCTGACCGCGCAACGGGTATCGGGCGTCGGCGGCCTCGTTGCCAGCGACGATGTCGTCATCGCCCGCAACCAGCTCGATGCCGTCGCTGCTTCGTTCACCACGCCCGTCGTCGTCTCGGCGCGCGACTTCACGATCCCCGGTCCGGCCGGTGAATTGCCGGTCCGCCACTACCGTGCCGAGCCCGGCGCTCCGCTGCTGGTTTTCCTGCACGGTGGCGGTTTTGTCGTCGGCAGCATCGGCAGTCACGACGCGCTGTGCCGGCGCCTGTGCCACGACGCCGGCGTGCACGTGTTGTCGGTCGACTACCGGCTCGCCCCCGAGCACAAGGCGCCCGCGGCCAGCGAGGACAGCATTGCCGCCTACGGCTGGGCACTCGAGCACGCCGATGAACTCGGCGCTGATCCGCAGCGCGTGGCGGTCGGCGGGGACAGCGCGGGCGGGAACCTTGCTGCGGTGGTGACCCAGGCGGCTCGTGACGCCGGGATGCGGCTGCCGGTTCTGCAGCTGCTCATCTATCCGATGGCCGACCCCGTGTGCGAGACCGTCTCCCGGACACTGTTCGCCGACGGTTACTTCCTGACGAAGGCCGATATCGAATGGTTCGATAGGCACTACCTGGACGGCAGCGGTCTCTCGGGCGACGATCCGCGGGTCTCCCCACTGCGCGCCCAGAATCTGTCAGGACTCTCACCGGCGTTGGTGCTGACCGCGGGTTTCGATCCGCTGCGCGATGAGGGCACCGCCTACGCCGCGGCGCTGGCAGCCGCCGGCGTTCCGGTGGACCTCCGTGAGTACGGCTCGCTGACGCACGGCTTCGTCAACTTCTTCCCGCTCGGTGGTGGCAGCGAGGTCGCGTTCACCGACCTGATCTCGGCGCTGCGGGCTCATCTGAGCCGGTAGGCTGCACCCGTGGCGAACAAACCCAAATACGACCTCAAGGCCGCTGACCGCAAGCGAAATCTTTTCGTTCAGATCGGCCTCACGTCGGTCGTGGTGCTCTTCGCGGTCGCACTCGTGCTCTACATCGTGCTGTCGGGCGAGACCAAGCCCGAAGCCGGCGAGGCCCGGTCGGTTCGAATTGAGTCGAGCAATATCGTCAAGAAGGACGACGGGATCGAGCCCAAGCTCGTGCTGTCGGTCTACGAAGATCCGCTCTGCCCGCACTGCGGGGCATTCGAGAAGGCCTTCGCGCCGACCATCAACAAGCTGATCGACAGCGGCGCCATCGCGGTCGACTACTACATGGTCGGCATCCTGAACAGCGCGAGCAACCAGAACTACTCGTCGCGCGCCGGCGGGGCGGCCTACTGCGTCGCCGACGAATCCACCGAGGCATTCCGTCGGTTCCACGCCGCGCTCTACGCCCAGCAGCCCAGCGAGGCGGGCAGCACCTACCCGACCAACGCACAGCTCATCGAGACCGCCCGCCAGGCCGGCGCGTCCGGCACGGTGCCCGAGTGCATCGACAAGGGCCGGTACGTCGAGATGGCGAGCGGCATGGCCGAGGCGACCGGGATCAACGCGACGCCGGCCGTGCGCATCAACGGCGAGGACTACCAGTACAGCACCCCTGAGGAGCTGGTCGTGAAGGTCAAGGAGATCGTCGGCGACCTGCCCGGGTTACCCGCGGCATCGTGACCGTGACGGCGGGTCCGCTCGGCGGGCAGGAGCGCAGCGACTCGGGGGATAGCGCTGAATCGGCCGAAGCCCCGGCCGAGCAGGGCGGTGTGGGCCGATCCCGCGCGATCGGTGTGCTGATCGCCGGCGTGCTGGGGCTTGCCGCGGCCGCGGCGCTGACCGTTGAGAAGATCGAGATCCTGATCGATCCGAGCTACATCCCGTCGTGCAACCTGAACCCCGTGCTGTCCTGCGGGTCGGTGATGACGACCCCGCAGGCCTCGGTGTTCGGGTTCCCCAACTCGTTGCTCGGCATCATCGCGTTCACCGTCGTGCTGGTCACCGGTGTGCTCGCCGCCGCACGGGTGCATCTGCCGCGCTGGTACTGGGCGGGGCTGGCCATCGGCACCGCGCTGGGCGTGGTGTTCGTGCACTGGCTGATCTTCCAGAGTCTCTATCGCATCGGGGCGCTGTGCCCCTACTGCATGGTGGTCTGGGCGGTGACCATCCCGCTGTTGGTGATCGTCACGTCGATTGCCCTGCGTGCCGATACCGGCAACGGGCCGGGGCGTGCGGTCTACGAGTGGCGCTGGTCGCTGGTGGCGCTATGGTTCACCGCGGTGCTGCTGATGATTCTGGTCCGGTTCTGGAACTACTGGTCGACGCTCGTGTAACTGCGTCGTTGACGCCGTGTCGACGCTGTTGTTACACCCAGGTACAACAGCGGAAGTAGGGTAGCCGCGTGATTTCGAAACTCCTGGTCGCCAACCGTGGCGAGATCGCCATCCGCGCATTTCGTGCGGCAACCGAGATGAACATCTCGACGGTGGCGGTGTATCCGTTCGAGGACCGCAATTCGCTGCACCGTCTGAAGGCTGATGAGTCGTATCAGATCGGTGCTGCGGGTCATCCGGTGCGGGCGTATTTGTCGGTGGACGAGATCGTCCGGGTCGCCGAGCATGCCGGTGCGGATGCGGTGTACCCCGGTTATGGGTTCTTGTCGGAGAATCCGGAGTTGGCGGCGGCGTGCGCGCGTGAGGGCATCACGTTCGTCGGGCCTTCGGCCGATGTGTTGGAGCTGACGGGCAACAAGTCGCGGGCGATCGCGGCGGCCAAGGAAGCCGGTCTGCCGGTGCTGGCGTCCTCGGAGCCCTCGGCCTCGGTCGACGAACTCGTGGCGGCGGCCGAGTCGATGACGTTCCCGTTGTTCGTCAAGGCGGTCTCCGGTGGTGGTGGCCGGGGCATGCGTCGGGTCGCGGAGGCCTCGGGTCTGGCGGAGGCGATCGAAGCGGCGTCGCGGGAGGCGGAGTCGGCGTTCGGTGATCCGATGGTCTATCTGGAGCAGGCGGTGATCAATCCGCGCCATATCGAGGTGCAGATTCTGGCTGACAGCACCGGTGATGTGATCCATTTGTTCGAGCGGGATTGCAGTTTGCAGCGCCGGCATCAGAAGGTGATCGAACTCGCGCCGGCCCCGAATCTGGATCCGGCGGTGCGGGAGAAGATCTGCGCGGACGCGGTCGCATTTGCCCGTCACATCAACTACCCGTGTGCCGGCACGATCGAGTTTCTGCTCGATGAGCGTGGTCATCATGTGTTCATCGAGTGCAATCCGCGGATTCAGGTGGAGCACACGGTGACCGAGGAGATCACTGATGTGGATCTGGTGGCCTCGCAGTTGCGGATCGCGGCGGGGGAGACCCTGGCAGATCTGGGGCTTTCCCAGGATGGGATTCAGATCCGTGGGGCGGCGATGCAGTGCCGGATCACCACCGAGGACCCGGCCAACGGGTTCCGTCCCGACACCGGCAGGATCACCGGCTACCGCTCCCCGGGCGGAGCCGGGATCCGGTTGGACGGCGGTACCAACACCGGCGCCGAGATCAGCGCCCACTTTGATTCCATGCTGGTGAAATTGACCTGCCGCGGTAGAGATTTCACCATGGCCGCCACGCGGGCTCGTCGCGCGCTGGCCGAGTTCCGTGTCCGTGGCGTATCGACGAATATCCCGTTCCTGCTGGCGGTCATCGATGATCCGGATTTCCGGGCGGGCCGGGTGACGACCTCGTTCATCGACGAGCGCCCGCAGCTGCTGACCGCGCATGCCCCGGCCGACCGGGGCACCAAGATCCTCAACTACCTGGCCGACGTCACCGTGAACAAGCCGCACGGGGAGCGCACCTCCACGGTCTACCCGCAGGACAAGTTGCCGCGGCTGGATCTGAGCGTCGCACCGCCGGCGGGGTCCAAGCAGAAGCTCGCGGAACTCGGCCCGGCGGGTTTTGCTGCCTGGCTGCGTGATTCACCCGCCCTCGGGGTCACCGACACCACGTTCCGCGATGCGCATCAGTCGCTGCTGGCCACCCGGGTGCGCTCCAACGGCCTGCTGCGGATCGCCCCCTACATCGCGCGGTTGACGCCGCAGTTGTTGTCGGTGGAGTGCTGGGGTGGCGCGACTTATGATGTGGCGCTGCGCTTTTTGAAGGAAGATCCCTGGGAGCGCCTGGCCGCCCTGCGGGAGGCGATGCCCAATATCTGTCTGCAGATGCTGTTGCGCGGCCGTAACACCGTGGGCTACACCCCCTACCCGGAGCTGGTCACCACGGCCTTTGTGGCTGAGGCCACCGCGACCGGCATCGATATCTTCCGGATTTTCGACGCGCTGAACAACGTCGACTCGATGCGCCCGGCCATCGACGCGGTCCGCGACACCAGCACCGCCATCGCCGAGGTGGCCATGTCCTACACCGGGGACTTGAGCAATCCGGCCGAGGATCTGTACACCCTGGATTACTATCTGCGCCTGGCCGAGCAGATCGTCGAGGCCGGGGCGCACGTGCTGGCCATCAAGGACATGGCCGGGCTGCTGCGTCCGCAGGCCGCCACGAAACTGGTGACCGCGCTGCGGGAACGGTTTGATCTGCCGATCCATGTGCACACCCATGACACCCCGGGCGGGCAGCTGGCCACCTATCTGGCGGCCTGGACCGCCGGCGCCAGCGCGGTCGACGGTGCATCGTCGCCGTTGGCGGGTACCACGAGTCAGCCCGCACTTTCGGCGATCGTGGCGGCGACCGCGCACACCGAATACGACACCGGTCTGGATCTGGGGGCGGTGTGCGATCTGGAACCGTACTGGGAGGCGTTGCGCAAGGTGTACGCGCCGTTTGAGGCCGGGCTTCCGGCCCCGACCGGGCGGGTCTACACCCATGAGATCCCCGGCGGGCAGCTGTCCAATCTGCGGACCCAGGCCGTCGCTCTGGGGTTGGGGGACCGGTTCGAGGATGTGGAGAACGCCTATGCCGGGGCGGATCGGGTGCTGGGGCGCCTAGTCAAGGTCACCCCGACGAGCAAGGTGGTCGGCGATCTCGCGCTGGCACTGGTGGGTGCCGGCGCCGATGCTTCAGAGTTCGCGGCCGATCCCGACAAGTACGACATCCCCGATTCGGTGATCGGGTTCCTGCGTGGCGAACTCGGCGACCCGGCGGGGGGCTGGCCAGAACCGTTGCGCACCAAGGCTTTGGCCGGTCGTGCGGCGGCCAAGCCCGAGCAGGTGTTGTCGGCCGAAGACGAAACGGTGCTCGCCCAGCCCGGTCTCAAGCGTCAAGCGGTGCTCAACCGGTTGCTGTTCCCCGGGCCCACCAAGGAATTCGAGACGCATCGGGATCGGTACGGTGATACCTCACGTTTGAGCGCGAACCAGTTCTTCTTCGGTCTGCGCCGGGGCGAGGAGCATCGGGTCGAATTGGAACGCGGTGTACAACTGCTGATCGGGTTGGAGGCCGTCTCCGACGCCGACGAGCGCGGCATGCGCACCGTGCTGTGCATCCTCAACGGGCAACTACGACCGGTGCTGGTGCGCGACCGCAAGATCGCCAGCGATGTCCCCGCCGCCGAGAAGGCCGACAAGACCAACCCCGATCACGTCGCTGCTCCGTTCGCCGGGGTCGTCACCGTCGGTGTGGAAACCGGGGCCAAGGTCGATGCCGGGCAGACCATCGCCACCATCGAGGCGATGAAGATGGAAGCCGCCATCACCGCACCCAAGGCCGGCACCGTCGCCCGCATCGCCGTCACCGGCACCGCTCAGGTCGAGGGCGGCGACCTGCTGGTGGTCGTGGATTCGGCGGGCCGGGGGCACCTCCCGCTTGCGGGGGAGAGCGCAGCGACCGGGGATTCAATCTGACCCGGATCGTCGCTGGACGCTTCAAAGGACGCCGAATTTCGGTGCCCGCCAGCGGAACTCGTCCGACCACCGACCGGGTGCGGGAATCGTTGTTCAATGTGCTGCAGGCTCGGATGGACCTCGACGGTATCGCGGTGCTCGACCTGTATGCCGGATCCGGCGCGTTGGGGCTGGAGGCGCTGTCGCGGGGTGCCTCCTCGGCTCTGCTGGTGGAATCCGACCGCCGTGCCGCGGCGGTGATCGAGGCCAATATCGCCACCCTCGGCGCGACCGGGGCTGTGGTGCACCGCAGCCCGGTCGACAAGGTGGTGCAGGAAACCGCACACCGTCCCGTCGACCTGGTGTTCGCCGACCCGCCATATGACGTGAATGCCGGCGTTGTCGAGAGTGTGCTGGCCGCGCTCATCGCCCAGGGTTGGATGCGTGCGGGCGCGACCGCAGTGATCGAAAGACCAGCCGGCGGTCCGGCACTCACGTGGCCGGCCGGGTGGGAGGCCGACGACGAACGGCGCTACGGCGACACCCGACTGGAGTTCGGCGTCATCGCGTAGCGTCTTCGTCCATGAGTGGCGCTGTCTGTCCCGGATCGTTCGACCCGGTCACCCTCGGTCATGTCGACATCTTCGAGCGGGCGGCCGCCCAGTTCGACGAGGTTGTCGTGGCGGTGTTGGTCAATCCGAACAAGAAGGGGATGTTCAGCGCCGACGAGCGCATCGAACTCATCCGCGCGTCGACGACGCACCTGTCGAATCTTCGTGTCGAGTCCGGCCAGGGCCTGGTGGTCGATTTCGTCAAGGAACGCGGCCTGACCGCGATCGTCAAGGGTCTGCGCACCGGCACCGACTTCGAATACGAGCTGCAGATGGCGCAGATGAACAAACATGTCGCCGGCGTGGACACGTTTTTCGTCGCGACCACGCCGCAGTTCTCGTTCGTGTCGTCCTCGCTTGCCAAGGAGGTCGCGGTGCTCGGCGGGGATGTCAGCGATCTGCTGCCGGAGCCGGTGAACGTCCGGCTGCAGGAGAAACTCAACGGCTAGCGAGTCCGATCAGCGTCGTCACAGCATCCGGGCGCGACACACCGGCCCGCAAAACCAAGTCGCAGGCGTAACACCAGGCACACTGGTCACTAACAACTACGCCTGGAGGGTGTTGCCGTGTATCGAGTGTTCGAGGCGCTTGACGAACTCAGCGCAATCGTGGAAGAGGCCCGTGGCGTGCCGATGACCGCCGGGTGCATGGTGCCGCGCGGTGATGTGCTCGAGCTGCTCGACGACATCAAGGACGCCATCCCCGGTGAGCTCGACGATGCCCAGGATGTGCTCGACGCCCGCGACTCGATGCTCAACGAGGCCAAGGAGCATTCCCAGTCCATGGTGGCGGCGGCAGCGGCCGAGGCCGATTCGATGGTCAACCATGCCCGCGGCGAGGCCGATCGCCTGCTCGCCGACGCCAAGTCCCAGGCCGACCGGATGGTCGCCGAGGCGCGCGCACACAGCGAGCGGATGGTCGGCGAAGCCCGCGAGGAGGCCATCCGCATCGCGTCCACCGCCAAGCGTGAGTACGAGGCCGCCACCGGGCGTGCCAAGGCCGAGGCCGATCGTCTCATCGAGAACGGCAACATCTCCTACGAGAAGGCCATCCAGGAGGGCATCAAGGAACAGCAGCGCCTGGTGTCGCAGACCGAGATCGTGCAGACCGCGACCAGCGAGGCCACCCGCCTGGTCGACACCGCGCATGCCGAGGCCGACCGGTTGCGCGGCGAATGCGATATCTACGTCGACAGCAAGCTGGCCGAGTTCGAGGATTACCTCAACGGCACGCTGCGTTCGGTGAGCCGGGGCCGTCACCAGCTGCGCACGGCCGCAGGAACACACGACTACGCCACCCGGTAGGCCCTAAAAGCTGGCCGTGCCGTGGCGGTTTCGTCCCGGACAGGGTGACGCGGCCGATGTGCTGCAGCTTCCATCGATTGTCGGTGCGACGGCGCAACATAACCGCCGAAGTAAGATCGACGATATGGCTGGCAAAAACACCCCCGCGAATCCCCTCGCGGTCGACATCTTGCGGCTGGGTCGCCGGCCGGGCTCGATGATCGAGGTGCATGAGACCGTGCCGGCACCGGCACGCATCGGTCTGGACCTGATCCGCATCGAGAAGGACGCTCCGCTGGAGCTTGATCTGCGGATCGAATCAGTGTCCGAAGGCGCCCTGGTGACCGGCACCGTGTCCGGGCCCACCACCGGCGAGTGCGGGCGGTGCCTGGAACCGGTGACCGGTGATGTGTCCATCGACCTCACCGAATTGTTCGCCTATCCCGGCAGCACCACCGAGGAGACCACCGAGGAAGAGGAAATGGGCCGAGTCATCGACGACCGTGTCGATCTCGAGCAGGCGATCGTCGACGCCATCGGCCTGGCGCTGCCGTTCACCCCGCTGTGCCGGGAAGACTGCGCCGGGCTGTGCCCGGACTGCGGTGTCGCCCTCGCCGACGCCGAAGCCGGCCATCAGCACGACAAGATCGACCCGCGCTGGGCCAAGCTGGCTTCGCTGCGGGATCAGCCCGGGGACGCCAGTGACGGCTGAGCACGAGCCGTTGATCGAGGCGCTGGGCGTGCAGCTGCCGAAGGATCTGCTGACCATCGCGCTGACACACCGCAGTTATTCCTACGAGAACGGCGGGCTGCCCACCAACGAGCGCCTGGAGTTCCTCGGCGACGCGGTGCTGGGCCTGACGATCACCGAGGAGCTCTACCACCGCCACCCGGATCGTCCCGAGGGTGACCTGGCCAAGCTGCGGGCCAGCATCGTCAACACCCACGCGCTCGCCGATGTCGGACGCAAACTTCGGCTCGGTGACCACCTGCTGCTGGGCAAGGGGGAGGAAAGCTCCGGCGGCGCCGACAAGTCCAGCATCCTCGCCGATGGTGTCGAATCGCTTTTGGGCGCAATCTATCTGGACCAGGGCAATGTGGTGGCGCGGCAGGCGATCTTGCGGTTGTTCAGCGATCTGCTCGACACCGCACCGACGCTGGGCGCCGGACTGGACTGGAAGAGCAGCCTGCAGGAACTCACCGTCGCTCGCGGACTGGGCGCACCGAGCTACGCGGTGAGCGCCCAAGGTCCCGACCACGACAAGGAATTCACCGCACTGGTGCTCGTTGCCGAACGCGAGTACGGCCGCGGGATCGGACGCACCAAAAAAGAAGCGGAACTCAAGGCGGCCGCGGCCGCGTGGAGCGCCATCGACGCCTCCGGCAACGACGAGACCGCGGATGCCGGAACTCCCTGAGGTCGAGGTGGTGCGGCGAGGATTGGCCGCACATGTCCTGGACCGCACCATCACCGATGTACAGGTGCTGCACCCGCGGGCCACCCGCCGGCACCTCGGCGGCTCGAACGATCTGACCTCCCGGCTGCAGGGCAGCCGGATCACCGGAACCGGCCGGCGCGGAAAGTACCTGTGGCTGACCCTCGCCAGCGGTGACGCGCTCGTGGTGCACCTGGGGATGAGCGGCCAGATGCTCCTTGGTGACGTGCCGAACCCTTCGCACCTGCGCATCTCCACCACGCTCGACAACGGCATCGAGATGAACTTCGTCGACCAGCGGACGTTCGGTGGCTGGATGCTCGCCGACGTGGTGACCATCGACGGCACCGAGGTGCCTGAGCCGGTCGCGCACCTGGCACGCGATCCGCTGGACCCGTCCTTCAACCGCGATGGTGTTGTTACGGTGTTGCGGCGCAAGCATTCCGAGATCAAACGTCAGCTGCTGGACCAGGCGGTGGTGTCGGGGATCGGCAACATCTACGCCGACGAGGCGTTGTGGCGGGCCCAGATCAACGGCGCCCGGCTGGCCTCGTCGCTGACGCGCCGCCAGCTCGCCGAAGTGCTGGACGCCGCCGCCGAGGTGATGACCGGCGCGCTGCGCCAGGGCGGCACCTCGTTCGACTCGCTGTACGTCAACGTCAACGGTGAGTCGGGCTATTTCGAGCGGTCACTGGAGGCCTACGGGCGTGCCGATCAGGCGTGCCGGCGCTGCTGTGCGGTGATGCAACGGGAGAAGTTCATGAACCGGTCGTCCTACTTCTGCCCGAAATGCCAGCCGCGGCCACGCATCCGGCATTGAACTATTTCTGGGAACTATTTCTGG
>WOYS01000078.1 GCA_011620645.1 Mycobacterium sp.
GCCGTCGTCGTAGTCGTCGTCGTAGTCGTCGTCATCGTCGTAGCCGTCGTACCCGCGGGTACTGAACATCGACCGCAGCGTCTGGGGCAACTCGCGGATGGTCGTTCCGGTCAGCAGCAGCAGGCCGAACAGCACGCCGATGACGAGCAAGGGGGTCGCGATCCACACCGTCAGTCCATCCGACAGCGGTCCGCCGATGGCGAAGCCGATGAAGCCCGCGGCATCGCGGCGTTCGAGCGGACCCGCGGGTGCGCCCGACCAGATGTGCCACAGTCCGAGGACAGGCAGCGCGATCATCGCCGATCCGAGGATCAACCGTGGCCGTGCATCGAGGTCCGGTTCGGTGCGCATCAGAACGACGGCGATGACGCCCAGCAGAATCGGCACCAGCACGACGGCGGCCCCGATGACGGTGCGCACGACGGCGTCGATCCATCCGCCGACCGGGCGGGCGGCGTCGAACCACGAACTTGCGGCGACGACGACGGCGATACCGAGCAGTGCCAGCGCTATTCCGTCCCGGCGGTGGCCCGGTTCCAGGTCCCGCGCCCGCCCGACGGACCGGGCGGTGGAGCCGGCGCCCTTGGCCACCATCAGCCATCCGGCCCGGGTACCCCTGCCGACGGCGGCACCGGTGGTGGCGAATCGGGAGGGGTTGCGACGTGGCGCCGGCTTGCGGCGGGGAGCCGCCGGGCGCGCCGATTTCGATCCGGTCCGCGAGCTGGCACTACCCTTTGACCTGCTCGAACGGGCTCCGGACCGGGCGGCGGTCTTATTGGCCATAAGTGTCAGCCTAGTCGCTCCAGCCCCAACTTCACGATCTGCCACACGGGTCACAGAATTGCATCGATTCGCCCGATTCCGGACCAGCTGACCGTGATCGACAAGGTGCTGCTGGCCGCCGTCTCCGTCGGCGTGCTCTTTCCCCACCTGTGTGATCTCAAACGTGGGCAGCGTCACCGAACTTCGAACGACGGATTTCGAAGGCGGCGCTACCCTCGGAGCAGTGAGCCCGACGCCAAGAAATCCAAATGTTAAGCCGTTGTTAAACACCGTCTTTCGCTATGATGTGCCGGCGTCGCTGGTCGTGTTCCTGGTCGCACTGCCGCTGTCGATCGGCATCGCCGTCGCATCGGGCGCCCCGGTGGTGGCCGGCCTCATTGCCGCGATCGTCGGCGGAATCGTCTGCGCCTTCGTCGGCGGGTCACCGTTGCAGGTCAGTGGTCCGGCCGCGGGTTTGACCGTCGTCGTCGCAGAGCTGGTGGTCACCTTCGGATGGAAGGCGACGTGCGCCATCACCGCAGCGGCAGGAGTGCTCCAGGTCCTGTTCGGACTGAGCCGCGTTGCCCGCGCCGCACTCGCCATCGCCCCCATCGTGGTGCACGCGATGCTCGCGGGCATCGGCATCACCATCGCATTGCAGCAGGTGCACGTGCTTCTCGGCGGCGGACCGGCGAGCGGCGCCTGGCAGAACCTCACCCAGTTGCCTGCTCGGCTCGGATCTCTGCAGGTCGCGCCGATGATCATCGGCCTGACAGTCATCGCCATCATGCTCGGATGGAAGTTCATGCCCGGGCCCGTTCGGGCCGTGCCCGGGGCGCTGGCCGCGGTGGTCGCGGCGACGGCGATGTCCTACCTCTGGTTCACCTCGGTCGAACGAATCCAGCTGGACGGCTCGGTGATCGACGCCATCGGCCTACCGACCATGCCGACCGGCAGCTGGACGTCCATCACGGTCGCCGTTCTGACCGTCGCGCTGATCGCCAGTGTCGAGAGCCTGCTGTCGGCCACCGCAGTGGACAAGATGCACTCTGGTGCCCGGACTGATTTCAACCGGGAACTCATCGGCCAGGGCACGGCCAACGTCTCGTCCGGACTACTGGGCGGCCTGCCGGTCACGGGCGTGATCGTGCGCAGCACCGCCAACGTCGGCGCCGGGGCGAAGACGCGGGCGTCGGCGGCTCTGCACGGCGCCTGGCTGCTGCTGTTCTCGGTGTTCTTCGTCAGCGTGGTCGAGATGATCCCGTCCGCCGCGCTGGCCGGTCTGCTCATCGTCATCGGCATCCAGTTGGTCAAGCTCGCCCACATCAGCCTCGCGCACCGCACCGGCGAGCTGCTGATCTACCTCGTGACGCTGCTCGCGGTGGTGTTCCTCAACCTGCTCGAAGGGGTTGCGATCGGCCTTGCCCTGGCCATCGGATTCGCCGCGTGGCGCATCATCCAGGTCAGCATCGACGCCGAGGAACTGCGCGCACCGAACGGCGGCCGGGCCCGCTGGCATGTCATGATCACCGGCTCGTGCAGCTTCCTCGCACTGCCGCGGCTGTCCGCCGCCCTGGCCAGCGTGCCCACCGGTGCCGACGTGCTGATCGACCTGAACGTCGACTACCTCGACCATGCCGCCATGGAGACGCTCGAGGACTGGATCCGCCAGCATCGGGCCGGCGGCGGGACAACCGAGATCACCGAAACCGGCACGGCTCGAATGGTATTCGCGACGAGCGGACCGCCCCGGCGTGACACCGAGGGACGCAAGGCCGTCTCGGCGCTGCGTCTCATCTGGCCACCGCAGCTGGCAGGCGGAGTGGATCGCTTCAAGAACGGCATCGCACCGCTGATGCGCAGACAGATGGCCGAGATGGCGACCGACCATCAACCGCACGTGATGCTGCTGAGTTGTTCGGATGCGCGCATCCTGCCGAACCTGATCGTCGACGGCGGACCGGGTGACGTGCTCAACGTCCGAAACGTCGGCAACCTGGTTCCCACCGGCCACGGCAGTCTCTCGGTGGAGTCGGCACTGGAGTACGCGGTCGGGCCGCTGGCGGTGACATCGATCGCGGTGTGCGGACATTCCGGGTGTGAAGCGATGCACGACCTGCTCAGCGGCGATTGCGAAGGGGCAGTCCGGGAGTGGTTGCACGAGGGCGACGCCAGTCTCGCGGCCCTGCGCGACGGTCATCCCGTCGGCGTGGCGGCCCGCGACGCGGGTCTCGCGGAAGCAGATGCCCTGAGCGCGGTGAACGTGGCGATCCAACTGGACCGGTTGCGGCGTCATCCCCTGGCCGGACCCCGGATCGCCGACGGCAGCGTCGCGGTTGTGGGTCTGTATCTCGACCTGCCCACCGCGCGACTGTTCCATGTCAGCGCCGACGAGTTCGTCGAGTTCACCTCCGAGGAGGACAGCCGGCTGGCCGAACGCCGGTAACCTCGCGATCGCGTCGGTGCGAGACAGTACGGTGATGGTGTTCAGTCAGACTCACCGAGGAGCGCCTGTATGCCTGTTGTCGTCGTCGCCACCATGACCGCCAAGCCCGAATCGGTGGATATCGTCCGCGCGGCCTGTACCGGTGCCATCGCCGAGGTGCACGCCGAGCCGGGTTGCCAGCTCTACTCGCTGCATGAGGCCGACGGAGCATTCGTGTTCGTCGAGCAGTGGACCGACGCCGACGCACTCAAGACACACAGCACCGCACCCGCCATCGGCAAGCTGTTCGGGGCCATCGGCGAGCATCTCGACGGTGCCCCCGATATCAAGATGCTGGCGCCCCTCGTGGCCGGGGATCCCGCCAAGGGCCAGCTGCGCGGTTAGACGGGTCTCCGATGCCTCCCGCTATGTCACCGGGGTCATCCTGCCGCTGCACGCCGGATACGTGAACAAGCACTAGTGTCGCGAAATCCAGCCGCGCAGACAGCCTTCGGGCCGATGGTGCTGGCCGCCGTCGAGCACAACGAGGCGCCCGAGCGCCGCCTGGTCGATGACGCCCTGGCGGAGTCCTTTCTGCCCTCGGGGTTGCGCGCCGTGGTGCGGCTGACCCGCGTCGGCCTGCTGCGCTCGGCGATGATCGCTGCTTCGCAGCGATCAGGTCCGGGCCTGTGGGCCAGCATCGTCTGCCGTAAACGCTTCATCGATGAGCGGATATCCGACCCGGTCAACGAGATCGACGCCGTGGTGATCCTGGGCTCAGGCCTGGACACCCGGGGTTACCGCATCGCCCGGTACAGCGAGCTGCCGGTGTTCGAGCTCGATCAGCAGGTCAACATCGAGCGCAAAACGGCGACGGTCGAGCGCGTCCTCGGCGCGGTACCGGCATCCGTGCGTCTGGTGAGCGTCGACTTCGAGCGCGACGACGTGATGACGGCGCTGGCCGACAACGGGTTCCACGACACCGGACGGACGCTCTTCATCTGGGAGGGCGTCACCCAGTACCTGACACCGGAGGCGGTGCACAGCATGTTCGAACAGCTGCGGGCCGTCGCCCCGGGTAGCCGGCTGATCTTCACCTATGTCCGGCAGGATTTCATCGACGGCACGAATCTGTATGGCGCCGAAGCGGTCTACCGAAAATTCAGGCGGCGGCGCCACCTCATCCCCCGTCGCGTCGCTCACCCCCAGGTATGGAAATCGGGTTTCGAGCCGGAACGGGTCGAGGAGATGTTGCGCGGCTACGGGTGGCGACTGTTCGAGCAGGCCGGCCCCAGTTATTACCGCGACCTCTACATCCGGCCGACGGGACGCCAGATCAGCGCGTCGCCCATCGAGTGGACGGCGCTGGCCGTTCGGGCCTGACTAGATCTCGATGACGGTGGGCACGATCATCGGCTGACGCCGGTATACCTCGCCGACCCACTTGCCGACGGCCCGCCGCGCACCCTGGGCGATGCGCCCCGTGTCGGTGACACCTTCGCCGGCAAGGCGTTCCAGCTCCTGCTGCACCTTCAACGCGGCGGGCTCTAGTGCCTTGGGGTCCTCGGAGAAGCCGCGCGAATGCAGATGGGCGGGGCCCGCGGGCTTGCCGGTCCCCCGGCGCACGACCACCGTCACGGCGATGAAACCGGAAGCGAGCGTGAGCCGTTCGCCGACGACGGATTCGCCGACATCGCCGGTGATCAGACCGTCGACGAATATCTTGCCCACCGGCACGGCACCTGCGATGGACGTCACTCCGTTGATCAGGTCGACGCTGACGCCGTTCTCGGCCAGCATCACGTTCTCCTGCGGCACACCACTGAGCACCGCCAGCTTCGCGTTCGCCCGCAGGTGCCGCCAGGTGCCGTGCACCGGCATGACGTTGCGCGGCCGCACCCCGTTGTAGAGGAACATCAGCTCACCGGCATAGGCGTGGCCCGTGACATGCACGCGGGCTTGGGCATTGGTGACGACGCGGGCCCCGATCTTGGCCAGCGAGTCGATCACGCCGTACACCGCCTCCTCGTTGCCGGGGATCAGTGATGACGACAGGATGATCAGATCACCATCGGTCAGCGTGATGCTGCGGTGCTCGCCGCGCGACATCCGCGACAGCGCCGCCATCGGCTCGCCCTGCGTGCCGGTGGTGATCAGGACCACCCGGTCGGCCGGCAACATCTCGGCGGCCGCGATATCGACGACCTTGGAGTCATCGACCTTGAGGAACCCGAGGTCGCGGGCGATGCCCATATTGCGCACCATGGACCGGCCCACAAAGGAAACGCTGCGGCCCAACGCCACTGCCGCGTCGATGATCTGCTGTACTCGATCGACGTTGGAGGCGAAGCAGGCCACGATCACCCGGCCGTCGGCCCCACGGATCAGCCGGTGCAGCGTCGGTCCGATCTCGCTCTCGGACGGACTGACTCCGGGATGCTCCGAATTCGTCGAATCACACAGGAACAGGTCGACACCCGCATCGCCCAGTCGCGACATGCCGGGCAGGTCGGTGGGCCGCCCGTCCAGCGGCATCTGGTCGAGCTTGATGTCGCCGGTGACCAGTACGGTCCCTGCCCCGGTGTGCAGTGCGATCGCCAGGCACCCGGGAATCGAGTGGTTCACCGCAAAGTACTGGCATTCGAAGACCCCGTGTGTGCTGCGCTGCCCCTCGGCGACCTCGATGAACACCGGTTTGATGCGATGCTCACGGCACTTCTCGGCGATCAACGCCAACGTGAACTTCGAGCCGACGATCGGAATGTCGCGCCGCAGCTTCAGCAGATGCGGGATGGCCCCGATGTGATCCTCGTGGGCGTGGGTGATGACGACGGCTTCGATCTCGTCCAGCCGGTTCTCGACATGCCGGATGTCCGGCAGGATCAAGTCGACACCGGGCTCGTCGTGGTTCGGGAACAGCACGCCGCAGTCGATGATGAGCAGTCGGCCCAGGTGCTCGAAAACGGTCATGTTGCGGCCGATTTCGCTGATACCGCCCAGTGCAGTCACCCGCAGTCCACCCGGAGCCAGTGGCCCCGGCGGGACGAGATCGGCCGTCATCGCAAGACGCCTGCCGACCGCATATCGACGGCCAACTCTTCTATCTCGGACGGAGTTGCCGGCACTTGCGGCAACCGGGGTTCGCCTGCGTCGATACCGAGCAACCGCAGGCCCTCCTTGGCCATCGTCACCCCGCCGAGCCGGTGCTGTGCGTAGTTGAGTGGCCCGAGCGTGGTGTTGATCTTGCGGGCGGTGGCGATGTCACCGGAGTTGAACGCCGACAGCATCTCTCGCAGCTGCCCGGCAGCAACGTGTCCCCAGACGCTGATGAACCCGATGGCGCCCATCGCCAGCCACGGCAGGTTCAGCGCGTCGTCACCGGAGTAGTAGGCGATGCCCGTCTCGGCCATGAGCTGGCCGGCGCCGTGCAGGTCTCCCTTGGCATCCTTGACGGCGACGATGTTCGGGTGCGCCGACAGGGTCCGCAGCGTGTCCCAGTCGATCGGGATGATGGAGCGCGGCGGGATGTCGTAGAGCACCACAGGAAGCTCGGTGGCATCGGCGACCGCGGTGAAGTGCTCCACCAGGCCGCGTTGGGGCGGGCGCGAGTAGTACGGAGTGACGACCAGCAGTCCGTGCGCGCCGACCGCGGCACTGGCCTTGGCCAGACGCACGCTGTGCGCGGTGTCATAGGTGCCGGCGCCGGCAATGATGCGGGCGCGGTCGCCGACGGCGTCGAGGACCGCTTCGAGAAGTGCGATCTTCTCGTCGTCGGTGGTGGTTGGCGACTCGCCGGTGGTCCCGGAGATGACGAGACCGTCGCAACCGGATTCGACCAGGTGGGTGGCTACCTTCTTGGCGGTGGCCAGATCAACCGAGCCGTCCGGGCCGAACGGCGTCACCATGGCAGTCAGCATGCTGCCCAGGCGCGCGCCGACGTCGATTCCACTGGTGCTCACGGGCGTCAGATTACCCGGTGGTACGAACGGTTTATACATCGCCGCCGTTCGGCGGCGCCGGTCAGCTGCCGTGCACAGTCGCACGCCCGGCGTTAGGGTGCCGCATGACCCTCAAGCGAGAAGCCGAAGGCGGATCGCGCATCAGCCTGAGCAGCCGCCTGCTCGATGTCATCGACCTCGACGTTCTCCCCTTGACCGAAGTCGGCGTCGCAGCGGGCAACAAGGTGTTCGGCGCGGCGATCCTGCGCAAATCCGATCTGTCTCTGGTGATCGCCGGGACCAATGACGAGACCACCAACCCGCTGTGGCACGGCGAGGTGCACACCCTCAAGCAGTTCTACGAACTGCCCGATCATCCACCCACCTCGGAGCTGGTGTTCATCTCCACTCACGAACCCTGCACCATGTGCATGTCGGCGATCACCTGGGCCGGGTTCGACAACTTCTACTACTTCTTCAGCCACGAAGATTCCCGGGACAGCTTCGCGATCCCGCATGACCTGCGGATCCTGCGCGAGGTGTTCGGCCTGGAGCCCGGTGGCTATCACCGCAGCAACGCGTTCTGGACGGCCCATTCCATCTCCGCGCTCGTCGACGCCGAAGACGATCCGGAGCTGCGCGCCCAACAGCAGCGGATCAACGACCGGTACGCCGCGCTGTCGGAGCAGTATCAGGAAACCAAGAGCGACAACGACATTCCGCTGAGCTGAG
>WOYS01000085.1 GCA_011620645.1 Mycobacterium sp.
GGGGAGTTGGATCGGCGGGCTGGAGCGTAGCGACCCGGGGAGTTGGATCGGCGGGCTGGAGCGTAGCGACCCGGGGAGTTACACAGATAGGTCGCGGCGCAGCTTCGCCACGTGTCCGGTTGCCTTCACGTTGTACTGCGCGACCTCGATGACGCCCTTCTCGTCGACCAGGAAGGTCGACCGGATGACACCCCGCACAGTCTTGCCGTACATCGACTTCTCGCCGAAGGCGCCCCAGGCGGTCAGCACCGACTTGTCCGGGTCGGACAGCAGCGGAAACGTCAGGCCTTCGGCGGCGCGGAATTTGGCGAGCTTTTCGGGCTTGTCGGGGGAGATGCCGATGACGTCGACGCCGGCGGTGTTCAGCTCGGCGAGGCTGTCACGGAAATCGCAGGCCTGCTTGGTGCAACCCGGAGTGGACGCGGCCGGGTAGAAGTACACGATCACCTTGCGGCCCTTGAAGTCGGACAGCTTGACCGTGTTGCCGTCGGCATCGGGGAGGCTGAACGCGGGTGCCTTGTCGCCGACTGCCAGCCGGGGGGTCTGTGCCATGCGTCGATACGCCTTTCTCGTCTACCGGGGCAGCGGGGTCGGCTCCGGCTGCTCTAGGGTAATTCGGCAAGGGTTGTGGCATCAGGGCGCATATGGAGGAACAGAGTGGCCGATCGGGATCCCGAGACCATCAAGAAGGACATCGACCAGGCTCGCGACCAGCTGGCCGCGACGGTCGACAGCCTCGCCGTGCGCGCGAACCCGCAGCGGATCGCCGACGATGTCAAGGCTCAGGTCGTGGGGTTCGTGATGAGGCCGCCCGTCCTGGCAACGCTGGCGGGCGTCGGAGTTGTCGCGGTGGTGCTGGTCATCCGCCGGATCAGACGCCGCTGACGCTGCCGATCGGGACGGTGGCTGGCGCCACAATGACGGACGGTGGCTGGCGCCACAATGACAAAGGCCCTGCCGAAGCAGGGCTTTTGTGGTGGTGCGCCGTCAGGGTTTCGAACCCCGGACCCGCTGATTAAGAGTCAGCTGCTCTACCAACTGAGCTAACGGCGCGCGTTGGAGACAATAACAGCCTTGACGCTGCGAGGTGAAATCCGCATGACAATGGTGGTGCACGGCCAGCATGGGCGGCCAGTTGTCGGTGCTTCCCTTAGACTATTGCCAGGCAGCCGTGACCCAGCGGGGCCTTCTGAATAAAAGTGGAGCAAAACAGCATGGTGCAGGTCTCGCCGGTGGTTGGTACGCGTCGCCGCAAGACATGGCTGGGCGTGGTCGCGGTGGCTCTGGTCACCGTCTTCGCGGTTGGTGCCTGCAGCGGCCGGCAGGCGCCTGAGCAGCCGAAGACCATCGCCGATAAGGGCACCCCCTATGGGGACCTGTTGGTGCCCAAGCTCACCGCCTCGGTCACCAACGGTGCGGTCGGCGTCACCGTCGACGAACCGGTGACCGTCAGCACCGCGGGTGGCGTGCTCGGACCCGTCAGCCTGATCGATGAGGACGGGTCTCCTGTCGCCGGCGAGCTCAGCCCGGACGGGCTGACGTGGTCGACCATCGATCCGCTGGACTACAACGCGAGCTACACCCTCAACGCCCGTTCATCGGGCCTCGGCGGCCAGGCCGCCACCCAGGCGACGTTCGAGACGCACTCGCCAGAAAACCTGACCATGCCCTACCTGCTGCCCAACGACGGTGAGGTCGTCGGCGTCGGTCAGCCGATCGCGGTCCGCTTCGACGAGAACATCACCAATCGTGCCGCTGCGGAGAAGGCCATCAAGGTCACCACGACGCCCAAGGTGGAGGGCGCGTTCTACTGGCTCAACAATCGTGAGGTGCGTTGGCGCCCAGCCGAATACTGGAAGCCGGGCACCAAGGTCACGGTCGATGTCAACACCTACGGCGTCGAGGTCGGCGACGGTCTGTTCGGTCAGGACAACGTCAACACCAACTTCACCATCGGTGACCAGGTGATCGCTGTCGCCGATGACGCCACCAAGACGCTGACCGTCCGGCGCAACGGCGAGGTCGTCAAGGTCATGCCGATCTCGATGGGCAAGGACAGTTCTCCGACCAACAACGGCGTCTACATCATCGGAGACCGGTTCGCCGAGCTGGTGATGGATTCGTCGACCTACGGTGTTCCGGTCAACTCTCCCAACGGGTATCGCACCGAGGTCGATTACGCCACGCAGATGTCCTACAGCGGCATCTACGTGCACGGCGCTCCGTGGTCGGTGGGCAGCCAGGGGTACAGCAATGTTAGCCACGGATGCCTCAACGTGAGCACTTCCAACGCATTGTGGTTCTACGAGAACACCAAGCGCGGCGACGTCGTCGAGGTCGTCGGCACCGTCGGATCACCGCTACCGGGGACAGAGGGCCTCGGCGACTGGAACATCCCCTGGCCGCAATGGAAGGCCGGCAACGCTAGCGCCTAGCGCCTACGTCACGCAACGCTCGCTGTCGTCATGGGGAAGCTCTTCCTTTCGCAGCAATCCGTCAGTGTGTAGACCCACTGTGCAGTCCGAACTCATCGCGCCCGGTACTGTGCGACGAACGAAGGATGTCCTAAGCCAGGGCTAGACGCGGCGTTCGACGCCGCGCGCGACGTGGGGGCACCTGTTCGCGGTTGCTCGGCCGAGCCGCGGCATGCGATTCGGCCGGGACGACGACGTGTCCGGCGCCTAGTTGCGTCGGCGGCGGGAACGTCATCGGCAAGCAGATTGTCGTCGCGCTGGATCATCGGTTTCCCGTACTCCTTCTGCTTTCGGCTCCTCGGAGCGCAGTCGGGCGTTTTCGGACTTGAGATCGCTGTTGTCGGATTCCAGCTCAGTGTTGCGGTGTTCCAGGTGCAAAATTTGGGCGATCCCGGCGATGTTGATGCCCTGCGCGACGAGCTCGTTGATGCGCTGCAGACACTCCAGATCGTCGTCGCTGTATCGGCGAGTGCCGCCGTCGGTGCGCGCTGGGGTGAGCAGTCCGCGCCGCTCATACAGGCGCAGCGTCTGCGGATCAATCCCGGACAACTCCGAGGCTATCGAGATGCCGTACACGCCGCGCGCAGATCGCGCCAAGAAATGGTCAGGCACTGAGCTGCTCCATTCGACCACGAGACTGTATCCAAAATCATCCTTGCACAAAAATGGCTCTAGTGCTACAAATAATCTATGGCAGTTCACATAGATGATCTGTCAGACGGTCAAATTGGTTAGGAGGGAAAGATCATGTTGATGCGCACCGATCCGTTTCGCGACTTCGATCGCCTCGCCCAGCAGGTGCTGGGCACCGCCGCCCGCCCGGCGGTGATGCCGATGGATGCCTGGCGTGAGGGAGATCGGTTCATCGTCGAGTTCGACCTGCCGGGCGTGGACGAGGACTCCCTGGATCTCGACGTCGAGCGCAATGTGCTCACCGTGCACGCCAAGCGACCCGATCTGGATCCCGACCGGGAGATGGTCTCCGCCGAGCGGCCGCGCGGGGTATTCAGCCGCCAGCTGTTTTTGGGCGAGACTCTCGACGCCGACCAGATCGAGGCCAGCTATGGCGGCGGGGTGCTGCGGTTGACCATCCCGGTGGCCGAGAAGGCCAAACCGCGCCGTATCCAGATCACCAGCGAGGTGAAGCAAGCCATCGACGCCTAACAGGTCCACCTCATTGGCTGGGCCGGGGCACAGCATTCGGGAAGGGGTAAGTGACATGGCGACCACCACCGCATGGGCAACCAGCCTGCTCGATGAGGCGGCGGCGATCGTGGAGGCCGAGTGGATACGCCTGCAGCAGGACGAGGCCCTATGGGAGCCTGAACTCGCCGACCTGCCCACCGACTTTCCTGCGCCCCGGCCCGGCCCGCCCCGCGCTGGCGTCACCACCACCGCGCGGCGGTGGCCAAGCCAACCGACGCCACACGATCGCCGCCGGTGGCCGGCGCGGCCATGGCCCGCGACGCCGGTATGGGCCACCCAGCGGTCTCCTCCGTCAGGCCCGGGGTCCTGCTGAAAAGTACTGTCGGACAAGGGAGGTGATGCCCCACCGATGATCACCAGCAGGTAACGACGCCCTGTGCCGGCCACCATGACTCCCGATGTTGCGTCAGCGCTTGCGGCTCCAGCGTGCAGAGTCGGTCTGCGCACGCACCGCCACTGGCGGTGGCATGTCGAAGTGGACCCGTGCACCGCGTCGTTGCCAAGCCCGGGCGACCGTCAGGACGTCTCCGGTGCGTCCTGTCGGCCGCCCGGGCCTTTCGCCACAAAGCGTTAGTGATCCTCCTCGGCGCTGCGCGGGCCTCATGAGCTGAAACCGGCGGGCCCATCGGCATCCATGCGGATGGATCGTCCCACCGCGGTGACTCGGTCATGCGGATCGCTGCCTACCGGATGACATTTCACCCCGTGGGCGCGAACAGTGTGCTGCGAGCGGTGTCGCCGCACCTGTCCGACAGTGGCGTCCCAAAGGCCTGAAAACGCAAACGGTGGGAGGGCCAAAAAGCCCTCCCACCTGCGCAGGTGGCTGATGGACTCGAACTCCTGTCAGGGATGACTAGCGGTTTCCGTAACTTACGGAAATAGCCTCTGAGCAGGTGTTTTGTGGCAGCTTGCGGTAGACGCTGAGGTTGGTCAGCTGAATGTTGATACTGTTGAGCTGTACCGCGCGTCCAGGGAGCGAGCTTTTGGGTGAACGCCAACGACACGCGGTTTTCTGCGGGTCAGCCGCGTCGGGGTCCATGTCCGGTGACCATGACCATGAGTCGTGCCAGGGGAACGGGTCGTCCTCGGATTCCAGGGCGTCGATGGTGTCCAGGAGGTCATCGAGATCAGGCACTACGCACTATCCAGGATCACTGCGGGGACACCTCGGTGTGGTTCTTCTCCGCCGCGCAAGGCGGGCACAGTGTCCGCAGCCAGCCATCGTGAGACTTGTGCATGGTGCCCGCTGCGCCACATGCCTCGCAAGTCTCACGTGAACGGCGTTCGGCGGCGGTGATCAGCGCTTCCACCTCGGGGTGGGTGTCGTGTGTGGTGTACACACGCAGCTCACCGAACTTTTCCTTGATCTGGTGATAGCGCAGATCGGGTTCGAGTGCGGACAGAGCGGCGTCCAGGTTCACGATGATCGGCAGCCAGCCGTCGCCAACGCTGATCCACGCTCCCCAGCCGTCAGCGAAGCGGGCGCGGATGCGGTCGAGATCAGGGTTGCTCATGCCCGTCATCGTCTCTCCAGGCGGCGACACCTGGCGAACGGCGGATGGGGACGTGACGCTGGGTCAGTCGTCGGCGTTCGGCTTCTACGGATTCAGCCAGTCCTCAGTGGTGTAGGTGCGGGCGAACATCACCACCTCACGCGCCCGCGCTGTAATCCCGTCGTGTACGGCGCGCGCAGTTCGGGACTCTGCTGATGGATCAACCCGCGAACGCCGTCCATGCCCTCGAACAGTCCGTCGAACACTAGGACGATGTTGCACACCTCGGTGAGGTCGGGTTGGAGGATCGAAAGCAGACGCCTGTTGGCATTGCGCAAGGCGCGATGAGTCTCCATCGCCATCTGGATGATGCTGGGATCGCCTGGCTTGCTGGCTAATTCGGACTTCAGGGTCTCGTTGATTTTCTTCGACTCGATCAAGGAGCAGGGCGAGCGCGTGACTCTTGAGGAGCATTGTTCGTCATCCGAGGGTCCGCTCGGTAATCAGCACACGGAGGCGTCGGCGTCCAGTGGCGCTGTGCCACTCAGGACATTCGCGAGGGGGACGCCGCCGAGGTCGTCGTATACGGACATCCTGACCAGTCGAACGTCACCGTGAAGGGCAGTTACATCGCGCATCGCGTCGTACAACGCGCGCTGCTGACCGTGGAGAGCCAGCACCGTCACGCTCACGTCGCGGTCCAGGTGGTCCGAACAGCCGCTCCGCGGGGGCTTTCGTCCAACACCCGCCCCACCCGCGTTCCGGCATATATCCTCAAACTCGGTCGCGTACTTGAGATATACGTCGTGCGCCACGGGAGTCGTTGTGCCCATTCGGGTTCCAGGGTCGCTGCACGGTACCTGTTGACTCGCTCTGGCTGCGACCAGAGCTTTGAGTCCGACGTTGTTGCCATGCAGAGTCTCGGCGTATGCGCACATGCGGTGCCAGATTCCCTCGTCGGCATACGCCGCGCCGACGTACGGCTTACGCCCAAGGGTAAGGCTGGACCGACGCCGAAGACGTGTACCGTACACGCTGCCCGCATCCATAAATGAGCCCTCTACCTGCACGTCTGATGTCTCAACCGCCCCAGTCCGCACTACCACCGCAGCGTGGCACCCCCGCACCCTCACCGCAGCGTGGACAGCAACCTGCCGCCAATGAAGGTGGTGATGGGTCCACTGTCGGGCAGCGCATCCACTTCCCACGGCTCCAACACCCACGGCGGCAGCGGCACAGCGGGCTCGGGCTCGGGTGCCTCCGGGTGCCACCGCGCACTGTCAAGCCAGTGGTGATCGTCGTGCCCATCCTCCAGCGCCAGCAGGGCGTCCAACTCCCGCAACGCACGGGCTCGGCGTTCGGCGTCGGACTCCACGGGCAGGGTGTCCTGCTCAGCCGCTTCGAGCGCGGCGATGTCGCCCAGCAGGTCTGCCAAGGTACGTGTGCTCATGGTGTCCATCATCCCGCCGCGCACCGACACCCCCACACCCACGACGGGGGACGTGACGAATCCCGAACCCACCCGTTTTCATGCCGTCAGCCTCAGTGCCCGAAACCCGCACTTTCCAGCGCATTACGCATCGGATTACGCATTGCCCCCGAAAACGAACACCGCCCCACCCGCGTAAGTGCAGGTGAGGCGGCGTTTCTACCTCGGGTGGCTGACGGGACTCGAACCCGCGACAGCCAGGATCACAACCTGGTGCTCTACCAACTGAACTACAGCCACCATTGCCGCCTGAGCGGCGCTGACGATCTTAACCGCTCCGAGGGCGTTAAGCCGAATCGGTTTCCTTCGGCGCGGTGCCCGCGGTACCCAGCTCGGCGGCTACCGCGGCGATCTCGCTGGTCGACGGCCCGGGCGCGGCGACGAAGGCGGTCTGTCGGTAGTACTTCAACTCGTGGATCGACTCGTGGATATCGGCCAGGGCGCGGTGCGCGAGACCCTTCTCGGGCTGGCCGAAGTAGATCCGCGGATACCAGCGGCGGCACAGCTCTTTGATGGAGCTGACGTCGATCATCCGGTAGTGCAGGAAGTTGTCGAGTGTCGGCATGTCGCGCGCGATGAACCCGCGGTCCGTCGCAATCGAATTGCCGCACAGCGGCGCCGTTTTGGGCTGTTTGACGTGGCTGCGGATGTAGTCGAGCACCAGCTGTTCGGCCGATGCGAGGCAGATCGTGGAGGCCAGCACCTCCTTGTCCAACCCGGACTTCGAGTGCATCTTGGCGACAACCTCGACCATCCCGGACAGGTCGCTCTGATCGGCGTGGATGACCACGTCGATACCCTCGCCGAGGATGTTGAGGTCGGCGTCGGTGACCAACGCCGCAATCTCGATGAGTTTGTCGGACTTCAGGTCGAGCCCGGTCATCTCGCAGTCGATCCACACCAATTCTTCACGCACAGCGATCCACAGTATTCCCACGCCCGACACTTGGCTGCTTTCACCTGCCCACTGGGCGGATCAGAAGGGCCTGTCACTGCTGGACCTGAAGGATCCGCAGGCGCTGACCCTTCGCCGAAAATTAGTCGCCGCCGAGCTTCTTGTAGACCGCGCCGACGATGGGTGTGACGATCGCGC
>WOYS01000107.1:0-31154 GCA_011620645.1 Mycobacterium sp.
CGCCTGTTGCTACGACCAGAACTTCACGGCGAACCGCCCGACGCGCTGCAGGATGCGTTCATGATCGAAGCATCTCTTCAGGCAGTGCGCGACGTAACCCATCATCCGCCGCTGAACGCCGGCCCACATCTGGGTAAGGTTTAGGCGTTGACTTCAATACAACGGCACGACCGGGGTGAACGTCCCAGGTGGAGGACTTGAGTATCCGATGCGGGCGCCGCAAAACCCGTTACCCTCGCCCGGCCCCAACATTGCCACAGCCGTAGGCGGGCGACGGCTGTCGCTGCTCCTGGTCGAAGACGACCGGGCAGATGCGTTGCTCGTCGAGGAACTCATCGCGGATGCCGCCGGCGAATTCGACTTCGTCTGGTCCCCGACGGTCTCCGATGCCGCCCGCACCCTGACCGAGAATCGCCCCGACTGCGTGCTACTGGACCTGAATTTGCCCGATTCGACCGGCATGGAGGCCGTGCACCGGTTGAGCGAACTGGACGCCACCATCCCGATCATCGTGCTGACCGGCCTGAACGACGAGCACTTCGGGGTGTCCGCAGTGTCCTCGGGCGCCCAGGACTATCTGGTCAAGGGCCGCGTGGACCCGGACACCCTGCGCCGCGCGGTGCTGTACGCCATCGAGCGCAAGCGCGCCGAACTCGCCACCGTGGACCTACACTCCAGCCGGCTGCGCGCCCTGGAGAACGCTCGGCTGGAGCGCGGCCTGCTGCCATCGCCGGTGCTGCTGGACCCCCCCGGCGTGGACATCGTCACCAGGTCACGCCCCAGCCGCCAGGACGCCCTGGTCGGCGGCGATTTTTTCGATGTGGTGCAGACCGAGAACCGCACGTTGCACGTGATGATCGGCGACGTCGCCGGTCACGGACCCGACGAGGCTGCATTGGGTGTGGCGCTGCGCATCGGTTGGCGCGCGCTGACCTTCGCGGGTCTGCGCGGAAACGAGCGGATGCGTGAGCTCGACCGGATCCTGACGACCGAGCGTATGAGCAAGGGCGTCTTCGCCACCCTGCTCAGTGTCGCGCTCGAACCGGACAGCGGTCAGTTCACCGCGGTGCGTGCCGGCCACCCCGGACTGCTGTTGCAGGGCGGCGGCACCGTCGACTGGTTGGAACCCCGCGCGGGGGGCGCGCTCGGTCTCGGTGCCCGCGAATGGCCGGTCGAGCACTACGAGTTGCCCGAAGACCACGGCCTTCTGCTGCTCACCGACGGCCTGTTCGAGGGCCATTCCGGGCGCGGTGACGAACGACTCGGCGAGGACGGACTGCTGACGATGGCCCGCGCCCTCGCCCAGCTTCCGGGCAAGGATTTCGTCGAGGCTCTCATCGAGGCCGCCGAATCCCGCGCCCAGTTGCACGGCGGGCTCACCGACGACATCGCGGTCATCCGAGTGGAGCGCTCAACAACATGAAATTGACGGTGCAGGGCTGGCAGAACCTGGTGCTGGCGGTCATCGGAACGGCCGTCCTGGCCTGCTCGATAGCCGCCACCATCCTGGTCGCCCAGGCCGACAAGGTGTCCAATCGGCTCCGCGACGGTGTTCAGCCCGCACGCATCGCCGCCTATCAACTACAGGCGGCGCTGCGCGATCAGGAGACCGCCGTCCGTGGCTATTTGATCAGCGCCGACTCGCGGTTCCTGGACCCGTACAACGACGGTCGAACCGCGGAATCGGAAGCGGCCGCCCAGATGCGGCAGAACCTCGCCGGCAATGCGGACCTGCTCGCCGACCTCGATGACATCGAGGTGGCCGCCGAGAGCTGGCGTGCCGAGTACGCCGATCCCCTGGTCGCGGCCGTCGCGGAGACACGGCCAGTGGAGAATGCGAGCATCGACGAGGGCAAGGTTCTCTTCGACCGTCTGCGTGAGCTTTTCACGGTGCAGAACGACCACCTCAGCGAAGCCCGCGCGGCGGACTTGGCACATCTCGACCAGATCCGGTTCTGGCGCGACACGGTGATGGTCGCGATGATCCTGACCTTCATCACCACAGCGGTGCTGCTCGCCGTGGTGATGCGAAACGCCGTCAACCGCCCATTGTCGGCGCTCGCCGCGGCATGTCGGCGGATCACGGAGGGCAACTTCGGAGAACGCATCATTCCGCGCGGCCCCAGTGACATTCGTGCCATGGCCGCCGACGTCGAGGACATGCGGCAACGAATCGTCGACGAGCTCGAAACGTCGCGGGCGTCCAAGGCTGCCCTGCACGAGCAGGCCGAGGAACTGCGCCGGTCCAATGCGGAGCTCGAGCAGTTCGCGTACGTGGCATCCCACGATCTACAGGAGCCGCTGCGCAAGGTTGCCTCGTTCTGCCAACTGCTGGAGAAGCGCTACGGCGACAAGCTCGACGAACGCGGCACCGAGTACATCGGCTACGCCGTCGACGGAGCCAAACGCCTGCAGGTGCTGATCAATGATCTGCTGACCTTCTCCCGCGTCGGACGACTCAATGCGACAACCACCGAGGTGGACCTCAACTCCATCCTCGACGCGGCGCTGAACAATCTGACCACCACGATCGGCGAGACGGGCGCCGAGATCGTGCGGCCGGCCGAGCCGCTGCCGACCATCGACGGCGACCCCACCCTGCTGGTGATGGTGTGGCAGAACCTCATCGGTAATGCCGTGAAATTCCACCGCGACGGAGTGACGCCTCGCATCGAGATCGAATGCCGGGAAGGCACCGGCGAATACGTTGATAGATGGATGTTCACCGTCACCGACAATGGCATCGGCATCGCCGAGGAGTTCGTCGACAAAGTCTTCGTCATCTTCCAGCGACTGCACGGCCGCGATGCCTACACCGGTACCGGAATCGGATTGGCGTTGTGCAAGAAAATCGTCGAGCACCACGGCGGTGTGATCTGGATCGACACCTCCTACACCGACGGCACCCGGTTCACGTTCACGCTGCCCGTCACTCCTACCACCGCGCCGAATGTGGCGCTGGAATCCCAGCTGGAAGGAATTCGATGAGCTACCCGAGCACCAAGCCCGTCGACCTCGACCAGTTCATCATCGCGGTCCGCCAGATCGACGAGTTCTTCGTTCAGGTGGTGCGGCTGCCGCAGTTCTGAGCGATGTGGTCCCACTGAAGGCGCACCCTGGTGCCCGCACCGGTGGAATCGATATCGGCGCGGTCGGTGAGCGCGTGCATCAACGGGATGCCGCGACCCCTGGCGATGCTGTTGACGGCGTCATCCTTGGCCCGCCAATGACCCTCGTCGGCGACCGTGACCGTGAGCACCGCCGCGGCGTTGTCATAGTCGGCGTGCACGTGCATGGGTCCGGGGTCGGCCGACCCGTCGTAGGCGAACTCCGCGGCGTTGGCCAACGCCTCATACACGGCCAGCAACACATCACTGGACTTCTCGGGGTCGAGTGAAAAGTACTGGCGCAGCCACTCGCCGAACTCTTGCCGAATCTGGGCTGCGCGCTCGGGACCAGCCGGCACGCCGACCTTCGCGAAGGTTGCGGAATCGCCTTGCTCTCTCATGTCGACCCGTGGCTACCCGTTTGCCGCTATTTCTAACTCTTCAGGGCTGACAAGGCTTCATCGAGTGTCGCGAAGAGGTCCACGACGTCGGCAATGCCGACCAGTTTCAGCGGCCGGCTGGTTGCCGGCCCGTCCGCGACGACCACGAGTTTCACGGCGGGAGAGAGGTCGCCGTGCGCGGCCACCAAGACGCCCATCCCAGCCGACGCCAGGAACTCGACATCGGTGAAATCCACCACGACCGCCGCTGGCGAACTCTCGACCGCTGACGCGATCGCCGCTTCCAGCTTCGGGGCGGTGATCATGTCTACCGTTCCGGTGACCGACACCACGCTGATATCACCAATGCGGCGTTCTTCGATATCCCCGCTGGCCGCTGCGCGACCGCCAGTAACGGCCGGGTCTGGTTGGCTACTCATCGTTCCTCCGATGTCTTCACGCACCCGAAGTTAGCTGCACGTCGGCGACGCACATACCAGATCCTGGTCCCGGGCTTCACCATCGTAGCCGCGCCGCCTGGCATGGCTGACCTCCGACGCGACTACCGCCACCAGGATCGACACGACGGCCACGACGATGGCGTGGACGGAGATGGAGGGCCATGCTCAGTCCGCCTCCAACTCCAGCAGTGCCGCCTTGGCGGCCGCACCGCCGGCGTACTGCCCGATCGTCCCGTCGGTGCGGACCACCCGGTGGCACGGGATGACCAGCGGCAGCGGATTGCCTGCGCACGCGCTGCCCACCGCCCGGGCGGCCTTAGGGTTTCCGACCGCCGCGGCGACGGTCGCGTAGCTCTCGCGGCGCCCGTATCCGATCTCGCCCAGATGCTCGATCACCCGGCGGCGGAACCCGTCGGCCAGCCGCAGATCCAGCGGCAGATCGAACTCGGTGCGCCGGCCCGCGAGGTACTGGTCGATCTCGATGGCGACATCGTCGAGGCGGGTGGGGGCGTGCAAGATCCGCGGGCTGATCCGCTGGGCCAGCGCCGCGAGTGCTGTTTCGACAGTGTCGTGACCACCGGTGAGGAACGCCACCCGCACCAGACCGAGCGGTGTCGTCGCCAGCAGCAACCGGCCGACGGCGGTGTCCAAAGTCCGGTAGGCCACGTCGAGCACGTCCGTGTCCTGCGCGTCGCGTTCCAGCCGTTGATGCAGCCGGGTCAAGGTGTCGTGGTCGGCACCGACAGCGTCGAAGATCTCGGTCATGATTGCTCCTTCGGATACGTGGTGCGCAATGTCTTGATGCCATCGGCCGCGGCGCGGCGGGCGGCGTCGGTGGACCCGCCGAGCAGGTCCGCGATCTCCGCGTAGGGCAGGCCGGCCAGGTAGTGATAGGCCAGCGTGCGGCGTTGTTTGTCCGGTAGCGCTGCCAGCGCCGCCCACAGGTCCGGGTCGTGGCTGTCCGTGTGTCCGGTTTCGGGGACGACGTCGACCGGAGCTGGTGACCGCGTGACGGAGCGGCCGACGTCGATGGCCCTACGATGCGCGATCGTCACCAGCCAGGCCTCGACGTTCGCATCGGGTGCGAGCTCCGGATAGGCCCGCATGGCGGACAGGAATGTCTCCGACCACGCGTCCTCGGCGTCATGCGCGGGTTTCCGCCCAGGCGACCACCATCGTCAGCACCGATCCCACGATGGCGAGCACCGTCATCACCGCGGCCAGGTACATGCCGTACCCGACGGCCACCGGCGCCTGCACGTACAACCGGAAGTACCAGGCGATCAGTGCCGCGACGATCACCGAAATCGCCAGCGCCGCAACGGATGCCAGGCGCGCGAACAATTGCCTTGCGGCCATCGCGGCGGCCACTATCAGCGTCGAGGCCAGCAGCAGGATCAGCTGTCCCACCCCGAAGCCCGGGGGCGGCACCGCGATGGTGCCGAGCTTGCCGCCGATGGCGTTGGCCCTGCCACCACCGTCGGCACTGGTGGTCAACCATGGCAGCCAGGCACTCACGGCCAGTATCAGCGCGCACAGGGCGACGAGCCAGCCGGGACGCAATCGAGCCATGGGCCCAGGTTATCGGGAGGCAGTCCGTACCCTCTGTCCCCATGACGGAACTACCCGATTGGGCCCGGCAACTCGACCTGTCTCCGCACCCCGAGGGCGGCTGGTTCCGCGAAACCTGGCGCAGTGAGCTGACCTTCCCGCAGTCGGCGCTGCCATCGGATTACACCGGGCCGCGCAACGCCGGAACGGCGATCCTGTTCCTGCTGATGCCCGGCCAGCAGTCGGCCTGGCACACCGTGCGCAGCGCCGAGCTGTGGATGTTCCACCGCGGCAGTCCGCTGTTGCTGGAGGTCGGCCGCCAGCAGGACTCGGCGTCGGCGGTGCTGCTGGGCCCCGACATCACCGCGGGCGAGCAGCCGCAATTCGTGGTGCCGCCCGGGCGGTGGCAGCGGGCCCGGCCCGTCCGAGATACCGAGCCCGTCCGAGATACAGAGCCCGTCCGAGATACAGAGGTTGACGAACCCACCTTGGTCAGCTGCGTGGTGGTACCGGGATTCGATTTCGCAGACTTCACGCTGGCGGCTCCGAGCCCCTAGCGTTTCCCACATGCGGGAACACATCATCGTCTGCGGCACGGATGCGCTGGCCGGGCGCATCGCCGACGAGCTGCGCGATGCCGGCACGACGGTGGTGCCACTGCAGGATCCGCGCACACTGGACACCGCAGATGTCGCGGCGGCGACTGCCGTGGTGTGCGTCGGTGACGATGATGCCGCCAACCTCGAAATCGCCTTGTTGGCAAGGCAGCTGAGCCCACAGGTGCGGGTGGTGGCCCGGCTGGCCAACGAGGTACTGCGGGAGGCGGTCGCCTTCGGCAACGGGCCCGGCGCCATCCTCGACGTCGCAGACCTGGCCGCGCCCTCTGTCGTGGAAGCCTGCCTGTCCCGCACCACCCACACCATCTCGGCGGCCGGTATCGACTTCGTCGTATCCGGGGCGGACGCACCGCGAGACGGGACGCTGCGCGAAATCTACGGCGACTTGGCCCCGGTCGCGGTGATCCACGGCGATTCGTCGGTGACCGCGTGCCCGGGGCGGGACCTCGCAGTCCACGAAGGCGACTGGACGGCGATGATCGGCACCGCCGACCAGCTCGCCGAACAGCGCATCGCGGTGTCGAAACCGCTGAGCCACAACAGGGTACGGCGGCCACTGCTGCGCCGTATCCGCGATGCGGTGCGGATACTGCGCGATGACATCAACCCGATGTTCTATCGGGCGCTGGCGGCATCGATGACCCTGCTGATCGGATCGACGATCCTGCTGAAGTTCAGCTACCAGCGTCCACCCGGGATGAGCTGGATCGACGCCCTGTATTTCAGCACCGAGACCATCGCCACCGTCGGCTACGGTGACTTCAGCTTCATCGACCAGCCCACCTGGCTGCGCATCTGGGGTATCGGGCTGATGTTCGCCGGCGTCACCACCACGGCGATCCTGGTGGCATTCGTCGCCGATCTCCTACTGTCCCGGCGGTTGGCGCAGAGCGCGGGACTGCGCCGGGCATGGCACCTGCACGACCACATCGTCGTGGTCGGTCTGGGTTCCTTCGGCATCCGGGTCGTCAGCGACCTGGTCAATGCCGGTTACGACGTCGCCGTCATCGACAGCGATGAGGACAACCGGTTCCTGCCCAGCGCGCGCCGACTCGATGTTCCGGTGATCTTCGGCGACGCAACCCTGCCCGAAACGCTGGCGTCCGCACGCGTCGAGCATTGCCGTGCCATCGCGGTTCTTACGCACGACGACGTGGTCAACATCGAGACCGGCATCGTGCTACGCGAACTCACCGCCGACCAACCCGTGGTGATGCGGGTGTACGACCGGGTGCTCGGCGCCGCGGTCGCGCAGCGCTTCGGGTTCGAGAACGTCCGCTCGACGGTGGAACTGGCCGCCCCGTGGTTCATCGGCGCCGCGCTGGGGCTACAGGTGCTCGGCACGTTCTCCGTCGGACAGCACTCCTTCATGGTGGGCGGCGTGCACGTCGAACCGGGCAGCGCACTGGACGGGGTACGGATGGCCGATCTGTCCACCAAAACCCGCGTCATCGCCATCACCCGTCCCGGTGTAGCGGCACCGCTGCATCCACGACGCGACACTCAGCTCACCGCCGGCGATACCGCCTATCTGGTGGGACCGTACCGGGAACTGCTCGCCACCCTGGTTAAGGGGCGGACAGGCTGAACCCGCCCGAAAACCCTTCGCCGAGATACGCAAAATGGTTGCCGACAACGCGGCGGCAGCAACCATTGCGCGCATTTCGGCGGAAGGGCATTAGCCCCGCCGACACCGTTGCCGTTGAGCGTCATCGACTCCGGCGGCTTGTAGTTGACGATGGTCCAGTGCACGCTGTTGAGCATGCCCTTGACCTCGACGACGGAGTCGATCTCGGTGCCCTTGCCCAGGGTTTCGGGCAGCGCTGAGCGCCACATCTTGTGGATGCTCAGCCATTCGGAGAACCGGGACAGATCCGATGCGGCGTCCCAGGCCTGCTGCGGCGACAACGGGACATCGACGGAGACGGACAGTTTGGCCATCTACGACGCAGGAGGCGGCGCCGGCGGAGGTGGCGGGGTACCGGCCTGATCGCGGGCGGCCTTCTTGGCGGCGTCCTGCACCTTGTCGACGTGCTGGGCGTACTTGCCCTGCGTCTTCTTGTCGACCAGGTCGCCGGCCTTGTCGATGGCGGTATCGACCTTGTCGGCGTTCTTGGCCAACAGGCCCTTCACCTTGTCCAGAAAACTCATGACGCCAACCCTAGCGCCACAACGTGCGGGGCTCCCCGGCCAATCGGCCCTCCACCCACCAGGCCACCTCGATGATCACCGCCGCGACAGCACCGATGGCCAGCCCCATCGAGGTCAGCACGAGATTGGATGGATCGAGCAGGAACGTCTCCTGCGCCAGCGGTATGGAGAAGATCACCACATAGGCCAGCGCCGACACCGCCACCAGCGCGATCCGCCACCACTCGTAGGGCCGGGCCACCACCGCCAGCACCCACACCGAGCCGACCAGCAGAGTGATCAGCGCCGTGGTGGAGGCTTGGGTCTGTTCGACGTCGGTGGCCCCGCCGCCCTGGTAGGCGAGCAGGTAGGAGATGAAGGTGCTCAGGCCGACGACGATGCCTGCGGGCAGCGCCGAGGCCATCACCCGGCGCACGAAGCCGGGGCGGGCACGTTCGGTGTTGGGTGCCAGCGACAGGATGAACGCCGGGATGCCGATGGTGAACCAGGCCGCGATGGTGACGTGGATCGGCTGGAACGGGTACGGCAGCGGATCCGACCCGAACAGCTTGGCCGACAACCCGCCGATACCGACGAGTGCGGCCAGCAATACCGAGTACACCGTCTTGGTGAGGAACAGATTGGAGACCCGCTCGATATTGCCGATCACCCGGCGGCCCTCGCCGAACACGTGGGGCAGCGTCGCGAACTTGTTGTCCAGCAACACGATCTGGGCCACCGCCCGGGATGCCGAACTGCCCGACCCCATCGCCACACCGATATCGGCATCCTTGAGCGCCAGTACGTCGTTGACACCGTCGCCGGTCATCGCGACGGTGTGCCCGCGGGATTGCAAGGCGTGCACCATGGCCCGCTTCTGGTCCGGGCGCACCCGGCCGAAGGTGGTGTGCTCCTCGACCGCGGTGGCCAGATCCTCGGCCGCCTCGGGGAGCTGGCGGGCGTCGAGCGTCTCGCCGTGCAGGCCCAGCGCCCCGGCCACCGCGCCCACCGATTTGGCATTGTCCCCGGAGATCACCTTGACGGTGACCTGCTGGGAGGCAAAGTATTCCAGGGTGTCGCGGGCATCCGGGCGCACCCGCTGTTCCAGGATGACCAGCGCGGCCGGCGTGACGGTGCCGGGTGCGCCCGGGGCATCCACAGCGTGGTCGCACGATCCCAGTAGCAGCACCCGCAGCCCCTGCGCCCCGATTCGCTCGGCCTCCTCGGCCTCCGGTGAGGACGGGTCGAGCAGCACGTCGGGGGCGCCGATCACCCAGTTACCATGCTCGCCGTAGGAGGTGCCGCTCCATTTGGTGGCCGATTTGAACGGCGCCGCCGCGGTGGCCGTCCAGCCGGGCGCGGAGTCGTAGGCCTCGGCGATAGCGGCCATGCTGGCATTGGGCCGGGCGTCATCGGCGGCCAGCTGGGCCAGCACAGTCGAGCTGTCAGCGTCACTCAGGGCCTTGAGTTCGGACAGCCGCATCCCGTTCTCGGTCAGCGTGCCGGTCTTGTCGGCGCAGACTACATCGACACGAGCCAGACCCTCGATGGCGGGCAGCTCCTGAACCAGGCACTGCCGCTGCCCGAGTCGCACCACCCCGACGGCGAAGGCGATGGATGTCATCAGCACCAGGCCCTCGGGCACCATCGGCACCAGCGCCCCGACCATCCGGAGCACCGATTCCCGCCAGCCGGCATCGGTGGTGAACAGCTGGGTGTAGATGATGAGCGCGCCCGCGGGCACAAGCAGATAGGTGATGAACTGCAAAATCTTGTTGATCCCGCTGCGCAGTTCGGATTTCACCAGGGTGAACTTGCTGGCCTCCTCGGCGAGCTGGGCGGCATACGCCTCCCGCCCGACCTTGGTGGCCCGGTAGGCGCCGGAGCCGGCGACGACGAAGCTGCCCGACATCACCTTGTCCCCGGGATCCTTGGCCATCGGGTCGGCCTCGCCGGTCAGCAGCGACTCGTCGACCTCAAGGTTGTTCTCCTCCAACACTTCCCCGTCGACGGTGATCTGATCGCCGGGGCCCACCTCGATGACATCGCCGAGGACGACCTCACTGGGCGCCAGCGCACGCGTGCCGGACTGCCTGCGCACCAGGGGTTTTGCCTGCCCCACGATGGCCAGCTTGTCCAGTGTCTGCTTGGCGCGCAGTTCCTGGATGATGCCGATCGCGCTGTTGGCGACGATCAGTAGCCCGAACAGCCCGTTGATCAGTGAACCGGTGGCCACCACGATGGCGAACAACACGCCGAGGATCGCGTTGATGCGGGTGAACACGTTGGCGCGCACGATCTCCGAGACACTGCGTGCCGCGCGGGTCGGCACGTCATTGGTCTGGCCGTCGGCCACCCGCTGGGCGACCTCGGCATCAGACAGCCCGGAAATGATGGTGGTCACCCGTGCTCCATTCTCTTCGCGCAAGCGCTCATCGCGCGAACACCCCGTCGTCGTAGTACTCGAGGGTGAGCTTCGCGCCGTCGAAGCCGGCCTTGGAGATCGTTCCCGGCGGCGCGTTCTCGGTCACCAGGGTGAACGTGAACACGTTGCCGTCCCAATGCGTCAGCTCGAAGGAATCCCCGCGCGGACCAAGTCCCAGCATCAACTTGCCGTCGCGTTCGGAACCGGTTCGACTGGTGGCTGCGCACCGACCAGCGAACCGACAGGGTTCCCGGCGTGGTCGGGCAGCCCGGACCGATGGGAGAACAGGTCACCGACGCTGACCATCTTCGTCACCACCGGATCCGACAGCGCGAACCACGGCAGTTCGTAGACGATCGGGGTGTCCAAGCCGATCGTATCGTCCCCCACCTGCCGGGCGACCACGGTGGCGCTGAGCGGTTTGGACAGCGACGCGAGCTGGAAGACGGTATCGGTGTCCACCGGCTCTTTGGTGCGCACATCCCGGACACCGAACCCCTTGGCGTACAGGGTCTTTCCGCCGTGTGTCACAGCCACGGCCATACCGGGGACGCTGGACCTCGACATCAGGTCCTCGGCGATGCCGTCGAGTTTCCCGACCGCGTTCTGCACCGCGTTCTCCGGGAGGGGCATCGCGGGCACCAGCGGCGGCGGCACCACTTCGGATGGCGAGGCAGCCGGCGCCTCGGGCGGGCCACTGGGCTGCGCCGTATTCGAGGCCCCGCATCCGGCCAGCAGCACTGTGGTCGCGGCGACGCTCAAGATCAGTCTCACCGAGTGCACGCTATCGGTTCAATCCCGCCACCACGTTTGATTCTGGGGGCGACCGATTGAATCTGCACCGATCAGCTGGCCGGGTATCGGCGTCGCCACCGGCACCCCCTCCGCCGCGGCCGCCGTCAGCATCCGCTCCACCGGTTCCGACCACGGATGCGGCGCCAGCCGGAAGGTGGCCCAGTGAATCGGCACCAGCAACCCGGTGTCGGTGACGTCGCGGTGCGCACGCACCGCCTCCTCCGGATTCATGTGGATGTCCGGCCAGCCCGGGTGGTAGGCGCCGATCGGCATCAGGGTCAGGTCGAACGGCCCGTACGCGTCGCCGATTCCGGCGAAACCGCTGGTGTACCCGGTGTCGCCACCGAAGAAGGCGCGATGACGCGGCCCGATGACCGCCCATGACGACCACAACGTGGCATTGCGGGTCAGGAACCGCCCGGAGAAATGCCGGGCCGGCGTGCACACCAGGGTGAGGGACCCCAGCTGGGCACTCTCGTCCCAGTCCAGTTCGATGATCCGCTCCGGCGGCAGCCCCCAGGTACGCAGGTGTGCTCCGATGCCGAGCGGCACGTAGAACTTGGCGCGCTGACTGCGGGCCAGCACCTTGATGGTGTCGATATCGAGGTGGTCGTAGTGATCGTGGCTGATGATCACCGCGTCGATCGCGGGCAGTTCGTCGAGTTCGGCCGGCACCGGGTGCAGACGCTGCGGGCCGATGACCCGCGACGGGGAACACCGCTGGCTCCACACCGGATCGGCCAGCACCCGGTAGCCGTCCACCTCGATGAGGACCGACGAATGTCCGTACCAGGTGGCGGCCATGTCGGCCGGTCCGACGTCGGTGGCCGGTCGCACCAGCGGGATCTCCCGGGGCGGATGCTGCTTCTGACCGCCGGTCAGCACATCGCGCACCAGGGCGAACTGATCGGCCCTGGTCAGCTGTGCCGGCGAGGCCGGTTCGCGGTTGACGAAGACGCCTCCGCGGTAATTCGACGACTGCTTGGCCGTGGGGCCGACATCGGCGGCGCCGAGCGCGGACGGCGTTCCCTGCACCGCGCGCAGCACCCACCCGCTGGCGACCACCGCGGCGGTGCCACCGAGCAGCCGGGCCGCCTGGGCGAACATCAGGCGCCGAGGAAGTTCGGCGCGCGCTTCTCGATCCGGGCCACCTGTGCCTCGATGGCGTCGGAGCTTGCCCACGCCTTGTCGAAGCCCTCCTTGTGGGCGGGCCATGGATCTTCGTAGGCGCCGTCATCGTTGAGGACGCGCTTGGAATGTGCGACCGACAGCGGGGCATAGCCGGAGATCTCGGCGGCCCACGCCTGCGCGTCGGCCAACGCGCCCTCGCGGTTGACCATGCCGGTCTGCTTCGCGGTGTCGAGTTCGAGGCGCTCGGCGGCGATCAGCATGGCGCGGGCCCTGCCGTGACCCACCAGGGACACCAGTCGGCGGACGCTCCAGTTGTCGAGCGCCAGACCGTACTTGGCGACGGGGAACTGGAAGAAGGTGCCGGGCGCGGCGACCCGCAGATCGCAGATCATGGCCAGAATCACCCCGGCCCCGATCGCGGGCCCGTTGAGCGCGGCGATTACCGGCACCGGGCTGGCATCGATGGCCAGGTTCAGCGCCTTCGCCTTTTCGGGAAGATCCCGCGCCACGCCCTCCGCGCCGGACAGGTCGGCACCGGCACTGAACACCGAGCCCTGCCCGGTCAGCACGATGGCGCGCGCATCTGAGGTCGCTGCCTTCTCGATCTCCTCACGCAGAGCGTCGACGAGTGCGCTGTTAAGTGCGTTGCGGCGCTCGGGGCGCTGCATCTCCAAGGTGACGACGTTGCCGTCGCGAGTCACTCCAATCATGGACCCCAGCCTATTAGCCTCTACGTGTGAGCAGTGCGCTGGCACTACGAGATGCCGTCCTGGACGAGGGTTCCTTCCGGAGCTGGGACACCACCCCGCTGCAGGTCGCCGCCTCCGAAACCTACCGCGCCGAACTGTCGGCGGCCGCCGCGAAATCGGGGCTGGATGAATCGGTGCTGACCGGTGAGGGCACCGTGTTCGGGCGTCGGGTGGCGGTGCTGGCCTGCGATTTCGCCTTTTTGGCCGGATCGATCGGGGTGGCCGCCGCCGAGCGGATCACCGTGGCGATCACCCGGGCGACGGCGGAGCGGCTGCCGTTGCTGGCCTCTCCCGCCTCCGGCGGCACCCGCATGCAGGAGGGTACGGTCGCTTTCCTGCAGATGGTGAAGATCGCCGCCGCCGTCGAACTCCACAAACGCGAGCACCTGCCCTACCTCGTCTATCTGCGTCACCCGACCACCGGCGGGGTCTTCGCGTCCTGGGGTTCGCTCGGGCACGTCACCGCCGCCGAACCGGGCGCACTGATCGGATTCCTGGGCCCCCGCGTGTACGAGCAGCTCTACGGTGAGCCGTTCCCGCCCGGCGTGCAGACCGCGGAGAACCTGTACCGGCACGGTGTCCTCGACGGCGTGGTGACGCTGGAGGCGCTGCGGGCGTTGCTCAATCGCACGCTGGCGGTGATCTGCGACCCGCCGGGACCGCCGCCGCAAGCTCTCGAACCCGGGTCGCTTCGCTCCAGCCCACCGGACGATATCCCGGCCTGGGATTCGGTGCTGGCGTCGCGGCGACCCGACCGGCCCGGTGCCGAGTACGTGCTGCGCCACGGCGCGACGGACCCCGTGGTGTTGAGCGCCTCCGGCGGGCAGGAGCGAAGCGACCGGGGAAGTAAGCACGGCAGTCGTTCCGGGCAGACACTGCTGGCGCTCGCCCGCTTCGGCGGCCAGCCCGCGGTGGTGCTCGGCCAGCGCCGCCTGGGCATGCTCGGCCCGGAAGCCCTACGCGAGGCACGCCGAGGGATGGCGCTGGCGGGCGGTCTGCGGCTGCCGCTGGTGTCATTCATCGACACCGCAGGCCCGGCGCTGTCCGTCGACGCCGAGCAGGACGGCTTGGCCGGTGAGATCGCCCGCTGCCTGGCCGCACTGGTGACGCTGGAGGTCCCGACGGTGTCGGTGCTGCTCGGTCAGGGCAGCGGCGGCCCGGCGCTGGCGATGGTGCCCGCCGACCGGGTGCTGGCCGCCCAGCACGGCTGGCTGGCGCCGCTGCCACCGGAAGGCGCCAGCGCCATCGTGTACCGCGATACCGACCATGCGCCGGAACTGTCTGCCGCCCAAGGCATCCGGTCGGCCGATCTGCTGCGCAACGGGATCGTCGACGCCATCGTCCCCGAGCTGCCCGATGCCGCCGACGAACCCCTGGAGTTCACCGCACGGCTGTCGGCGGCCATCGCCGGCGAGGTATGCCGGCTGCGTGCGATGTCCGATATCGAGCGGGTCGGCACCCGGCTGCACCGTTATCGGCGCATCGGATTGTAGACCGCCATCGATGGTGGGTATGCGCCCCACGACACCGCCCAATCTCAGCACCACATCAGCGCAGGTTCAGGTAACCGCCGAACATATCCAGCAGCGCTGTGGCACGCCAGAAGATGAGCACAGCGAACAGCACCAGCAGCCCGCCCGTCACCGCGCCCTGGACGAGGTTGCGCTGCGCGCGCGGCGCATAGACGAACCCGGCCGCCACCAGGGCGCCGGTGACCAGACCACCGAGATGGCCCTGCCAGCTGATCGCGCCGGCGCCCAGCAACGGCGCGGCGATGGTGATGACGACGTTCAGCACGATCAGCCCGACCACCCAGCGGACGTCGAGCCGGAGCTTGCGGGCCACCACGAAGGTCGCGCCGAACAACCCGAACACCGCGCCCGATGCGCCGACCGTCGCGCTGTTCAGTGGCGAGAGCAGGAACACCACCACCGAACCGCCGAGCGCGCTGAGCCCGTAGAGCGCGCCGAACCGCAACCGGCCCAGCAGCCGCTCCAGCGGCGGGCCGACGACGTAGAGCGCCCACATGTTGAACAGGATGTGGGTGATGCCGTAGTGCATGAAGGCCGAGGTCACCAGGCGGTAGTACTCGCCGTCGGCGACGGCCGGTGGCCGCAACGACAGGCTGTTCTCCAGCTGACCCGACGCCATCTGGAGCACGAACATCGCGACGTTGATCGCGATCAGCGCGTAGGTCACCACGGGTTGCTCGCCGGCGGCGCGACCACCGAAGCGGCCCTGAACCGGCCGTACGGTGGCCGCGCCCGCACTCACACACTCGGGGCACTGATGTCCCACCGCGGCCGACGTCATGCAGTCCCCGCAGATGTAGCGCCCGCACCGGGTGCACTGGACGTAGGTCTGACGACCGGGATGGCGATAACAGACCGGCGCCGGCGCAGGCATCTGCGGGGGGTAGCTCATGATCCCATTCTGGCCGATGCCTCATACCAGGTCGAAGTTCGCGCCGATGGTCTCCTCGATGATGCCGATCGCGTTGGTGTCAGTGCCAGTCGGCCCGGCGTCATAGCTCTGCATCAGTCCACTCACCCTTCTCCCCCCGTCGCTTCGCTCGCCCACTCACCCTTCTTCCCCCGTCGCTTCGCTCGCCCACTCACCCTTCTTCCCCCGTCGCTTCGCTCGCCCACCAGATCCTCGTAGCGGTGTTCGGTGTCGATCGGGGTTCCCGACCGGTGTGCTTCATCCTCGCGTGTCCGCAGCTCGACGCGCCGGATCTTGCCGGAAATAGTCTTGGGCAGTTCGAAGAACTCGACGCGCCGCACCTTCAGGTACGGCGCCAGGTGGTCGCGCGCGTACTCCATGATGGCGCGGGCGGTGTCGGCGTCGGCGGCCCAGCCTTGGGCAAGTTCCACATAGGCTTTGGGGATGGTCAGCCGGGTGTCGTGAGGTTGCGGGACGACGGCGGCCTCCACCACGGCCGGGTGTTCGATGAGCACGCTTTCCAGCTCGAACGGCGACACCTTGTAGTCACTCGACTTGAACACGTCGTCGGTCCGGCCGATATAGGTGATGTAGCCGTCGCTGTCGCGGCTGGCGACGTCACCGGTGTGGTAGTAACCGCCGTGCATCACCGCGTCGTTGCGTTTCGGGTCACCGAGGTAACCCGTCATCAGGTTTACCGGACGGGTGGACAGGTCCAGACAGATCTCGCCCTCGTCGGCGAGCGCACCGGTGAGCGGGTCGATCAGCACCACCGGAACGCCGGGCATCGGGCGGCCCATCGAGCCGGCTTTGACGGGCTGCCCGGGGGTGTTGCCGACCTGCAGGGTGGTCTCGGTCTGCCCGAATCCGTCGCGGATGGTCAGCCCCCAGGCGCGTTCGACGGCGGTGATGACCTCCGGGTTGAGCGGCTCACCCGCACCCAGGATCTCGCGCAGCCCTTCGGGTTTGGCGCCCAGGTCGGACTGGATGAGCATCCGCCACACCGTGGGCGGCGCGCAGAACGTGTTCACCCCGGCGCGGCGGATCTGATTGAGGAGTTCGGCGGCATCGAAGCGGCTGTAGTTGTAGACGAAGATCGTCGCCTCGGCGATCCACGGGGCGAAGAAGCAGCTCCACGCGTGTTTGGCCCAGCCCGGTGAGCTGATGGCCAGGTGCACGTCGCCCGGGTTGAGCCCGATCCAGGCCATCGTCGACATGTGGCCCACCGGGTAGGACACCTGGGAATGCTCGACGAGTTTGGGCCGGCTGGTGGTGCCGGAGGTGAAGTACACCAGCAGCGGGTCATCGACGTCGGTGACTGCCTGGAACCGTCGCGGGGCGACGTCATAGGCATCGGCATACCGGTGCCACCCGGCTTTGTCCCCCACCGCGATGTCCCCCACCGCGATGCGGACATAGTCGCCCGCGACCCTGCCGAACTTCGGGGCGTCCGCGCCGTTGGCGATGACGAACCGCGCCCCGCCGCGCTCGATGCGGTCGGCCAGGTCGGCGGGCCCCAGCGCGCCGGTGGTGGGCATGATCACCGCGCCCAGTTTGGCGACCGCGAGCATGGCCTCCCACAGCTCGACCTGGTTGCCGAGCATGACCAGCACGCGGTCGCCCTTGCCGACGCCGAGGCCCTTGAGCCACGTTGCCACCCGGTCGGAGCGCTCGGCCATCTCGGCGAACGTCACCTTGGTCTCGGTGCCGTCCTCCTCGACGATCCACAGCGCGGTGCGGTCGTTGTCGTATCCGATGTCGCCGCCGGAGCGGCTCCTCCCGGCAATCACGTCGAACCAGTCGATGGCCCAGTTGAAGGTGCCCGTGATAGCCGGCCACCGGAACGTCTGGACGGCCAGGTCGTAGTCGCCGATGACATCGACGAGCTGGTCGCGGGCATTGCGGTACACATCGGTATTGCTCATATCACTAGGATCCAGGTCACAGTTGCCTGTGCGCTACCCCCGAAAGAGGGTGGTTCGTTGCGACCGCGCGACACCGACGCGCTGCAAGCCGAGTTGCGGCGGCTGGCCGTCATGCCAGCGACGCCACCCACGCGCGGTGCAGCGCGGCGAACCGGCCATCCCCGTCGATCAAGTCGTCGGGTGCGCCGTCCTCCACGATCCGGCCGTGTTCGAGCACCAGCACCCGGTCGGCGATCCGCACCGTGGACAACCGGTGCGCGATCACCACCGCGGTGCGGTCGGCGAGCACGGTGGCCAACGCACGCTGCACCATCCGCTCACTCGGGATGTCCAGCGATGAGGTGGCCTCATCGAGGATCAGGACCGCGGGATCAGCCAAGAATGCGCGGGCGAACGCGATGAGCTGCCGCTGCCCGGCCGACAACCGGCCACCGCGCTTGGCGACATCGGTCAGATATCCCTCTGGCAGCACGTCGATGAACCGGTCCGCGCCGACCGCGATCACCGCCTCACGGACTTCGGCGTCAGTCGCGTCGGGTCGCCCGAACCGGATGTTGTCGGCGATGGTCCCCTCGAACACGAAGTTCTCCTGGGTCACCATCACCACATGCGAGCGCAGATCGGCCTGCGCGACGTCGCGCAGATCGGTGCCGTCCAGCGTCACCGTACCGGTGACCGGGTCGTAGAACCGGGCCAGCAGTTTGGCGATCGTGGTCTTCCCCGCGCCGGTGGTGCCGACCAGCGCGACGGTCTGCCCGGCCGGGATGTCCAGCGTCAGCGCAGGCAGCACCGGGCGGTCGGGCACATAGGAGAAGTGCACATCACGAAAGCCGATGGCGCCCTTCACGGTACCGAGTTTCACCGGAAGCTCGGGATCCTCGATACCCGGATCCTCGGCGAGCACTCCGGCGATCTTCTCCAACGCCGCCGACGCGGACTGGAAGGTGTTGAAGAACTGCGAGATCTCCTGCATCGGCTCGAAGAAGATGCGCAGATACAGCAGGAACGCCGTCAGGGTGCCCAGCGTCATCTGCTGCTCGAGCACCAGATAGCCGCCGTAGAGCAGCACCGCGCCGGTGGCGATGTTGCCGGTGAGCCGCACCGCGGGCATGAAGATCGCCAGCAGCTTGAAGGCCCGCTCGTTGATCGTCTTGTACTGGTCGGCGACGTCCTCGAAGATCTCCTGGTTGCGCGGTTCGCGACGGTAGGCCTGCACCGCCTTGATACCCGTCATGGTCTCGACGAACTGCACGATCACCAGCGCGGCCGACTCCCGCACCTTCAGATAGGTACGCGAGGATTCATTGCGGAACCACCAGGTCAGCAGGACCAGGATCGGGAACGCGCACAGACACACCAGCCCGAGCCGCCAGTCCAGCACCACGAGCAGCACGGCGGTGCCGAACATCGTCAGTATCGCGGTGATCAGACCGTCGAATCCGGTCGCGAGCATGTCCTGGATGGCGTCGACGTCATTGGTCGAGCGGGCGACCACCCGGCCGGAGGTGTAGCGGTCGTGGAAGGCCACATCGAGTCGCTGGAAGTGCCGGAACAGCCTGCGGCGCAGTTCGATCAGCACCTGCTGACCGATGCGTCCGGCGCGGCGCAGGAAGTACATCCGGCTGGTGGCCTGCAACCCCACCACACCGCACAGCGCCGCCAGGATCAGGAACAGTTCCCGGGCGGTGCCGCCGGCCACGATCGGCGGGATGCCGTGATCGATGCCGCGCTGCACCAGCAGCGGCACCGAGAGCCTGGCCGCGTTCTCGACCACGACCACCACGGCGAGCACCGCCAGCACCGACTTGTAGGGCCGCAGCAGCGATCCCAGCAGCGAACGGGCCTCCTTGCGCCGGGAGATCGTCTCGTCGACGGGCAGGTTCTCGTCCTCGGGTGTGACGGCGCGTCCCCGCCATTCGGTATTCGTCACTGGCCTGCCTCCGCCAGTTCTTCATCGGCGGCCAGCAGGTACCGGTATTCCGGTGCGTTGGCGAGCAGTTCGGCGTGCGTGCCCACCCGGGTGACGGTTGCCCCAGAAGAACCGACCCTGCCCAGCAGTGCGACCCGATCGGCGAGTAGCACCGTCGAGGCACGGTGCGCGACGACGATGCCGGTGACCTCGTGCAGCACCCGGCCCAGCGCCTCGGTGACCTCGGCCTCGGTGTGCACGTCCAGTGCCGACAACGTGTCGTCGAGCACCAGGATCCGCGGGGCGGCGATGATGGCGCGGGCCAGTGAAAGGCGTTGCCGCTGACCGCCGGACAGGCTCATCCCCTGCTCGCCGATGCGGGTGTCCAGGCCGTACGGCAGGTGGTAGACGAACCCGGCAGCGGCCACGCCGATCGCCTCGGCCAGCTGCGCATCGGTCGCGTCCGGGGAACCCAGCCGTAGGTTCTCGGCCACCGACATGGAGAACAACGTCGGATCTTCGAACGCGGTGGCCACTGTGTGGCGCAAGGCGGGCAGCGACAGCTCACGGATATCAATGCCGTCGATCAGGATCGCGCCCTCGCTGACATCGTGCAGCCGGGACAGCAGCGCGGCCAGCACCGATTTTCCCGACCCGGTCGCTCCGACCAGGGCGACGGTCTCGCCGGACTCCACCGTCAGATTCAGGTGACGCAGCGCCCACGTCTCGGTGTCGGGGAACCGGAAACCCACATCGACGAGCTCCAGCCGGCCCCCGCGCGGCGCATCGGTGCGCGGCCCGTCGCCGATCTCGCGGAGTGCGTCGAAGATCTCGGCCACCCGGTTGGCCGCCGTCATCGACTCCTGCGTCATCGACAGCAGGAAACCCAGCGAGGCGATGGGCCACACCAGCGACAGCATCATGGTGATGAAGGCGACCAGGGTGCCCATGGTGACCAGCCCGTGGCCCGCCGCGTACGCGCCGAATCCGAGCACGACGATGAGCGTGAGGTTCGGGATGACCTCCAGCAGCGTCCAGAACTTGGCCGAGACCCCGACCTTGCGCACCTCGGTGTCGAACAGGCCGGTGGCCCGCTCGTCGAACCGGTTGTAGGCGTACTCCTCACGGCCGAAGGACTTGATCACCCGCAGCCCGAGCGCGGATTCCTCGACGTGGGTGGCGACATTGCCCGCCTGGTCCTGGGATTGGCGAGACAGCAGGGTGAACTGGCGCTGGAAGTGCAGCACGGTCAGGGTGATCGGCACGATCGCCACCAGGACGACGACGCCCAGCGGCCAGTACATCGCCAGCAGGATCGTCGTCACCACGATGATCTGGACGATGTTGAGCATCAGGAACAGCAGCCCGAACGACAGGAACTGCCGGATGGCACTCAGGTCGTTCATTACCCGCGACAGCAGCTGCCCGGACTGCCAGTTACCGTGAAAGGACATCGGCAGGACCTGCAGGCGCGCGTAGAGATCCTTGCGGATATCGGCCTCGACGCCCATCGTGGCGCGGGCCACCAGCCAGCGCCGGATGAACCACAGCACGGCCTCGGAGATGAGCAGCCCGGTCGCGGCCAGCCCCAGCGTCCACAGCCCTCGGGAATCCTGCTCACGGATCGGCCCGTCGATGACGGCCTTGGTGAGCAGCGGGACCGACACGGTGGCGGCCAGGCTGGTGAACGCGGCCACCACCATCGCGATCCAGCGGACCCGGTAGGGCTTCAGGTACGGCAGCAGACGCAGGATGTCCGAGGAGGACCTGATCCGGCGCGGCGGCGGCGCGATGGCCGGCTCCGAGCGAAGACCCTGCACACCCACCACCTCCCCTGCTCACCGTGAGTTCTAACGTATGGCACCGACAAATGGTTTTCCGTTCCGCGGCCACCGTAAAACCTCAACAATGGATGAGGTCAAACCGATACTCGCAGCGCCGACTGCACAGCATCCCCCGGATGCCGAGGTGTATCAGGCAGTATTGGCCCCATGGAAAGTGGTGCATCGGCCTCACCTCGGGTTCTCGTCGTCGACGACGATCCCGACGTCCTCGCATCGCTGGAACGTGGTTTGCGACTGTCCGGTTTCGAGGTGTCCACCGCCGTCGACGGCGCCGAAGCACTGCGCAGCGCCACCGAGACCCGCCCGGACGCGATCGTGCTGGACATCAACATGCCGGTGCTCGACGGTGTCAGCGTGGTCACCGCGCTGCGTGCCATGGACAACGACGTGCCGGTCTGTGTGCTCTCGGCCCGCACCAGTGTCGACGACCGGGTCGCCGGCCTGGAGGCGGGCGCCGACGACTACCTGGTCAAGCCGTTCGTGCTGCAGGAGCTGGTGGCCCGGGTCAGGGCGCTGCTGCGGCGGCGCGGTTCCACCGCCACGTTCTCCTCGGAGACCATCTCGGTGGGGCCGTTGGAGGTCGATATCCCCGGCCGCCGCGCCAGGGTCCACGGCACCGATGTCGACCTGACCAAACGCGAGTTCGATCTGCTGGCCGTGCTGGCCGAACACAAGACCGCGGTGCTGTCGCGCGCTCAGCTGCTCGAGCTGGTGTGGGGCTATGACTTCGCCGCCGACACCAATGTGGTGGACGTGTTCATCGGCTACCTGCGCCGCAAGCTCGAAGCGGGCGGGGCACCCCGGCTGCTGCACACCGTGCGCGGTGTGGGCTTCGTGCTGCGGATCCAGTAGGTCAGACTGACCCCGTGGACCTGAACGATCGGCTCTACCGGGCGCTCGGGCTGCCCAAGCGCATCCTGTCGCTGCGCACCATCGTCATCGCGGCCGCGCTCGGGGTAGTTCTGACGGTCATCACGATCTGCACCTGGATATGGATCGGTATCAGCAACGAGCAGTACAGCCAGCTGGACCGGCGGCTGGATTCGATCAGCAGCCTCGGTGACGTGAGCAGCCTGCTCCGCAGCGCCATGAGGGACGACACCGACGCACCGACGCCCGACCCGGACCTGGTGCGCACCGCACGCATCGGCGGCGCCACGGTGTCGATCCCCGCCGATATCGTGCTACCGGAGTTTCCCAACGGTTTCGAGACCACCACCATCAACGGCACCGAATACCGGGTCCGTACCTTCTCCGCGGGGCAGGCCTCCATCGCGCTCGGTGCAACGCTGACCGATACCAAACGTCAGATCGACGCCCAGCACCGCAGGGTGCTGCTCATCGGCGGCGGCGTGATCGTCGGCACCGCACTGGTCGGGTGGGCCATCTCGGCGGTGATGATCACCCCGTTCCGACGGCTGGCTCAACAGGCCCGTGCCATCAACGCCCAGTCCAACCCCGATGAGGTGCAGGTGCGCGGCGTGTGGGAGGCCAGCGAGATCGGCGAGGCCGTCGAGGGCATGCTGGCCCGCATCGGCGATGAGCAGCAGCGCACCAAGGCGGCACTGGAGTCGGCGCGGGATTTCGCCGCGGTCGCCTCCCATGAACTGCGCACCCCGCTGACCGCGATGCGCACCAACCTCGAGGTGCTGGCCACCCTGGACATGCCCGACGAACAGCGCATCGAGGTGCTCGGCGACGTGATCCGCACCCAGTCCCGTATCGAGGCCACCCTCTTGGCACTGGAGCGACTCGCCCAGGGCCAGCTGTCCACCTCCGATGACCACGCACCGGTCGATCTCACCGAACTGCTCGACCGCGCAGCGCATGACGCCATGCGCGTCTATCCGGAATTGGATGTCTCCCTGGTGCCCGCGCCCACGGTGCTGATCCTCGGCCTGGCCGCGGGCCTGCGCCTGGCGGTCGACAATGCGATCGCCAATGCGGTCAAGCACGGTGATGCGACCCGGGTTCAGCTGTCTGCGGTGAGTTCACGTGAGGGTGTGGAGATCGCCGTCGACGATGACGGTGTCGGAATCCCCGAGGAGGAACGCACCCGGGTGTTCGAGCGGTTCTCCCGCGGCTCGACGGCCTCGGCCTCCGGCTCGGGTCTGGGCCTGGCCCTGGTTGCGCAGCAGGCCGAATTGCATGGTGGCACAGCGTCATTGGAGGCCAGCCCGCTGGGCGGCACCCGGCTGCTGCTTCGGCTACCCGGCCCGCACTAGCGGTAACGCCGAGTTGTCCGGCCCGTCCAGGCCACCGGATCCGAGCAGGCTGAGAAGCAGGAGCACCACGATCGGCGCGGCCGGCCTCAGCGAGCTGCCAGTAGGTCGATCACGAAGATCAAGGTCTTGCCCGAAAGCTGGTGCCCGCCGCCGGCCGCACCGTAGGCCAGCTCCGGGGGAATGGTGAGCTTGCGCCGGCCGCCGACGCGCATCCCGGGGATGCCGTCCTGCCAGCCCTGGATGAGGCCGCGCAGCGGGAACGAGATCGCCTCGCCGCGATTCCATGAACTGTCGAATTCTTCTCCGGTGTCGTACTCGACGCCGACGTAGTGCACCTGAACGATGCCGCCCGGCACGGCCTCGGTGCCGGCGCCCACGGTCACGTCCTCGATGAGGAGGTCGGCGGGTGCGGGACCATCGGGAAATTCAATCTCGGGTTTCGTTGCCACGGTTTCCCACCGTAGTCGGGCAAACTGGTTCTGTGGCCCCAGACCAAGACATCGTGATCGTCGGAGGTGGGCACAACGGTCTTGTCGCCGCGGCGTACCTGGCCCGCGCGGGCCGCCGGGTCACGCTGCTGGAGCGACTCGGCCATGTCGGCGGCGCCGCGGTGTCCGCGCACGCCTTCGACGGTGTCGACGCCCGGCTGTCGCGGTACTCCTATCTGGTGAGTCTGCTGCCCCGGCGCATCGTCGATGATCTCGGTGCCCGGGTACGGCTGGTGCGCCGGCGCTACTCCTCCTACACGCCCGATCCGGCCAACCGTGGCGCCACCGGATTGTTGATCGGGCCGCGAAACACCTTCTCAGCCATCGACGCAGCCGGCGACGAGGCCGGGTTCACCGAGTTCTACCGGCGCGCACGGCTGGTGACCGGCGCCTTGTGGCCGACGCTGATGTCACCGCTGAGGACCCGCACCGCGATCCGTGACCGGGTGCTCGCGGGCGGCGACCCGGCCGCCGGCGCCGCCTGGCAGGCGCTGATCGAGACTCCCGTCGGGCGCACCGTCACCGAGGCGGTGCACAACGACCTGGTGCGCGGGGTGATCGCCACCGACGCGCTGATCGGCACCTTCGCAGCCACCGACGATCCGTCCCTGATCCAGAACATTTGCTTCCTCTACCACCTGCTCGGTGGCGGCACCGGCGACTGGGACGTTCCGATCGGCGGGATGGGCGCGGTCACCGGCGCGCTGAGTGCGGCCGCCGAGGGCTTCGGCGCCCGGATCATCACCGGCGCCGAGGTGTACGCGATCACCCCGGACGGCGAGGTCAGCTACCGCACCCGTGATGGAGAGCACATCGTGCACGGCACGCACGTGCTGGCCGGTGTGACGCCCGCGGTGCTGGCGCGGCTGCTCGGCGAACCGGAGCCACACGTCGCACCGGGAGCCCAGATCAAGGTCAACCTGGTGCTGAATCGGCTGCCCCGGCTGCGCGATCAGTGGGTCGGGCCGGAGCAGGCGTTCGCAGGCACCTTCCACATCAACGAGGCGATGCGTCAGCTGGACGCGTCGTATGCCACCGCGGCATCGGGCGTGCTGCCCGATCCGCTGCCGTGCGAGGTCTATTGCCACTCGCTGACCGATCCCAGCATTCTGTCGGAGCGGTTGCGCCGCAGCGGCGCCCACACGATGGCCCTCTTCGGTTTGCACACCCCGCACCATCTGCTCGACGACCTGGACCCAGATACCGTGCGCATCAAACTGACTGCGGCCGCCCTGCATTCGCTCAATTCGGTGCTGGCCGAGCCGATCCAGGATGTCGTGATGACCGATCCCGAAGGTCGCCCGTGCGTGGAGGCGAACACCACCACCGATCTGGAGGATGCACTCGGCATGACGGCGGGAAACATCTTCCACGGCGCGCTTGCCTGGCCGTTCGCCGAGGATGACGAGGACCTCGACACCCCGGCGCGACGATGGGGCGTGGCCACCGGCCATGACGCGATCCTGCTGTGCGGATCGGGAAGCCGCCGCGGCGGCGCGGTATCCGGCATCGGCGGGCACAACGCGGCGATGGCCGTCCTGGAGAGCTAAACCAACTTCTTCAGAAGTGCTTGCAGCGCAGCGAGTTCCGTGACGCTGAGTTCCCGCAACGGTGCGGGGGCCGGGTTCTCCACGGCATCGATGAGCGCCAGCAGCCCACGCCCGGCGAGGGTGAGCGACACCGTCTTGGAGCGGCGGTTACCCGGGTCGACCTGGCGGACCACCAGACCGCGCTCCTCCAGATCGTTGACGGCGACGGTGGCGGCGGGGGCATCGATCGCGGCGGCGGCCGCGATCTGCTTGACCGACAACGGCTCGCGAGCCAGTCGGCTGAGGATGCGAATCCTGCTGAACGGCAGACCGGTCCGTTCCACCACGGCGCGCTTCCAGGTGTCCTGGTTGTCGATCACCAGCGACGACAGCAGCCGCCAGACCTCGTCGGCGTGATCATGCATCGACGACCACCTTCCGGCCCTCGATAAGCGGCGCCAGCCGCCGCGCCGAATCCACCGCCCGCGGCGAGGTCGACACGAAACCGAGCACCGCGACCACCACGCCGAGTACCACGCACACCAGCCACAGCGGGCGCGCCGCCGCGGCGAAGTTCCCGGCTACGGCTGAACTGGCCGTCCCGGCTACAGCTGAACTGGCCGTCCCGGCCGCGGCCAGCGCCGCACTCGCGACCGAACCACACAGTGCCACACCGATACTCACACCGATCTGACGGCTGGTGCTGGTGACCGCGGAGGCGGCGCCGGCCCGATCCAGTGGCATCCCGCTGACCGCCGCGTTGGTGATGGGCGCATTGACCATCGAAAAGCCGATACCGAAGACCGCGAACACCGTCATCAGTGACCACACCGGAGCGGATTCCGGCAGCAGCGCAAGCACGGTCGAGGCCACCGCGATCATCGTCCCGGACACCAACAGCGACGGACGCGCACCGTGGCGGCCGACGAGTCGGCCCGACAACGGCGAGAACACCAGCGCCCCCACGGCGATCGGCAGATAGATCAGGCCGGTGTGCACGGCCGAGAAACCCCGTGCGCCCTGCAGATACAACGACATCATGAACAGCAGCGCGCCCCAGGAGGCGAACGCACAGATGGCGATCACCGTCGCCGAGGCGAACGGCACGCTGCGGAAGAAGCGCAGGTCGATGAACGGGTCGGAACGCCGGGACTCGTAGCGCAGGAACGCCGCGAAGGCCAACGCCGCAACCACGCCCGCGGCGATGACACGTGCGTTACCCCAGCCCAGCGCCGGGCCTTCGATGAGGGTGAACACGGCTCCGAACAGGAAGACCACCGCCAGCAGCTGGCCGACCGGGTCGATGTTGCGCATGGTCGCCGACCTGGTCTCCGGCACGAATATCGCCGTCAGCACGATGGCCGCCAGGCAGATCGGCAGGTTGATCCAGAACACCGCCCGCCAGCTGATCAGGTGGATGAGCAGGCCGCCGACCGTGGGCCCCAGCGCCATGGAGATGCCGACCACGCCGCCCCAGATCCCGATCGCCCTGGCACGTTCGACGCGTCCGGTGAAGACCTGCGAGATGATGGACAGCGCTACCGGGTTGAGCATCGAACCGCCGATGGCCTGCAGGAACCGCGAGACGATCAGGGTCTCGACCCCCGGGGCGAGGCTGCACAGCAGCGAGCCGAGCGCGAAGATCACCAGCCCGGTCTGGAAGACCCGTCGCCGGCCGAAGCGGTCGCCCATGGCGCCGGAGAGCATCAGCAGCGAGGCCAGCACCAGCGTGTACACGTCGATGACCCACTGCAGCTGGGATGCCGTCGCGCCCAGGTCGTCGCGGATCGACGGGATGGCGACGTTGACGATGGTGGCGTCCATCGACGCGATCAGCAAACTGAGGCAGCAGGACGCGAGGACGATCGCTTTACGCCGCGGCGTCAGAGTCCCAATAGTTTGATTCACACAACGATTGTGAAACTACAACTGTTGGCGGTGCAAGCGCCGACCTCGGTGAGATACATCTGCCCGTGGAGGGGTCAGCGACCGCCCAAGTCGATGTAGTCGCGCTCGGTGTAGCCGGTGTAGATCTGGCGCGGACGCCCGATCTTGCCGGGCTCGGAGTGCATCTCCCGCCAGTGCGCGATCCAGCCGGGCAGCCGGCCGAGGGCGAACAGCACGGTGAACATGCGGGTCGGGAAACCCATCGCCCGGTAGATGACACCGGTGTAGTAGTCCACGTTCGGGTAGAGTTTGCGCTCCACGAAGAAGTCGTCAATCAGGGCGATCTCTTCGAGCTGCTTGGCGATGTCCAACAGCGGGTCATCGACGCCGAGCTTGGCGAGGATCTTGTCGGCCTGCTCCTTGACGATGCGCGCCCGCGGGTCATAGTTCTTGTAGACCCGGTGACCGAAGCCCATCAGCTTCACGCCGTCCTCGCGGTTCTTGACCTTCTTGACGAACGTCTCGACGTCGCCGCCGCCGTCGCGAATCTGCGCGAGCATCTCCAGTACCGCCTGGTTGGCGCCGCCGTGCAGCGGGCCCCACAGTGCGTTGATGCCGCCGGAGATGGAGGTGAACAGGTTGGCCTGCGACGATCCGACCAGCCGGACCGTCGAGGTCGAGCAGTTCTGCTCGTGGTCGGCGTGCAGGATGAGCAGCATGTCGAGGGCCCGGACGATCTCGGGGTCGACCTCATAGGGCTCGGCCGGGAACCCGAACGTCATCCGCAGGAAGTTCTCCACCAGCGTGAGCGAGTTGTCCGGGTACAGGAACGGCTGTCCCTCGGACTTCTTGTACGCATACGCCGCGATGGTCGGCAGCTTGGCCAGCAGCCGGATGGTGGACAGCTCGACCTGCGTATTGTCCAGCGGATCCAGCGAGTCCTGGTAGTAGGCGCTCAGCGCATTCACCGCGGACGACAGCACCGGCATCGGGTGCGCATTACGCGGGAAACCGTCGAAGAAGCGCTTCAGATCCTCGTGCAGCAGGGTGTGCCGCTGGATCTGGTTGGTGAACGACTCCAGCTCCTCGGCGGTTGGCAACTCACCGTAGATCAGCAGGTAGCTGACCTCGATGAACGTCGACTTCTCGGCGAGCTGCTCGATCGGGATACCGCGGTAGCGCAGGATGCCGGCGTCACCGTCGATGTAGGTGATCGCGCTCTTGGTCGCCGAGGTGTTGACGAAACCGCCGTCGAACGTGGTGTAACCGGTCTTGGCGAGCAGCGGACCCAGCGCGATGCCATCCGAGCCCTCGGTGGCCTGGACGATCTCCAAGTCCAGGGAACCACCCGGATAGGACAGGGTGGCTTTCTCGTCAGGGCTGGAGTTTTCGGCCACTGGAACCCCTTCTGTGGGCGTAGACACGGGTGAGACGCACAAAAGCCGTCTCTCGATACATGGACGGTAGTCGCTAACAATGCGGAGCGCTTGCGGGGGGGTTCCCCGTCGGGCATACGCATCGGCCCCACCGTCGGGGTCCCGGTTGCCACGTCCGGATCAGCACCTGATAGGCCGCACCGATGCGCGGGCCTGGAGAGGACGCCGATATACGGTGCTTTTACCTCCATCACGCCCGGCCGCAGACTATGGCTGCAGTCTCACCACCGAGCCGTCCGCCGGGGTGACGCGAATCCTGTTATGAACACGGTTTTCCCGGCCCTGCCAGAATTCGATGACCTCCGGCGCGATCAGGTACCCGCCCCAATTGGGTGGTACCGGTACCTCGTTGAGGTCGGCAAACCGGGCGCTGACATCGGCAAGTCGGCCGAGCAGCGCATCACGCGAGGCGATCGGTGCGGACTGCTGCGATGCCCACGCGCCGAGCTGTGACCCGCGCGGACGCTTGGACCAGTAGTCGGCCGTCGCCTCGACCGACACCCGGATCACCGGACCCCGTAGGTGAATCTGCCGCCCGAGTCCGTACCAGGGGAAGGTCGCTGAGGCATACGGTCGTATTGCCAGCTGCTCACCCTTGGCGGAGTCGTAGTTGGTGTAGAAACTGATCCCGTCCTCATCGACGCTCTTGCACAACACCGTGCGCGTCACCGGCCGGCCCTGCGCGTCGACCGTGCCGACCACCATGGCGTTGGGTTCGGCAAGTCCGGCCGCATGCGCGTCGGCCAGCCACTGGCGGAACAACACCAGCCAGCCCTGCGCCACCCATTCGGCATCCAGATCCGCGCTGCCGTCCTTCTCCACCGACCCGTATTCGGCACGCATCCGCGCGAGCTCTTCCGGTTCCATCAGCAGAACGGTACGCCCGGGGGCGCCTTGCCTCGATGGGTGCGAGAATCGGGATATGACGGAGCTGTCATCAGTACCGAAGGATTTCGTTCCCGGACTCGCAGGAGTGGTGGCATTCACCACCGACATCGCCGAACCCGACAAGGACGGCGGGGCACTGCGCTACCGCGGTGTCGACATCGAGGATCTGGTGGACCGCCGGGTCACCTTCGGTGAGGTCTGGGGCCTTCTCGTCGACGGAGATTTCGATCGCGGCCTGCCGCCTGCCGAACCGTTCCCGCTGCCCATCCACTCCGGCGATGTCCGGGTGGACGTGCAGGCCGGACTGGCCATGCTGGCGCCGATCTGGGGATACGCGCCGATGCTGGACATCGACGACGACACCGCCCGCGATCAGCTCGCCCGCGCGTCGGCGATGGCGTTGTCCTATGTCGCCCAGTCCGCGCGCGGCATCTACCAGCCCGCCGTGCCACAACGATCCATCGATGAATGCACCACCGTCACAGCACGTTTCATGACCCGCTGGCAGGCTGATCCGGACCCCCGCCATGTCGAAGCCATCGATGCCTACTGGGTGACCGCGGCCGAGCACGGGATGAACGCCTCCACCTTCACCGCCCGCGTCATCGCCTCCACCGGTGCCGATGTCGCGGCGGCGCTGTCCGGCGCGGTCGGCGCCATGAGCGGACCGCTGCACGGCGGCGCGCCGGCGCGGGTGTTGCCGATGCTCGACGAAGCCGACCGCACCGGCGATCCCCGCGCCGTGGTGAGAGGCATCCTGGACCGCCACGAGAAGTTGATGGGCTTCGGTCACCGGGTGTACCGGTCCGAGGACCCCCGGGCCCGGGTACTGCGTGGGACGGCCGAGCGTCTCGGCGTGCCCCGGTACGAGGTGGCCGCCGCCTTCGAGCAGGCCGCTCTCGCCGAGTTGCGGGAACGACGTCCCGACCGCGCCATCGAGACCAACGTCGAGTTCTGGGCGGCGGTCATCCTGGACTTCGCCCGGGTGCCGCCCAAGATGATGCCCGCCATGTTCACCTGCGGGCGCACCGCAGGTTGGTGTGCGCACATCCTTGAGCAGAAACGGCTGGGCAAGCTGGTGCGCCCGTCGGCGGTGTACGTCGGCCCGGAGCCGCGTTCACCGGAGTCGGTCACCGGGTGGGACCGCGTAGCCCGATCGTGATCGCGTCCGTCAGGCCGGGCGCGATCTCGGGGCGCGGCCGGGGCGGCGAGCCACTTTCGTCGAGGTTAGCGGA
>WOYS01000107.1:31254-37501 GCA_011620645.1 Mycobacterium sp.
CGTCGAGGTTAGCGGAGCAGCCCGGCCAGCAATCGCCGGTGCACCGGCGGCCGTGGTGCGGTCGCGGCGGCGGCGAGCATATCGGAGATCTCGACGAACTTGTCCCGCGGACGCAGTCCCCCACCGCGGGCGATCTCGGCCGCGTCGATGGCACGCCAGCCCGCGGCGTCAATAATCGCAGGCTGGCGGCTTCGGACCAGCTTCTGCAGCGCCGAAGGCTTGTGCACCGGGTCGCCGAGCTGTCCTCGGTTGTAGTCCTCCACCAGGTTGCGCACCGTTTCGGCCGCGCACGACTTGTTGGTCCCGATGAACCCGGTCGGGCCGCGTTTGATCCAGCCGGCCACATACGCGCCGTCACCGTCGAGCACCCGACCACCGTCGTTGGGCACCACTGCGGTCGCGTCGTCGAACGGCAGATCGGCAATCGCCCTGCCGCGGTAGCCGATCGAGGTCAGCACCATGCCGGCATCGATCACCGTGGTATCGCCGGTCCCGGTGTCGGCGAACTCGATGCCGGTGATCCGTCCGTCACCGGGCAGTCGCTGCGGAGTCAGCTGGTAGGCCAGCCGGATGCGCGGCCGGGTGATCGGCGCCGAGGCGTCACCCAGTTTGGTCAGGATCTCCAGCTTGTTGCGGGTCAGCCGGTCCTCGACGGTGCTCAGGTCGGCGATGACGCGCTGGTGGTCCACGGTGTCGAGCACGACGTCGCATGCGGCGGTCAGCCCGATCAACTCCGGCAGGGTGAATGCCGAGAAGGCGGGGCCGCGGCGTGCCGCGATCACCACCTCCTGCACTTTGGAGGACCGCAACGCTGCCAGCGCGTGATCGGCGATATCGGTGCGCGCCAGAGCATCCGGATCGGAAGTCAGTATCCGCGCCACATCGAGTGCCACATTGCCGTTACCGACGATGACCACCCGCTCATGGCTGAGGTCGACGGGCAGCCCGGCGAAATCGGGATGCCCGTTGAACCAGGCGACCACCTCTGTCGCGGTCGCGCTGCCCGGCAGGCCCATGCCGTCGATGTCGAGGCGACGGTCGTTGGGCGCGCCGACGGCGTAGAGCACCGCGTGATGATGCTCGAGCAGATCGGCATGGCTCAGGTGCCTACCCACCTCGACATTGAGATACGCGGTGAACCCGGGAAGCTCGGCCACCTTGTCGAACAACCGCGTCACCCGCTTGGTGCTCTGATGGTCGGGAGCCACCCCGGCGCGCACCAATCCATAAGGTGTGGGCAGCTTTTCGAACATGTTCACCCGGACCCCCCGCTGGGTGAGCAATTCGTCGGCGGCATACATCGCCGCAGGCCCCGAGCCGACGATGGCGACGGTGAGCGGCCCTCCGCGCGCCTCGACCCTGGGGGCCGCCAGCACTGGGGCCAACTTGGATGTCGGCGGCAGCTTGCCTTCACGCTTGGGATAGAACCCTGCGTTCAGCTCGATGAACGGCAACTGGTTCTCGGTCAGCTTGCTGTCCGGAGAAATCGCCCCGACCGGGCAGGCATCCACGCAGGCACCGCAGTCGACACAGGCTACGGGATCGATGAACAGCATCTCGGCCGTCGCGAAGCCCGGTTCATCCGGTGAGGGATGGATGCAGTTCACCGGACATGCATAGACACAGGACCCGTCGCTGCAACACGACTGGGTGATCACATGAGGCATAGCGCGTGCTAGGCGACGCTGACCAGATGCTCGCGCTGCGGCTCGCTCCGGTAGCGGCTGGCGGGACCGTCGATCTTGCAGATCCGCCACATCAGCTTCGCGAACGGGTTCATCAGGCCGGTGTCCTGGCAGAGCATCCGGACATCGGAGAAACTGTCGCGCAACAATTTCCGGGACTCGGGAGAGTCGAAGAAAAGCTCCTTGCGCATCGAGCGCGGGATGTCGAATTCCTTCCAGAACGCACGCGGCGGCACCATGATCGCCGAACAGAGGATGCGCATGGTCGGCGGGACGAACAGCGAGAGCATCCAGCGTTGGTGGCGGCGCAGACCGGGCACCCGCTTGTGCAGGTACTGGTGCGCGAACGAGATGTGGCGGGCCTCCTCGGCGACGTGGATCGCCATCACCCGCTCCATGATCGGATGCAGCGCCTTGCCCTCGCGCAGCACTTTCTTCTGCGTGTGGTCGATGGGCTCCTCGCCGGCCAGTACGCCGAAGAAGAACGGGATGGGCAGCGGACCTGCGACCATCGGGATGACCGGCTGGATCCACTTGAGCAGCCGCGGCATGCCGGGCACTTCCTTGCCGATGCGATTGACCATCTCCTGGAACATCAGGGTGTGGTTGCACTCCTCCACCGCCTCGTGGAGGCAGTAGCGGTACTCCGGGGAGCCGTTGGGCACCCAGAACGCGTAGTCCATCAGGCCACGGATGAGGATGCCCTCGAAGTGCAGGCCGACCTTGGCGACATTCGCCTGGCGCCACATGCCGATCTCGATCTGACGCTCGACGGGCTGCGCCTGGTACCACGGGTGACCGCCGATAACATCGGTCTCCGGCAGGATCCAGCGCGGGTCATTCGGCGTGACGGCGAATTCCGGCGAGTCCCAGTCGATGTCCTTGTACGGATTGAAATTGCGCCGCACAGACCCCTCGGACAGGGTTTCCAGCATCTCGACGTATTCGGTGTCGTCGAGGACGTCCATGTTCTTGCGCCACCGCCGGATCACACGCGTCTTGGCTTCTTTGACCGCCATTGAAAGGCCTCCTCGCCCTGCTGTGGGGTTTCCGTTCGAACGCTCGATACCTAAGACAGTACCCGCGGTCCCACTAATTAGACAGGGGCTTTTCTGACCTGTGTCGCAGCCGCGCTATTTGCATCACATGTGACCCAAGTCATAAGCGATGCCCAGTTATTTCGCATGATCTTGATCGCCGAAGCGGCGAAGATCACACAAATCTGGCTAAGATCTGCCAGTCACCGCCAGCTGCCTCACAGCTCGGAAAATGGAGGCGGAGAGCCATGAACAGCAGAATAAAGTTCGTCTCCATCGGCGCGGCGATCACCGCCGTCGCAGTCGGAGGGTTGATCCTCTCGGGCTGCGCCACCCAGGTCGGCCCAGGGCAAACCGCGGTCAAGGTCGACGACTACCTGATGATCCCCACCGATCCCAAGGTCGAGGGCTGCATCGACCCGGAAACGTCTGCGTTCAACCCACCCGGCGGCTTCAAGGCCTACCGCTACCCATCCCGCCAGATCAGCTGGGACGCCACCGGCAACCCGGACTCCGAGGCGGACGCGACCATCGTGGTGTCCAACGCATCCGCACCCGCCGAACTGCGGGTCCCGGTGGTGATCACCTTCGACCTGACCACCGACTGCTCCATGCTGATGGACTTCCACCGCGATTTCGGCACGAAGTACCAGGGCTGGCTGGACAGCGAAGGTCTGGTCACCACCGGTTGGGTGAACCTGCTGCGCTATGTGATCGGCCAACCCGCCGAGCAGGTGCTGATCAGCGTGGCGCAGAAGTACACCTGGCGGGAGATCTGGAATGACGAGAAGGTTCGCATCGAATTTCAGAACGCATTGCGTGAAGCGCTGCCCGGTGCCTCGCGGGCCCGCACCGACGGCCGGGAGTTCTTCACCAACTTCCAGGTGACAGTGATGAAACCTGACCCGGTCGAAGCCGGCCTGAAGGACGCGATCATCGCCGAGCAGAAGGCGATCGCCGATGCCAGGGCCGCCGAGGCCAAGGGCGTGGCCGACGCCAACGCCGCACGCGCCAAGGCCGAGGCCGACAAGGCGACCGCGCAGGCCCAGACCGAGCTGGCCCGCCAAGTCGCGCTGCAGAAGCAAGCCGAGATCGCCGGCTACCCGGATGTCGATGCCTACCTGCGGGCGCTGGCGATCGAGAACGGCCAGAATCCTTATCAGCCGACGTATGTGGTGCCGCAGGCCGGCTGACCAGAGGGGCCGTCGGCTCGCCCGGTGCGGGCCGATAATCTGAGCACCATGGCCGAACTGACGATCCCCGCCGACCTCAAGCCGAACGACGGACGGTTCGGCTGTGGCCCGTCCAAGATTCGGCCCGCGCAGCTCAAGGCGCTGGCCGCTGCCGGCGACCTGTTCGGCACGTCGCACCGGCAGGCACCGGTCAAGAATCTCGTCGGCCGGGTGCGCGACGGACTGCGCCAGCTGTTCGCGCTGCCAGAGGGCTACGAGGTGATCCTGGGCAACGGCGGGTCGACCGCGTTCTGGGATGCCGCTGCGTTCGGGCTGGTCGACAAGCGTTCGCTGCACCTGGCCTACGGCGAGTTCAGCTCCAAGTTCGCCTCCTGCGTGGCCAGGAACCCCTTCGTCGGTGACCCGATCATTGTCAAGGCCGACGCCGGCAGCGCTCCCGAACCCACCTCGGATCCGTCGGTCGACGTCGTCGCGTGGGCACACAACGAGACCTCCACGGGTGTGGCGGTTCCGGTGCAGCGCCCGGCCGGTGACGCATTGGTGCTCATCGACGCCACCTCGGCGGCCGGTGGTCTGCCCGTCGACATCAGCGATACCGACGCCTACTACTTCGCGCCGCAGAAGAACTTCGCCGGCGACGGTGGCCTGTGGATCGCGGTGCTGTCCCCCGCGGCGCTGGCCCGGATCGAGGCGATCGCGGCCACCGATCGCTGGGTGCCCGACTTCCTATCGCTGCCGATCGCCGTAGAGAACAGCCTCAAGAACCAGACCTACAACACCCCGGCCATCGGCACGCTGATATTGCTGGCCGAGCAGATCGACTGGCTGCTGGCGGGCGGCGGGCTGGACGGGGCGGTCAAGCGCACCGCCGACTCGTCGCAACGGCTGTATTCGTGGGCCGAGGCATCCTCGTTCGCGACGCCGTTCGTGACCGATCCGGGACTGCGGTCCCAGGTGGTCGGCACAATCGACTTCGCCGACTCGGTGGACGCCGCCGCGGTGGCCAAGGCGCTGCGGGCGAACGGCATCGTCGACACCGAGCCGTACCGCAAGCTGGGCCGCAACCAGCTGCGGGTCGCGATGTTCCCCGCGGTCGATCCCGAGGATGTCAGCGCGCTGACCCGCTGCGTGGACTGGGTCGTCGAGCGACTCTGAGCGCGGCTTCCGCGAGAGCCTGCGTGTCTGCGGGGTAACGGGCAGATAACGCAGTAGGGTGCGCGAAGGAGGTCACTATGCGGGAACTCAAGATCGTCGGACTGGACGTGGACGGCAGACGCATCATCTGCGAGTCCCCCGACTCAGGTGACCATTACTCCATCCGTGTCGACAACCGGTTGCGTGCCGCGGTGCGCGGCGACAAGGCCACCTCCAATCAAACTGAGATCGAGGTCGAGGTGAGCCAAGGCTTGAGCCCCAAGGAGATTCAGTCCCGGATCCGTGCGGGTGCCTCCGTGGAGCAGGTTGCGGCGCTGGCCAGCGAGGACATCAGCCGGATCCAGCGGTTCGCCAACCCGGTGCTGCTGGAGCGGTCCCGCGCGGCCGAACTGGCCACCGCGGCACATCCGGTGCTGTCCGACGGTCCGTCGGTGCTGACGCTGCTCGAGACGATCACCACCGCGCTGATCTCACGGGGCCTCGACCCGACCGCGACCAATTGGGACGCGTGGCGCAATGAGGACGGCCGGTGGACCGTCCAGCTGGCATGGAAGGCCGGCAAGTCCGATCTGCAGGCTCATTTCCGGTTTACCCCCGGCTCGCACGGAGGCACCGTCACGCCTTTCGACGACAGCGCCTCGGACCTGATCGACCCGAGTTTCGCCCGCCCACTGCGCCCGGTGGCGGCGCTGGCCCAGCTCGACTTCGATGTTCCGGTCGTCGCCGCGGTCGCACCCCCGGTGCATCCGTCCCAGGTGGTGCTGCCGCCCGCTCCCGTTGCCGCTGCTCCCCCCGCGCCGGCGCCGCAGCCCCCTCCTGCGCCCCAACAGGCCCCGACTGCCTCGCCGACGGAAATCGAGCCGCAAGCAGACGAGGCGCCGAAGCCTCGCCGTGCCCGCAAGGCCAAGCCTTCGGTCCCGGCATGGGAAGACGTGCTGCTGGGCGTGCGTTCCGGCACCCAGCGCTGACAGACCGCCCACCCGAGCAGCCGCCCCATCGCCCGTAGAAGGGTGAGTCGCTGGTGTTTTCGGCGCGTTCGGTGGCGTTGCGTTGTCGTTCGGTGGTGATGCGTTGGGTGCGGTTTTGGGTGCGGGTGCGGGTGCGGGTGGGCATTTTGGTGTCGCGGTCGGTGTCGTTGATGAGGCTGATCGACCGTGTTCTCGGGATGGGTGTCTGG
>WOYS01000011.1 GCA_011620645.1 Mycobacterium sp.
GGCAAAAAACAACAAACAAAAACCACCAAACACACTATTGAGTTCTCAAACAACAGACTAAAATTGTTGCGAATGTCCCGTTTCGGGGCAACCCTACCAGCTTAAACTATCTGAGCCAGTGAGTCAAACTTTCGCATCCCCGTGTCCGGGGCAACTCGATTAGACTAAGACTTCCGTACTTGCGAAGTCAAATCCGCTGGTCAGAGGCATACGGCCCTGGTTCAGCCGTCTGGGATTAGCTTACGCGCTCGACCTCGGCACCCAGACTCACCAGGTTTTCCACGAACAACGGATAGCCACGATCGATATGATAGACGTCGTGCACCTCGGTGTCCCCGTCCGCCACCAGGCCGGCGAGCACCAAGCCGGCGCCGGCCCGAATGTCGGACGCCCACACGGGCGCACTCGACAGCTGCGGCAGACCCCGGACAACAGCATGGTGACCGTCCGTCCGCGCGTCGGCCCCCAGCCGGATCATCTCCTCTACGAACCGGAACCTCGCCTCGAACACGTTCTCCGTGATGATCGACGTTCCGTCCGCGATGCACGCCAGCCCGATCGCCATCGGTTGCAGATCGGTCGGGAATCCCGGGAACGGCAGGGTCGCGACATTGACAGCCTTGGGCCGCTCGTATTGGACCACCCGGAATCCGTTGTCGTGCTGTGTGACCGTCGCGCCCGCATCGTGCAATTTGTGCAACACCAGCTGCAGATGGGCCGGGTCGACCCCGGTGACCGAGATATCCCCCCGGGTCATCGCCGCAGCGATCCCCCAAGTGGCCGCGACGATGCGGTCCCCGATCACCCGATGCTCGGTCGGATAGAGCTTGTCCACCCCGGTGATCGTCAGCGTCGACGACCCGGCACCGGAAATCTGTGCGCCCATCTCGTTGAGCATCGTGCAGATGTCCGCGATATCGGGCTCACGTGCGGCGTTGTAAATGGTGGTGACACCTTCGGCCAGCACTGCGGCCATCAGGATGTTCTCCGTCGCACCGACCGAGGGGAACTCGAGCTGGATCTCGGCGCCACGCAACTGATCGGCTTCGGCGACCACGCAACCGTGCTCGATATTGCATCGGGCACCGAGTTGCCGCAGGCCCGACTGATGCATGTCCAGCGGCCGGGAACCGATCGCATCACCGCCCGGCAACGCAACCTTGGCCCGTTTACCCCGGCCGACCAACGGACCCAGCACACACACCGAGGCCCGGAACTGGCGCACCGCGGCGAAGTCCGCGTCGTACTTGACCTCGTCCGGCGACGTCACCCGAACTGTGGACCCATCGAGTTCCACGGTGGCGCCAAGGCCGCGCAGCACCTCGGCCATCAGGGGCACATCCAGGATGTCGGGGCAGTTGGTGATGGTGCTCGTACCCTCAGCCAACAGCGTCGCCGCCATCAGCTTGAGGACGCTGTTCTTTGCGCCCCCGACGGCGACTTCGCCCGATAACCGGCTTCCGCCCGTCACCACGAAACGATCGCTCACGTGGGTCAGTGTATGCAAATCCGGGGTGAGTTTCGCCAACGCTGGGGCCACAACTGCCCGGACTTGCCCGGTACGGTTTAACCATGGCCGTTCACCTGACCCGCATCTACACCCGGACCGGCGACGATGGCACCACAGGGCTCAGTGATTTCAGCCGCGTCTCCAAGAGCGACGCCCGGCTCGAGGCATATGCGGACTGCGACGAGGCCAACGCGGCCATCGGCGTCGCGGTGTCCCTGGGCCAGCCCGACGAGCGGATACTCCAGGTTCTCCTGCAGATTCAAAACGATCTGTTCGACGCCGGCGCCGACCTGTCCACACCCGTGGTCGAGAACCCCGAGTACCCGCCGCTTCGAGTGCTGCAGGACTACATCGACCGGCTCGAAGGCTGGTGCGACGAATTCAACGAGGATCTGCCGAAGCTCGACTCGTTCATCCTGCCGGGCGGCACATCATTGTCGGCGCTGCTGCATGTCGCGCGGACGGTCACCCGTCGCGCCGAGCGTTCGGCGTGGCGGGCGGTCGATGAGCACGGCGATTCCGTGAACGTACTTCCGGCGAAGTACCTCAATCGGCTGTCCGACCTGCTGTTCATTCTGTCGCGCGCGGCCAACCCGGACGGCGATGTGAAGTGGCGGCCCGGGGGTCAGCGGAGTTAGGTCCTTCGCCGTGCCCGGGGTGACGGCCGCGATTCCACCCATGATGTGAAAGCCGTCAACGCGCCGCGATCCAGGGCCACTTCGTAGCCGCGGCCACGCTCGACGCCGGCATCGCGCAGTTCCAGGATGGCGATGTCTTGGGTCATGATGTCGAATTCATCGCCGCGCGGGGAGCGCCGCGACACGAGCTCGAGCCCCAGTCGGCTCAGCCGCCGGTCAGGCCACCAGCGCATACTCGACAGCCGATAAAACTCGGCCTCCCCACCTCGGTAGCGCAGCACACCGTGCCGCCAACCATGGCCCCCCTCGGCCGGATAGTCGCGCAGGATGGCAGCGGTGCCGCCCACCTGGCGCAGCTTCCACAAGCGGTAGCCCAGCGCGACGACCGCCAGCAGCAAAACGCCGACGAGCGCGGCCATGAACAACATGGACGTGCTCATCGGCGGTGCCTACTAGTCGATCTGCCCGACCGCGCGCAGGCGCGCGCGGCCCCAGGCTGCAGTTGCCGGGTCGTCGGACTCGGAGTCCTGCTTGGCGGCGTCGACGTCGACCTCCGACTCGAACTGAGCATTCTCCACCAGGAGGCTCACACCGGCGTCGGTGACCGACAGGAATCCGCCGTCCACCGCGATCCGGAGGTCATCCTCGCCCTCGCGTTCGACGCGCACCATGGCATCGTCGACGAGCTGGGCGACCAACGGGATGTGCCGCGGCAGGATGCCGATCTCACCCGCGGTGGTGCGGGTGAACACGAACGTGGCCTTTCCAGACCACAGCTCACGCTCGACGGCGACGATCTCGACGTCCAGTTCAGCCATGCCACACCACCAATCTGTTCTTCGCGCAAGCGTTCATCACGCCTTCTGCATTGTGGCTCACCATCACAGCTTGGCGCCGAGGGTTTCTGCCTTCTTCGCCAGATCATCCAGACCTCCGATGAGGAAGAACGCCTGCTCGGGCAGGTGGTCGAACTCACCCTTGGCCAGCTTGTCGAAGGCCTCGACGGTTTCCTTCAGCGGCACCGTGGAGCCCGGCTGACCGGTGAACTGCTCGGCCGCCATCATGTTCTGGCTCAGGAAGCGCTCGATCTTACGGGCCCGGTACACCAGCACCTTGTCCTCTTCGGACAGCTCGTCGATACCGAGGATGGCGATGATGTCCTGGAGATCCTTGTAGCGCTGCAGGATCCGGATGACTTCCTGGGCGACGCGGTAGTGCTCGTCGCCGACCACGCTGGGGTGCAGGATCGTCGAGGACGATGCCAGCGGATCCACCGCAGGGAAGATGCCCTTGGAGAACACCGCACGAGACAGCTCGGTGGTGGCGTCCAGGTGGGCGAACGTGGTGGCCGGGGCCGGGTCGGTGTAGTCGTCGGCGGGCACATACACTGCCTGCATCGAGGTGATCGAGCGACCACGGGTCGAGGTGATGCGCTCCTGAAGCTCACCCATCTCGTCGGCCAGCGTCGGCTGGTAACCGACGGCCGACGGCATGCGGCCCAGCAGGGTCGACACCTCGGAACCGGCCTGGGTGAACCGGAAAATGTTGTCGATGAACAGCAGCACGTCCTGGTTCTGCTCATCGCGGAAGTACTCCGCCATGGTCAGTGCGGACAGCGCGACGCGCATACGGGTGCCCGGCGGCTCGTCCATCTGGCCGAACACCAAGGCGGTGTCCTTGAGCACGTTGGCGTCCGCGAGCTCGACCCAGAGGTCGTTACCCTCACGGGTGCGCTCCCCCACGCCGGCGAACACCGAGGTGCCACCGAAGTTGCGGGCGATGCGATTGATCATCTCCTGGATCAGCACAGTCTTACCCACGCCGGCACCACCGAACAGGGCGATCTTGCCGCCACGCACATACGGGGTGAGCAGGTCGACGACCTTCAGGCCGGTCTCCAGCATCTCGGTGCGAGGTTCGAGGTCGGCGAATGCCGGCGGCTTGCGGTGGATCGACCAGTGCTCGAAGTCCTCGCCGTAGCCGGGCTCATCGAGGCAGTCGCCGAGAGCGTTGAACACGTGGCCCTTGACGCCGTCACCCACGGGCACCGAGATCGACTTACCGGTGTCGGTGACCTCGACGCCACGCACCAGACCGTCGGTCGGCTGCATGGAGATGGTGCGCACCAGGTGGTCGCCCAGGTGCTGGGCGACCTCCAGGGTGAGGGTCTTGGCCAGCGCGCCGTAGGTGATCTCGGCGTGCAGGGCGTTGAACAGGTCGGGCACAAAACCCCGCGGGAACTCGACGTCCACCACCGGGCCGGTGATGCGGACGACCCGACCCGAGGTCTTGGTGTCTACGGCAGCAGTCATATTTCTCTTCGCTTCCTAACGAGGCGTGTTTCTAAGTTCTATTTCGCGTCGGCCAGCGCGTTGGCGCCGCCGACGATCTCGCTGATTTCCTGGGTGATCTGCGCCTGACGCTCGCGGTTGGCCGCCAGCGTGAGAGCCTTGATCAGGTCGTCGGCGTTGTCGGTCGCCGACTTCATGGCCCGCCGGCGCGAGGCCGACTCCGACGCAGCGGCTTCCAGCAGCGCCGCGTACACGCGGGTCGCGACGTAACGGGGCAGCAGCGCGCCGAACAGATCCTCGGCGTTCGGCTCGAACGAGAACAGCGTTTGCGGAACGCCTACGGGCTGCTCGTCGCCGACGTACTCGACGACCATCGGGGCGATCCGCAGCGCCGCAGCCGTCTGCGACAGCATCGACCTGAACTCGGTGGACACGATGTGCAACTCGTCGACGCCGAGGATGCCGTCGGCACCCGCGTCGTCGCCGTCATCGTCGGCACCCGACATGAAAGCGGTCACCAGGGTGTCCGCGATCTCCTTGGCGTTCTCGTAGGTGGGTCGCTCGGAGAAGCCGGTCCACGACTCCGCCACGTCACGCTGACGGAAGTTGAAGTAGCCCAGCGCCTTCCGGCCGACCACGTAGACCACCGGATCCTTGCCTTCGTCCCGCAGCAGCGCGAAGAGCTCCTCGGCCCGGCGCAGCACGTTGGCGTTGTAGCCACCGCACAGCCCACGGTCCGAGGACACGACCAGCACACCCGCCCGCTTCGGTGACTCCCGCTCCACGAGCAGCGGGTGGTCCAGCGCGCTGGCAGTGGCCAGCTCGGTGAGCATGCTGGTGATTTCGGTTGCGTAGGGCCGGGCCGCCTGGACCCGGGCCTGTGCCTTGGCGATCCGTGACGTGGCGATCAGCTCCTGTGCCTTCGTGATCTTCTTGATCGACGAAGCGGATTTGATACGTCCGCGTAGCTCGCGCAGTGTGGCTGCCATTGGTTACCTAGGCCTTCTTGGGAGCAGGCTTACGGACCTTGACCGATTCCTTCTCCAGGTCCTCGGGATCCAGCGCTTCGGCATCAGCCTCATTGACGACCACCGAGCTGCCGTCGGTCGCCGAGAAGCCCTTCTTGAAGTCGTTGACGACCTTGACGAGCCTCTCCTCGTCTTCCTCGGAGAGCTTCTTGGATTCCTTGATGCCGGTGAGGATCTCGGGGTGGCTGGCCTTCACATGCTCCAGCAGCTCGGTCTCGAAGCGCGAGACATCCGCGGGCGGAACCGAGTCCAGGTGCCCCTGGGTGCCGAGGAAGATCGCGACGACCTGCTCCTCGACGGCCATCGGGCTGTACTGGGGCTGCTTGAGCAGCTCGACAAGGCGGACACCGCGGTCCAGCTGGGCCTTGGACGCCGCATCGAGGTCCGAGGCGAAGGCCGCGAAGGCCTCCAGCTCGCGGTACTGGGACAGGTCCAGACGCAGCGATCCCGCCACTTCCTTCATGGCCTTGATCTGGGCGGCACCACCGACGCGAGACACCGACACACCGACGTTGACGGCCGGACGCACGCCCTGGTTGAACAGGTCGGACTCCAGGAAGCACTGCCCGTCGGTGATCGAGATGACGTTGGTCGGGATGAACGCCGAGATGTCGTTGGCCTTGGTCTCGATGATCGGCAGCCCGGTCATCGATCCACCGCCCAGCTCGTCGGACAGCTTCGCGCAACGCTCCAGGAGGCGCGAGTGCAGGTAGAAGACATCGCCGGGGAACGCTTCGCGGCCCGGCGGGCGGCGCAGCAACAGCGAGATGGCGCGGTAGGCGTCGGCCTGCTTGGACAGGTCGTCGAAGACGATCAGGACGTGCTTGCCGTTGTACATCCAGTGCTGGCCGATGGCCGAACCGGTGTAGGGCGCGAGCCACTTGAAGCCGGCGGCATCGGATGCGGGTGCGGCGACGATGGTGGTGTACTCCATCGCGCCGCCGTCTTCCAGCGCGCGCTTCACGCTGGCGATGGTGGTGCCCTTCTGGCCGATCGCGACGTAGACGCAGCGGACCTGCTGGTCCGGGTCGCCGGTCTCCCAGGCCCCGCGCTGGTTGAGGATGGTGTCGACGCAGACCGCGGTCTTGCCGGTCTTACGGTCGCCGATGATCAGCTGCCGCTGGCCGCGGCCGATCGGCGTCATGGCGTCGATGGCCTTGATACCGGTCTGCAGCGGCTCGCCGACGCCCTGACGCTGCACCACCGAAGGGGCCTGCAGCTCAAGCTCACGACGAGTCTCGGCCTCGATGTCACCCTGGCCGTCGATCGGCTGGCCGAGTGGGTTGACCACCCGACCGAGGAAGGCGTCACCGACAGGGACCGAGAGGACCTCGCCGGTGCGCTTGACCTGCTGGCCTTCCGCGATCTTGCCGAACTCACCCAGGATCACGGCGCCGACGCTGTGCTCGTCGAGGTTCAGCGCCACGCCGAGGACACCGCCCGGGAACTCGAGCAGTTCCTGGGTCATGACCGAAGGCAGGCCCTCTACGTGGGCGATGCCGTCACCGGCATCGACGACGGTGCCGACCTCTTCCCGCTCGGTGTCGGCGGAAAACGAGGATACGTAACCCTCGATGGCACCTTCGATATCAGCAGCCGAGATTGTCAACTCTGCCATGGTTTTTCGTCTTCCTACCTTTGATCTGGGTGATAAGTCTTCTGGATCGGGTCGATCGCTCGTCAGTCTGGTAGCTGGGTCTGCGCAGCAGCCAGGCGGGACGCGATGGAGCCGTCGATCACTTCGTCACCGACGGTGATCGACAGACCACCGAGCAGTTCCGGATCGACATTCAACTGGATGGCCACCGGATGCCCGTAGATGCGCGTGAGCACTGTGGTCAGGCGGTCGCGCTGGGCGTCGGAGAGATCCGCCGCGGCGCTGACATGGGCGACAACCTCTCCGCGACGAGCAACAGCCAGCTCGGCGAGATCCATGACCGCTTCATCGGCGCGCTCACCGCGGAGCAGCCCGACGGTCTGCGCCAGCAATGCGGCAGCGGTGCCGTTGGCACTGCTGCCGGTACCGACCACCTTGTCCAGCAGAGCGATCCGACCTGCGGCATCGGCGGTGTAGTCGCTGAGCAGGGCGCTCAGCCGCGGCTCGGCGTCGAGGACACGACCGAACTGGAACAGCTGGTCTTCCACCTCGTCGACCTCGCCGGCGACATTGGCGCGCTGCAGCAGAGCGATGCGTGCGGTGTGCTCGATGGCGTCCACGAAGTTGGCCTCGGTGGACCACCGCTGCGAGGCGGCGGTGCGAAGGAGCTTCAGCGCAGGTTCGCCGATCTTGCCGGTGAACAGCTTGTCGACGAGCGCAACCTTCGCCGTGGGGGCGTCGGTCGGCTCGGCGAGATGCTTGTTGAGGGCGCTCTCCGTGATCAGCAGCCGGGCCACCGAGGCGAGGTCGTCGGCCAGTGCCGTCAGACCGTCGGCGTCCAAACCACCTGCACCGCCGTCGTTGCCTGCCACACTGTCGAACTCGGCGACCAGGTTGGCCAGAGCCTCACGGCTGGCGGCCCGAAGGCCGGCGGTCGCACCCGTCTGGACGACGGCCCCGGAAGGCGCCATCTGATCGAGGTCGTCGAGGAATCGGTCGACGGTGGCCGCCCGGGCAGCAGGGTCGGCCACGTGGGCACGGACCAGATCAGCGGCCTTGGCGACTGCCTCGTCTCCGAGACCGACCCGAAGCTCGCGCACCAGTTGCTGACGCAACAGGAGAACCTGCTGCCCGCCCTGGGCCTTGATCCGCTCGGCGTCCACACCGGCCTGTTCGGCCAGCTGTGCCTTGATCCGCTCGGAGTCCTGCTTCGCCTCGCCGGTGACGCTGCTGGATTCGGCAGCAGCGTCGGCCAGCGCCTTGGCGTGCATGGCATCGGCATCAGCGAGCTTCTGTGCCGCCTCGGCACTTTGGGCTAGCGCGGCGCGGATGGCCTCCTGCTGGTTGGTCATCATCCCCTTCACCAGGGGCGCGACCCACTTGACGATGATGAACACGATGACGGCGAAGCCGATCAGCTGTCCGATGAATGTCGACATCTACTTGGTCCCGCCTGATTTCACGTCGACGCCGAGGATGCGGCCGGCCAGGGTGGCTGACAGGCCTTCTACCGACGAGGCCAACTCGGCTTGAGCGGCCGAACCCTGCTGGGAAAGTTGCTCATCGGCCTGACGTACCGTCTCGGCCACCTCGCCGCTGGCCTCGGCCCGCTTGGCATCGATGACCTCGCGGCCCTCGGCACGCGCCTGGTCACGCAGAGCCGATGCCTCGGCGCGCGCGCCGGCCATCGCCTCGTTGTAGTCGGCCTGCGCGGCGGCAACCTGTTCAGCCGACTTGCGGCTGTCGGCGGCGGTTTTGGCCAGCATGGCCTCGCGCTCGGCGAGCACCTTGCTGATCGGTGGCACCACCCACTTCCAGATCACGCCGAGCGTGATCAGGAAGATGAGCAGCACCGGGAAGAAGGTGCCGTTGGGAAGCAGAAAGTTGCTGGTCCCACCGCCTTCTTCCGCGGCCACTATGGATACGGTCAGCTGGTCCATGCTGTCGGACTACTGCAGGCCCGGCGTGGCGAAGACGAACAGCGCCATGAACGCCAGGTTGATGAAGTACGCGGCCTCCACCAGACCGACGGTGATGAAGAACGGGGTGAACAGCCGGCCCTGGGCCTCGGGCTGCCGGGCGATACCGGAGATCAGCGCGTTACCCGCGATACCGTCACCGATACCGGCGCCGATGGCACCGCCACCCAAGATCAGGCCGCCACCGATCAGCGCGCCAGCGGTGATGATGGCGTTGGGATCGAGTTCCATTCCTTTTTCCTCCTTGTAACTGGTGGCGGTGCCACCAGGACTTCTGGTCGTACGTGTCAGTACGGGTTGGTCTTACGGTCAAATGTCAGTGCACGTGCTCTTTGGTGTTTGAGTCGTGCTCTTTTGAGTCGTGGTCGTCGTGATCGAGCTCCATCGACTGGCTGAAGTACAGGATCGTCAGCAGGCTGAAGATGAAGGCCTGGATCAGGCCGACGAACAGGTCGAAGGTCTTCCAGATGGCATTGGGCAGCCACTGGATGTACCAGGGGAACATCGCGATCAGCGCCACCAGGATGCCGCCGGCGAAGATGTTGCCGAAGAGTCGCAGTGCCAGCGAGATCGGCTTGGCGATCTCTTCGACGATATTGATCGGCGCCAGGAAGGCCACGTGACCCTTGACGACCTTCTTCAGGTAGCCGAACGGGCCGCGCCGCCAGATACCCGCCGCGTGGTAGGCGAAGAACACGAACACCGCGAGGGCCAGGACGAAGTTGATATCGGACGCCGGCGGCTTGTACACCTCGGCAGCGGCGCCGTCGGAACCGCCGTACTGCCACGGGAACACCGCAAGCCAGTTCGACACCAGGATGAACACGAAGATGGCGATCGACAGCGGCAGCACGAACGGGGCGACCTTCATGCCGATCGAGCCCTCGATCTGCTGGCGCATCTGAATGGTCAGCGCTTCCCAGAAGAGCTGCACGCCACCGGGTACGCCGGTCGAGGTGACCTTGGTCTTCAGGTAGAAGGCGAGACCGATGACGATCAGCGCGGTGATGGCTGTGGCGAGGATGGTATCCCCGTTGAACGTCATACCGAACAGGTCGAACACCATGGTGTGGTGTCCGACGTGGATGGTGGCGCCACCCTCTTCGGCGGCGAGCACAGTCTCAGTCATTCGGGTCAGCTCAATCCTTCGAATCCGATGCGGAGACGTCTTCGACGTCCAAGCCGTTGGAGCGGATCTTCCGCAGCACCGGGAAGCTGGTGCTCATCACCAGCAGTGCCTGGAAGATTGCCAGCCCGAACAGCACCGCAATTCCGCCGTGTGCCTTGAAGTAGATGGCCACCACCATTGCCACTGCGGTGATGACCAACAGTCGCGTGGCGGAGTTCATGGCCATTTTCTTCTTGAGTGGGTGGTCCTCCATCGTGATCGACTCGACGGCCCGACGCACCAGCAGTGCATTGAGCAAACCGAGACCGAGCCCGATACCGAAGAACACACCGAAGAAAATGTTGCCGATGTAGCCGGCGGCGAGAACAGCCAGACCGGTGAGCGCGAGACAGACCACCAGGAGTCGCAGCGGGCGAAAAACGACGGAGGGAAACACCAGGGGCGCGTCCTGCGCTGGCGTCGTCACGTCGTTCACCTCAATCCCGCGTCGTCGAGGGGGGTACTGATCGCTGGCTTCGATAACTCTGAAAACTGCAAAATTCCTGTGCGTGCCCGACGAGAGTATCGGAGGGCGGCGTGCGGACTGGAATCACCCAAGGGGTAGCTCCCTTTGTCGGTCGTGTATCGGCGCCGATCGGTCGGGTGGACCAATGGGCCGGGCCGGCAACCCGCGAGGTTTTTCGGGTTATGCGGGGAACCGTACCACAAGGTAGGAGGCACAAAAACAGGCCTACTACTTTTCGTCGTACTAGCTGTTCCGAACGTCCTCGACGGGTCTCGTGCGGCCGCGCAACAACGGAATCAGGGTGACGACACCGGCGACCAGAATTGCGGCGAGCATCACCGCCCCGGTGTAGCGCGGGTCGAAGAAGATCGTGCCGGCGGCGCCGAGTGCCACGATGCCCACCCACAAGTAGATCAACAGCACGACACGTCGGTGCGAATGCCCGATCTGCAGCAGCCGGTGGTGTAGATGCATCTTGTCCGGGCTGAACGGGCTCTTCCCGGCGCGGGTCCGGCGCACGATCGCCAGCAACATGTCCAGGGCAGGGACGAACATCACCGCGACGACCAACAGGAACGGCGACAGCAACGCGAACACGTCCCGCGCCCCGTAGGCATTCTGCGAGATGGGGCCGGCCGCGGTCGTGGAGGCTGCGGCGAGCATCAGGCCGATCAGCATCGACCCGGAGTCGCCCATGAAGATCCTGGCGCGGTGGAAGTTGTGCGGCAGGAAACCCAGGCAGGCGCCGGCCAGCACCACAGAGATGATCGCCGGTGGATAGAACAGCACATCGCCACCGTGGTCGCGCAGCAGGCCGACGGAGAAGATGCAGATGGCCAGGGCAGTGATCAGACCCAACCCGGCCGCGAGTCCGTCGAGACCGTCGACGAAGTTCATCGCATTGACGATGGACACCGTCAGCGCCAAGGTCAAAAGGATCGAGGTGACCTGGTCCAGCACTATGGTGCCGACGCCACCGAACGGGATGTAGAGCACGCTCCACGCCACGCCCATGGTGACCAGCACGCTGGCGGCGGTGATCTGGCCGGCGAACTTGGTGAGCGCGTCCAGACCCCACCGGTCGTCGATCAGGCCGACCAGCATGATGAGTCCGCCGGCGACCACCACCGCGGGCATGCCGGTCGAGTACACGAACCCGCGATTGAGTGCGGGCAGCTGCGATGCCAGCAGCACCGCCACCACGACCCCGAGGTAGATGGCCAGCCCGCCCATCCGCGGCGTGGGCTCCACATGCACATCGCGTTCCCGCGGGTAGGCGACCGCGCCGACGCGTTTGGCCAACACCCGGACCCAGCCGGTGGCGAAGTAGGTGATGATCGCGGCGGTCAGACCGACGAGGGCGAGTTCGCGCAGCGGTACGCCCGCGCCGCGCTCGGAAAGGGCGAGCAGACCGTCAGCCAGAGAGACCGATTCGCTCACCACATGGTAAACCGTACGCGAAGCTGCTGTGGCCTACGGGTTGGTCCCACGGGCGTCCTCGGGTGTCAGGGCGTCGGCATCCACGCCGAGAACCCGGGCGACGTCGGCAACAGTGACGGGCCCCTCGCGCAGCACCCGTGGTTGCGGACCGGAGACGTCGACGATGGTCGACGCGGCGCCCTGCGGTGAGCGACCGCCGTCGAGGTAGACCTCGACGCGGTCGGCCAGCTGTGCCCGGGCGTCTGCGGCGGTGACCGCGGCCGGTAAACCGGAGACGTTGGCGCTGGACACCGCCATCGGCCCGACCTCACGCAGCAACTCGATGGCCACCGGATGCAGCGGCATCCGCAGCATGACGGTGCCGCTGGCATCGCCGAGATCCCAGTGCAGTGAGGGCGCGTGGCGGACCACCAGGCTCAGCGCGCCCGGCCAGAAGGCCTGGATCAGTTCGCGCGCCGCGGGCGGTACCGCGTAGACCAGGCCGTCGATGGTGTGCCAGGAACCGACCAGCACGCCCACCGGCATATCGCGGCCACGGTTCTTCGCCGCGAGCAACGCGGCGACCGCTTGGCTGTTGAAGGCGTCCGCGCCGATGCCGTAGACCGTGTCGGTGGGCAACACGACCAGTCCTCCGCCCTTGACGGCGCTGATCGCCGACGTCAGGCCGGTGGCCCGTTGTTCGGGGTCCGCGCAGTCGAACAGCTGGGTCATGGGCCTAGCTTCTCATTCGGCGCGTACCGCGGTCACGAAGCGGTGCCGACCGGCCAGGTCGCGGCGTGCCGTGACATCGGTGAAGAGGCCGGCTCTGCCGAACAGTTCGACGGTCGCCGCGGAGGTGGTGTCGTCATGCTCGACCCCGACCTGCCCCCCGGGCCGAAGCAGCCGGGAGACCAGGCCGACGATCGGCGTGATGACCGCCATCCCGTCCGGGCCGCCGAACAATGCCATATGCGGGTCATGTTCTGCCACTTCGGGTTCCAGCTGCGCACCGTCGGGGATGTAGGGCGGGTTGGAGACGACGAGGTCCACCTTGGCGTTCAGGTCGGCCAGCACATCGCGTTCGGTGACGTCGGCGCGGATCAGTTCGACGGTCGACCCGTCGACGTTGGCGCGGGCATAGTTCAGCGCGTCCGCGGACCGCTCCACCGCGATGACCCGGGTGTCGGGGCGGTAGACGGCCAGCGCCAGCGCCAGCGCACCCGATCCCGTGCACAGGTCGACGATCACGCCTCCGGCCGGCACGTGGACGGCATGGGCCCATTCCAGCAGCGCCTCGGTTTCGGGCCGCGGGATGAACACCCCTGGGCCGACGGACAGCGTCAGCGGCCCGAATGCGGCACTGCCCACCAAGTGCTGCAACGGAATTCGCCGCGCACGCTGACCGATGAGGATCCGGTAGCGGTCCAGGAAGTCGGGGCGCGGCTCGACGAACATCAGCCGGCCACGATCGATGCCGGCGACATGTGCCGCCAACTGTTCGGCGTCGGTACGCGCGGAGTCGATACCGGCTGCCGCCAGCGCGGCGGCCGCGTCGGTGATGGCGGCGCACAGTCCGGTCATCGGCAGATGGGGTGGAAGCAAGCTTCGCTCACGCCTGCCGTAGGCGCGCCTGTTTGTCGGCGGCGGCCAGTGCATCGAGCAGCGGGTCCATGTCACCGTCGAGCACCTGGTCAAGGTTGTGCGACTTGAAGTTGATGCGGTGATCCGCGATCCGGTTCTCGGGGAAGTTGTAGGTGCGGATCCGCTCGCTGCGGTCCACCGTGCGGATCTGGCTGGCCCGGTCCGCCGAGGCGTCCGCCGAGGCCTGCTCTTCGGCGAGGGCCTGCAGCCGGGCGGCGAGCACCACCATGGCGCGCGCCTTGTTCTGCAGCTGGCTGCGCTCGTTCTGGCAGGTGACGACGATGCCGGTGGGCAGGTGGGTGATGCGGACCGCGGAGTCGGTGGTGTTGACGCCCTGACCGCCCTTGCCCGAGGACCGGTAGACGTCGATGCGCAGGTCGGACTCGTCGATCTGGACGGCCTCGACGTCTTCGGGTTCGGGGTAGACGAGCACGCCCGCCGCCGAGGTGTGCACACGGCCCTGGGATTCGGTGACCGGCACGCGCTGCACACGGTGCACACCGCCCTCGAACTTCATCCGCGACCACACACCGTCGGCGGAATCGCCCTTGCTGGCGATGGTGATGGTGGCGTCCTTGTAGCCGCCGAGATCCGACCACGTCTCGTCGAGCACGGTGACCGTCCAGCCGTGCCGCTCGGCGTAGCGGATGTACATGCGGGCGAGGTCGGAGGCGAACAGCGCCGATTCCTCGCCGCCCTCACCGGATTTCACCTCGAGCACCACATCGTCGGCGTCATGCGGGTCACGGGGGGCGAGCAGGTCGGTCAGCCGGGCGTCCAGCTCGGACACGCGCGCCTCGAGCTCTGGTACTTCGGCGGCGAACGCCTCGTCCTCGGCCGCCAATTCGCGGGCAGCGCCCAGATCGCCACGCGCGGATTCCAGCTTGCGGTAGGTCGAGACGATCGGCGAGATCTGCGCGAACCGGCGTCCGATGCGGCGGGCCGCGCCGGCATCGGCATGGAGGCCGGGGTCGGCGAGCTGAGTCTCCAGGTCCGCATGCTCGGCCACCAGCGCCTCGATCGCGGGTGCTGTGTCCGTCATGGTGACCTCCTGTGAACGCAAATCGGCGCCCGGTCCTGACACGGATGCCAGGTGCGGGCGCCGATCGGGCAGCTAGTTGTCTGCAGCAGCCTTGGTGTTGCGCTTACCGTAGCGCTTCTCGAAGCGGGCAACGCGGCCGCCGCTGTCGAGGATCTTCTGCTTGCCGGTGTAGAACGGGTGGCACTGCGAGCAGACCTCGACCACGATGTGGCCGTTGTCCTTGGTGCTGCGGGTGGTGAAGCTGTTACCGCAGCCGCAGACCACAGCGGTCTCGGCGTAATTGGGGTGAATACCCGATTTCATGGCTTTTCCTCTGCATTCGTTGGCCGCCGGGTCGCCCGAGCCCAGACCTGGGAATTTTCGAGCGTGAACCGGAACCGAGGGTCGACGCTGAATTATGCCAGGTCAACCGCCGATTGCGAAAACGCCTCACTACCGGCCGCTATTCCCGGCTTCGCGGCGCAAATTGGCGGAATCAGTCGTTGTCGCTGTTGCCGCCGGGGGTGTTCTTGGAGACCTGGACCAGGAACTCGTAGTTGGTCTTGGTCTTGCGCAGCTGGCTCATCAGCAGGTCGATGGCCTGATGCGGGTCCAGCCCCGACAGCACCCGACGCAGCTTGTGCACGACGGCGAACTCGTCGGCGCCCAGCAGCAGCTCGTCCTTGCGGGTACCGGACGGGTTGACGTCGACCGCCGGGAACACCCGGCGCTCGGCGATCTTGCGGTCCAGCTTGAGTTCGGCGTTACCGGTGCCCTTGAACTCCTCGAAGATGACCGTGTCACCGGTGGAGCCGGTTTCGACCATGGCCGTGGCGATGATCGTCAGCGAGCCACCGAACTCGATGTTGCGGGCCGCGCCGAGGAAACGCTTGGGCGGGTACAGCGCGGTCGAGTCGACACCACCGGACAGGATCCGGCCCGACGCCGGCGACGCGTTGTTGTACGCGCGGCCCAGCCGGGTGATCGAGTCGAGCAGCACGACGACGTCCTTGCCCTGCTCGACCAGCCGCTTGGCCCGCTCGATGGCGAGCTCGGCGGCCTGGGTGTGATCGGCCGGCGGCCGGTCGAAGGTGGAGGCGATGACCTCACCCACCACCGATCGCTGCATATCGGTGACCTCTTCAGGTCGCTCGTCGACGAGTACGACCATCAGGTGGCATTCGGGATTGTTCTTGGTGATCGCGTTGGCGATGTCCTGCATGATCGTGGTCTTACCGGCCTTCGGCGGCGAGACGATCAGGGCACGCTGCCCCTTGCCGATCGGCATGATCAGGTCGATGACGCGGGTGGTCAGACGGTCCGGAGTGGTCTCCAGACGCAGCCGCTGGTTCGGGTACAGCGGGGTCAGCTTCTGGAACTCCGGCCGGTTCTTGGCGTTCTCCACCGGACCACCGTTGACGGTGTCCAGACGGACCAGTGGGTTGAACTTCTGGCGCGGATTGTTGCCGCCACCGGTGTTCTCACCCTCGCGGGCCACCCGCACGGCGCCGGTCACCGCGTCACCGCGGCGCAGACCGTTCTTGCGCACCATGTTCATGGAGACGTAGACGTCGTTGGGGCCGGCCAGGTAGCCGGAGGTCCGGACGAACGCGTAATTGTCGAGTACGTCGAGGATGCCCGCCACGGGCTGCACGACATCGTCCTCGCGCAACTCGGTATCGCGGTCGCCACGGTCGCCGCCACCGCCACTGTTGCCACCGCCACCGTCGGCACGCTCGCCGCGGCGCCTGCGATCACGGAACCGCCGGCCGCGACGGCCCTGGCGGCCGTCCTCGTCATCGTCGTTGGCGTTGTTTGCGCCGTTGTTGCTGTTGGCGTTGTTGCTGTTGGCGTTGTTGCTGTTGGCGTTGCCGCCGCGGTTGTTACCACCGCTGTTGTTCCCGCCACGGCCGTTGCGGTTGTGCTGGCCGCCGCCCTGCTGCTCGCCGCCCTCGGCGTTCTTGGGCTGGCTCTCACGTGCGTCGTTGTTCGTGTCGCGATTACCGCCGTCGCGATTCTCACTGTCGCGATCACCACCGCGGCCGGATTCCTGCGCGCCTTCGCTGCCGGCCGTCTTGGCCTCGCCGCCCTGGGAATTCGGCTCCTGCTGGCTTTCGGGGGCACCGGACTGACGCGCTGCACTGCGGCGTTCGCGTCGCTGAGGGCCGCCCTCTGGCGCGTCGCCGGCATCGGCCGGCGCAGCCGCTGGGGCCGCCTCCGCCACCGGCGCGGGGGCTGCGGGCTCGACGGGAGCCGAGGCAGCCACTGGCGCAGCTGCCACCGGCGCGCCGGAGTTGCCGTTGCCGTCGCCGCGGTGCTCCTTGATGACGGCGATCAGTTCGCTCTTGCGCATGCCCGAGGTGCCCTTGACACCCACTTCACCGGCCAAAGCGCGCAGATCTGGGAGCAACATCGACGTCAGCGAGCCGGAACGGCCACCGCGGGTGACGCCTGCGCTCGACGCGGCTTTGCCTAAATCCACGGCAGCAGAATCAGCGGCGATCTCGCCGGTGTCGCTTGCCGTGATGAGGTCCGTATCAGTCACGGATTTCCTTTCTTTCCCCGCAAGTTGAGTTGCTGCGAGGGGATCCCCTAAGGGTCATCTGCACTCAGCCGAAGAGCTGAGCGCGTGTTCTTCCGCGGCGCCACCATCGCCTGGGCGAAGGTGGTCGCCAGGGTCCGACGCCGTGCGGCGAACCATCAGTCCACGAGTGAAACGAGAAGATTGGGTAGTCGTCCAAGTGCCGGCGCAGGTAAAACCGCTGCGATTGCTGGACGATAGCGAGGATAACCCGCATCAGAGCTGGAAGCAAGGAGCGCCACGTTTGCGCGTGTTATCCCGACAGCGCCCGCGCCGGCGTTTCCGGCGTCCAGCGCACAGCATCCCCCGCCGACATCTCGGTCACCGTGAAACCGTTCGCGGCACCGTACACGAGAGCCTGGGCCGGCAGATCGGATCCGTCGGTCAGAGCGATCACCGCTGGCCCGGCCCCTGAAAGTACCGCTGCCACCCCACAACGCCGCAGGATCGCGAGATATTCCGCCGACGCCGGCATCGCGGATGCGCGTTGTGCCTGGTGCAGTCGGTCACCGGTGGCCTCCAACAGCAGGTCGGGCCGTTCGGTGAGCGCCACCACCAGCATGGCCGCGCGCGCCAGATTGAACCGGGCATCGGCGTGGCTGACCTGTTCGGGGAGCAATCCCCTGGTCGCCGCCGTCGAGGACCGGGTCTCCGGGACCGCAGGGAAGAACCGGATGTCGGGGTGAAGCTGCAGGCGCGCCGCGTCATAGCGAGCCGGATCGCTTCCGGCGACGGTCCACGACACCACCGCGCCGCCGAGTACGGCCGCCGATGCGTTGTCAGGATGGCCCTCGAACTCCGATGACAGCTGAACCAGTTCGTCGAGCGTCAGTTTCGCTGAATCACATTGCACTGCAAAGCCGTTGACCACAGCAAGGCCACCCACGACTGCGGCCGCCGAGGAACCGAGACCTCTCGAATGCGGAATAGCATTGCGGCACTGGACATTCAATCCGGCTGCTTGCAATCCAGCGGCAGCCAACCCACGCTGAATTGCGCGCACCACCAGATGATCGGCAGTCAGCGGAACCTGACCCGCCCCCTGCCCTTCCACCTCGATCGATAGCCCAGAATCCGTTGTCTCGACGGTGATCTCGTCGTACAGACTCAGCGCGAGGCCGAGACTGTCGAATCCCGGACCGAGGTTGGCGCTGGAGGCCGCCACCACGGCACTGGCCCGCAGCCCAGCCGGCAGAGTTCGGTTCACCAGCGATCCGACCGTCAGCCCAGGCCCAGTTGCGCCACCACCGCGGCTGGGTCGACCGGCACCGGGGTGACTTCGGGCATGCCCTTGAGCGCTGTGTCGGGATCCTTCAATCCATTACCGGTTACGGTGCACACGACGGTGGAGCCCGGCTTGACCCAGCCGTCCTCGATGGATTTGAGCAGCCCGGCGATGCTTGCCGCCGATGCCGGCTCCACGAACACACCCTCGGCGGCGGCGACCAGGTGATAAGCCACCAGGATCTCCTCATCCGTGGCGGCCAGGAACCGTCCCCCGGACTGCTGTTGGGCCTCCACTGCGGAGTGCCACGACGCCGGCGAGCCGATACGGATCGCGGTCGCGATGGTCTCCGGGTTACTCACCGGCTGCCCACTCACCAGAGGCGCCGCGCCCGCAGCCTGGGTTCCGAGCATGCGCGGCAGGCGATCCGACAGTCCGTCACGGTGATATTCGCGGTATCCGCGCCAGTAGGCGGTGATGTTTCCGGCATTGCCGACGGGTAGCGAATGGACATCCGGAGCGGCGCCCAGCGCGTCGACGATCTCGAAGGCGGCGGTCTTCTGGCCCTCGATACGCACCGGGTTCACCGAGTTGACCAGAGCGATGGTCGGGTAGTCGGCGGTGAGCTTGCGGGCCAGTTCCAAGCAGTCGTCGAAGTTGCCCTCGACCTGAACGATCTTGGCGCCGTGCATGACTGCTTGCGCGAGCTTGCCCATCGCGATCTTGCCCTGTGGGATCAGCACCGCGCAGGTGATGCCGGCGCGGGCCGCGTAGGCCGCCGCCGAGGCGGAGGTGTTGCCGGTGGACGCGCACAGCACAGCCTGCTGGCCGCGGGCGACCGCATCGGTCACGGCCATCGTCATGCCGCGGTCCTTGAACGAGCCGGTCGGGTTGAGCCCCTCGACCTTCAGATGCACCGTGCAGCCGGTCTGCTCGGAGAGCCGCTTGGCGTGGATCAGCGGCGTGCCGCCCTCCAGCAGGGTGATCGGTGTCCAGTGGTCCTCGATCGGCAGCCAATCACGGTATGCGGCGATCAAACCCGGCCAGGGCCGGTGCACCGGTCCTGATCCCCTTCCCGTCGCTTCGCTCGCCCCGTTACTCATGCGGTCACCCCTTCCATGCGAAGCACACTGTTGACGGTCTGGACCACGTCGAGTTCGGCCAGCGCGGCCACCGTTTCCGACAGCGCCGCGTCGGTGGCCTGATGGGTGACCACCACGATCCGGGCGCCACAGAGTTCACCCTCGTCGTCGGTCACGCCCGACTGGCGCACCTCGGCGATGCTGACCTCACGCTTGCTGAATTCCGCTGCGACAGCGGACAAGACGCCCGGCCGGTCCTTGACGTTCATGTTCACGTAGTAACGCGTGGGGATGGCGCCGATCGAGGCGATCGGCAGTTTGGCGTACTTGGATTCGCGCGGTCCCCGGCCGCCCTGCACCCGGTTACGCGCCGCCATCACCAGATCACCCATCACCGCCGAGGCCGTCGGCGCACCGCCGGCGCCCTGGCCGTAGAACATCAGCCGCCCGGCGGCTTCGGCCTCCACGACCACCGCGTTGAAGGCGCCGTTGACCGAGGCCAACGGGTGATCCAGCGGGACCAGGGCGGGGTACACCCGCGCCGAAACCCGGTGCTTGCCTTTACCGGTGGTCAGTCGCTCGCAAATGGCCAGCAGCTTGATAGTGCAGCCCAGTGCCCTGGCGGATTCGAAGTCTTCCGCGCTCACCTTCGTGATCCCTTCGCGATACACGTCGTCGGCGGTCACCCGGGTGTGAAACGCGATGGAGGCCAGGATGGCCGCCTTGGCCGCGGCGTCGTAGCCCTCGACATCGGCGGTCGGATCGGCCTCGGCGTAGCCGAGTGCACTGGCATCGGCCAGGGCGCTGTCGTAGTCGGCGCCGGTGTCGTTCATGGCCGAGAGGATGTAGTTGGTGGTGCCGTTGACGATGCCGGCCACCCGCAGGACGGTGTCTCCGGCCAACGACTGGGTCAGCGGTCGGATCACCGGAATCGCTCCGGCCACGGCCGCCTCGAAATACAGGTCCACACGCGCCTTTTCGGCCGCCTGGGCGAGCTCGCCGGTGGACTGCGCCATCAGTGCCTTGTTGGCGGTGACGACGGACTTGCCCTTCTCCAGGGCGGCCATGATAGCCTTGCGAGCCGGTTCCACCGGTCCCATCAGTTCCACCACGATGTCCACGTCGTCGCGTGACACCAGCGCGTCGATGTCGTCGGTCAGCAGATCGACCGGGATGCCGCGGTCCTTGGCCACCCGGCGCACCCCGACCCCGCGCAGTTGCAGCGGGGCGCCGATGCGTGCTTCGAGGTCCGCGGCGCTCTCGCCGATGATCCGCACGACCTCGGTGCCGACGTTGCCCAGGCCGAGTACCGCTACGCCGATGGATTTCTGGTCTGTCATCACTGCCCTACTTCCAAGCTCAGAAGATCTTCGACAGTCTCGCGGCGCAGGATCAGCCGCGCGGTTCCGTCCTTGACCGCGACCACCGCGGGACGGCGCACCATGTTGTACCGGCTCGACATCGAATAGCAGTACGCGCCGGTGGCGGCGACCGCCAGTAGGTCACCCGGGCTGATGTCATCGGACACCCAGGCATCGCGCACAATGATATCGCCGCTCTCGCAATGCTTTCCGACAATGCGAGCCAGAGCCGCCGGAGCATCGCTGATCCGCGACACCAGCCGCGCGTCGTACTCGGCGGCGTACAGCGCGGGACGGATGTTGTCGCTCATACCACCGTCCACACTGACGTAGCGCCGCTGCGCGGTGGCACTGGTCGCCACGTCTTTGACGGTGCCGACCTCGTAGAGGGTGATGGTGCCCGGCCCTGCGATGGCGCGGCCCGGTTCCACCACAAGCGTCGGGGTGGGCAGTCCGACTGCGGCCGACTCGTTCTCCATGATGGCCTTGAGCTTGTCGGCCAACTCCTGCATCGGCGGCGGATCGTCGTGCGGTAGGTACGAGATTCCCAGTCCCCCACCGAGATCGATGATGGAGATCTGGCTGGTCTTGTCCACACCGAATTCGGCGACGACATCACGCAGCAGGCCGATCAGGCGACGCGCGGCGATCTCGAAGCCGGACACGTCGAAGATCTGCGAGCCGACGTGGCAGTGCAGGCCCACCAGGCGCAGGTTGTCGGTAGCGAACACCTTGCGCACCGCGTCCATGGCGGCGCCACTGGCCAGCGACAGACCGAACTTCTGATCCTCGTGCGCCGTGGAGATGAACTCGTGGGTGTGGGCTTCCACGCCCGGCGTGACGCGCACGAACACATCCTGGACGACGCCCGCCGTGCCGGCGACGGCGTCCAGACGCTCGATCTCGATCTCGGAGTCCAGCACGACGTGCCCGACACCGGCCTTGACCGCCAGCGAGAGTTCATCGACCGATTTGTTATTGCCGTGCACGGTGATTCGTTCGGCAGGGAAATCTGCGTGAAGCGCGACGGCAAGTTCGCCGCCGGTAGCCACGTCCAGCGACAGGCCCTCCTGGTGCACCCAGCGCGCGATCTCCGAGCACAGGAACGCCTTGGAAGCGTAGTGGACGTGCTCCCCACCGCCGAAGGCCGCGCCGATCTCACGGCACCGCGACCGGAAGTCGTCCTCGTCGATGACGAACAACGGAGTCCCGAACTCGGCCGCCAACTCGGTCACCGAGACACCGGCGACGGACACGACGCCGTGCTCACCGCGAACGAGGTTGCGCGGCCACACGTTCGGGGCCAGCAGCATGATCTCGTCGGAGGTTTGCGGCTTGGCCGGCGTACCGGTGTTCCGGTTGTCTTCGGCATGCCGTTCCCCGGCTGGGCGCGCGTTCACATCCGCTCCGGAGCGCTGACGCCGAGGATCGCCAGACCGTTGGCGATGACCTGGCGGGTGGCCTCACACAGCGCAAGGCGGGCCGCGTTCAACTCACCGGCCTTCTCATCGCCCTGTGGCAGCACCCGGCAGGAGTCGTAGAACCGGTGGTAGTCCCCGGCCAGGTCTTCCAGGTACCGGCACACCCGGTGCGGTTCCCGCAGGGAGGCAGCCGTTTTCAAGATCCGGCCGAACTCGCCCAGGTTCCGGATCAGCGTGGCCTCGCGGTCATGGGTGAGCAGATCCAGGTGCGCGGTGTCCGCGGACAGACCGAGCTCGGCGGCACTGCGCGCCAACGCCGAGAGCCGAGCGTGCGCGTACTGCACGTAGTAGACCGGATTCTCGCTGGATGCCGAGGACCACAGCGCCAGGTCGATATCGATCGGGCTGTTGACCGAGGACCGGATCAGCACGTACCGGGCGGCGTCGACGCCGATCGCATCCACCAGGTCATCGAGGGTGATGACGGTGCCGGCGCGCTTGCTCATCCGGACGGGCTGGCCATCGCGGACCAGGTTGACCATCTGCCCGATGAGAACCTCGACGGTGGCCGGGTCGTCGCCGAGTGCGGCGGCGGCGGCTTTGAGCCGGGCGATGTAGCCGTGGTGGTCGGCGCCGAGCATGTAGATGCACAGGTTGAATCCGCGCTCGCGTTTGTCCAGGTAATACGCGAGGTCGCCGGCGACATAGGCCGGGTTACCGTCGCTCTTGATGACCACCCGGTCCTTGTCGTCACCGAATTCGGTGGTGCGCAACCAGGTTGCGCCATCCTTCTCGTAGATGCTGCCATTGTCGCGCAGCCGCGCGATGGCCTGATCCACCCGGCCGGAGGTGTGCATCGAGTCTTCGTGGGTGTACACGTCGAAGTCGGTGCCGAAGTCGTGCAGCGACTTCTTGATGTGGGTGAACATCAGGTCCACGCCGATCGCGCGGAAGGTCTCCTGTTGCTGATCGGCGGGCAGGCTCAGTGCGTCCGGGGACTGGGCCAGGATGTCGGCGGCGATGTCGTTGATATAGCTGCCGGCGTAGCCGTCCTCGGGTGCCGGCTCGCCCTTCGCGGCGGCGACCAGCGAGCGGGCGAACCGGTCGATCTGAGCGCCGTGATCGTTGAAGTAGTACTCGCGGGTCACCTTGGCGCCCTGGGTGCTCAGCAGCCGGCCCAGCGCATCGCCGACTGCGGCCCAACGGGTGCCGCCGATGTGGATGGGGCCGGTGGGGTTGGCCGAGACGAACTCCAGGTTGATGTTCTGGGCGGCCAGGTCCTCGGAGCTGCCGTAGCCGGCGGCCGCAGCCAGCACGTTGGTGACGACGACGCCCTGCGCGGACGCCTCGAGGCGCAGGTTGACGAACCCGGGTCCGGCGATCTCGGCGGCGGCGATACCGTCAGCATCGGTCAGCGCGGTGGCCAGCCAGCCGGCCAGTTCGCGCGGGTTGACCCCGACCTTCTTGCCGAGCTGCAGGGCCACGTTGGTGGCGTAATCGCCGTGCTCGGGGTTGCGCGGACGTTCGACGGTGATGGTGTCGGGCAGCGCACTGGTATCGAGGCTGTGCTCGGCCAGGACCGCGGCAGCGGTGGCCTTGAGCAGGGCAGCCAGGTCGGCAGGTGTCACGAGGGACCATCCTATGGGCTGGGGTCCCCAGGTCCCGAATCCATTACCGGTTCGCGATGCGTTACGCTGTGCACGCCCAACGGCGCAGCATCACTGTTTGCGCCCCCGTAGCTCAGGGGATAGAGCGTCTGCCTCCGGAGCAGAAGGCCGCAGGTTCGATTCCTGCCGGGGGCACCACGTTGACCAGCGGTTATGCATTCCGGCGTCGCAGCCGTGCAATCCCCCGCGGGGACACCAAGCCAGCGGCATCACCTACATCGTGCTGCTCATGCAGAAGGTCTAAGGCAGCAGAATCCGGTAGCTGTTCGGCCAATCCTTGCCGCTGACCAGGTATTCCGAACCGGCGACGTGGGCGATACCGCTGACCACCTGACGCTGCCGGCTGCGCTCGGCCGAGTTCCACAAGTTGGATACATCGGCGACGAGGTTCACCACACCGGTACCGGGATCGATCCGGACAAAAGTGTCATTCGGCCAGGCGACGGCCCACAGCTGCCCGTCGACGCACTCGAGTTCGTTCAATCCGTTCACGGGCTGGCCGTCGCGAGTCACCCGAACGCTAGCGATCACGGCGAATGTCGATGCGTCGTGGAATCGCAAGCGGTCACTGCCGTCGCTGCTGATGAATCGGGCACCGTCGTGGCACAGGCCCCAGCCCTGACCTTCGACGGGTACCTCACGACGGGGTGTGAATGTCGCCTTGTCCCATTCGATCGCGACACCGTCTTTGTATGTCAGTTGCCAGATGCTCTCTCCGACAACGGCGATGCCCTCGCCGAAGTAGTCCCCTGGCAGCGCAACCGCGCGGATGACGGCCCCAGTCGCCGGATCGATCTGGCGCAGCTCGGATTTCCCCACCTCGCCGGTCGCCTCATACAGCGCCGGCCCGTCGAACTCCAGACCCTCGCTGTAGGCGCCAGGATCATGCGGCATCTCCGACAGAACGGTGGGCACGACGACGGGCACGGGTTCGGCCTGAGCCGCCGGCGGGGCAGTCAGTGTCCCGGCGAGCACCGCAGACACCCACATCGACCCAAGAACTGCGCGTCGCATATCTACGACCACTCCGCGAGCACGCGCATCTTGCCGGCCTTCACCGCCGCGTCCTTACGCCGCCTCTTCAACTCCGCCGCGAAAGCGTTTCGTTCGTTGTCCTGGAAGTTCAACGGCAGCACCAGCGCGCTGATCAGCTTGGGTTCCAGATGCCACGGCTCGGGGTGCAGTACCCAGGACACCGCCGCATTTTCGGCCATCCATTGCGTCAGTACGGCTTCCCCGCCCGCGAAGGTCTGTCGCTTGCCCGACCCGATCCGACGCAACGCGAAGCCAAGCTGATCACCGAGCAGGATACCGAGTGACTTACGCAGCGTGGACCCGTCCGCGCCCGCGTTGGCTGCGCCGAAGTGATAGCGGATGCGCTTGCGCAGATCCTGGGGGTGGCGCGGCTTACCATCGGATCGCGGGGGACCGGGACTGATCCCGACGTAGAGCAGTGTCCAGCCATCTCGTTGTTCGCAGCCGGCGATATCGATACCGCCAGGGATTTCCCGGAACCACCAGCCATAGACGCCGGCTTGACCGGGCACCGGGTCCGGGTCCGCGAAGATCTCGGCGCGCGTATACCGCTGAGCAGCAATAAAATTCGCGATTGCAGTTGCGTTCCGCTTCGCGGATATCGACTCAGCCATATGGCCCAGCGTAGTCGCAGCGGCCGGGGTTGCGACCGCTCGACCGCGCGTCTGGCCGGCGCCGTCAGGTAGGTGCGTGGCCTCGGGCCGATTCCTGGCCCAGGTAGTCACTGGCCAGCGCGGCGACGTGATCGGGCAATGACCCGGCGGCCACGTCGGCGAGGCTGGTCTCCTCCAGCACCGAACGCATGCTGGCCCGTAGCGCCCGCCAGACATCGGTCAGCGATGCCGTCGGACCCGAGTACGGCAGGTCGCCCAAGCCGATATCGCGGACGCTGGCCAACGGCCCGTCGATGCACCGCAACACATCGGCGATACTGATATCGGCGGCTGGGCGCGCCAACTCGTAACCACCGTCGCGCCCGCGGTGACTGCGCACCAGCCGGTCGCTGCGCAGATCCGAGAGAATATCGACCAGGAACTGAGCCGGAATGCCCTGCGCCTTGGCCAGATCATCGGTTTTCACCAGTTCACCGTTGGCGACGGTGGCCAGCTGAATCATGGCGCGGACGGCGTACTCCGCCTTCGCCGACATCCGCATACCGCGAATTCTGCCATTGTGAGCCCGGGCCATTGTCTGAGCCCGGCTCACCTCAGCGGCGGTGCGATGTAGGCAGCGGCACCGCTTCCGAGCAGAGCACCATTCCCCTTGGTCACACTGGTATCGGCGTTGACGAGCACATGACGTTCTGGAATGTAGTACTACCTGCAGTACTGCATTTCCCGCGGTACTGCAGGTAGTACTACCTTCCAGAACGCGTTGTTCCCCAGCTGGCGGAGTCCGGTGTGACAGGTGGGACCGATGATCTCGCAGCGTGGGCCACGCTAGTGCACCTTGGTGACCGCCAGCACCGCGTCGGCCAATTCGGGACGGCACACGATCAGGTCGGGGAGCAGCACGTTGTCCTGGTTGTAGATCAGCGGCGAGCCGTCGATGCGGGAGGTGAACAGACCTGCGGCGCGGGCGACGGCCACCGGGGCTGCCGAGTCCCATTCGTACTGGCCGCCGGCATGCACATAGACATCGGAGACACCCTGCACCACCGAGGCGACTTTCGCTCCCGCCGAACCCATTTCGACCAGGGTCCCACCCAGCGCATCCCGCACTGCGAGTGCGACCGCGGGCGGCCTGGTCCTCGACACCACGACACGAGGCGCGCCCCGGGCCGCCGGGGGTGCCACCACGGTCGGCGTGGCCAGGGTGACACCCCGCGCCGGTAACGCGACCGCCCCGACGACCAGCTCACCCTGCTGCCACAGCGCGACATGCACGGCCCAGTCCGCGCGGCCGAGCTCGGAGAACTCGCGGGTGCCGTCCAAGGGGTCGATGATCCACACCCGCTCGGCAGACAATCGAGCCTTGTCGGCCCGCTCGGTCTCGGACGCCTCTTCGGAGAGCACCGCGTCAACCGGCCGGTACTGCGCCAGCGCGGCCATCAGGAATTCGTGGGACCGCTTGTCCCCCGCTGCTTTCCGGTCAGCTGGCGCGGCATCGGCGAACTCGGTGCGCACACCGAGCAGCAGCTCGCCGGCCTCGGTGGCCAATCGGGCGGCCAGTTCGTGGTCATCACTCATGCGCGATCCGCCTTCGGCTCCTCACCGAAAGTCAGTCTCTGGTACCTAACAGGTCGACGACCTGCTGCGCCAGTGCGTCCGGCGACTGATCCGGCGTCAACCGCAGATCCGGATTCTTCGGCCGCTGGTAGGGGCTGTCGATACCGGTGAAGTGGGTGATTTCACCACGGCGAGCTTTAGCGTACAGACCCTTGGGATCGCGGCGCTCGCAATCCTCCAGCGGCGTATCGCAGAACACCTCGAAGAAGTCGAAACCCTGCTCGGTGTGCACCGTGCGAGCCAGCTCCCGGTGTGCTTCCAGCGGGCTGATCGCAGGAACCAGCACGATCTGCCCGGAATCGGCCAGCAGTGTCGCGATATGAGCCAGCCGGCGCAGGTTCTCGGCGCGATCGTCCATCGAGAAGCCGAGATCGGCGTTCAGACCGTGACGCACGTTGTCCCCATCGAGCACATAGGCGGGGCGGCCGGCGGCGAGCAGCTTCTGCTCGACGAGCATTGCCAACGAGGACTTTCCGGATCCGGACAGACCGGTGAACCAGACGGTGGATCCCTTGGACAGCCGGTCGGCGGCGGTCACCAGATTCTGGTGGCGCACCGCGTTCGGGCTGGCGGCACGGTTGGCCGCCGACGTCGTGTCGCGCACCATGCCCGCGGCAACGGTGCCGTTGGTGTCGGGGTCGATCAGGATGAACGACCCGGTGGACGGATTGCGCGAGTACTCGTCGAGCAGCAGCGGGACCTGAGTACGCAGCGTGATGCGGCCGAGTTCGTTGAGCTTCAACGCCGTTGCGCTCTTGTCACGGTGCAGCGTGTTGACGTCGAGGCGGTAGTCCAGGGCCGCCACCCTGGCTCTGGTGGTGCGGGTGGTGTGTTTGATGATGTAGTCGCGGCCGGGCTCCAGCGCCGCGGCGTCTGCCATCCAGCACACCATGGCGTCGAACTCCTGGCTGGCGTCGGGCTGGTTGCTGGCGCGGGCGATCATGTCCCCGCGGGAGACGTCGATATCGTCAGCCAGGCTGATCGATACCGCCATCGGCGGAAATGCCTCGGCGACAGGGCCGGTCGGCCCTTCGATCGTGGTGATGGTGCTGATCTTCCCGGCCGGCAGCACCACGATTTCGTCACCGGGGCGCAGCACACCGCTGGCGACGGTGCCCGCATAGCTGCGGTGGTCCGCATGCTCACGGGTCTGCGGCCGGATGACGTACTGCACCGGGAAGCGCACGTCGACCAGATTGCGGTCGCCGGCGATGTAGACCTCTTCGAGGTGATTCAGCAGCGCCGGGCCCTCGTACCACGGAGTGACATCCGACTTGGTGACCACGTTGTCGCCGTTGAGCGCCGACAGCGGAATGGTGGTGACATCGTGGATGTCGAGCCGGGCCGCGAATTCGTGGAAGTCGTCGCGGATCTTGTTGAACCGCTCCTCATCCCAGTCAACAAGGTCCATCTTGTTGACGGCCAGCACGATGTGCTGCACACCGAGCAGCGAGGCCAGGAAGGCATGGCGACGGGACTGCTCGAGAAGGCCGTGACGGGCGTCGACCAGCACGATGGCCAATTGCGCGGTGGATGTGCCGGTCACCATGTTGCGGGTGTACTGCACATGCCCGGGAGTGTCGGCGATGATGAATTTGCGTTTGGAGGTGGCGAAGTACCGGTAGGCGACGTCGATGGTGATGCCCTGTTCACGCTCGGCGCGCAGCCCGTCGGTCACCAAAGCCAGGTCGGTGTAATCGTTTCCGCGTTCCTGGGAGGTCCGCTCGACGGCCGCGAGCTGATCCTCCATGACGGCCTTGGAGTCATAGAGCAGCCGGCCGATCAGCGTCGACTTGCCGTCGTCGACCGAACCTGCGGTCGCGATGCGAAGAAGCGTTGCCATGTTATTTTCCCGTCGCTTCGCTGGCCCGGGCCATCAGAAGTACCCCTCGCGTTTGCGGTCTTCCATACCTGCCTCAGAGATGCGGTCATCGGCGCGGGTTGCGCCACGCTCGGTGAGCCGGGACACCGCGGTCTCGGCGATCACCTCAGACACGGTGCCCGCCAACGATTCGACGCAGCCGGTGCAGGTGACATCACCGACGGTGCGGAACCGCACGGTCTTCTCGACAATCGGCTCGTCCTTGCGCGGCTGCAGGAACTTGTGCACCGCCAGCAGCATGCCGTCGCGTTCGAACACCTGACGCTGGTGGGCGTAGTAGATGGACGGCAGCTTGACCTTCTCGGCGCCGATATAGGACCAGATGTCGAACTCGGTCCAGTTCGAGATCGGGAACGCCCGGATGTGCTCACCCTTGTGGTGGCGCCCGTTATAGAGGTTCCACAGCTCCGGACGTTGCGCCTTGGGATCCCACTGACCGAACTCGTCGCGGAAGCTGAACACCCGTTCCTTGGCACGGGCCTTCTCCTCGTCGCGCCGAGCCCCGCCGAAGGCGGCGTCGAACTTGTTGTCCCGAATGGCGCGCAGCAGCGTGAACGTCTGCATCGGGTTGCGCGACGGGAACGTCTCGACCACGCGGCCGGCATCGATATCGTCCTGCACCTTGGCCACGACCAGGCGTACCCCACCGTCGGCGACCAACGCGTCGCGGACCTGGAGCACCTCGTCGAAATTGTGACCGGTGTCCACGTGCATCACCGGAAACGGCAGCCGGCCCGGGCGGAACGCCTTGATGGCCAGGTGCAGCATCACGATGGAGTCCTTGCCGCCGGAGAACAGCAGCACCGGCTTCTCGAACTCGGCGGCAACCTCGCGGATGATGTGGATGGCCTCGGCCTCCAACGAACGCAGGTGGCTCAGCTCATAGCGGGCGGCGGCCGGGTCGAGATCGGCGGGAGCCGTCATCGCATCTCGATAAAGTTGGTAGATATGACCAGAATTGCAATCATGGTTGGGTATTTAACAGCGACGACCCGCCGGTGTCAACGATTTGACGCGCCGACCGAGTCACCCCAGCACGCGCCACCTGCGCACCGATCTCCTACCCTGTCCGCATGCAGCCCGACCGCGGATTCACCGCATGACCCGCTTCCTGGCGCGTCGGCTGCTCAACTACGTCATCCTGCTCGCGCTGGCGTCTTTTTTCACGTTCACGTTGACGTCGCTGACCTTCTCGCCGCTGGACAGTCTGCTGGAACGCAACCCGCGGCCACCGCAGGCGGTGATCGACGCCAAGGCCGCCGAGCTGAACCTCGACAAGCCGATTCCGCTGCGCTACGGGGACTGGGTGTCGGGAGCCGTTCACGGCGACTTCGGCACGACGGTCACCGGCCAGCCGGTCACCGACGAACTGTGGCGGCGCATCGGGGTGAGCCTGCGGCTGGTGCTCATCGGGTCGGTCATCGGCACCGTCATCGGCGTCGTCGTCGGCGCCTGGGGCGCGATCCGGCAATACCGCTTCTCCGACCGCGCCGTCACGCTGGCGTCGCTGCTGATCATCAGCGCACCGACGCTCGTCGTGGCCAACCTGCTGATCCTGGGCGCGCTGAAGGTGAACTCGATTCTCGGGGTGCAGCTGTTCGAATACACCGGGGAAACCTCGCCGGACGCTATCGGCGGCTGGTGGCAACAGTTCATCGACCGCATCCAGCATCTGGTGTTGCCCACCTTCACGCTGGCGCTGGCCTCGATCGCCGGGTTCAGCCGCTACCAACGCAACGCCATGCTCGACGTGCTGGGGCAGGACTTCATCCGCACCGCCCGGGCCAAGGGCCTCACTCGGCGCCAGGCGCTGTTCAAACACGGCCTGCGCACCGCGCTGATCCCGATGGCCACCCTATTCGCCTACAGCGTCGGCGGGTTGTTCACCGGAGCGGTGTTCGTCGAGAAGATCTTCGGCTGGCACGGCATGGGCGAGTGGGCGATCCAGGGCATCAACTCGCAGGACACCAATATCGTCGTCGCCATCACGGTCTTCGCGGGCGTCACCATCCTGCTCGCCGGCCTGCTATCGGATGTCATCTACGCCGTCCTCGACCCCCGGGTGCGTGTCTCGTGACAGACACCGAATACCAATTCACGTCCCGGCGCACCCTGCTGCTGCGCCGGTTCCTGCGCAACAAGCCTGCGGTGATCTCGGTGGTGGTGCTCGCAGTGCTGTTCGTCAGCTGCTGGGCGCTGCCCCCGCTGCTGCCCTACTCGCACACCGATCTGGACTACTACGCGCTGCAGCAACCGCCGACGACGACGCACTGGTTCGGCACCAATTCGATCGGCCAGGACCTGCTGGCACAAACCCTGCGGGGCATGCAGAAATCGCTGCTGATCGGGGTGGCCGTCGCATTCATATCCACCCTCATCGCCGCCACCGTCGGTGCGATCGCCGGATACTTCGGCGGCTGGCGCGACCGCACCTTGATGTGGATCGTCGATCTGCTCCTCGTCGTGCCGAGCTTCCTGCTCATCGCGATCGTGACACCCCTCACCCGCGAGTCCGGCAGCGTGCTGTGGCTGATCCTGCTGCTCTCGACGTTCAGCTGGATGATCAGCTCGCGCATCGTGCGCGGTATGACGATGAGCCTGCGTGAACGCGAATTCGTCTCGGCGGCAAGGTACATGGGTGTCTCGAACTGGCGGGTCATCGTGCGGCACATCGTGCCCAACGTGGCGTCCATCCTGATCATCGACACCACGCTCAACGTCGGTATGGCGATTCTGGCCGAAACCGGGCTGAGCTACCTCGGTTTCGGTGTGCAACCGCCCGACGTGTCGCTGGGCACCTTGATCGCCGACGGCACCCGGTCGGTGACGACATTCCCGTGGGTGTTCCTGTTCCCCGCCGGGTTCCTGGTGCTCATCGTGTTGTGCGCCAACCTCATCGGTGACGGCCTGCGTGATGCGATCGACCCGGCCGCGCGGCCCAGGCGGCGCCGATGACGCTCCTGCAGGTGCGCGATCTGCGCGTCGAGTTCTCCACCGACACCGAAACCGTCGCCGCCGTCCGCGGGCTGAACTACCACGTGGAAGCCGGTGAAGTCGTCGCGCTGGTCGGGGAATCCGGTGCGGGCAAGTCCGCGGGCGCAATGGCCGTCATCGGGCTGCTGCCCGAATTCGCCGAGGTGTCCGGATCGGTGCGGCTGCAGGGCGACGAACTCATCGGCCTGCCCGATGCGCAGATGTCACGGATCCGCGGCGCCCGGATCGGCACCGTCTTCCAGGATCCGATGTCGGCACTGACCCCCGTCTACACCGTCGGCGACCAGATCGCCGAAGCCATCCGGATCCACCACCGCGACGTCGGGGCGCGGCAGGCCCGCAGCCGCGCGGTCGAACTGCTCGAACTCGTCGGCATCGCCCAGCCCGAACAACGGGCCCGGGCCTTCCCGCACGAGCTGTCCGGCGGCGAACGCCAACGCGTGGTCATCGCCATCGCCATCGCCAACGATCCCGATCTGCTGATCTGCGATGAGCCGACGACAGCGCTGGATGTGACCGTGCAGGCCCAGATCCTCGACGTGCTGCGCACCGCGCGGGACGTCACCGGCGCCGGCGTGCTGATCATCACCCACGACCTCGGCGTCGTCGCCGAGTTCGCCGACCGCGCGCTGGTCATGTACGCCGGACGGGCGGTCGAGGCGGCGCCGGTCGACGCGCTGTACCGCGACCGCCGGATGCCCTACACCGCAGGGCTACTGGGTTCGGTACCCCGGCTCGACGCCCCCCGCGGTGAACGTCTGGTCCCCATCCCGGGGGCCCCCCCGTCGCTGGCGTCGCTGCCGGCCGGCTGCCCGTTCACCCCGCGCTGCCCGCTGGCGGTCGACGACTGCCGCACCGCCGAACCGGAACTCGTCACCATCGCCCCGGCCCACCAGGTTGCCTGCATCAACCACGATCAGGTCGCCGGTCGCAGCGCGGCCGAAATCTACGGCGTGCCGGCGGCAACCGCGACAGAAAGCACCGACGATACCGGCGAGGTCGTGCTGCGGGTGCGTGAGCTGGCCAAGACCTACGCCCTGACCAAGGGCGTGGTGTTCCGGCGGCGCGTCGGCGAGGTACGCGCGGTCGACGGTGTGAGCTTCGAGCTGCACCAGGGCCGGACGCTGGGCATCGTCGGCGAGTCGGGGTCCGGTAAGTCGACCACGCTGCACCAGATCCTCGAACTCACCGCCCCGCAGTCGGGCACCATCGAGGTGCTGGGCACCGATGTCGCGACACTGGACCGCCGCGGCCGGCGATTGTTGCGCGGCGACCTGCAGGTGGTGTTCCAGGATCCGGTCGCCTCGCTGGACCCGCGCCTGCCGGTGTTCGATGTGCTGGCAGAACCGCTGCGCGCCAACGGTTCCGAGCGCAAGGTCACCGAGGCGCGGGTGGCCGAGCTGCTGGGCCTGGTCGGGTTGCGCCGGGAGGACGCGGGCCGTTATCCGGCGGAGTTCTCCGGCGGGCAGAAACAGCGCATCGGTATCGCCCGGGCATTGGCGCTGCAGCCCAAGATCCTGGCGCTCGACGAACCGGTCTCGGCACTCGACGTGTCGATCCAGGCCGGCATCATCAACCTGCTGCTCGACCTACAGGAGAACTTCGGGCTGGCCTACCTCTTCGTCTCACACGACCTGTCGGTGGTCCGGCACCTGGCTCACCGGGTGGCCGTGATGCACAAGGGCAGCATCGTCGAACAGGGTGACAGCGCGCAGGTGTTCGAGAACCCCCAGCACGAGTACACCCGGCGTCTACTGTCGGCGGTCCCCCGCCCCCACGCCGAGGACGGTTAGAGTCTGAGCGCATGAGTGCGATATCTCGGCTGCTCGCCGTCGGCGCGGCGGTGGCGCTGACCCTGACCGGCTGCTCGAGCCCGGACACCTCGGTTCCGTCGGCCGGCGGTAACGCCGAGATCGGCGTGACCGCCGATATCAACCCGCAGGATCCGGCCACCCTGCAGCGGGGCGGTAACCTGCGGCTGGCGCTGACCGGGTTCCCGCCCAATTTCAACTACCTGCACGTCGACGGCAACCTCGGCGAACTCGGCAGGATGCTGCGCGCAACGCTGCCGCGCGCGTTCGTCATCAAGCCCGACGGTGAGATGACGGTCAACAGCGACTACTTCACCAGCGTCGAGCTCACCAGCACCGAGCCGCAGGTGGTCACGTACACGATCAACCCCAAGGCGGTCTGGTCGGACGGCTCGCCGATCACCTGGGAGGACTTCGCCGCGCAGATCAACGCCACCAGCGGCAAGGACAAGCGGTTCCTGTTCGCCTCTCCCAACGGCAGCGAGCGGGTAGCCTCGGTGACCAAGGGCGTCGACGACCGCCAGGCGGTCATCACCTTCGCCAAACACTTCGCCGACTGGCGCGGGATGTTCGCCGGTAACGCCATGCTCCACCCCAAGACGGTGACCTCGGATCCCGAGGCCTTCAACAAGGGCTTCCTCAACGGTCCGTCGCTGTCGGCCGGGCCCTTCACGATCTCCAACGTGGACCGCGGTGCGCAGCGAATCGTGTTGACCCGCAACCCCGATTGGTGGGGCAGACCGCCGCTGCTCGATTCGATCACCTACACGGTGCTCGACGATGCCGCCGTCATCCCGGCACTGCAGAACAACGCCCTGGACTCGGTGGGCCTGGCATCGCTGGACGATCTGGAGAACGCCAAGCGCACCCCGGGTGTCACGATCCGCCGTGCGCCGGCACCGAACTGGTACCACCTGACCATCAACGGCAACGAGGGCGCCCTGCTGTCCGATCCCGGGCTGCGCACCGCGGTCATGAAGGGCCTCGACCGCCAGGCCATCGCGGCAGTCACCCAGCGTGGGCTGGCGGACGACCCGTCGGCGTTGAACAACCACATCTACCTCGCCGGCCAGGAGGGCTATCAGGACAACAGCGTCCCCTTCGATCCCGAAGCCGCCAAGAATGAACTCGACGCGCTCGGCTGGACGCAGAACGGCCAGTTCCGCGAGAAGGACGGGAAGCAGCTCAAGATCCGCAATGTCTTCTACGACGGGGCGAGCACCCGGGCGGTCGCCCAGATCGCGCAGAACCAGCTGGCGCAGATCGGTGTGAATCTTGAGCTGGTCCCCGCCTCCGGCGGCAAGTTGTTCCCCGACTACGTCACCATCGGCAACTTCGATATCGCCCAGTTCGCCTGGGGCGGTGACGCGTTCCCGTTGGCCAGCCTCACCCAGATCTACGCCGCCCAGGGCGAGAGCAACTACGGCAAGATCGGTAGCCCGGAGATCGACGCCAAGATCGAGGAGACGCTGTCCGAGCTGGACCCCGTCAAGGCCCGCGTCCTGGCCAACGAGCTCGACACGATGATCTGGCGCATCGGGCACAGCCTGCCCCTGTTCCAGGCGCCGGGCAATGTCGCCATCCGCAGCAACCTCGCCAACTACGGCCCCACCGGCATCGGCGATATCGATTACTCGACGATCGGGTTCATGAAACCCTGATCCGCGACACGATCCGGGGGACCGCCGCCGGCAACTTCGACTCGGCGGCGGAGGCGGCCGCGATGATCGTGACCGCCGCCCGGACAAGAGGATTGACGGGCAGGTTGTCCAGTGCGGCACCACGATCGGCAAGGGTGTCCACCGCGCCGGTGCGCAGCGCCCCGATGACCTCCAGCGCCGCCCGTTCGCGGGTGTCCAGCACGCTGTGACCGGAGCTCGGTAGCGTCACCAGCGTCGCGCCGGGGATCAGATCGGCCACCTGGCGGGCGACCGCGGGCGGCGTGGTCAGGTCGCGACCACCCGACAGCACGGCGGTGGGCCAACGGAATTCGGGCATCGCGGCGACCAGGTCGAACGGCTCGCGCTCGAATTCGACCGGGGGATCGTGCATCTCCCGCATCACCACCGAAGGGTCCAGCGGCAGGCCATCGGGTTCACCGGCGAAGTTCAGCTCACCGAACGCGATTCGGGCAACCAGATCTTCCTCGTTGCGGTACGGCGCCTTGCGTTGGGCGACGCGCAGCAGCCCGCTCAATCCGGCCCACAACAGGGTCCGTCCGCGCAGCAGGAGTTCGAGCTGGCGATCCAGTAGCCGCACCCCGCCGTACTCGTAGACCAGGCTGGCGACCTGCGCGGAGCCGTCTAACCGCATTCCCTCCTCGGCCAGCCTGCGCACCTTGACAGCCAGATCGCGCGCCTGGTCGGCCTGGTCAGGGTCTTCCGGCTCGTCTGCGCGGTCCGGCCCGTCCCACAGCAGCCCCCGAATCGCGGTCCGCATCTCGTCGATGTCCCCGGCCGACAGCACCGGGGAATCCAGCACCATCCCGGCGACCCGGCCGGGATGCCGCACGCCGACCCCGGCCGCGATATAGGAGCCGTACGAGGTGCCATAGATATGGGCGGTCCCCACCGCGGCGTCGTCGAGCACCGCCGCGATATCGTCGACCACTTGCTTGACCGTGATCGCCTCCGGCGGCAGGTCCGCGCCGGCGTCATCGTGCCGGGACAGGCCCACGCCACGGTGCTCGACCATGATCACGTCGAAGCCGGCAGCGGCCGCATGCCGCCGAAATGCCTGGTACGGCGCCACCGACGCCAGCCCCGGCCCGCCGGGGATGACGACCACCGGGTGTGCGGATTTCCGGCCGACCCGCACGTAGTACAGGTCGAAGCTCGCATCACCGGCACGGGTCACCGGCCGGCGGACCGGACGCACACCGGGCAGGGCGGCCAACCTGTTGTGGGCCCGGCGACGTTTCGCGGTCATGGTCATCACCGCCCATTCTGCCCGGCTCGCCGGACATCCACAGCTGTCTCGGCGGTGATCGACGTCGCCGCTAGG
>WOYS01000066.1 GCA_011620645.1 Mycobacterium sp.
GGGCGAGCGAAGCGACGGGGAGATTGACCCAGGGCGAGCGAAGCGACGGGGAGATTGACCCAGGGCGAGCGAAGCGACGGGGAGATCAGGCCTTCACCATTCGTCGCGGGGAACGTCGAAATCGGCGCACAGTGCCCGCCACACCGTGCGGGGCTCGACCCCGGCATCGATGGCCTGCGCAGCGGTCCGCCCGCCCAATGCGCTCAGCACGTGATCGACGAGCACCGACGCCCCATAGGCGGCGCCGAACTGGCCGCTGATGCGTTCGTTGAACTCGGTGATGCGCACGCCGCACAACCTACCGATTCCTAGCGTGTCGAAGCCAGCGCGTCATGGCACACCCGGACCGGATCGTCCACCTCACTCGCGCCGGCGCCCGCACGTTCGGCGGCGGCCCGATGTCCCGGATCCCGGAGTACCGCACACACCGCGGCGGTCAGAGTCTCGGCCGCCAACGGCCGGATCAACCGTCCACTGCCTTGCCGGACAACACGATTGGCGATCTCCCACTGATCGCCCCCACCGGGCACCGTCACCATCGGCACACCGTGCAGCAGTGATTTGGACACGATTCCGTGCCCGCCTCCGCACACCAGCACATCGGCATGCGTCAACAGTTCGTCCTGGCGTCCCAGACCGACCACTGCCCAGTCCGGCACCTCCACCTCGGCACCGGCCAACCGTGAAACCGCCACCCGCAGCCCGTCCGGCAGTCCGTTCCCGGGCCCGAGCGCCGTCAGTGCCAACTCGGCCAGGCCGGCGGTGCCGGTGGTCGCCGTCGACGGTGCGACCACCACCAGCGGGCCCTGCCCGGGAGGGGGCGTCAACACCGCATCGGTGGGTTCGAAGTGCAGCGGACCCACCACGACGGCGTTGTCCGGCCAGTCCGGGCGAGGCACCTCCAGCGCCGGCAAGGTGGCGATGAGGCGGCGCAGCGGTCCGCCATCGAGCGCCGGCAACCCGATACCCACCCGCGCCGCCGCCCGGTCGCGGTCCCCCGCCCGGATCGAGCGCGCGGTCAGCGCCCGCAAGACCGCGTCCCGTCCTCGCCCGCGCAGACCGGCCCCCGGCGCCAGGCCGCTACCCAGCGGGGGCAGGCCCCTGGACGGCAGGTACAGCGGGTGCGGGTCGACTTCGATCCACGGCACACCGAGCAGGTCGGCTGCCATCCCGCCGCAGACCGTGATGACGTCGGACAACACAACATCCGGCGCCAGCGAACGCATTCCGGGCACATTCAGGACAGCCATCCGAGCGGCCCGGTGATGGATCTTCGCGCCCTCGTCGCCGTCGTCATCGCCGTCCTCGGGGTCGAGGCCTTCGAGCAGAACCGCGTCGACACCGGCCGCGCGTGCGGTGTCGAGCCAGCGGCTACCGGTGAGCAGCGTCGCGGTGTCCCCCGCCGCCAGAAATCTCAGGCACAGGGCGATCGCCGGGAAGGCATGTCCGGGATCGGGACCGGCCACCACCACGACATGCACGCCCCCCACCCTGCCACAGCCCGAACGCTCTACCCTGTGGGGTATGACCGAGCAGGCTCCACCTACCAACACCGAGCCCAACAGCACCGAAGCCGAAGCCGACAACATCGCGACGGTGGAGAAGTTTCTGTTCGCGCTACGGGGACCCGATCTGGACACCGCCGGCGCGCTGATCGACGAGAACATCGTGTATCAGAACGTCGGGCTCCCGACTGTGCGCGGCCGACAGCGCACCATCAAGATGTTCAAGGTCCTCGACCGTCCGAGTTTCGGTTTCGACGTGGCGATCCACCGCACCGCCGCCGACGGCGCCGTCGTGCTCAACGAGCGCACCGATGTCCTCGTCATCGGTCCGGTCCGTGTGCAGTTCTGGGTGTGCGGAGTCTTCGAGGTGCATGACGGCCGCATCACCCTGTGGCGGGATTACTTCGACATGTTCGACATGACCAAGGGCCTGGCCCGCGGCTTGGTGGGTGCCGTGGTCCCCGGACTCCACCCCAAGCTGTGATGAGCAGAACCAAACCCAGCCTTTTCCAGCTCATCGGGTACTGCCTGGGCAAACGGCTCCCGGACTCGATGCTCGATTGGGTGCGCAATGACCTGGCCGGGCCGGGCGCCACCCGCCGGCTGATGCTGCGGGTGCTGATTCCCGCGGTGCTGATACTCGCGCCATTCTGGCTGATCCCGACCACGTTGTACGTGCACCTGAGCATGACGGTGCCGATCCTCATCCCGTTCGTCTACTTCTCACACGCGCTGAACAAGATCTGGCGACGGCACATGTTGCGGGTGCACGGCCTGAATCCGTCGCTGGTCGACGCGCTGTCCCGCAGGCGTGACGCCGCAAAGCACCAGTCCTATATCGATCGCTTCGGGCCGCGCCCGGACTCAGCAGAGATGGGCGCACACGACATCTGAGCCGTTCAGGCTCCGCGCCGGTGCCCCAGTTCGCCCAACTCGCCGTACGCCTGAGCCCAGCCCCGCAGCCGATCGGTGGCATCGACCAGCTCGTCGCGGTGACGCTGCCTGACCATCGGCGAATTCACCGAAGACACCAATTGCGCTGCAGCGGTGACCATTTCGTCATACTGGCGGGCACCGTGGTGCAGCTGAACGGTGAATGCCTGGATGGTCGGCGCAAGGTGCGCACGCGACTGCGGCGAGGCGCTGGCGGCACGCTCCATCGCCACCACCTCATTGGCGGTCGCCGCCATGGTGGCCGCCGTCTGTCCGGCGGCGGCAGCGATATCGCGCACGTCGTCGGCGGGCAGCAGCCGCCCGCGTTCGAGCACCCCCAACAGTGAGAACAGGCCCCGCTCCGACGACGACAACGCGGCCATCGGCCGACGCGCCGCAGACCCGAAGGGCGGCATCCGTCGCGCGGTCGGACCGACCGGAAGCGGTTCGGCGCGCAGCCATCGGTAGCGCAGGAACAGCAGCATCGCCGGGAAGGCCGCACCCGCGGCGATCCCACCGGTGACGATCAGCGCCCACACGGGCGTACTCCACGACGCCAGCGCCGCGGTGACCAACAACCAGAACCCGCTGCTGACCGCGAAGAACAGGGCCAGCCGTAGCGCCCACCGCCGTTTGCGTAGCAGCTTCGCCCGGGGATCGGCCAGGGCGGCGAGCTTCTGGGCCAGCGCACCGGAGAACTCGGCAGCGGTATCGATCCCGCCTTGCACACCGCGTCCCACCAGCGAGCGCCAGCCGTGCTGCCGCCCCACCCTCGAACTCGTCGCCATATCCAAACCTATTGTGACAGTGGGTTTTCGGGTGCAGAGGCGGGTGGGTTGGCCGCCGGCGGCGCGGGCGTGGCAGTCCCGCCGGACGGAAGGGCATCACCACGCATCGACGCGCGGATCTGCTCCAGCCGAGAATGGCCCGCCATCTGCACACTGGCCGACTGGACCTCCATCATCCGGCCCTGCACGGAGTTCTGCGCGAGTTCGGTGGCGCCCATCGCATTGGCGTACCGGCGCTCGATCTTCTCGCGCACCTCATCGAGGTTCGGCGTGGTGCCGGGTGCGGCGATCTCGCTCATCGACTGCAGCGACTTGCTGACCTGCTCCTGCATCTTGGCCTGCTCCAGCTGACTGAGCAGCTTGGTGCGCTCGGCGATCTTCTGCTGCAGCACCATCGCGTTCTGCTCGACAGCCTTCTTGGCCTGACCGGCGGCCTGCAGCGACTGATCGTGCAGGGCCTTGAGGTCCTCGACGCTCTGCTCGGCGGTCACCAGCTGGGCGGCGAACGCCTCTGCGGCGTTGGTGTATTCGGTGGCCTTGGCGGCGTCGCCACTACCGGCGGCCTGATCGGCGAGGGTCAGTGCCTGACGGACATTGGCCTGCAGCTTCTCGATATCGGCGAGCTGACGGTTAAGCCGCATCTCCAGCTGGCGCTGGTTGCCGATGACCTGGGCCGCCTGCTGAGTCAGCCCCTGATGCTGACGCTGGGCATCCTCGATGGCCTGCTGGATCTGCACCTTCGGATCGGCGTATTCGTCGACCTTGGAGCTGAAAAGCGCCATGAGGTACTTCCACGCCTTGACGAACGGATTGGCCATGGGTTCATTCCGCCTTCGTGTGTTCGGATGTGCGCAACTGCCTCAGTGCAACTTCTGTGGGTGCAACTTCTGTGGGTGCCAACCTATCGTTTCAGCACCGGATCAGGCCACCGCCATGGACACGACCTGCGGAATGACGACCTTGGTGGCCGCGTCTATCCCGGTGACACCGCCCTCGACACGGGCCATCTGCTCACCGGCGCTGAAAAGCACCCGCGACATCGGGACGTCGAGCGCGTCGCAGATAGCGTTGAGCAGCTCGCTGGAGGCCTCCTTGCGGCCGCGCTCCACCTCGGAGAGGTAGCCAAGACTGACCCGCGCCGAGTCGGACACCTCGCGCAGGGTGCGCCCCTGGGAGGTCCGCGCTTCGCGCAGCACGTCGCCGATCACCTCACGCACCAATGTCGTCATACTTGGGTCAACGTGACCGGGGACCGGCTGGTTCCCGGAAGCTCAGGTTGCCGGACGGGTCCGCGGATCCCGGACCGCGGAGACCACATAGTCCACACCGGTGAGCACCGTCAGCAGGACTGCCAGCCACATGATGACGGTCGCCGTGGTGAGCCAGACGCCGGCGATCGGCAGAATGAACAATCCGATCGCCACGGCCTGGACCAGCGTTTTCAGCTTGCCACCACGGCTGGCGGGGATGACCCCGTGCCGCAGCAGCGCCAGGCGCAGCACGGTGACGCCGATCTCGCGGACCAAGATGACCAGGGTGATCCACCACGGCAGATCGCCGAGCATCGACAGTCCGATCAGTGCGCCTCCGATGAGCAGTTTGTCCGCGATCGGGTCGGCGAGCTTCCCGAACTCCGTGACCATTCCGTACGAGCGTGCGAGGGCCCCGTCGAAATGATCGGTGATGACGGCGAGCGCGAACACCACGAAAGCGATTGTTCGCCAGAACGTCTGATGACCGTCACCGACGAACAGTGCCGCCAGGAAGACCGGCACGAGCACGAACCGGATACCGGTCAGAAGGTTTGCGACGTTGACGACTGACGCACGGGGCACCACTGGATCGGTATCTGATTGGCCCGGCACTGCAACAGAGTATCGGTTGCCCAAACCGATACTGTCGCTGCTGTGAACGAGGTGGTCGAGAAAGTCGCTGATGCCCTGAATGTGCGCCGCGCGCGCACCTCCGATGTGGCGTCCATCAAGGCGCTCGTCGACATCTATGCCGGCAAGATTCTGCTGGAAAAGAACCTGGTCACGCTATATGAGGCGGTGCAGGAGTTCTGGGTGGCCGAGCTGGCAGGCGAGATCGTCGGCTGCGGCGCCCTGCACGTGCTGTGGGCCGATCTCGGCGAGGTCCGCACGGTCGCGGTCAACCCGGCGGTGCGCGGGCACGGTGTCGGCCACCGTGTGGTCGCGCAGCTGCTGGACGTCGCCCGTGAACTGCGCCTGAGCCGCATCTTCGTGCTGACATTCGAGACCGAGTTCTTCGGCAGTCACGGTTTCGCCGAGATCGAGGGCACCCCGGTGACAGCGGAGGTCTATGAGGAGATGTGCCGGTCCTACGACACCGGCGTGGCCGAGTTCCTCGATCTGTCCTATGTGAAGCCCAACATCCTGGGAAACACCCGGATGCTGCTCACCCTCTAGAAGTCCGGGTCGTCGTCCGCGTCTTCCCCGTTGGCGTCCGATCCGCCCCGGATGAGCGCCAGCGTGCCCGCCAGCTCGTCGGGTTTGACCAGCACCTCGCGGGCCTTGGACCCCTCGGACGGCCCGACGATCTGCCGGGTCTCCATCAGGTCCATCAGCCGACCGGCCTTGGCGAACCCGACCCTCAGCTTGCGCTGCAGCATCGAGGTGGAACCGAACTGCGATGACACCACCAGTTCGACGGCCTGCAGGAAGATATCCAGATCGTCGCCGATGTCGGGGTCGACGTCGGTGCGCTCCCCGGTCGGCTTGGCCTTGGTGACGCCGTCGATGAACTCCGGTTCGGCCTGGGCCTTGGTGGCCTCGACGACGGCCTGAATCTCCTCGTCGGTGATGAACGCGCCCTGCAACCGCTGCGGCTTGTTCGCGCCCATCGGCAGGAACAGTCCGTCGCCCATACCGATCAGCTTCTCGGCACCGGGCTGGTCCAGGATGACGCGGGAGTCGGTCAGCGACGAGGTCGCGAACGCCAGCCGGGACGGCACGTTGGTTTTGATCAGACCAGTCACGACGTCGACGGACGGCCGCTGAGTGGCCAGCACCAGGTGGATACCGGCGGCGCGCGCCTTCTGCGTGATGCGCACGATCGCTTCCTCGACATCGCGAGGTGCGGTCATCATCAGGTCGGCGAGCTCATCGACAATGGCCAGGATGTAAGGGTAGGGCTTGTAGACGCGCTCACTGCCCAGCGGCGTGCTGATCTCCCCGGACCGCACCTTCTCGTTGAACACGTCGATGTGCCGCACCCGGGAGGCCTGCATGTCCTGGTAGCGCTGCTCCATCTCCTCGACCAGCCAGGCCAGCGCCGCGGCGGCCTTCTTAGGCTGGGTGATGATGGGCGTGATGAGGTGCGGAATGCCTTCATAGGGCGTGAGTTCCACCATCTTCGGGTCGATCAGGATCATCCTGACCTCCTCGGGGGTGGCCCGCGCCAGCAGCGACACCAGCATCGAGTTGACGAAGCTGGACTTACCCGAACCGGTGGAACCGGCGACCAACAGGTGCGGCATCTTCGCCAGGTTCGCCGAGACGTACTCGCCCTCGATGTCCTTGCCCAGCCCGATCACCAGCGGGTGGTGATCGCGCCGGGTGGTCGGTGCAGTAAGCACATCGGCCAGGCGCACCATCTCACGATCGATGTTGGGCACCTCGATGCCGACCGCCGATTTGCCGGGGATCGGCGCCAGTATGCGCACACTCTCGGTGGCCACTGCGTAGGCGATATTGCGTTGCAGCGCAGTGATTTTTTCGACCTTGACACCGGGCCCGAGTTCGACCTCGTAACGGGTGACGGTCGGGCCGCGGGTGCAGCCGGTGACCGCGGCGTCGACCTTGAACTGCTCCAGCACCGAGGTAATGGCGTCCTTCATGGTCTCGTTGGCGGCGGTCAGCGTCTTCGGCGGATCACCGGCGACCAGCAGGTCCAGCGACGGCAGCAGATAGGGACCCTCGACGACCCGGTCCAGCACCAGCGTGTCATCGGACTTCCTGGGTTTCTTGGGTTCCGCCCTGGGCTTGGGCGGTTTGGCCGCGACCGGTTCCGGGACCGTCGGCGCTTCCTCAGGCAACGGATAGTTGTCCATCGGCGATCCGGCGGGCAGCGCCGCGGTGGGCCACTGCTGCGCGGGGGCGTCCCCGTTGGCCGCATCGTCGTCGTAGTAGCCGTCGGAGAAGTCGTCGGCGGCGGGGGCGTCACCGTCGTACTCCGCGTCCTCGTCGTAATGGTCGTCGCCGTCGTAATAGCCGTCGTCGTAGTCGTCGTCGTAGTCGTCGTCATCGTCGTAGCCGTCGTACCCG
>WOYS01000033.1:0-65979 GCA_011620645.1 Mycobacterium sp.
CGACCTGTGGGATGGACGGCCAGAACAGCTTCTTGCCGAACAACCCGAGGAACGCCGGCAGCACCAGCAGCACGAATATCGCCGCGAGAACCAGACCTGACGCGGCTTGCACTCCGAGACTGCGGTTGCTCGGCGCCGATGCGAGCGCCAGGGTGAGCAGCGCCAGCACGACGGTGGCATTGCTGGCCAGGATGGCCGGCCCGGCGGCGCGAGTCGCGACCCGCAGCGCCTCGCGGTGGTCGGCCCGCGCGCCCAGTTCTTCCCGGTAGCGCGAGATCAGCAGCAGTGCGTAGTTTGTGCCCGCGCCGAACACCAGGACGCTGGTGATACCGCCCGTCGAACCGTCCGGATTGAGCCCGAGGCCCAAGGCGACGGCGGTACCCACCACCGAGCCGACCCGGTCCGCGAACGCGATCACCAGCAGTGGCACCAGCCACAGCACCGGGGAGCGGTAGGTCACGATGAGCAGCAGGGCCACCACCGCGGCGGTGACCGCGAGCAGTGTGAAGTTGGCTCCGGCAAAGGAATTGGCGATATCAGCGCCGAAGGCGGGGCCGCCGGTCACCTCGGCTCGCAGACCTTCGGGCAGCCGTTCGGCGGTCGAGGTGCGCAGGTCCTGAACTGCATCATTGAGGGCGAATCCGGACAGGTCGGAAGGCAGCGGGGACACCGATACCGCGGCCAGGCCGTCCTCGGACACCTTGGCCTGCGGGCCGGCCGCGGCTACGTCGGCCGGGCTCAGTGGGCCGCCGTCGACCCTGGTGAACACGATGATCGCCGGGGCGACGTCACCGCCGGGGAACTCGGCCCGCAGCGCCTCGACCCGTGCCGATTCGGCGTCGGCGGGCACAACCACCGGTGACTGCGAGGCGGAATCACCACCGCTGAGCAGGCCGAGGCCGGCGCCGGAGGCCAGGATCACGAGCAACGCCACGAGCCAGGAGATACGATTGGACATGAACCAAATATTTCAAAAACTTAACGATTAATCAACTGAACGATATGCTGCCCGTCATGGAGCGCGACGACCTCGAGAGCCTCATCGCCGCCGATGTGCGCGCGCTGACCGCGGAATCGGATCAGATCGGGCGCGAATTCGCGAGCCGTAACGACGTGGCCGCCAACGATTTTCGGGCACTGCTGCACGTCATGGTCGCCGATGCCGCGGGCACCCCGCTGACCGCCGGCGAGCTGCGCAAGCTGATGGGCACCTCGGCCGCGGCCATCACCTACCTGGTGGAACGGATGATCGCATCCGGCCACCTGCGCCGTGAGGCGCATCCGGACGACCGTCGCAAGGTGATTCTGCGCTACGACGAGCACGGCCTGGCGGTGGCACGCGATTACTTCACCCCGTTGCAGCGGATCAACTCCGAGGCGATGGCCGGCCTGCCCGACACCGATCTGGACGCCGCCCACCGCGTGTTCACCGCCTTGCTGCAAGCCATGCGCGACTTCCGGGCCGTCAACGACGGTTGAGGGTGGCCTCTTCGAGGCTCAGGCCGCTGCGGCACGCAACCGAGCACCTCCGGGGTGATGCCTTCGGTGGAGCCAGACGAGCCGGATCGGCTGATGATCTGGCAGGCTGGGTGAGCGATGACTAGGCACGCCGAAGACGCCGACAACACCGGCCGCAGTGCAGTACCCCTGGTGATGCTGCTCGGATCCGGGGAGATGAGTCGCGAACTGACGCTGGCCTTTCAACGCCTCGGTGCGACCGTCATCGCCGTCGACCGCTACGCCGACGCGCCGGCGCATCGTGTCGCCGATCGCAGTGCGGTCGTGACGATGAACGATCCCGAGGCGCTGGCCGCGGTGATTGACGAGGAACGGCCCGATTTCGTGGTAGTCGAGGCGGGCGTGGTCGCCACCGATGTTCTGGGCGCGCTGGCCGAACGCATCGAGGTCTTTCCGACCCCGCGCGCCACCCGGCTGACCCTGGACCGGGAGGGTCTGCGGCGGCTGGCTGCCGATGAGCTCGGCCTGCCGACCGCGCCGTTCTGGTTCGCCTCCTCGGCCGAGGAATTGTCTGCGGTCGCCGAGCACGCGGGGTTCCCGCTGGCCGTCATCCCGGTGGCCGGGGCGCCCGGCGAAGGCAGTTCGGTGCTGCTGCGCCCCGAGGATGTGGAGCCCGCGTGGAACCGGGCTATCGCGGCGGGCCACCTCACCACGCCCAACCGGGTGATGGCCGAGACGGTCGTCGACGTCGACGACGAAATCACCCTGCTGACGGTGCGCACCACCGGGCCGACGGGGCCGACCGTGCACTTCTGCGAGCCGATCGGGCACCGGGTTGCCGAGGACGGCACGCTGGCGACCTGGCAGCCGTACCGACTCAGCCCGGCGGCGCTCGACGCTGCCAAGTCCATCGCGGCCCGCATCGTGAGTTCGCTCGGCGGGCGCGGCGCGTTCGCGGTGGAACTGCTGGTGCGCGGCGACGAGGTGTACTTCTCCGGCGTCTGGCCGCGGCCCGATGACAATGCGTTCCTGACGGTGCGGACCCAGCGGCTCTCCGAGTTCGACCTGCACGCGAGGGCCATCCTCGGCCTGACGGTCGACACCATCATGATCTCGCCGGGTGCTGCCGAGATCGGCTACGCCGAGGCGGCTCCGGCCGCTGCGGTGGACAAAGCGGATGTACTCGCCGTTCTGTCGGAAGCACTGGCTGTTGCCGAAAGCGATGTGCTGCTGTTCGACCGGCTCGACGAGACCGACGGCAGGCACCGCCTGGCGGCCGCGTTCGCCACGGCGCCCGACGTCGTGGTGGCCAGGGACCGCGTGCAGCGCACTGCGGTGTCGCTGCGTAGGCTCTGGCAGCCATGAGCGACGCACCACAAGAGCAGGACCGGCCGACCGCGGCACCGTTTCTGGCCGCGCTCGTCATCATCGTGGTTGTGATCACCGCGATTTTTGTGATCAACAGCGGTGGCGGTGACGGCGACCCCGAGGAGATCGGCCGGGCGGTCGTCGCCCAGAACGATGCGTTGCAAAGGCAGGACTATGCGGCCTTTCTCACCAGCACCTGCGTGGCGCAGCACCGCACCGAGGACGAGGTTCTCACCCGGCAGCGGGATTCGGTGGCGGCACGCGGCGAGCGGTATGTGGATGGCGCGGGCAACGTGGTGGTCGACGGCGACAAGGCCACGGCCACCGTCAGATACCACTTCGGTGAGAACAAGGAGATCGAGGCCAGCGCCGAGATGTCCTTCGTGCGTGAGGACGGCGCCTGGAGGGTGTGCTCGGTTGGACCGGCCTAGCCGTTACGGTATTGGGGTGTCATCATCCGAGAGTCCGGGCTACGCCGGAGACATCACGCCCGAGCAGGCCTGGGAGCTGCTGTCCGCCAATCCCGAAGCGGTGCTCGTCGACTGTCGCACCGAAGCCGAATGGCGTTTTGTGGGCGTCCCCGACCTGAGTTCGCTGCGCCGCGATGTGGTCTACGTGGAGTGGACCAAGACCGACGGCTCCCACAACGACGCCTTCGTCGATGACCTGGGCAAGTCCGGTATCGCACCGGGGCAGCGCGCGGTGGTGTTCCTGTGCCGGTCCGGCAACCGCTCCATCGGCTCTGCGATCACCGCCACCGAGGCGGGCATCGGCCCGTCCTACAACGTGCTCGACGGGTTCGAGGGCAACCTCGACGAGAACCGCCACCGTGGCGCGACCGGCTGGAAAGCTGTCGGCCTACCCTGGACTCAGTCATGAGCAGTCCCGAAAACCAGGTTCCCTCCGTCCGGATTCCGGCGCCACTGCCCGCCGGGGTCAGCCAGGCCACCATCGGCGTGCGCGGTGGCCTGCTGCGCTCCGGTTTCGAGGAGACCGCCGAGGCGATGTATCTGACCTCGGGCTACGTCTACTCCTCGGCCGCCGAGGCAGAGAAGGCGTTCACCGGGGAGATCGACCGGTACGTGTACTCCCGCTACGGCAATCCGACCATCTCAATGTTCGAGGAGCGGCTGCGCCTCATCGAGGACGCGCCCGCCGCGTTCGCCACCGCCACCGGTATGGCCGCGGTGTTCACCTCCTTGGGGGCACTGCTGGGCGCGGGTGACCGTCTGGTGGCCGCTCGCAGCCTGTTCGGATCGTGCTTCGTGGTGTGCAACGAGATCCTGCCGCGCTGGGGTGTGGAGACCGTCTTCGTCGACGGTGACGACCTCTCCCAGTGGGAAGAAGCGCTCAGCGAGCCCACCCAGGCGGTCTTCTTCGAGACCCCGTCCAACCCGATGCAGTCGCTGGTCGATATCGCGGCGGTGTCCGATCTGGCGCACGCCGCAGGCGCAAAGGTGGTGCTGGACAACGTCTTCGCCACCCCACTGTTGCAGCAGGGCATCCCGCTGGGCGCCGATGTGGTGGTGTATTCGGGCACCAAGCACATTGACGGCCAGGGCCGGGTGCTCGGTGGGGCGATCCTCGGAGACAAGGAATACATCGACGGTCCGGTGCAGAAGCTGATGCGCCACACCGGGCCGGCGATCAGCGCATTCAATGCCTGGACGTTGCTCAAAGGCCTTGAGACGCTTGCAGTTCGGGTGGACTACTCGAACCGGTCGGCGCACCGGGTCGCTGAGTTCCTGGAAGGCCAGAAATCGGTGAACTGGGTGAAATACCCGTTCCTGGAATCGCATCCGCAGTTCGATCTCGCCAAGCGCCAGATGCGCGGCGGCGGCACGGTCGTCACCTTCGAGCTCGACGGGGGCAAGGAGCGGGCCTTCGAGGTGCTCGACAAGCTGCGCATCATCGACATCTCCAACAACCTCGGCGACGCCAAATCACTGATCACCCATCCGGCCACCACCACCCACCGGGCGATGGGCCCTGAGGGTCGTGCGGCGATCGGCTTGGGCGACGGCGTGGTGCGGATCTCGGTCGGCCTGGAGGGCACCGAGGATCTGCTGGGCGACCTGGATCAAGCGTTGAGCTGACCGCCGTCCCGGACGGACTCGATGACACCCTGGGCGGCCCTTGGGCGGCAGCATCTGCGCGGCCTGCGCGGTGAACCGCAACGACGGCGGCACCGAAACATGGGTCTTGGGCTTGTCGGGATGAGGCCCGACAGCGAGGCAATGTTGATGATATGGCCGCCACCGTCGGTGCGGGCCTTGTCGAGGTCGACGACGGCCGATTCCTGCAATGCGACGTCACGGTCGCCGATGAGGACCCGGGCACCGCGTGCCAGCAGGGCCTCGGCGGTGGCGTAACCGATACCGCGGGCGGCGCCGGTGATCGCGATGGTCTTGCCGGGGTTGCGAAAAGTCAGCCGGCGTTCTCCAGCCACAGGTCGACCTGCGCGTCGGTGAAGGCGCGCAGCAGCCTGCCCCACACCGGCGCGCCGAGCGCTGCCCGAGTGGGCTTGTAGGAGGTGAGCACGAATCGGAATCCGCCCTCCTCCGGTGTGCCGAACCCACCGCGCAGGCAATCGGCCAGCGCGTCGAGGTTCGACCCGAAATAGCCGTCGTCACCATTGACCGCGCGGCCGATCTCGGTGAAGAAATCTGCCTTCGATCGGATCCGGGTGCCGTCGATCCGGTAGGTCCTCATGCGGCTCCGATCGGGTAGTAAGGATCATGGTGATCGTCGGTGTACTCGCGGTAGCCGTCCTTCGAAGTTGCCGAACATGATCGCCAACCGCATGGCATGACGCTAGCAACCTGGGGTTGGTTTCGATCAGGCTGAGGTGATACCCCTGTACGGAATGCGCGACGGCGCGACACGTTAGACATTCAAGTGATGGTTGGAGTAACCGTGGATTCAGTGCGCTTCGTCGCCGTGCGTCAGACCGACCCGTTGGCGGAGCCCCTGCTGGCCGAGCTCGCCGTCGAGTACTCGCAGCGCTACGGCGGGACCGAGGCCGGTGTCGCCGCCTGGTTGCGCGGTCATCCGGCCGGGGAATTCGCCGAGCCGGACGGGGCACTGCTCATCGGGTTGCTCGGAGGGGAACCCGTCACCGGCGGCGCGTTTCAACGCTACGACGAGCACACCGCCGAACTGAAGCGCATCTGGACCGACAGCAGACACCGGCAGCGTGGTTATGCCAAGGCGCTGCTCGCCGCGCTGGAGGAGGTGATCGCCGAGCGCGGTTACCGGCGCATCTACCTGACCACCGGGGATCGTCAACCCGAAGCGGAAGCGCTTTACGAGTCGACGGGATACACCCGGCTGACCGAGTCGCTGCCCGCCGAAGGCGACATCCATCCGATCGCCTTCCAGAAGGTGTTGTCATGACCGTTCCGCTCTCTGTTCTGGACCTCGCACCGGTCAGCGCAGGCGGTGACGCGCCGACTGCACTGCGCAACACCGTCGACCTCGCCCAGCACGCCGAAGCGTGGGGCTACCGCCGCTACTGGGTGGCCGAACATCACTACGCCGCCGTGGCAAGCGCCTCCCCGGCGGTGCTGATCGGACAGATTGCGGCCGCCACCAAGACCATTCACGTCGGCGCGGCCGCGGTACAACTCGGCCACACCACCGCCATCGCGGTGGTGGAGAGCTTCGCGACCCTCGATGCCTTCCATCCCGGACGAATCGACCTGGGGGTGGGACGTTCCGGGCAACGTCGCACCGAGGCCATCCGAGAGAATCCGCGCGAACCGAAACCGCCGCGCGAATGGCATGAGGTGGACGGGGTGGTGGTGCCCGCACCGTTCGACGTCTCGGTCCTCATGCGCAACCCGCGGCTCAAGGCCACCATGGGAACCTTGCAGCAACCCGAAGCCATCACACCGGATTTCGCCGATCAGCTAGGCGATATCCTGGCGCTGCTCGGCGGCCGCTACCGGGTCGACGGATACGAGGCGCATGCCACACCCGGTGAGGGAACCACGTTGCGACCGTGGGTATTCGGCAGCAGCAGAGGCCAGAGTGCCCGGGTTGCCGGTGTGCTCGGGCTACCGTTCGTGGCCGCTTACCACATCGCGCCAGCGACCGCGCTGGAGGCGATTGAGGCTTACCGCAACACCTTCGAACCCTCGGAAGCGCTCGCTGCACCCTACGTCGTGGTGTCCGCCGATGTGCTGGCGGCCGATGACAGTGCGACTGCACGCCACCTCGCCAGCAGTTACGGGCACTGGGTGCACTCCATCCGCGCCGGCGGCGGGGCTCTGCCCTACCCGGATCCGGATACCGTGGCGCCACTCACCGAAGAGCAGCAGGCGCTGGTCAAGGATCGCACCGCCACCCAGTTCGTCGGGGACCCCGATGAAGTGGCGCAGGGCCTTTCGAACCTTCAGCGGGTCACCGGCGCCGACGAGCTGGTGATCACCTCGGTTACGCACCGGCACTCTGACCGGTTGCGTTCGCACGAGCTGGTCGCCCAGGCCTGGGCGAGATAGCACTACGAACTCATCGGGTAGCCAGCTCGGCGGCCTCGCGGATCGGCCCGCGCCAGACCGGCCCGTGCCCGGGCAACAGCACCTCGGTGTCCAGCAGTCCCAGCGCCGTCAGGCTGCGCACGCACCCGTCGTGATCGTGGTTGAACGGATCCGGCAGCAGCTGGGGCCCACGCCGACTGCTCACCGGGTGGCCGGTGATCAGTGCGTCACCGGCCACCAGCACCCCGTCCACCAGATACGAGCAGTGCCCGCCGGTGTGACCCGGCGTCGGAATGACGGTCGGGGTGCCGGGCAGGGTCGAGGCGACATCCTCGGCCAATACCTCGGCAGACGGGATCCCCTCGTGGGTCAACCCGCCCTTGCGGACCAGCGCCAGCGACCAGGCGAGGTAGCGCGGCTGCCACGCCCGGGCCAGCACATCGACCGGCGACGCCTGTTCCAGGTACTGCCGCTTCACGTGGCCGACTTCCGCGGCGTGCGTATACACCGGCGTGCCATAGTTTTTCGCGAACCATATGGCCGAGCCCAGGTGATCCACATGAGCGTGCGTCAGCAGGATCGCCCGCACGCCCTCGGGCCCGAAACCCAGCTCGCGTACCGAGTCGAGGACCTCGTCGCGGCTGCCCGGATACCCCGCATCGATCAGCAGCACCCCGTCTGCGTCGGCCGCCAGCGTCCAGTTCACCAGATCGGTCTGGACGAAATAGACGGTGTCGGTGATGCGGTGCAGTGCTGCCGGCATGGTGTCGAGCCTATCCGCGGAGGGCAGGAGCGAAGCGAAACGGGAAATGGAGACGGAGTAAAAAGGAACCGTGGCTGAACTGAAACTGGGATACAAGGCATCGGCGGAACAGTTCGCCCCGCGTGAGCTCGTCGAACTGGCCGTCGAGGCCGAGGCGCACGGCATGGACAGCGCGACCGTCAGTGATCACTTCCAGCCCTGGCGGCACGAGGGCGGCCATGCCCCGTTCTCGCTGGCGTGGATGACCGCCGTCGGCGAACGCACCAAGCGGTTGCAGCTGGGCACCTCGGTACTCACCCCGACCTTCCGCTACAACCCGGCCGTCATCGCCCAGGCCTTCGCGACCATGGGCTGCCTGTACCCGAACCGGATCTTCCTCGGCGTGGGCACCGGCGAGTCGCTCAACGAGATCGCCACCGGCTACGAGGGCGAATGGCCCGAGTTCAAGGAGCGCTACGCACGGCTGCGTGAATCGGTGCGGCTGATGCGCGAGTTGTGGCTCGGTGACCGCGTCGACTTCGAGGGCGAGTACTACAAGACCAAGGGTGCCTCGATCTACGACGTGCCCGAGGGTGGTATCCCGATCTACATCGCCGCCGGCGGACCGCAGGTCGCCAAGTATGCCGGCCGTGTCGGCGACGGTTTCATCTGCACCTCGGGCAAGGGCGAGGAGCTTTACAAGGACAAACTCATCCCGGCCATGAGGGAGGGCGCCGAGGCAGCGGGTAAGAACCCCGACGACGTCGACTCGATGATCGAGATCAAGATCTCCTACGACACCGACCACGAGGCAGCGCTGGAGAACACCCGGTTCTGGGCGCCGCTGTCGCTGACCGCGGAGCAGAAGACGAACATCCACGACCCGCTGGAGATGGAGAAGGCCGCCGACGAGCTACCCATCGAGCAGGTGGCCAAGCGCTGGATTGTCGCCTCGGATCCCGACGAGGCAGTCGAGAAGGTCGCCGACTACGTTAAGTGGGGCCTCAACCACCTGGTGTTCCACGCACCCGGCCATGATCAGCGGCGTTTCCTGGAGCTGTTCAAGCGGGATCTGGAACCACGGTTGCGGAAACTGGGCTGACGCCACTGCATCCGGTGATTCGGGCAGCACCGTCGCGCGTGCTCAAGGTCAGGCCGCCATCGGTCTTCTCGATGTCCGACGTGGATCGCTCCGTTGCCGAACCTGTCGGGGTACTGGCAAGCTTGGCCGAGTGACCGCGCATGCTGCCTCGGCCGTCTACATAGCGTCACCCGAGGGTGACACCGGAAAATCCACCATCGCGCTGGGCATCATGCACCGTCTGGCGGCCACGGTCGCCAGGGTGGCGGTGTTCCGGCCCATCACCCGCCACGAGCATGGCGATACCGACAGTAAGCGCGACTACATCCTGGAACTGCTGCTCAGCCGGGCCACCGCGGGGCTGTCCTACCAGGAGTGCGCCGGGGTCAGCTACCAGCAGCTGCACGAGGATCCAGAGGCGGCCATCGCCGAGATCGTGGACCGGTTCCACCGGGTCGCCGATCGCAGCGATGCGGTGCTCATCGTCGGCAGCGACTACACCGATGTGGCGGCGCCCAGTGAACTGAGCATGAACGCCCGGATAGCGGCGAACCTCGGTGCGCCCGTGGTGCTTTCGGTGAAGGCCAAGGACCGCACGCCCACCGAGGTCGCACAGGTCGTCGAGGTGTGCCTGGCCGAACTGGCCGCCCAACACGCGCACACCGCGGCCGTGGTGGCCAACCGCTGCGATCCCGAACAACTGACCGCGGTCGCCGAGGCGCTGGCCGCGCTCGGCCCGAAGAGCTATGTCCTGCCCGAGGAGCCACTGCTGGTGGCGCCGTCGGTGGCGGAACTGCGCGGTGCCGTGTGCGGCGAACTCACCGGCGGCGACGAACAGTCGTTGATCCGGGAGGCGCTCAGCGTGCTGGTGGCGGGGATGACCGCCGAGCATGTCCTGGAGCGGCTTCGCGACGGGATGGCCGTCATCACGCCCGGCGACCGCTCCGACGTGGTGATGGCCGTGATGGGTGCGCATGCGGCAGCAGGGTTTCCGTCCCTGTCATGCGTGATCCTCAACGGCGGTCTGCCGTTGCATCCGGAAGTCGCCCGGCTGGTGGCGGGTCTGGGGGCGCGGCTGCCGATCATCAGCACCGACCTGGGCACCTACGACACCGCGCGGGCCGTCGCATCCGCCCGCGGGCGGGTCACGGTGGATTCGCACCGCAAGGTCGACACCGCGCTGGCGCTGATGGAACAGCACGTCGACACCGCGGATCTGATTGACAGACTGTCGATTCCGATCCCGAGTGTCACCACCCCGCAGATGTTCACCCACCAGCTGATCGACCAGGCCCGCGCGGATGTGCAGCGCATCGTGCTGCCCGAGGGCGACGACGACCGGATCCTGCGCGCGGCCGGACGGCTGCTGGCGCACCGGGTCGCCGAGCTGACCATCCTCGGTGACGAACTCGCGGTGCGAGGCAGGGCGGCCGAACTCGGCGTCGACCTGTCGGCGGCGACGGTGCTCGACCCGCGCACCAGTGAATTATGCGACCTGTTCGCCGAACAGTATGCGCAACTGCGCAGCCACAAGGGCGTGACGGTGGACCAGGCCCGCGAAACCATTTCCGATGTCTCGTATTTCGGCACCATGTTGGTGCACAATGACATGGTCGACGGGATGGTCTCCGGGGCCCGGCACACCACCGCGCACACCGTCCGCCCCGCCTTCGAGATCATCAAGACCCAGCCCGGGGTTTCCACGGTGTCCAGCATCTTCCTGATGTGTCTGGAGGACCGGGTGCTTGCCTACGGCGACTGCGCGATCGTGCCGGACCCGACGTCGGAACAACTTGCCGATATCGCCATCTCCTCGGCGCGCACCGCCGAACAGTTCGGCATCGAACCCCGGGTGGCCATGCTGTCCTACTCGACGGGCAGTTCGGGAACCGGTGCCGATGTCGACAAGGTCAGGGCCGCAACCGAACTGGTGCGCCAACGTGCCCCGGAGCTCTTGGTGGAGGGGCCCATACAGTACGACGCGGCGGTGGATCCGTCCACCGCGCAGACCAAGATGCCGGATTCCGAGGTTGCGGGCCGGGCGACGGTGCTGATCTTCCCCGACCTCAACACCGGCAACAACACCTACAAGGCGGTGCAGCGCAGCGCAGGCGCGATCGCCATCGGGCCGGTGCTGCAGGGTCTCAACAAGCCGGTCAACGACCTGTCCCGCGGCGCGCTGGTCGAGGACATCGTGAACACCGTGGCGATCACCGCGATCCAGGCCGGCCGCAAGTGACCGCCGGTCAGACGGTACTGGTGCTCAACAGCGGCTCCTCATCGGTGAAATACCATCTGCTGGAACCGGATACGGGCACATCGCTGGTCGGCGGGGTGATCGAGCGGGTGACCGACTACGGTGAGGCGCTGGCCGAGGTGTTCGCCGCGCTGCCCGGATTGGATGGGCTGTTGGCCGTCGGGCACCGTGTGGTGCACGGCGGTGACAAACTGTTCCGGCCCACCCTCATCGACGATCAGACCATCGCGACCATCGAAGAACTGTCGCCGCTGGCCCCGCTGCACAACCCGCCCGCCGTGCTCGGTATCAAAGAAGCCCGCAAGGTGTTGCCCGGCCTGCCGCATGTCGCGGTTTTCGACACCGCCTTCTTCCACGACCTTCCACCCGCGGCCGCCCACTATGCCATCGACCGGGAAGTGGCCGACACCTGGCAGATCCGTCGGTACGGTTTTCACGGCACCTCGCACCGCTACGTCAGCGAGCAGGCCGCGGTAGTCCTGGACACCCCGCTGGAATCGCTGAACCAGATTGTGCTGCACCTCGGCAACGGCGCGTCCGCGTCGGCGATTTCCGGCGGCCGTCCGATCGACACCTCCATGGGACTGACACCGATGGAAGGCCTGGTGATGGGCACCCGGTCCGGGGACATCGACCCCGGTGTCATCACCTACCTGTGGCGGACCGCGAAGATGAGCGTCGAGGATATCGAGACGATGCTCAACCGCCGCTCCGGGGTGTTCGGGCTCGGTGGCGAGGTCGACTTCCGGGCGCTGCACAAGAGCATCGAATCCGGTGACACGGCAGCGCAATTGGCCTACGACGTCTACATCCACCGGCTGCGCAAGTACATCGGCGCCTATCTGGCGCTATTGGGCGGGCACCCCGGAGGAAAAACACATGTCATCACCTTCACCGCCGGTGTCGGCGAAAACGATGCCGCGGTCCGCCGCGATGCGCTCTCGGGCCTGGCCACCCTCGGCATCGAGGTCGACGAGCAGCTCAACGAATCGTCGGAGCGGGGGTCTCGGCGCATCTCGGCGGAGCAATCCCCGGTCACGGTACTGGTCATCCCCACCGACGAGGAACTGGCCATCGCGCGGGCCTGTGTGCTGGTCGTCGCTGGGCGGTGATGGCCAACGCACGTAGCGCTTGAAGGTGGCCATCAGAACGTGCTTGTCGGCCGCACGCTGTTGGCGAGGTCGACCAGTGCGTAGCGGTGCTCCTGGGTCGGCGCCACCCGCGCCAGCCCGCGCAGCGAGGCTTCCACGCCGAGCTGCAGTCCGTGCTGGGTGAACGGGAAGCCGAGGATGTGATTGGTGCTGGCGTCATTGTCGGCCAGCCAGTCCATCGCGGTACCCAGCACCAGCGCCCTGATCTGCAGCACCCGCGGCTCGCTCTCCGGCAGTGCCTCCACGCGGCGTGCGGCGCTGCGGATCTGCTGTTCGGACACCTCGCTGATGGACCGCCCGGACAGTAGCGTCACCGAGCTGGTGAGTCGCGCGACGGTGAAATGCCTTGAGGTGGGCGGAACCTGATCGAGGGTGCGGACCGCGTCATCGCGTGCACCAGCGGCCGACTGCGCCCGGGCCAGGCCGAATCCGGCCGAGATCACCCCGTTGTCGGTGCGCCACACGGTCTGATAGAACCGGCGCTCATCCGAGGAACCGGCCAGCTCGGCGGTCGCCGCCAGTGCCAGCTTGGGCGCCTGCTCACCGGGCAGGGTGTCCAGCACCTCGGTGAAATACTTTGTGGCGGTGTCATAGTCGGCGGTGAGCAGGGCGGCCACCGCGCGGAACCAGACCAGCCGCCAGCGCCAGCCGACCCGCTCGGCGAGATCATCGAGCTTGCGGGTGGCCTTGGCGACATCGCCGAGGTCGAGCAGTGCCCTCACCTCCATCAGCGGCAGCTCCACCGACTCGGACAGATCGATCCCCTCGGAGTCCAGCGTGCCGTGGCGTGCCGCGCGCAGTGAGTCGAGTGTCTGTACCGGTTGGCTGAGCACGGTGGCGGACAGGATCTGTGCCCCCACGTCGGCCGGATCGACCAGCGGAACCTGCAATGCCCGGACGATCTCGGGGGCGGTCAGCTTCTCGGAGTGCACCTGCCCGTCCAGGTAGACGTCGGTGTGCGCGACCAGCAGATCGACACCGAAGGTGGCGCGCGGCGGGCTGAAGACGGCCGACAGACCCGGGCGCGGCACGCCGGTGTCCTGGGCCACCACCTCACGCAGCACACCCATCAACTGGCTGGACATCTCCTCGGCACTGGCGAAGCGCCTACGCGGATCCGGGTCGATGGCCCGGCGCAGCAACCGGGCGAACGAGTCGTACTTGGTCAGAATCGGGTCGTCCTCGGGCAGGCCGTCGACATAGCGGCCCTTGCGGGTCCGCAGGTTCAGGGTCAGGGAGGCCAGTGTCCGTCCGACGGTGTAGATGTCGGTCTGGACGGTGGGTCCGGTGCGGACGATCTCCGGCGCCTGGTAACCCGGTGTGCCATAGAGGAATCCGAACGAGTTGATGCGTGACACCGCGCCGAGGTCGATGATCTTGAGCTGTTCCTCGGTGACCATGATGTTTTCGGGCTTGAGGTCGTTGTAGACCAGGCCAAGGGAATGCAGATAGGCCAGCGCGGGCAGGATCTCCAGCATGTACGCGATCGCCTGCGCAACAGGCAGTTTGACACCCTTGCGCTGTTTGAGCGAGGTGCCGCCCACGTACTCCATCACGATGTAGCCGACCGGCTCACCGTATTTGTCATCGTGCTCGACGAAATTGAAGATCTTCACGATCGCCGGGTGGGTCACCTCGGCGAGGAACTGCCGCTCGGCCATCGCGGTGGCCTGGGCCTCGGCGTCACCGGAGTGCACCAGGCCCTTGAGCACCACCGGCCGGTCGTTGACGTTGGTGTCGAAGGCCAGGTACACCCAGCCCAGCCCACCGTGGGCGATGCAACCCTTGATCCGGTACTGGTCGTTGACCATGTCGCCGGGACTGAGCTGCGGAAGGAACGAGAACGAGCTGCCGCAGCGCGGGCAGGTGCCCTCGGACCTGGCCGGTCCGTCGGCGGTGGCGCGCCCCACCCTGCGCCCGCAGTTCCAGCAGAACCGCTTCGCCTCCGCGACAACCGGATCGGTCATCAGCGCCGCCAGCGGATCGCGCTCGTAGACCCGGGGCACCTCCACCAGGCCGCCACCGAGGCGGCGGATCGGCGAGCGCGCCCGGGCCAGTGTGGACATGTTCTCGGCCGGTTCGGTCGACACCGTCGACGAACGCTCGGTGTCGTCGAAATCGGGTCGGTACACCGCCTGGGTGGCCATCGGCCGCAGCGTGGCGACCGAATCGTCGCCGTGGTCTTCAGAGTCGGAGTAGTCCTCCAGATCGGCGAGGTCGGCCGGCTGGGTGTCCGGGTCGTCGCTCATCAGGCCTCGTCGCTCATCAGGCGTCGTCGTTCATCAGGCCTCGTCGTTCATCAGGCCTCGTCGTTCATCAGTCTGAGTACCTCGCCACCGGGGGTGCCGGAGCCGGGCCCAGCACCGTCAACCACTTGCGGTACAGGGTATTCCAGGTGCCGTCGCGGCGGATGCGCTCCAGGGTGCCGTTGACGAACCGGACCAGACCGGGATTGTTCATGTTGATCCCGATGCCGTACGGCTCCCGGTTCATGCTCGGGCCGACGATGTGCAGGTAGGGATCCTGGCTGACCAGGCCCGCCAGGATCGAATCATCGGCGCTGACGGCGTCGACCTGCCGCTGCTGCAGCGCCACCAGGCAGTCTGCCCAGGTGACCACGTCCACCAGGTTCACCGGCGGCTGGATCTGCTGGACGCGCCTGCGCGAGGTGGTGCCCTTCACCGCGCACACCCGCTTCCCGGACAGGTCGGAGGCCTGCCGGATCAAGGAGTCACGCGGAGCGAGGATGCGTTGGTTGGCCGACAGGTACTCGGTGGAGAACTCCACCTGCTTGCGATGCTCACAGGTGATGCTCATGGTTTTCACCACGATGTCGACCCGGTTTTCCTCCAGCGCCTGGATGCGGTCGGCCGAGGACAGGATGCGGTATTCGACCTGGGACGGGGTGCCGAAGATGTCGCGGGCCACCTCACCGGCGATGTCGGCATCGAAGCCGGTGATCTCGCCGGTGATCGGATCCCGGAAGGAGAACAGGTTGCTGCCGATGTCGAGGCCGACGATCAACCGTCCGCGGTTACGGATGTTCTGCACCGCATGCTCTGCGGCCGTCCGGTTGGGGAACGGGCGCAGGCTTGCGGTGCGATCGCAGTCGTCATCGTTGGGCAACGACGGCGGAGTCGACTCCGGTGCGGACTCTTCCATGCCCGCCGGGGTGGGCGGAGCCAGCGTCACCTCCGGCAACGGGTCGGCCGTCGAGGCCTGCTGACATCCCGTCAGCACCATCGCCGCGGCCACAACTGCCAGTAGCTTCCTCACCGGTACTCGCTGAGTCTCGGCCACAGCCCGAGCGCCACCGCGATCGCCGCGATGATGCTGAGTCCCGCGGCGCCGACAGTGGCCCCTGACAGCACCCGGCGGGCGTTGACGATATCGATGCGCAACTGGCCGCGGCTCTCCTCGATGGCCTTGGCCAGCGATGCGTCCAGACTGCTGAACGCCGGTGTGGAGTTGTCCTCGCCGGTGCCCAGCGCCACCTGGGTGGCGGCCTGGTAGTCACCGACGGCGATATAGGCGTTGATGCGGTCATTGGACGCCCGCCACTTGCGCAGCAGATCCTCGGCGCCGGTCAGATATTGCTTGCCGATGTCATTGTCGGCGTTGAGGTAGGTGGTCAGCTGCTGCTGCATGCTGTCGATGCGCTGATGGTAGGACTGCTTGCGAACGTCCTCATCGCCCCGGCGGACCAGTGCCAGCGTCTCATCGGCACGCGCCTGCTGCGCGGTGATGGCCATCGTCGTCACCGTCTTGAGCGACTGCGCCGCAGTGCTTTTGGCGCTGCGGCTGTCCGCGGTGGAAATGACGAGTGCGGTGCCCACCCAAACCACCATAATCAGCACGGCCAGCCCACCCGCCACAAAACCCACGTTGACCCGGCGCCTTGTCCGTTTGGCCAGCCATCTGTTGGCGAACAGCCCGAACATGACGGTGGCGAGCACCACCAGGATCACCGGCGCGGGGATGCGGGTGGACGCGGTGGTCTCGGCGTCCACCTGTGCCGAGGTCGCCTCGTAGAGCCGCTGGGCGTCGGGCAGGATCTTGGACTGCATCAGGGACGACGCCTCGGACAGATAGGACGAGCCCACCGGATTGCCTGCGCGGTTGTTGGTGCGGGCGGTCTCGACGAGACCGGTGTAGACGGCCAGTTCGGCGTTGACCCGGCCGAGCAGTTCGATCATCGGCTCGGTGGCCAGCCCGGCCGAGGCGCGGGTGACGGCGACCGAGGCGTCGGTGATGGCCTGTTCGTAACGTTGCCGGACATCCTGCGGCTCGGCGCCTGCGATGAATGCCGTCGCGGCGGCCGCGTCGGCGACCGACAGCGTGGTGTAGAGCTGCCCGGCGGCGAAGGCCAGCGGCTCGCTGTCGTCGAGCACGGTGGTGAGTGCTGCCTGCCGGTCGTTGATCGTCGTCGACGTCGCAAACGCGCAGGCCATCACCAGTGCTGACAGCACGACACCGATGGTCAGGATGCGGCCGGGCGTGGTCCACAGGAACCACCAGCGGGGGTGCACGGGATTGGTCGGCGAACGTGACGCCAACGGTTCGGTCGACGGGTGCGCCAACTCGACGGTCACGTGTACCCGTACCTCCTCCCGTTTCTAAGAAGTCTAAGAGACATTGGAGTGACGTGTGGGAATTCGCGAGCCCCTATTCTGAACGCGTGCGCGGTGACGGTGACGGTTGGGTGATCTCGGACGGCGGTGGCCACTTCTGGGGACGCCACGGAGCCGCCGGACTGCTGCTGCGCGCACCTGGACCCGACGGTACCTTCGCCGTGCTGCTGCAGCACCGAGCGCCGTGGAGTCACCAGGGCGGAACCTGGGGATTACCAGGTGGAGCCCGCGACAGCCACGAGTCCGTCGAAGACGCCGCGGTACGCGAGGCTCACGAGGAAGCCGGAGTGGAAGCCGACCTCATGACGGTGCGGGTCAGCGTCGTCACCCATGAGGTGCCCGGCTGGAGCTACACCACCGTCATCGCCGACGTCGCCGAACAGTTGAGTACCACCCCGAATCGGGAGAGCTCGGAGCTGCGCTGGGTGGCTGAGCACGAAGTGGCCGCGCTACCGCTGCATCCGGGCTTCGCCGCCAGCTGGGAACGGCTGCGGGCCGTTACGGCCGGAATCCCACTCGAACCCCGAGAGCAGCCCTGAGGGCTCGGGCCGCCGCCTGCGGGTCTTCGGCGCCGGTGATCGCGCGCACCACCACGACCCGGCGCGCACCCGCATCGAGTACCTCGGGCAGCCGCTGCTCGTCGATACCGCCGATGGCGAACCACGGCTTTGCCGGCGCCAGTGTGGCGGTCTGCCGGACCAGGCCCAGTCCCGGCGCACTGCGTCCCGGTTTGGTCGGCGTCGGCCAGCACGGCCCGACGCAGAAATAGTCCACCCGCTCGTCGATCGCGGCGGCGACCTGGTCGGCGTCGTGAGTGGAACGCCCGATCAGCGGGTCCGCACCGATGATCGGGCGCGCGATGTCCAACGGTAGATCGTCCTGACCGAGGTGCAAGACGTCCGCCCCGGCGGCCCGGGCGATATCGGCGCGGTCGTTGACCGCCAGCAGCGCGCCGTGGCGGCGTGCAGCATCGGCGAGCACGGCCAGCGCGTCTAGTTCCTGGCGGGCCTCCAGCGGTCCGAACTGACGCTCGCCCGCCGATCCCTTGTCGCGCAGCTGGATGATGTCGACACCGCCGGCCAGCGCCGCGTCGGCGAACTCGGCAAGGTCGCCGCGCTCCCGGCGGGCATCGGTGCACAGGTAGAGCGACGCAGAGGTCAGTCGTTCGAGATGGCCGGGCACCGGCGTATTCTTTCAGCAGAACACGGGAGTCCCGGGACCGGGGACTGAGAGTGGGCGCACGACCGGCCCTGACCGTCGTACCTGATCCGGGTCATGCCGGCGAAGGGAGAGGGATGCAACCACGAAATTTGGCCGTTGTCGGCGGTGGTGTCATCGGCCTGGCGGTCGCGCGCCGCGCCGTTCAGGACGGCTGGACGGTGCGGGTGCACCGGACCAAGGCGCGCGGCGCATCCTGGGTGGCCGGCGGCATGCTGGCCCCGCACAGCGAGGGCTGGCCCGGGGAGGCCGACCAGTTGGCGCTGGGAATGGAGTCCCTCAAGCTGTGGCACGCCGGCTTCCTGGACGGGTTGCCCGCCGAGGTGGTGACCGCCCACGAATCGCTGGTGGTGGCGGTGGACCGGGCCGACGTCGCGGATCTGAAGACTGTGGCGAACTGGCTGTCCGAGCAGGGCCATCCGGTCACGCTGACCTCGACCGCCCGCGATATCGAGCCGCTGCTGGCCCAGGGCATCCGGCATGGTTTCCGTGCAGACACCGAACTGGCCGTGGACAATCGGGCGCTGGTCGAGGCGCTGGAACAGGCCTGCGAGGACCTCGGTGTGCAGTGGGCGCCGCCGGTCACCGATCTGGCCGCCGTCGACGCCGATGTCCGCGTGATCGCCAACGGGATCGACGCACCCACGCTGTGGCCCGGGCTTGCGGTGCGCCCGGTCAAGGGTGAGGTGCTGCGGCTGCGGTGGCGCAAGGGCTGTATGCCGTTGCCGCAGAAGGTTGTTCGAGCTCGCGTGCACGGCAGGCAAGTGTATCTGGTGCCGCGCGGCGACGGGGTGGTGGTGGGTGCGACCCAGTACGAGCACGGTCGGGACACCGCGCCGGTGGTCAGCGGTGTGCGCGATCTGCTCGACGATGCCTGCGCGGTGATGCCGGCGCTGGGGGAGTACGAGCTGGCCGAGTGCGCGGCCGGATTGCGCCCGATGACACCGGACGGTCTGCCGCTGGTCGGTAGGCTCGATGAGCGCACACTGGCCGCCACCGGTCATGGACGCAACGGCTTTCTGCTGGCGCCGTGGACGGCCGAACAGATCGCCAGAGAACTCGCAGAACTCAGAGGGGCGCAATGATACTGCTGGTCAACGGCGAGGAAGCCCATGTGCCCGACGGCACCACGGTCGAGGAACTGGTGAGTCAGTTGGGTTTTCCGGAGAAGGGCATCGCGGTGGCCGTGGACTGGGAGGTGCTGCCCAGATCGTCGTGGCACACCGAGCTGAACGGGGGCGCCCGGGTGGAGGTGGTGACGGCGGTGCAGGGTGGTTGATCTCAAGAAATTCACCATCGCCGGCCGGGACTTCGGGTCACGGCTCATCATGGGTACCGGCGGCGCGGCCAATCTTGCGGTGCTGGAGGAGGCGCTGATCGCCTCCGGCACCGAACTGACCACCGTGGCGATGCGCCGCGTCGACGCCGAATCCGGTACCGGCGTGCTGGATCTGCTCAACCGGCTGGCCATCACGCCGCTGCCCAACACCGCGGGCTGCCGGGGTGCGGCCGAGGCGGTGCTCACCGCCCAGCTGGCCCGCGAGGCGCTTGGCACCGAATGGGTGAAGCTGGAAGTGATCGCCGACGAACGGACGCTGCTGCCCGATGCAATCGAATTGCTCCGGGCCGCAGAACAATTGGTTGATGACGGTTTCATCGTGCTGCCCTACACGAACGACGACCCGGTGCTGGCCCGAAGGCTGGAAGACACCGGGTGTGCGGCGGTGATGCCGCTCGGCTCGCCGATCGGCACCGGTCTCGGGATCGCCAACCCGCACCACATCGAGATGATCGTCGCCGCCGCGAATGTGCCGGTCATCCTGGACGCGGGTATCGGCACCGCCAGTGACGCCGCCTTGGCGATGGAACTCGGCTGTGACGCCGTGCTGTTGGCGACCGCGGTGACCCGGGCCGCCGATCCTGCCGCGATGGCGGCGGCGATGGCGGCCGGTGTCACCGCCGGCTATCTGGCCCGGCACGCGGGACGCATCCCGAAACGGTTCTGGGCACAGGCATCCAGCCCAGCACCATGACGGGCGACCGCGTCGTGGCTCACGTCTTGGATGAATGGCCCGAATCATGATCCAACTGAGCGGTCTGTCAAAAACTTTCGGCCGGGTCACCGCGGTGGACCAGTTGACCTGCACCATCGAACCGGGTGCGGTGACCGGGTTCCTCGGCCCCAACGGCGCGGGCAAATCGACCACCATGCGGATGATCGTCGGGCTCGACCGTCCCAGCGCCGGATCGGCCACCGTCGCGGGTCGGCGCTATCACGAACACAAGCACCCGCTGCGTACCGTCGGAGCACTGCTGGACGCGCGGCAGGTGCACCCGAACCGGTCCGCGCGCTCGCACCTGCGCTGGATCGCGGCAACCAACCGGATCGCCGCGAGCAGGGTCGACGAGGTACTCGACGAAGTCGGTCTGACCGAGGCCGCCGGTAAACAGGCCGGATCGTTCTCGCTGGGCATGCTGCAGCGACTGGGCATCGCGGCGGCGCTGCTCGGCGACCCATCGGTGTTGCTGTTCGACGAACCGGTCAACGGGCTGGACCCCGAGGGAATCCGCTGGATCAGGACGCTGATGCGCGGCCTCGCGGCCGAGGGGCGCACCGTGTTCGTGTCCAGCCACCTGTTGGCCGAGATGGCCAACACCGCAGACCGGCTGGTGGTGATCGGCCGGGGCCGGCTCATCACCGCGACCACCATGACGGAGTTTCTGAGTGATGCCGATACGGTCCGGGTGCGCAGCCCGCAGCTCGACGAACTGGTGGCCCTGCTGCCGGGAGCCCGCCGCGACGGTGATGCGCTGCTGGTGGGCGGCAGCAGCGCCGAGCAGATCGGCGAGCTTGCCGCGGCCAACCGCATCGTGTTGCACGAGCTCACCGCTCAACGGGCCTCGCTGGAAGAGGCCTACCTGAACCTCACCGACGAGGCCGTGCAGTATCGGGCCGGCTCATGAGCACGATCGCCGCCGAACGCATCAAGCTCACCAGCACCCGCGCACCGGTGTGGCTGGCCCTGACCGTTGTCGTGATCAGCGGCGGCCTGGCCGCGATCCAGGCCGCCGCCGCACTGCCCTACAGCACGATCGGCCCGGACCGGGCGGCACTCGGCGTCGCGATGTTCGGTGTGCCGGTGCTGATGGTCCTGTCCGCGCTGACCGTCACCGGGGAATACCGCACCGGGATGATCCGCACGACATTCATGGCCACCCCGCGCCGGTCGCGGGTGCTGGTCGCGAAAGCCGTTGTCACCATGGCATTCTCCGGCTTGCTGGCCGCAGCCATGTCGCTGGGATCCATGGTGCTGGTGCGAGCGATGGTCAACGAACGTCAGGGCGCCGAGCTGGCGCTGAGCGAGTCCGGGCCGTGGCGCACGGTGGGTGCGGTCACGCTGTACGCGGTGCTCGCGGCGATGCTGGCGACCGGGCTGGGTGCGTTGGTGCGCCACAGTGCGGCCGCCATCGCGATCCTGTTGCTCATGCCGTTCGTGGTGGAGCCGCTGTTGAGCGTGACGCCGGGGGTCGGGTCGAAGGTCGGGCCGCTGCTGCCGTTCGCCAACGCCAACGCCATGACCGAAATACCGTGGTTGCAGAGCTTTTCAATGTGGTGGGGCCCGCTCGGGTCAGCAGTCTACTTCGCCGCGGTGGCCGCGGCGGTGCTTGCCACGGCCGTCGCCACCGTCGCCCGACGCGATCCCTGAGTCGGCTAACGTGGGGTTCATGCAGTGCATATCACGGTCCCTGGCGGCCCTGTTGTCCGTGGTGGCTCTCACGCTGGGTATCAGCGGGTGCGGTAAGGATGCCGAATCGGTGTCGCCCTCGGAGCAGGGCGTCGCGGCCACGGAGTACGCCGAGAGGATCGGCCAGAGCATCGGTACCGACGCCATGATGGCGCACCTGACGAGGCTGCAGGAGATCGCAGACCAGCACGACGGTAACCGGGCGATGGGTACCCCTGGCTATCAGGCCAGTGTCGACTACGTGGTGAACCTGTTGCGCGACAAGGGCTTCGATCCACAGACCAGTGACTTCGATGTGCGGCTGCCGTTCGCCGAGAAACCTGATCTCACGGTGGCAGGCGCCGAGGTGCCTGCCGTGCCGCTGTCGTTCACCGTAGGCACAGACCCCGAAGGGGTGTCCGGACCGCTGGTTGCCGCACGCGTCGAGGAGACGCCGGGCTGCGCCGACGCCGACTATGACGGCCTGCCGACCCAGGGCGCGGTGGTGCTGGTGGACCGCGGTTCCTGTCCGTTCGCCGAGAAGCAGACGATCGCGTCGAAACGGGGCGCCCTGGTGCTGATCGTGGCCGACAACGTGGAGCGCCCCATCGAGGAATTCGGCGGGACTCTGGGCAGCGCCACCGACGTCAAGATCCCGGTGGTCAGCATCACCAAGGACGAGGGCGCCCGGCTGCGGGCCAATCCGGGCGACACCACCCTCAAGCTGAAGGCCGGGGTCAACGTCAAGCAGACCACCAATGTGGTCGCCCAGACCAAGACCGGCTCGAGCGACAACGTCGTCATGGTGGGCGCCCACCTCGACAGTGTTCCCGAAGGTCCCGGGATCAACGACAACGGCTCGGGGGTCGCCGCGGTGCTGGAGACGGCGCTGCAGATGGGCAGTTCACCCGAGGTCGACAACGCGGTGCGCTTCGCATTCTGGGGTGCCGAGGAACTGGGCGTGCTCGGGTCCACTGACTATATCGGTAAGCTGGATGCCGACGAGCTCAAAGACATTGCGCTGTATCTGAATTTCGACATGGTGGGCTCGCCGAACCCGGGATACTTCACCTACGACGGAAACCAGTCCGCGCCGCCGGCGTCCGACGGCAGCGTTCCCCGGGTGCCCGAGGGTTCGGCGGGTATCGAACGCATGCTGGTCGGCTATCTCGACGGTGCGGGCAAGCCCGCCAGGGACACCAGCTTCGACGGTCGATCCGACTACGATGCCTTCACCGCGGCTGGAATCCCCTCCGGCGGGCTGTTTTCGGGTGCCGAAGAGAACAAGACCGACGAGCAGGCCGAGATCTGGGGCGGACAGGCCAACGAGCCCTTCGATCCCAACTATCACAAGAAGACCGACACCCTCGAGCAGATCGACCGCACCACGCTGGAGATCCTGGGCCGCGGTGTGGGCTACTCGACGGCCCTGTATGCGCAGGACACCGGTGGCCGCAACGGAGTTCCGGTGCGCGAAGACCGCACCCGGCACGTGTCGTCGCCCTCATGAAAAGGGCGCCGGCCGTCGTCGGCGTTGTCGCTGCCCTGATGCTGGCGTCGTGTTCGCCCGCACCGGAACCCGCACCCACCGACCCGGCCCGTGATCTGGCGGGCAAGGTGAACGCCGATGCCATCTTCGCCCACCTCGAGGAGTTGAACGGTATCGCCACCGCGAACCAGGGCAACCGGGCGGTCGGCACGCCCGGCTATGAGGCTACCGTCAATTACGTCGCGGGGATGCTGCGCGAGAGCGGATTCGAGGTCAGCACACCGGAATTCGACTGGCTGAAGATGGGTGATCCGGGAAAGCCGACGCTGGAGATTGCCGGCCGCCGGTATCCCGTGACGCAGGCCTCGCCATTGGCGCCGACTCCGCGCGGCGGGGTGAGTGGCCGGTCGCTGCGGCCCCGCAAACCGGCGGGTTGTGCCGCCGCGGACTACGGCGATGTGCATGGTGCGCTGGCGATCGTCGATGACACCGGATGCTCGGTGGTCGTCAAACAGAATGCGGCGGTGGCCAAGGGCGCTGTGGGGCTGCTCGTGGTGAGCGCCGGCAGGGCCAAGGGTCTGTTCGAACCCGGCTACTACCAGAAGCTGACGCTGCCGGTCGCTGTCATCGACGACAACACCGATGCCGCGTTGCGCCGCACCACCGCCCCGGTGCGGTTGAGGCTGGACGGCGAAGCGAGCGTGGCAAAGTCACGAAATGTGATCGCGCAGACGACAACCGGCGACATCGCCAACGTGGTGGTGGCCGGCGCCAATCTTGACAGTGCACCGCGCAGCCCCGGTATCAATGACAATGGCACGGGCGTGGCGGCATTGCTGACCATCGCCGGTGAGTTGGGGCCGGCACCGGAGGTCGGAAATGCGGTGCGGTTTGCGTTCTGGGGATCCGAGATTGTCGGTGCGGCAGGCAGATACGTCTCAGGGCTGGACGACGGTCAGCTCGACGATATCGCCGCCTATCTCGACGCGGACATGCTCGGCTCGCAGAACGCGGGCTACTTCACCTATGACGGGGACCAGTCCGCGCAAACCAGTCAGGCGCCCGAGGGGTCGGCCGGGATCGAGCGCACGCTGGCCGGCTACCTCAACCTGGCCGGCATCCGGCCCGCCGACATCCCGCTGGACACGTCGAGCGATTATGGCCCGTTCCTGGCCGCGGGTGTGCCCGTCGGCGGCCTGACCACCGGCTCGACCCAGCAGAAGACCGCCGTACAGGCCAGGCTGTGGGGCGGACGGGCGGGCGTTGCCTTCGATCCCAACCACGGCACCGCCCGTGACGGGATCGAGAACGTGGACCACCGAGCCCTGTCGATCACCGGGCCGGCCATGGCGTTCGCCATCGGCACCTACGCGCATTCGATCGAGGGAGTCAACGGTGTCCCGGCCCGGGACAGCCGGCACCGCCGAGGATGAGGGCCGAGTCCAGCCGGACCAGCGGGTGCCGACCAGCGCTCCGTCTATTTGTTGCGTGCGGCACTGACGCCCAGATACGCCACGTAACCCAGGCCGCCGCTACTCCTGAAGTGATCCGGTGCGCGGCATGTCGGTGGTGGCGATGCACGTCACCGCGCGGTCGCCCCGCTTCCACGAGTCGGCGGTCGGGTACAGCACGAACATCCCGACCTCCGGGTCGGCCATCGCCGACGGCGAGAACTCCTCCAGCGCGGGCTGGCACCGGTCCTGGTAGTCGATGATCTCGGTTTCCCCGGGGAACTCACTGCCGGGCACCGTGAGGGCGAAGTACACCTCACCCTTGTGCGGTTCGGTACACGCGACCGTCTGCACCGACGCGACCAGGCTGGAATCCGAGGGGATCTCCGACAGGCAGTCGCCCAGGCCCACATCGGCGGCGTTCACGGCATTCGGATCGAAGTTCTTGTCGTCGTTGGCGACCACCAGCACGACCACCGCGGTGCCGACCAGCACCACGAGGACACCGGTGACCAGCGAAATGATGGCCCACCAGTTGATGGCGGGCGGCCGCGGCGGGGGATAGGGCTGCCAGTACTGCTCGGAGTAGGGCTGCGGGGGCGGGGGCGGGAAATACCCGGGCGGTGGCGGCGGCGGGTACCCGGAGGGCGGTGGCGGGTACTCGGGCGGCTGCGTCATGCAATGAACATAACCGCGGCGGCTACCGCGAGCACTGGGACGTCCACAGTCCTGGAGCCGAGGTCGTGGCGTGCGCCGGTGACCTCCACGATGGCGGTCGGCCCCGATACCAGCCTGGCCGCGTCACGGATCTCGTCGACAGTGCCGAACGGGTCCGCGGTGCCGTGGGTGAACACCGTGGGCACGGTGATGGCCGGCAGGTGTTCGGTGCGGGCCCGCTCCGGCTTGCCGGGCGGGTGCAGGGGATAAGAGGACAGCGTCAGCACATCGGGGCCGTCGTTCTCGGCGGCGACCATCGACGTCATCCGGCCGCCGTAGGAATGCCCGCCGGCGAGCACCGGACCGTGGCCCAGCTCGCGCCCCCAGGCGATCGCCTCGACGATGCCCTCCTGATCGGATTTGGCGGAGTTCGACGGCGGCCCCTTGGGGCGGCGGCGGCGGTAGGGCAGGTTGTAGCGGACGGCCAGGTAGCCCTGCCGGGCCCATTCCTCGCAGATCCGGATCAGCAGCGGTGATTCCCGGCTGCCGCCCGCTCCGTGGGTCAGCAACACCACCCCTTTTGGGTCCGTTCGGCCCGAATCGGGTTCGTGCGCTATTCCGGAGATGTCGTCAAGACTCATGCTGCAACCGGAACAGCGCGTTCACCGGTCCGTGCCCGTGTCCCAACGGGTATGCGGCGCGCAGACATTCGGTGACCCAGCGCTTGCCGAAGGCCACCGCGTCGGGGACGGTGTATCCGTGTGCGAGTGCGGTGGCGGTGGCGGCGGCCAGGGTGTCACCGGCACCATGATCGTGGCCGGTGTCGATGCGGGGTGCGTCGAACTCGTAGAAGTCGGTGCCGTCGAAGAGTACGTCGGGGCTTGCTCCGGAGGACCGCAGGTGACCGCCCTTGACCAGTGCCCACTGCGGCCCCAGCGCGTGCAGCGCCCTGGCGGCGTCTTTCTGCGTCGATAAGTCGACGACTTCGATATCGACGAGCAGTCGCACCTCGTCGAGGTTCGGAGTGACCAGGGTGGCGAGCGGAAACAGTTCGGTCCGAATCGAGTTCAGCGCCGACGGGTGCAACAGCGGATCCCCGTGCATGGAGGCGCACACCGGGTCCACCACCAGGGGAACCCCGGTGTCGAGACCGCGCCAGGTCTCGGCAATCGTCGCGATGATGTCCGCGGAGGCCAGCATGCCGGTCTTGGCGGCCTGGATGCCGATATCGTCGACCACGGCGGTGATCTGGCCGGCCACCACGTCCAGCGGAATCTCGTGGAACCCCTTGACGCCCACCGAGTTCTGCACCGTGACGGCCGTGACCGCGACGCAGCCGTGCACTCCCAGCATCGCGAACGTGCGCATGTCGGCCTGGATGCCTGCGCCGCCGCCGGAATCGGAGCCGGCGATCGTCATGACTCGGGTGGGGGTCTGCCCTGCTGCGGGCAGGGGCAGGAACTCGGTCATGAGCTCAAGGGCAGATACACGCCGTCTCGGATGTCCTGAGTGATGCGCATCGAGCAGAACTTCGGCCCGCACATCGAGCAGAAGTGCGCGGCCTTGGCGGGCTCGGCGGGCAGTGTCTCGTCGTGGTACTCGCGGGCGGTATCGGGGTCCAGCGAGAGGGCGAACTGGTCGTGCCAGCGGAACTCGAAGCGGGCCGCCGAAAGTGCGTCATCGCGCAGTTGTGCCCGCGGATGCCCCTTGGCCAGATCCGCGGCATGGGCAGCGATCCGGTAGGCGATCACGCCGTCCTTGACGTCCTTGCGGTCGGGCAGGCCCAGGTGTTCCTTGGGGGTGACGTAGCAGAGCATCGCGGTGCCGGCCTGCGCGATGATCGCCGCACCGATCGCCGAGGTGATGTGGTCATAGGCCGGTGCGATATCGGTGGCCAGCGGGCCGAGGGTGTAGAACGGCGCTTCCTCGCACCATTCCTCCTCCAGGCGCACGTTTTCCACGATCTTGTGCATGGGGACGTGGCCGGGACCCTCGATCATCACCTGTACGCCATGGGATTTCGCGATCCTGGTGAGCTCGCCGAGGGTGCGCAGCTCGGCGAACTGAGCCTCGTCGTTGGCGTCGGCGATCGAGCCCGGACGTAGCCCGTCGCCCAGGGAGAACGTGACGTCGTAGCGGGCCAGAATTCCGCAGAGTTCCTCGAAGTTCTCATACAGGAACGATTCCCGGCGATGGGCGAGCATCCAGGCCGCCATGATCGAGCCGCCCCGTGACACGATCCCGGTGACTCGTTTGACGGTGAGCGGGATGTAGCGCATCAACACCCCGGCGTGCACCGTCATGTAGTCCACCCCCTGCTCGCATTGCTCGATCACGGTGTCGCGGTAGGACTCCCACGTCATCTTGGTGGGATCGCCGTGGACCTTCTCCAGCGCCTGATACATCGGCACGGTGCCGACCGGGACGGGGGAGTTGCGCAGGATCCATTCCCGGGTGAGGTGGATGTCCTTGCCGGTGGACAGGTCCATGATGGTGTCCGCACCCCAGCGCGTTGCCCACACCATCTTGTCGACCTCCTCGGCGATCGAGCTCGTTACCGCCGAATTGCCGATATTGGCATTGACTTTGACCCCGAACGCCTTGCCGATGATCATCGGCTCGCTCTCGGGGTGGTTGTGGTTGGCCGGTATCACCGCTCGGCCGGCGGCCACCTCGGATCGCACCAGCTCTGGCGCCACGCCCTCCCGTTCGGCGATGAAGGCCATCTCCGCGGTGATCTCGCCGTTTCGGGCCCGTTGCAGCTGGGTGCCTTTGTCGGAGACCACCCCGGCGCGCGGCGGCAGCCCCTTCTCCAGATCGATGATGGCGTTCTCGTCGGTGTAGGGCCCGGACGTGTCGTACAGGTCGAAATGGTCACCGGTGGACAGGTGCACCCGGCGGGACGGCACCCCGCCGGGCGAGTAGAACTTCGAGCTGCCCGTGATGGGGCCGGTGGTCACAATGGGTTCGACAACAGCACTCATTACGCATCTCCCTACGCCGGCATTACCCGGTCAGGTTCGTACGGTCGACGGCCCCAGCCGTCCTCTCAGCGCGCTGATGCGTGCTCCCGTGTGGACGCCACAAACCCTAGCCCATGGAGTGCAAATTGCCGAGAGATCCTTTGGATAGCTAACATATGTTTTCGCCGATACAAAGAACCGAAGGCCGATGACGACTGAGATTGAGCTGACTCGCAAGCGCATCGACCACGACCATCCGTTCTACAAGTGGGTAGTGCTGTCCAACACCACGTTGGGCACCCTGCTGGCCTCGATCAACGCGTCCATCGTGCTGATCTCGCTGCCGGCGATTTTCCGTGGCATCGGGCTCAACCCGCTGGCGCCGGGCAATGTCAGCTACCTGCTGTGGATGATCATGGGGTATCTGGTGGTGACGGCCGTTCTCGTCGCGCCCTTCGGCAGGCTGGGGGACATGTTCGGCCGGGTGCGCATCTACAACCTGGGATTCGTGGTCTTCACCGTGGCGGCCATCGCGCTGTCCTTCGACCCGTTCCACATCGGTGGCGGCGCGGTGTGGCTGATCGCGTGGCGCGTCATCCAGGGCATCGGCGGGGCCATGCTGATGGCCTCGTCATCGGCGATCCTCACCGACGCGTTCCCCGCCAACCAGCGGGGGATGGCACTCGGAGTGAACATGGTGGCCGCGGTGGCCGGATCCTTCCTCGGCCTGCTGATCGGTGGAGTGCTCTCCGAATGGCACTGGCAGGCCATCTTCTGGGTCGGGGTGCCGATCGGCGTCCTCGGCACCATTTGGAGCGTGCACTCGCTGCGTGAACTCGGGGTGCGCACACCCGGAAGGCTGGACTGGGCAGGCACGCTGTCCTTCGGCATCGGACTGACCGTGCTGCTCGTCGGCATCACCTACGGCATCCAGCCCTACGGCGACGCCACGACCGGCTGGACCAACCCGTGGGTGCTCGGGTCGATCATCGCCGGGTTGGCGATCCTGGTGGCCTTCTGCTTCATCGAACTGCGGGTCCCCCAACCGATGGTCGATATCCGGCTGTTCCGTTCGGCCGCATTCGGAATGGGAAACCTGGCCGGGCTGATGTCATCGGTGGGCCGCGGCGGTCTACAGTTCATGTTGATCATCTGGTTGCAAGGAATTTGGCTTCCGTTGCACGGCTACAGTTTCGAATCGACGCCGCTGTGGGCGGGGATCTACCTGCTGCCCGTGACCGTCGGGTTCCTGGTGGCGGGGCCGGTTTCCGGTGCGCTCGCCGACCGGTTCGGGGCGCGGCCGTTGACGGTCGGGGGCATGTTGCTGATGGCGGCGTCCTTCGTTGCGCTGCTGCTGATTCCGGTGAACTTCGACTACTGGATGTTTGCGCTGCTGGTATTTCTGAACGGTCTGGGTGGTGGCATTTTCACCGCGCCCAACACCGCGGCCATCATGTCGAGCGTGCCCGCGACGCAGCGCGGTGCGGCCTCGGGTGTGCGGGCCACGTTCTTCAATGCGGGCTCGTCGCTGTCGATCGGCGCCTTCTTCTCGCTGATGATCGTCGGGCTGGCGAATACGCTGCCGGAGGTCATGAGCAGTGGACTGCAGGCGCAGGGTGTCTCGGCTTCGGTCGCGGATGAGGTGGCGAACACGCCTCCGGTGGGCAGCCTGTTCGCGGCGTTCCTGGGCTACAACCCGATCGGTGAACTGCTCGGCCCGTCGGGTGCGCTGCAGGCTCCCGGCGTGAACGCCGACGTGCTGACCGGTAAGACGTTCTTCCCGGAGTTGATCACCGAGCCGTTCCACTCGGGGCTGACGGTGGTGTTCCTGACCGCCGCGGTGATGATGCTCATCGGCGCGGTGGCGTCGATGTTCAGTGCGGGTCGTTACGGCGCTGTCAGCGAGACCTCCTAGAGGGTTTCGGTCCAGGCGTGGGCGGCGAGCCCGGTTTGTCGTTGGAGGCGTGTCCGGTTGGCGGTGCGTTCGGTGGTGATGCGCGGGTGGGCATTGTCAGCCGGACCGTCCCCGTCGATTAGCAGGTCTAACCGAAGAGTGGGGTGAGGCAGAGGCATTCATGGGAGGTGAATCGGAGTCGATTAGCGGACCTAAGCGACGCGGACGCGAACGGGCGGGCTCGCGGCATCCGCTTAGCCCACCTAATCGACGACGACAACCGCGCCTGGCTACACTCGGGCACGTGACGACGATGCCGCGCAGGGCCTTCAACGACGCGATCACCCGGTTCTGGAGTTTCGCAGCCCCCGCCTATGACGCTGGCTGTCTGCAGCGCCTGGTGTACAAGCCCGCCCAGGACGAGGTGATCGCCCAATTGAGCCGGCACGGCTCGAAGGAGATCGCCGATGTGGCCTGCGGCACCGGTATCCTGGCCAACCGGATCCAGCAGGAACTACGCCCCGATGAGGTCTACGGCCTCGACATGTCCGACGGCATGCTCGCCCAGGCCCGCCAACGTTCGGATCGGGTGCGCTGGATGTCCTCGGCTGCCGAAGAGCTGCCGTTCGAGGACGCATTCCTCGACGCCGTGGTGACCACCTCGGCCTTCCACTTCTTCGACCAGCCTGCCGCGCTGAGGGAGTTCAGCAGGGTGCTGGCGCCCGGTGGCATCGTCGCGGTCACCACCATGAGCCCGCGTCAGGCGTTCCCGCTGCTGCACGCCCTGTCAGCCGGCCTGGGCGCCCCCGCGCACGCACCCACCCCGTCTGGGATGCGGAAGCTGTTCGAGGACGCCGGGTTCCGGGTCGAGGAGCAGCATCGGGTGCGTCGGCAGGTGTGGGCGCCGGTGTCCGATCTGATCACCGTCGGGGTCAAACCCGGCTGATCCACTGTTCGCCGGCCCTGGCCGCGCGGTGCAGCGCGCCGTACTCACCCAGGTAGGCGGCGACCGCGCCGACGACCGGCAGCATGCCGATATAGCGGAAGATCCGCCGCGGGTGCGGTCGCTTGGCGAGCTCGTCGCCCACCGCGTTCAGGATCCCGGCCAGGTGCCACAGCTTCTGCACCAACGAGTCCGGCCAGGGCTCGCTGTGGTCCGCCGGCGGCGGGGCGGGGATTTCCCGTCCACACAGCACTGCGGCCAGCATCTGCGCCTGAGCGGTCCGGTCCGTCATCTCATGCTCACGGGCCACCGCACACAGAATGAGCGTCTGGCTCGCGAACCCGAGCAGATCCTGGATCGGCAACCGACTGGCGAGCGCGCCCAGAGCACCGGGCCAGGCCACCGCGACGGTGTCCAGTGCCCCTACCCGCCATATCCACCAACTGATCCGGGCGGCGCGGTCCTTGTCCTCCCATGCCTCGGTGCCGGGGATATCGAGGAACTCGAGATGCCGCCGCACCCCGAGGGGATCGAAATCTGCCAGCACGTCGAGTATCAGGTCGGCCAGGGTGACGGCGCGCCGCAACGTGCTGGCGATATCGGCGTCCGAGAGCGCGGTCTTCGGAAGGAGATCCATCAGGACAACTCCACCAGCACCGGGGCATGATCACTCGGCGACTTGCCTTTTCGTTCGTCGCGGACGATCTCGGCGTGGGTCACCCGTTCGGCCAGTGCCGCGGATCCGAGGATGAAGTCGATGCGCATGCCCTGTTTCTTCGGGAACCGCAGCTGGGTATAGTCCCAGTAGGTGTATACCCCCGGGCCCGGTGTGAACGGCCGCACCACATCGGCGAATCCGGCATCGACGATCGCCTCGAAGGCCGCCCGCTCCGGCGCGGAGACGTGAGTCGACTCCCGGAAGAACTCGGGATCCCAGACGTCCTCGTCGGTGGGGGCAATATTCCAGTCACCCGTCAGCGCCACCGGGATCGACGGATCATCGGTGATCCACTTCGATGCGCTGTCACGCAGAGCGGCAAGCCATTCCAGCTTGTACGGGTAATGCGGATCGGCCAAGGACCGGCCGTTGGGCACGTACAGGCTCCAGACCCGCACACCGCGGCACGTCGCACCGATGGCCCTGGCTTCGGCGAGCGCCTGCCATTCGGGCTGGCCGTCGAACCCAATCTCCACGTTCTCCAGGCCGACCCGGGAGGCGATCGCCACCCCGTTCCACTGATTCAGCCCGACGTGCGCGATCTCGTAGCCCAGCGCCGCGAAGGGCATCGTCGGGAACTGCGCATCGGTGCACTTGGTCTCCTGCATGGCCAGCACATCGACATCCGCACGGGCCAGCCAGTCGGTCACCCGGTCCACTCGAGTGCGGATGGAGTTGACGTTCCAGGTGGCCAGGCGCATGCGCACAACCTTAGGACAGGCGCCGGAACCCCATGTCGTCGCCGATCACCGTCGTCGGCCCGATCGGTACCTGCTTCGGATCGCCACCACCGGTTTTGACGAACGACGGCCGGTCCTTCCAGGCCTTACGGATCAGATCCTCGAAGGCCATCACGGTGAGCTGCTCGCCGGGGCAGCGCCGGTAACCGAACCCGAACGGTGCCTTGCGTCCGTCCTTCACCTCGAAGGTCTTCGCCGGGTCGAAATCGTCGGGATTGGTCCACTGCACGGGATCGTGACTGGTGGATGTGTGCGGGTTGATGATGAAGTTGATGATGAAACTGTGCCGCTCGATGACAGGTTCGCTGGTCTCGGCCAGTGCGGAAATACTCCCGCCATTGGGGGATATGGTGCAGAAGAGCTCCATGACGAGACGTTCCAGCGGCGGGAACGCGGTGCCGTCGGGGCGGTCCTAGATCCGCTTGCGCAGGTTGTGGGGGCCGCGCTTCTCCAAGCCCTGCAGGAAGACCGTCACACCCTGCTCGGGGTCGGGTTTCCAGGTCTTGCTGAGCAGTCCCCACAGGCGGAAGGGGAGCGCGTTCTCCTTGGTGAGTGCGACGTCGATCATCGGGAGCACCGGGCGCTGGCCCTCCAGTTGGCGATTCAGGAAGTGCGGGACGATGGCGTTGTCGACGTATTCCTCGTCGTAGCGTTCCAGGAACTGGTTGCGCAGCTCGGCGATCCGGCCGGGCAGGTCGCTTGGCGGTGCGGTGGCGGTGTCGGCCGAGGAACAGGCGACCGACAGGGTGGCGACGGCACCAGCACCGCCTGCCAGGAACATGCGTCTGCGCAACACGGCGACCTCGCATCGGGGCTGTCCCGATGAAATTATCATCCGCTTCATTTTTAGATCGGTTGGGGCACTTTGAGTTCCTTGCGCAGCGCGGTGAAATCGCTGATCGTCTTGGTGGCCACCGACGCGACGGGCCGGGCGTTGCGACCGGTCGCCTCGGTCTTGGACACCATCACCACGCCGTCGATATAGGGCTGGATGGTAGTGGCATTCTGCACGGTGGCGACGATGACGAGCTGAAACCCGAACTTGCGGAACGCCTGCAGCGCCTGCTGGGCGAACTGCGGGTCGGATTTGGAGAACGCCTCATCCAGCATGAGCTGCGCGAAAACCGGTTTGTTGTCCCCACTTTCGGGATTGGCCAGGTTGAAGCTCAGCGCGCCGGCCAGGCAGAAGGCCATCAGCTTCTCCTGCTCGCCGCCGGAATTGTCGCCTGCGTTGCTGTGCGTGCGAATCAGCTCATCGGTGCGCACATCCCACTCCGCGCAGTCGAAGGTGAACCGGTTGCGCACGTCGAGCGCGTCGCGCGTCCAGGCCCGATCCTCGGGAGTGTTGCTGGCCAAACGATTACGCAGCCGCAGGATATCGGCGTACTGATCCAGGATGGCCTTCTTGTCACCCAGGCCGACCTCGGCGATGCGCCGTGAGATGGCCTTGACGATATCGGTGAGTTCGGACACGGCGGCCAGGCTGCGCGGGGTGGCGCGCAGCGTGAGACGGGTGCCGCGGTTGAACTCCACCGCGCCCAAACCGGTGTTGACCCGGTCGATCTGGTCACTGATACGCCGGGTCTCCTGCTCGGCGACCCGGTGCAGGGTCAGGATGGCATCCGGAGCCTGTTCGGTGATCAGGCGCATCATCCGGTCATAGGCTTCGGGAAGCTCGCGCTCATCGATGTGGCGGCATACCGCCACGTAGTCGTGCACCCGCTCGTCGAAATCCTCGGAATCGTTCGGGATCGCGTCCGGGAACGTCGTATCGAACGTGGCGATGATCCGGGCCAGCTCTTCACAAGAGCGCCGACGGCTTTCGGTCAGCTGGTCGCGTTCGCGGCGGATCGCGGTGAGCAGCGCGTCGCGGTGCGGCTCCGGATTGAGCAGTTCCAGATGCACCGGGATCTCGGCCGAATAGCGGCGCAGCAACTCGGCAGCGGCGTCCGACACCGCGACGGGCGCGAGGCGGTCCTGCAGTTCCAGCAGGCGGGCCCGCAGCCCGTCGAGATCGTCACGGCGTGTCTGGATGGCGCCGCGGCGGGTCATCAGGGTCTGGATGCCGTTCCAGCATTCCTCGGCGCGGACGCTGAGCGCCTCCACATCGGGGTTGTCGGCCATCAGTAGTTCGTACTGCTCACGCAGTCGATCGGCGTGGCCGTCGGCGGTCTCGGTGTCGATCTGACTCCATTGCGGGAACTGCACGCAGATGGTCCTGCACGCCGCGGCCCGGTCATGCCACTGCTGGCGCCCGGCGGCGATGTCATCGGCGGCCCGGCGGGCCTGCTCGAAGGCCTCTTCGGCCTCGGCGAGCTCGGCGGTCAACGCGTCCAGCTTGGCGGTGATATCGCCCTGGTAGATGTACTCGGAAGGTTTGAGCGCGCGGCGGTCATCCTTGATGGCCAACCGATCGGAGTCCTTGTACAGGCCGGTATCGGTGACCGCGCGCCGGAACCGGGCGAACACATCGGGGGTGTCGACGCAGATGTGGTCACCGGCCGCGCCGAGCACATCGAGGGCCTCGGGCGCGCACGGATGGTCCGGGTTGACGACGAAAAGCTTGGCCGCCAACGTGTTCGGCTCCGGTTCACGCCCGGTCGCAGTCACTCTGACGTGGTGCAGCGCGAGCCGTCCGCGCATATTGGTCTCGTTGACGAAACGCAGCACCTTCGCGTAGTGCGCATCGGGCACCAACAGTCGCAGGCCTACCGAGCGCAGCACCTTCTCCACCGCCGCACGCCACCGGTTCTCGTCGGGGCGCAGATCCATCAGCTCGGCGACATAGGGCAGTGCGGATGGATCGACACCGACTGCGGCACAGATGCGTTCGCGCATGGTGACGGCGAACTCGGGCAGCGCCGAACCCACCTGCTCGACGCGCTTGAGTTCCTTGACCGCGTGGTCGCGGGCCATCCGCGCCGCCTTCTGCGCGTACTCCGCATCGGTGGAGGCCTCCCGGCCCCGGTCCAGCTTCACCGCCAGCCCGGCGGCCTGCTTGCTCAGTTCCTCACGCAGGTTCCAGAATTCGTCGGCGCTGTCGGGAACGGCCAGGCCCTGGGCGGTGACCAGCTCCTCGTAGGCGGCGTGGCGGCGGATGACCTCCTCGGCCTGGGCCTCGGCGCCGGCCACCTGCGACTGCAGTGGGCCGACGTCGGTGCTCGCCCCGCTGATCTGCGCATTGAGCGAATCACCTTCGGCCTTGGCCAGATTGAGCTGCCGGGTCAGGTCGGCATACTCGTTCTCGAGCTGATCCACGGTGGCGTCCAGGTTATCGATCTGTGCCGGGCACTGCTGCAGCCGGACATGATCGGTGTAGGCGCGCACCATCGGCATATCGACGAGATCGATGATGCCGAGATCAGAGGACTCCGAGGCGTACCGCACCTGGATGGTCTCGATGTCGCCGAGAATCTTGCGCTTGCGCTGGGCGACCGCGAGCAGTTCACGGGCCTCGACCAGTGGATCGATCTGTTTGAGCGCCTCGGGCAGCCGGGCCAGGCTGGCCGGTTCATCGAGCATGAAATCGCGGACGAACTGCTCGAGGCCGCCAACACTCTTGAGCGACTTGGCCTTTCCAAGCAGCTGTTGAGCCGCCTCGGACGCGCGGATCCCGATGGAGGCGTACAGCTGGGCCAGATACTGGGATTCCACCTTGGTGGAGAACCGCCAGCCGCCGTCCTTGAAGGCGCCGCTGTCGAAGCGGGCGGCCGCCCAGCGGTTGCACACCTCCTCGATGTCCAGGTCACCGTCACCGAGCACGAACCGGCTCGACGAGTCCGAACGGGATTGGCCGGTGAGCCATTTCAATACAAGACCGGTGATGGTACGTCCGGTGTTGCTGGTGTAGGTGACCCCCACCGCAGACCAGACGGTGCCCTCACCGCGCAGGTAGATGACGTGGCTGGTGCCTGCGTCGCTGCGCTGGCCCCAGGCTCCGCGCACATACTTGTCCACGGTGCGCCGGCCGGCGTTCGAGCCGGCCGCCGTGTTGTCGCCGGAGGCGTTGAAGTTGCGTCGGTTGAATGGCAGGAAACCGATCGAGATCGCGTCCAGCAGTGAGGATTTACCGCTTCCGGACGCTCCGGCGATCAGGGATCCGCCGGCGCTGATCGGCACCGAGTGATAGCCGTCGAACACACCCCAGTTGATCACCTGCAGCCGGGAGAGGTGGAACTGCTCACTCATTCCGAACCGCCTCTCAGCAGTTGCTCGAACTGCTGCTGCAGTTCGGTGATGACCGACGCCGTCATGATCGCGGTGATCACCGGGCTGACGGTGTAGCTGTCCTCGTCGTCGCGGGTCTTGCGCAAGATGTCCAGCCCGGCGAGGCGGGCGATGGCCGCGTCGATGCGTGCGGTGAAGGTGACGGTGTCGCGGTCGGTGTCGTTGAGCACGCCGCCGAACAGCCCGTGCACCTCGTCGCGCGTGATGAGGAAGCTCAGATCCCCTCCGGCACGCATCATCTGGGCCAGGTGCAGCGCCAGGATCGAATCGTAGGTGCCCAGCGGTTCGCGGCGTAACAGCTTGATGCCCTTGGCGGATTCGTAGCGGGCCTGCTCCACGTAGGCGATGTCGACACCCTCGGCGATGCGCAACTGCAGATCGAGTTCGGAGAGCCGGACCGACAGCTCGGCCCGGTACTCGATGATCCAGCTGTACACATCGCGCTCGGATTCCCCGCTGACGTAGCGTCGGGTCAACAGGTGTTGCAGGGCCCAGCAGGCGCGGTCGGGCATGGCCGAGACGTCACCATCGAAGCGCGGACGTCGTTGCGTCGGTATGCGACCGCCGTTGCGGTCCACATCGGGTAGTGAGGTGAAATCGATATCGGCCTCGGTCACGACACCACCTCGGAAATCGGCTCGGTGAACATCAGGTGCGGAACCTCCATCTCGCGGTCCCGGCCGTCCAACGAGTGGAACCGGACCGTGACGGGCGTTGGGTCGGTGGTGGACGGCTGCTTGAGCGCCCAGGACCAGAGCACGATCACGTGACCCAGATACGGGGAATCGAGCAGCGCCAATGCATCCGGAAGCGACACCGGCAGTGCGGAGTTGAGCATCGACGAGAGCGCGGGTGCGTCGACCTGGGTGGTCAGCGACGAGAACGTGGTGAGGTCCACCACCCCGTCGGCCACCTCGGCGGGCTTAGGTGCGGACAGGTCGTTGATCCGGAAGCTCAGCGCACCGACGGAACTGATCGCATGCCGGGCCAGCGGCACCTCGATGGCCAGCCGGGAGTCTGCCAGCGACTCCTTGAGCAGCACTCGGGCGGCGCCGATGGCCTCGTCGAGCTGGCGGGCCACACCGCGGGTCTGTTCCAGGGTGCCGAAAGCGGTGAACCGCTTCACCCGCTGGGCGCAGCGCTGCTGGATTCGCTCCACCTCGTCGATCTGGTGACCGACCAGTTCGAAGAAGCCGGCCATCACCCTGCGCAGCGCCGGGTCGAGCTCGGGCAGGGTGGCGGCGACGGTGGCGATATCGGCTTCGAACTCCGCGCGCTGCTCAGGGTCGTTGATCATCCGCAGGAACGCCCGGTGCGAATCGCGGCCCGCCGAGTCCCAGGCCGCCTGATAGTCGGCGTACATCTGCCGCTGCCGGTCGCGGTATTCGACGTTGGTGTCGATCGGGTCGTCCAGGGCGGCGGTGGCCTGCTCGATCATGGTGCCGTACAGGCCGATATCGGTGATGAGCCGTTCCATCTGCATGGCGATCGCGCGGGACTCGTCGTACATGGCGGTGACATCGGGTTCGGGCCGCAGCCCGGCGTCGAGCTCGTCGAGTTCGGCGTGCAGCACCGCGATATCGGCCTCGATACCCTCCCGGATCCGGTCCGGGTCGCCACCGGCACGGATGGCGACCTGCTTGAGTCGCGCGGCGATGCCGTTGATGGATCCGCCGGTGGCGATGGTGTCGTTGCGGCGCATACCGCGCACGAAGTCCAGGGCGCGGCGCGCATCCTGGGTCAGATAGCAGACGTTGCGCTCGCCCCCCGACTGTGGATCGACCACGCGGTGCAGCCAGCCCTGGCTGGCCCAGGTCTTGATGAGCGCCAGACCGGACTGCTCACCGGTCTCGCTGAGTGCCTCGAGATCGCGTTCCAGGCGGATCGCCAGTTCCGGCTCGCCGACCGGGCCGCCGAACAGGTGACGCTCCATCAGCGTGGCGTACACCGCGAGGTTCGACGTGGCCAGCAGACGTAGCGCACGCGAGCCCTGCACCTCGCGGTTGGCCTCGAATAGCTCACGCATGGGCCACCAGGTTATCTGCGCGCACATAGCGATGATGGTGATGCAGCCGAAAACCCGACGACTCGTAGAGCATCAGCGCGGGCTCGTTGTCGTCGAGCACCTCGACATAGGCGCGGGTCGCGCCGTGTTCGGCGCCCCAGGCCTGCAAGGTGGCGCAGACCGTCCGGGCCATGCCGGTGCGGCGCGCCGACTCCGCGACACGCACACACGACACGCCGAGCCAGCGGGTGCCGTCCGGTGCGGTGGTGACTGCGCCGCGGCCCACGGCAGCCCCGAGGGAGGCGAAGGTCACCTCGCCGTCCAGGACGGCGGTGAGGACGGCCACGGGGACGTCGCGCCGGTAGGTCTGCAGCCAGTCGGTGCTCGGCTCGGGCGACAAGATGGCGACGGGGGAGGGGGCCTGGGCGAGCGTCAGGTCGCGGGTCAGCACCCGGGTCTGCTTGATGCCCGCGGCTTTGATCGGCAGCAGACGCTCGGGGAGGGCCAGCCAGGGCTCCAGATCGCGTTGCGCGTACCAGTCGATGATGCCGGGCAGCGCCGCGGTATTCGACGAGAACAACAGCGGCACAGCCGAGTTGGCGCGGCTGGTATGACCGCCGCCGGCGCGCAGCAGCCAGCCGTCAAGCCAGTCCTGTTCGGTTCCGGGCCAGGCCAGGGCGGCGGCGTGCTCCACAGCGCGGATGTCGGAGTTGCGAACGGGGGTGTGTGACAGTTCGCGCATCGACACCACATCGGCGGGGTCGATCTCGACGGCGGCACCGGACTTGGTGCGCACCACGACGACGGGATCCAGCGCCTCCAGGTGCCCGACCACATCGGTCAGGGCGGCGTCGTTCAGGGCGGCGTCGTTCAGGGCGCTGGGTATCCGGTAGCGCAGGGACACCCGGCTGCCGACGGACGGCATCGCCTAGTGGCCGAACGGGTCGGGATCCTCGCCGGGCAGCCAACTCAGCCCCGGAACCCCCCACTGATTGGACTTCACCATCCGCTTCGCGGCGCGGGCGTGCCTGCCGATGAGGCGGTCCAGGTAGGTGAACCCGTCCAGGTGGCCGGTCTCGTGCTGCAGCATGCGGGCGAACAGGCCGTTGCCCTCCAGCGTGACAGGGGTGCCGTCGGCGTCCAGTCCGGTGACCCGCGCCCAGTCCGCGCGGCCCGTCGGGAACGACTCGCCGGGCACCGAAAGGCAGCCCTCGTCATCGTCGTCGGGGTCGGGCATGGTCTCGGGAACTTCGGAGGACTCCAGCACCGGGTTGACCACCACACCCCGGCGCCGCGCGGGCTGGCCGCGGTCCACGGCGCAGTCGTAGACGAAGACCCGCTCGGTGCGACCGATCTGGTTGGCCGCCAGGCCGACGCCGTTTGCTGCGTCCATGGTGTCGTACATGTCGGCGATCAGCTGAGCCAGTTCGGCCGGCAGCGTTCCGTCGGCGGCGACGGGCACCGGAGTGGTCGGAGTGTGCAGGACGGGATCCCCCACAATGCGGATTGGTACGACAGCCACGGTTGGCTAGCTTAAGTGAGCCGACGCGCGGGTAACGATCACGCCTCAACTACCGGCGCCGTGATTGAATGTTCGCCGAACCACATATATGGCATTTGCGAGTTATCGGAAGGGTCCAAAGAGCGATATGGATGGCGCCATCGCGCGGACCGGCCAATCCGGGGACGACTCCGAACCCGCGGACGGGCTGACCCGCCGCGAACACGACATACTGGCGTTCGAACGCCAGTGGTGGAAGTACGCGGGGTCGAAGGAAGCCGCCATCAAGGAACTCTTCTCGATGTCGGCGACCCGGTACTATCAGGTGCTCAATGCCCTTGTGGACCGTCCCGAGGCGTTGGCCGCGGACCCGATGCTGGTCAAGCGGCTGCGACGGGTGCGGGCAAGCCGGCAGAAGGCGAAGGCGGCCCGGCGGCTCGGCTTCGACATCACCTGAGCCGTTAGGCTTGCCCCCGATGAACCAGCGAGACTCTTCCGGGCTGCCCTTGCGCGCCATGGTCATGGTGTTGTTCTTTCTCGGCGTGGTGTTATTGCTGGTGGCACTCCAGTACCTGGGCTCCGACGACGAAGACGACGGTGGCTCGGCCGTGGTGAGCACCGCGACCAGCAGCGCCACTTCCAGCGCCAAGCCGTCACCGGAACCCGACCGGGCCAATACCGATGTCCGGGTGTTCAACATCTCCGAGACTCCGGGTGCCGCCGAGGGCATCGCCACCCGGCTGCGTGACGCCGACTGGAATGTCACCGAGACCGGGAACATGCTCCTGGAAGGCGTGCCGGGCACAACGGTCTATTTCGGTGAGGCCCCGGGCGAGCGGGAAGCGGCTGAAGAGGTCGGCAGGGTGTTGGAAGCGCCGGTTGAGCCGAGGCATTCCGAACTTGTTGAGCAGCCGCCGGGCGTCATCGTGGTGGTCACCGGCTAGGCTCTCGGGCATGCCGATCTCAGCCACGATTCGCGTTCTCGCCGCTGCCGCCGTCATCGTCCCGATCGCCGCCGCGTGCGCACCCAACGAGCCGGTCGCAACTCAGCCGGGAACCACTCCGTCCGTGTGGACAGGATCGCCCTCGCCCTCGCCGTCCGCCGCCGCGGCCGCGGGTGAGACCTTGACGGCGAACCTGGCGCTGGCCGACGGCACCGAAGTGGCCACCGCGGAGATCGCATTCGCCGACGGTTTCGCGACCGTGACGGTCGAGACCACGACCGCAGGTGAACTGACGCCGGGCTTCCACGGTCTGCACATTCACCAGGTCGGCTCCTGCGAGGGCGATTTCACCAGCGCCGGTGGGCACTTCCAGGCCGAAGGGCACTCCGGGCATCCCTCCAGCGGCGACCTCAGCTCGCTGCAGGTTCGCAGTGACGGCTCGGCCAAGCTGGTGACCACCACTGATGCCTTCACCGCCGAGGATCTGCTCGGGGGGACCAAGACCGCGATCGTCATCCACGAGAAGGCCGATAACTTCGGAAATATCCCTGTCGAGAAGTACCAGCAGGTCAATGGCGCCCCCGGTCCTGACCAGCAGACGCTGTCAACGGGTGACGCCGGCGGCCGGGTGGCCTGCGGTGTCATCTCCGCGGAGTAATCCCAGCCGAATCGATTTCGCCGGGTCACCCCGGCCGACCGTCGGCGTCGAATGGGAGTTCGCGCTCGTCGATCCCGACACCCGCGACCTGAGCAACGAGGCCGCCGCGGTGATCGCCGAGATCGGCGAAACACCGCATGTGCACAAGGAATTGCTGCGCAATACCGTCGAGATCGTCACGGGCATATGCGAGACGGTCCCGGAGGCGATGACCGACCTGCACGACACCCTCGTCCCGGTGCGCAGGATTGCCAGGGAACGCGGCATGGAACTGTTCTGCGCGGGCACCCATCCGTTCGCGGAGTGGTCCACCCAGCAGCTGACCGAGGGACCGCGCTACGCCGAGCTGATCAAACGCACCCAGTGGTGGGGTCGCCAGATGCTCATCTGGGGTGTGCACGTGCACGTCGGAATCTCCTCGGCGCACAAGGTGATGCCCATCATTACCTCACTGCTCAACCAGTATCCGCACCTGCTGGCACTGTCCGCCTCGTCGCCCTATTGGGACGGTGACGACACCGGCTACGCCAGCAACCGCGCGATGATGTTCCAGCAGCTGCCCACCGCCGGTCTGCCCTTTCAGTTCCAGAAATGGTCGCAGTTCGAGGGCTTCGTCCATGACCAGAAGAAGACCGGCATCATCGACCACATGAACGAGATTCGTTGGGACATCCGGCCGTCGCCGCACCTGGGCACCATCGAGGTGCGGATCTTCGACGGGGTGTCAAATATCGACGAGCTGGGTGCGCTGGTGGCGTTGACGCACTGTTTGATCGTCGACCTGGACCGCCGCCTCGATGCGGGCGAGCAGCTGCCCACCATGCCGCCCTGGCATGTGCAGGAGAACAAGTGGCGAGCAGCGCGTTACGGTCTGGACGCGGAGATCATCCTGGATGCCGACAGCAATGAGCGGCTGGTCACCGATGATCTCGATGAGCTGCTGAACCGGCTCGAACCGGTGGCGGTGTCCCTGGGTTGCGCCGACGAACTGGCGCGGGTGTCGGGTGTCTACCGTGGCGGCGGGTCGTATCAGCGCCAACGCCGGGTCGCCGAGGAACACGACGGTGATCTGCGCTCCGTCGTCGACGCGTTGATCGGGGAGCTCGTTCTGTGATGACAGCGACGCCGATGTTCCCGCTGGAGGTGGCGATGCTGCCCGGCGAGGAGCTGCCCCTGCGGATCTTCGAACCGCGTTACTCGGCAATGGTTTCGCAGTGTTTGGCCGGCGATCCCGTGTTCGGTGTGGTGCTGATCGCGGCAGGCCGTGAAGTCGGTGGCGGGGATGTGCGCAGCGACGTAGGGGTGTTGGCCCGCATCGTCGAGCATGCCGATCTGGGTGAGGGGCGGTATCGGTTGCGCTGCATGCTGGGTGAGCGCATCAGGGTGACCGAGTGGCTGGACGACGCGCCCTACCCGCGGGCGACGACGCTGCCCTGGCCCGATGAAGCGGGCCCGTCGGTGACCGGTGCGGATATCGCCTCGGTGGAGGACACCGTGATGGCGCTGTTCGAGCGGATCGCCGAGTCCCGCCAGGCGACGCTGCCCCCGCGCGAGGAGCTGCTGGGCGGTCCCGAGCCCGGTCAGGAGGCCGGAGATCGCCTGTATGCGTTGGCCGCCCGCATCCCGCTCGGTCAGGCCGACCGGTATGCCGTGCTGGCCGCACCGGGTGCGTCCGCGCGGCTGGAGGCTCTGCGTGAGGCCGTCGAAACGGTGGCCGCGATGGTGGAGTTCCAGCTCTCGGAGTAGCTACTCGGCGAGATCGTCCTTGGTCACGTCATCGGAGACGTTCTGTTCGCGGTAGGCCAGCTGACCGACGCGATTGGCCACCACCGGTGCGGTGATGAGGGTGAACAAGCCGGCCAGGATGATCATGCCGACATCCGGGTGACCGCTGAGCCGGATTGCCGCGCCCGCCAGCACCAGCAGCAGGCCCAACACCTGCGGCTTACTGGCAGCGTGCATGCGCGACAACGTGTCCGGGAAGCGCACCACTCCGATGGCCGCTGTCAGCGCCAGCGCCGACCCGCTCAGCACGAGGACCGAGGTGATGATGTCGAGGACGGTCACAGTGCACGCCGATCGTCGAGATCATGGTCGGGCACCCGGAAACGCGCCACGCTCACCGAACCCACGAAGCTGATCAACGCCAGCGCGGTGAGGCTGTAGGTCACCGTGCTGTCCAGGCTGTAGGCCGCCCACGTACCGATGCCGCACATCGACACCGCCACAAAGGCATCGAGTGCCACCAGCCGGTCCAGGGTGCTCGGCCCGGCCAGCAGCCGGTACATGGTGATGGCGGCGGCAGCCGACAGCATCACCGCCGCAGCGATCCACACCACATGCATCAGGCGTCCTCCTTCTCCGCAGACGGCCGCCAATCGGCCTCCCGCTCGAACGCCGCCACCATCAGGCGCTCCACCGTCTTGACTTGACGGTAGAAATTGCTGACGGCCTTTTCGGAGCTGACGTCGATCACATGGACATAGATGAGCCTGCGGGTCTGGTCGATCTCCAGCACCACCGTACCCGGGATCAGCGTGATCACACCGACCGCCAGCGACAGCACCAGGTCGGATTTGACGGCCAGATGCGCGCGCAGCACCGCGGTGGCGGGCGGCGGGCCGGGCCGGATCGCCAGCCAGGCGACCTGGACGGAGGACAGCACCAACGAGTAGGCGACGTAGAGGATCAACCGCAGCAGCGCCAGCGGACGAACTCTGCCCTCGACGGGCACCCGGGGCAGTGGCAGCAGCAGGGTGATCGCCAGGGCGACGACCAGGCCGCCGACGATATTGCCGACGGAGAACGTGCCCCACAACAGGATCCATACCAGCGTCAGCCAGCACAGCGTCCAGATGCGGAGGGTGACCTTCCTCATGGCTTCAGCACCGCCGAGATGTACTGGCCGCGGTCGAGTATCTGCTCGGCCGCGCGCTCGCTGTAGGCGTAGATCGGCCCGGCCGCCACCGTCAGCGCCAGACCCACCGCAATGAGTGCGCCGGTGGGCAACAGCATCCCGACGGGCATCCGCCCGACATCGTCGCGGTCTGCGAAGGCGATATCGTCGTCATCGTCGATCAGCGCCGCCGGCGTGGTGTTGGACAGCGCCCCTTCGGGGGCATCGGCGCGGGCCCGCCAGAACGCCTTCGTCCACACCCGGGTCATCGCGTACAGGGTGAGCAGGCTGGTGACGACGCTGCCGCCGACCAGGATCCAGGCCAGCGAGGATCCGTCCCGAGCGCCGGCCTCCAGCAGTGCGACCTTCCCGATGAACCCGGAGAACGGCGGTATGCCACCCAGATTCAGCGCCGGGATGACGAACACGAATGCCAGCAGTGGGCTGGCGGCGGCCAGGCCGCCCAGGCGCTGCAGTGTCGACGCCCCGGCCTGGCGTTCGATGAGACCCACCACCAGGAAGAGTGTGGTCTGCACGATGATGTGGTGCGCCACGTAGTAGACGGCACCGGACATCCCGAGGTGATCGCCCAGCGCGATACCGAACACCATGTAGCCGATGTGGCTGACAAGGGTGAAGGACAACAATCGCTTGATGTCGTTCTGCGCGATCGCGCCCAGGATGCCGACCACCATCGTCAGCAGAGCGGCCACCATCAGCACGTTGTCCAGCCGGCCACCGGGGAACAGCAGGGAATGCGCCCGGATGATCGCGTACACACCGACCTTGGTCAGCAGGCCGGCGAACACCGCCGTCACCGGTGCCGGTGCGGTGGGGTAGGAGTCGGGCAGCCAGGCCGAGAGCGGGAACACCGCCGCCTTGATGCCGAACGCCACGAGCAGCACCGCGAACAGTGCGGAGCGGGTGCCGTCGGGGACATCGTCGAGACGCACCGCCATCTCGGCCATGTTCAGCGTGCCGGTCGTCGCGTACACCAGCGCGATGCCGATCAGGAAGATCAGCGACGAGACCATCGACACCATCACGTAGGCGATGCCCGCGCGGACCCGTTCGGCGCTGCCGCCGATGGTCAGCAGCACGAAGCTGGCGGCCAGCAACACCTCGAACCCGACGAACAGGTTGAACAGGTCGCCGGCCAGGAACGCGGCGCACACGCCCGCCGACAGCACCAGGTAGGTCGGCTGGAAGATCGAAACCGGTTGGCGTTCATCGCCATCGCTGATGCCCTGCCCGATGGCATAGAAGACCACCGCCAGCAGCACGATCGACGAGACCACCAGCATCAGCACCGACAACCGGTCGGCCACCAGGGTGATACCGAGCGGGCCCATCCCCGGCTCGCTCTGGCCCCAGCCGCCGACCTGCACGGCCACCGTGCCATCGCGGTCCACCACGTACAGCAGCACCGCGCACACCGCCACCACCGCGGTCAGCGACGTCAGCGAGACCAGTTGCTGCAGCCGGGGACGGCGGCCGGCGACCATGGTGATGGCCGCGGCGATGGTCGGGATCAGGACGGGGAGCGGGGTGAGAATCGACGCGAGAGTCATCAGCGGGACCCCTCCGCACCCGGCAGCGCGTCGAGTTCATCGGGCGCATCGGTATCACGCGAGGGCACCACGTCCGGGATGTCCCGGTCGACGATATCCTCGTCGGTGCGTTCGGCGACCCTGGTGTCTTCCGGATCGTTGCTGACTTCTTCGACGGTGGTCAGCTGATAGGACCGGTAGGCCAGGGCCAGCACGAAGGCCGCGATACCCATGCTGATGACGATGGCGGTCAGGATCATGCCCTGCGCCAACGGATCCGCGTCGGTGGTCGAGCCGTTGCTGCTGCGGCCGTAGACCGGCGGATTTCCCGACGGTCCTGCGACGTTGAGGATCAGCAGGTTCACGGCATTGCCGACGAGCAGCAGCCCCAACAGCATTCGGGTCAGGGCGCGTTCCAGCAACAGGTAGACCCCCACACTGGTGAGCCCACCGATCAGGATGAGGGGAACAAGATAAGTGGTCATTTCCGCACCATCTCCACATCGACGCGGGCACCCAGGCTGCGCAGGATGTCGAGAACAAGACCCACCACGATCAGATAGACCCCGAGGTCGAAGAACAGTGCGGTCACCAGCTTGATCGGGCCGAGCACCGGGACGTCGACGTGCAGCACCGCCGAGGAGAGCACCGGTGCACCGAGCAGCAGCGAGGTCACCGCGGTGCCCGCCGAGAGAATCAGGCCGGCGCCCAATACCTTGCCGGCATCCAGTGGCAGCGTCTCGCCGAGTTCATAGCGGCCGCCGGCAAGATAGCGCAGCACCAGCGCCAGCCCCGCGGTGAGACCACCGGCGAAACCGCCGCCGGGCGTGTTGTGCCCGGCGAAGAACAGGTACGCCGAGAGCACCATGATGAGCGGGAAGATGATGCGGGTGGCCACCTCGAGCACCAGTGAGCGGTCACGGGGGTCGCGCAGCTCACTGCCGCGCAACCAGGTGACGTCGCCGACGGCCGGGCTGTAGGCACTCACCGGGCCGATATCGGGCTGGCCGACCGGACTCGGCGTCGCCTGCGGGACCCGCGGTGCGGACCCGAAGCGCCTGTTGCGGAAGACCATCGAGGCCACTCCCGTTGCGGCGACGACTAACACCGAGAGCTCGCCCATGGTGTCCCAGGCGCGGATGTCGACCAGCAGGACGTTGACGGCGTTGGCGCCGTGCCCGCGGTAGTAGGCGGCCTCGGGGAGAAGTTCGGCGATCGGGCCGGTGTCGCGCGCGGCCATCGCGAATACCGTCAGCGTGGTGACCGCCGCCCCGACCGCCAGCGACAGCGCGGCGCGCGGCAGCCGGCTGCGGTTGATGTTGGAGCGGTCGGCTTCCGCAGGCAGCGTCCGCAGCACCAGCACGAAGATCACCAGTAGCAGCGTCTCGACCAGGAACTGCGTCAGCGCCAGATCCGGCGCACCGTGGAACGCGAAGATCACACCGCAGCCGTAGCCGGTGACGCCGACCAGCAGCACCGCGGCGAGCCGGTTGCGCATCACCGTCGCGCCGACCGCGGCGGCCAGCACCACCAGGCCCGCCACCACTTGCAGCGGGGAATCCCACAGTGCAATTTTCGGGGCGAGGTCCGACCGGGTACGGGCACCCAGCGCCAGTGCGGTCACCGGCATCAGCACCAGCGTGCACAGGATCACCGACTGGGTGGCCGGTAGTGATCCTCGCTGGGTCTGCGCCGTCAGGCGCACCGCAAGGACGTCCAGGCCGCGCATCACCTCGTCGTAGATCCGGTCCGCGTTGCCCAAGGGGGTGAAGCCGGACTGGCTGCGGGGCAACCTGTTTCGGCCGAAGAACACGCACGTGCCGACCGTCAGGATCAGCACCGACAGCAGCAACGGCAGGCCGAACCCGTGCCACAGTGCCAGGTGGTAACCCGAACCGCCGGGGATGGTCTCGGCGTAAGCGTCGAGGACCGAATCCAGGCCGGCCGGCCACAGCCCGAATGCCAGCCCGGCGGCGGCGAGAATGCCCGGCGGCAGCAGGAAGTTCAGCGGCGGGCGGTGCATCGCGGTGACCCGGACACTGGGCGCGTCCAGGCCCTTGTCGGCGAAGGCGCCCCACAGGAATCGCAGGCTGTAGATGGTGGTGAAGACCGAGCCGAGCACGATGCCCGCGAGCACGACGGGGGCCCAGCCGCCCAGCGCCTGGCTGTGCAGCACGGTCTCCAGGTCGGCCTCCTTGGCCACGAACCCGAAGAACGGCGGAAGCGCGGCCATGCTGGCGGTGGCGCCGAGAGCGATGAACAGCAGCGGCCGGTGCCGGCGGCCGAGGCCGGCCAGCTTGCGGATGTCCCGGGTTCCGGTGGCGTGGTCGATCACGCCGACCACCATGAAGAGCGCCGCCTTGAACATGGCGTGCGCACACAGCATGGCCAGCCCGGCCAGCATCATATCCGGGCCGCCGGAGCCGACCATGATCGTGATAAGGCCGAGCTGGCTGACCGTGCCGAAAGCCAGGATCAGTTTGAGGTCGTATTCGCGGACCGCGCGCCAACCCGCCAGCAGCATGGTGAGCAACCCCAGCCCCACCACCATCGGTCGCCACAGTGGGGTGTCGGCGAACCCGGGTGTCATCCGGGCGATCAGGTAGACACCGGCCTTCACCATCGCCGCGGCATGCAGATAGGCGCTGACCGGGGTGGGCGCGGCCATCGCGCCGGGCAGCCAGAAGTGCATCGGCACGATCGCGGACTTGGACAGCGCGCCCACCAGGATCAGCGCGATCGCGATGGTGACGGCCAGGCCGGTCGGCGGGGCGGCGATGAGTTCCGAGAGCAGATAGGTGCCCGACAGGTTGCCCAGGACGATGATGCCGACCAGCATGGCCAGCCCGCCGAAGGTCGTCACCAGCAATGCCTGGGTGGCCGCCCGCCGGCTGGTGGCCCGTTCGGCGTAGTGGCCCACCAGCAGGAATGACAGCACCGTGGTGGTTTCCCAGAAGATATAGAGCAGCAACATGTTGTCGCTGACCACCAGGCCGAACATCGCACCGGAGAAGGCGACCAGTTCGGCCGCGAAGCTGGGTAGCCGCTTCTCGATGCGGCCCTCGTGGTGGTGGAAGTACTCGCCGCAGTAGAACAGGACCAGCGCGCCGATCGCCAGCACCAGCACGCTCATGATCGCCGACAGTGAATCGAAGCGCAGCGTGATGTCCATGGCCAGCTCGGGTACCCACGGGATGTGCACGGTCGGGACGTCCGCGTCGCCGGGCCAGTTCAGTCCCACCCACACCAGCGAGCCCAGCGGAACCAGGGCGAGGGGATAGAACGCCAACCGGCCCCATCTGGCGACCAGAAGGGGCGCCACCGCGGTGGCGACTGCGTGGGCGAGGAGAACGGCGAGCACGGCACTCCGATCGGATGGGGGTCGGGGTGTCAGCCACTAGGGCTACCGCCATTCTACCGGTGGACCCAGGTACTGCGGTACTCGACTATCGGTTCTCCGCGAACGCCTTCAAGGACTCGACCTGCACCGGATCCAGGGAGGGACGCACGTTCCCGCGCGCCTTGGTCACATCCTCTGCGGTGACATCGGCCGCGTCGATCGAGCGCCGCATGGCGGTCAGCGCCGCCTCGCGCAGCAACGCCACACAGTCCGCGGCGCTGTAGCCGTCCAGATCCTCGGCCAGCGCGTCCAGATCCACGTCCGGGGCCAGCGGAATGGATTTGCCCGAGGTTCGCAAGATGTCCTTGCGTGCCTGCGCATCCGGCGGCTCCACGAACACCAGTTTCTCCAGCCGGCCCGGACGCAGCAGCGCCGGATCGATCAGGTCCGGCCGGTTGGTGGCGCCCAGCACCACCACATCGCGCAGCGGGTCGATACCGTCCAGCTCGGTCAGCAGCGCGGCCACCACCCGATCGGTCACCCCGGAATCATGGCTCTGCCCACGCCGCGGCGCCAAAGCGTCGATCTCGTCGAGGAACACCAGCGACGGCGCCGAATCGCGAGCGCGACGGAACAATTCGCGCACCGCCTTCTCCGACGAGCCGACCCATTTGTCCATCAGCTCGGCGCCCTTGACGGCGTGCACGCTCAGCCGGCCGGAACTGGCCAGTGCCCGAACCACGAATGTCTTACCGCAGCCCGGCGGGCCATAGAGCAGCACGCCGCGCGGGGGGTGCACGCCGAGGCGGGCGAAGGTGTCGGGATGCTGCAGCGGCCACAGCACCGCCTCGGTGAGCGCCTGCTTGGTGGCGACCATATCGCCGACGTCCTCGAGGGTGACCGAGCCGACGGCCACCTCCTCGGTGGCCGACCGGGACAGCGGACGGATGACCGAGAGCGCCCCGCTGAAATCCTCCTGGGTCAGGGCGGGAGGCTGACCGTCGGCGCTGGCACGGGCGGCGGCCCGCAGCGCCGCCTCCCGGACCAGGGCGGCGAGATCGGCGACGACGAAACCCGGTGTGCGTGCCCCGATCTCGTCGAGGTTGAGATCGCCCGCCGGCACCTCACGCAGGAGCACCTCCAGCAGTGCCTTGCGGGTGGCGCCGTCGGGCAGGCTCAGGCCGAGTTCGCGGTCGCACAGATCCGGTGCCCGTAACCGGGCATCGACGTTGTCCGGCAGCGCCGAGGTGGCGATAAACGCAGCCCCCTTGGTGCCCACCGCAATGCGCAGTTCGGTGAGGATCAGCGTCGCCACCGGTTCGGCGACACTCGGCAGCAGCGCATCGATATCGGTGATGAGCAGGACACCGCCATCACGGACACCGGCGACCGCGGAGGCCACACTGGCCAGTCGATCCTCGGCGCGCAACGCCCCGACCTCGGGTCCGTCCAGCTCGATCAGCCGGCGGTCGGCGCACACGGCCCGGACCAGGGTGGTCTTGCCGACGCCGGCCGGGCCACTCACCAGCACACCGAGATTGGTTGCGGCGCCGAGGCTTTCCAGCAGCTGTGGCTCATCGAGGGCCAGCTTGAGCCACTCGGCAAGCTTGCCGGCCTGCACATGGGCGCCCTTGAGATCATCGCACGGGATCGCGGGTGTGGCAGGCGCCGGGCCCGGTGTGGACGGTGCCGTTCCCGTGGTGCCGTCGCCCCAGCAGACATTCGAATTGGGTTGCACGCTCACGGTTCCGGCCGGATCGACACCGGTCACCGTGAGCAACTCGGAGGTCCAGGTGATGCCCACCGAGGTGGTCAGCGCGGTGGTGGCCGCCGATGTCGAGGTGCCCGGACCGAGATCGCGGGGGAGCAGGGAGACGGTGTCGCCGACCGTCATCACCTTGCCGAGCAGGGCCATCCGCAGCGTCGCGGGCGATAGCGATTGGGTGGCCAGCCGGGAGCCGGTCAGGGTGACCGAGCGCGCGCCGAACACCGTCACCGGCGCGACGACAACGGTCGTGTTCTCCCGCAGGCCGGCATTGGACAGCATCACGTCGTCGAGCAGCGCCACCCCGGCCGGGGTGCCGCCGGGGGCCAGACCCACCACCGCGGCGGTGGTGCGGGAACCCAGCAGCGAGACCGCATCCCACTCGCGGATGCCCAGGGCGGCGATGGCTTCCGGGTGCAGGCGCACCACCCCGCGGCGGTTGTCGGAGGCCGACGTGTTCAGCCGGGCGGTCAGCCGGAGATGGTTCACCGGCCCGGCTTGCGCAGACCGAGCCGGGACACCGAACGCCGGTGCGGCTGTGCCCGGCGGATCTCGCGGCGGGCCTGGCGGCGTTGGCGCGGTTTGTCGTTCCACGTCTCGGGTCGGGCCTGCACCCACCGTTGGCTGCGGATCGTGAACGGGATTGTGCAGACGTAGCCGACGACGCTGAGCAGCAACAACACGTAGGGGAACAGCAGCAGCGCCGCAGCCGCCGCGGCGATGGCGATCAACAGGAAGGGCGCCGCGTTCGGCGGCATGGAGACCGATTTCAGTGCCAGCGTGGGTACCCGGCTGACCAGCAGGGTGGCATTGGCGGCGAACCACAGGCAGACGAACCAGGGTGTGGTCCACCAGCCCTGGCCGAACTGCAGCATCGCGGCCAGCGGAGCGATGACGCCGACGGCCCCGCAGGGCGCGGGCATCCCGGTGAAGTACTGCCGCGTGTAGGCGGGTTTGGTGTCGTCGTCGAGCAGTGCATTGAACCGCGCCAATCGCAGCACGATGCACACGCAGTACAGCAACGCGAAGATCCAGCCGACCGGCGACGTCGGCAGCAACGTCACGTACACCACCAGCGCGGGTGCCACACCGAAGTTGACCGCGTCGGCCAGCGAGTCGATCTCGGCGCCCATCCGCGACTGGGCGTCCAGCGCGCGGGCGATACCGCCGTCGATGCCGTCCAGGATCGCGGCGGCACCGATCAGGGCGAGCGCGATAGCGGGCCGGTCGTCGAGCGCGAACTTGATGGACGTCAGGCCCGCGCAGATGGCCAACACCGTGGTGGCACTGGGCAGGATCCGCATCGCTGCCGGGCGTGGTTTGGCTCGGTCCCGGTTCTGCATCACGACAGTTCGGCCAGAATCGTCTCGCCGCCGATTGCGCGCTGCCCGCCCTCTACCAGCACGCGTGCGCCGGTGGGGAAGTAGGTGTCCAACCGGGAGCCGAACCGGATCAGTCCGTACGTCTGGCCGAGTGTGAGTTTGTCACCGATGTGGGCGCTGCACACGATGCGCCGGGCGACGAGTCCGGCGATCTGCACGGCGACGACGTCCACACCGTCTTCGGTGCGCAGCCACATGCTGTTGCGTTCGTTGGCCTCGCTGGCGGTGTCCTTGTCCGCGGACTGGAACCGGCCTGGCCGGTGCACCACCCCCATCACCTGGCCGGCCACCGGTGCGCGCTGCACGTGCGCGTCGAATATGGACAGGAAGATGCTGATCCGGGCCATCGGGGTATCGCCGATACCGAGTTCGGCGGGTGGAACCGCGGTGTCCAGCAGAGTCACCCGGCCGTCGGCCGGTGCCACGACGACGCCGGGACGGCTCGGGGGCACTCGGGACGGATGCCGGAAGAACAGTGCACTGAAACTCGCGGCACCGAGACCGCTGTTGCGCAGCCAGCGGTGATTGCGGCCGGCGGCTGCCAGGCCCAGGCCGCCGACGATGAACGGCAGACCGGCCGGATGGACCGGGGGGACGGTGGATCGGACGAGTTCGACGAAGCGTTGTGCTTCTGAGCTGTCGTCATCGGGTGAACGCGCAGGTCTGGCCATATTGGCTCCCGATTCTACGTGGGGTCAGCCGGCGGACAGGTCCCACACGGCGACCTGTGACCCGGCGGCCACCTTGTCGACACCTACCGGGATGTCCAGCAGACAGTTCGACGATGCCAGCCAGCGCAGGTGATGCGAGGCCGGTGGCCCATAGCTGGTGACGGTATCGCCTGCGAGCAGGCCGCGTCGGAACTGGCGTTTGCCGGGCGGGGAGGTCAGGTCCTCGGCGAGCGTGGCGGTGATGCGGGGACGCTCCGGTGCCAAGCCCATCGCCGCGCGCAGTGCCGGGCGCAGGAACACCTCGAAGGACACCAGCGCGCTCACGGGGTTGCCGGGCAGGGTGACGATCGGTGTGCCGGCGACGCGCCCACAGCCCTGCGGCATTCCGGGTTGCATGGCCACCTTGACGAACTGGACCTCGCCGCCGAGGGCATCCTTGACGACCTCGTAGGCGCCCGCGCTCACTCCGCCGGTGGTGATGATCAGGTCCGCCTGTTCGGCATGGGCGCCCAGCGCGGCCCGGAATGTGTCGACGTCGTCGCCGACCATGGTCGAGGCGATGACGTCGGCTCCCGCGTCGCGGACAGCGGCGGCCAGCATCACCGCATTGGATTCGTAGATCTGCCCGGGCTGCAGCGGCGTCCCCGGCGCCACCAGCTCCGAACCCGTCGACATCACCAGCACCCGGGGCCGCGGCAGCACACTGACCTCGGCCAGGCCCAGGGCGGCCACCAGACCCAGCGCGGCCGGGGTGAGGCGCTGACCGGTCGCCAGCACCGTCGTGCCTGCGGCGACATCCTCACCGGCGCGCCGGATGTGCTGACCCTCGCGGGTGCTCGCGCGGATCTGCACCGCTGGCGCGCGCGTCGAAAAGGGGGTCGAAAAGGGGGCTGTGAAATCAGAATCCGTCGACTCGACGGGGACCACCGTGGTGGCCCCGAGCGGTAGCGGCGCGCCGGTCATGATGCGTTGTGCGGTACCGGGTTCCAATGGCCGGGTGTCGGCGCGCCCGGCCGGGATGTCATCGACGACCGGCAGTGTGACGGGATTCTCGGCCGTGGCGTTCACGATATCGGCGGCGAGCACCGCAAACCCGTCCATTGCCGAGTTGTCGAAACCGGGCAGCGACACCGCGGCGACGATATCGCCAGCCAGCACCAGCCCCAGGGCGTCGCCGGGTGCCATCGTCACCGCCGGGCGGCCCTGGATCAAACCGGCGATGACCTGCTGATGTTCGTCGACGGAGCGCATCGCTAGACGGGGAAGCCGACGCCGGTGAGCTCCTCGGACACCGTCCACAACCGGCGCTGGATGCGGGTGTCGTGCGACTGCGCGCTGGAGGTCACGAGCTGTGGATGTCCGACGATTCCCATGGCGGCGATCGGGAAGGCCGGTCCGTAGTACTGCCCGCCGCGCACCGCCGGATCGGTGGCGGCACGCAGGGTGGCCAGCGCGCCGACCAGCGGCGAGTTGGTGACCAGACCGGCCAGCGTGTTGAAACCGGGCAGGTTGGCGCCGGGGATGTGACGCGTTAGTTCGGTGTTGGAGACGCCGGGGTGGGCGGCGACCGAGAGAGTGTTCTTGCCTGCCAGGCGGCGGTTCAGCTGATAGCTGAACATCAGGTTGGCCAGCTTGGACTGACCGTAGGCCGCGACCCGGTTGTACCTGGTGTGCTCCCACTGCAGATCGTCGAAGTGGATCGCTGCCTGATTGCGGTGGGCAATGCTGGCCAGTGCCACCACCCGCGAATTTTCCACGGGCAGAATGTTTTCCAGCAGCAGGCCGGTGAGTGCGAAATGGCCGAGGTGGTTGGTGCCGAACTGCAGCTCGAAACCGTCGGCGGTGGTCTGCTTCGGCGGGTACATCACCCCGGCATTGTTGATCAGCAGATCGATGCGCGGGTAGTCGGCCTTGAGCTGCTCGGCCGCGGTGCGGACCGACTGCAGCGAGCCGAGGTCGAGGGCGACGACCTTGAGGTCGGCGTCCGGTACGGCGGCGCGGATCTTGGATGCCGCACCTGCACCCTTGGCGGTGTCCCGTACCGCGATGACGACCTGCGCGCCGCGGTCGGCGAGCACCCTGGCCGTCTCGTAGCCGAGGCCGGTGTTCGAACCCGTGACGATCGCGACCCGCCCGGACTGGTCGGGGACATCTGATTCGGTCCATTTCTGGCTCATACCTAGAACATACGGACCCCGACCGCCATGCTCGAGTGATGGGTGCACCCCAGTCGCAGCGCACCCCACCGCATCCCCGTGGGTCGCAGACGGTGTGTGGTGCGCATAGTCTCGCTGCATGGCTATCGGTGGAGTCCTTTTCGATATAGACGGGGTGCTGGTGACCTCATGGCGGCCGATCGAGGGCGCCGCCCGGACGCTGCAGGTGTTGGCGGACAATCAGATTGCGCGGTCCTACCTGACCAACACCACCACCCGCACCCGCACCCAGATCTCCGACCTGCTCACCGAGGCGGGCATGCCGGTCAGCCCGGACGAGGTGATCACCGCCGCGGCGCTCACCGCCGATTACGTTCGCGACAGGTATCCGGGCGCCCGATGTTTCCTGGTGAACAGCGGTCAGATCGCCGAGGACATGCCGGGGGTGGACATCGTCTACTCCGCCGAGTTCACCGGTCCGGGTGCCCCGGCCACCCCGGATGTGGTGCTGCTCGGCGGCGCCGGACCCGAGTACAACCACCTGACCCTGTCATGGGTGTACGACTGGATGGCCCAGGGCGTCCCGGTGGTGGCCATGCACCGCAGCATGTCGTGGACCACCACCCACGGGTTGCGCATCGACACCGGCATGTACCTCCTGGGCATGGAGGAGTGCTCGGGCCGCAAGGCCACCGCCGTCGGGAAGCCGGCGCCCGAGGGATTCCTGTCGGCGGCCAACCTGCTCGGGGTGAACGCCGACGAGATGTACATGGTCGGCGATGACCTCAACAACGATGTGCTGGCCGCCCAGGTGGTCGGGATGACCGGCGTGCTGGTGCGCACCGGCAAGTTCCGTCAGAACACGCTGGACCGTTGGGCCGCAGATGAATTCGCCATGCAACCCAGTCATGTCATCGAATCGGTGGCTGGCCTGCCGGAGCTGTTGGGGCTCTAGCGGGACGGCGGTCTCAGACTGCGCACCGCGTCGATGCGGGCCTTGATCTGATCGCCGGTGGCCGCCGCAAGGGGCGGGCCGCCGCATATCTCGCGTAGCTCGTTGTGGATCTGACCGTGCGTCTTGCCGGTGCGGTGATGCGCGATCGACACCAGGGTGTTCAGTTCACGGCGGAGTTCCTGCAGGTGGCCGTGGGTGGTCCGCGGCGCCGCCGCCCCGGATGCGGTGCGTTTCTGCAACTGCTCGTCCTGGCGGCGGCTCAGCAGATCGCGCATCTGGCGCGCATCCAGCAGGCCGGGGATGCCGAGATAGTCGGCCTCTTCGTCGCTGCCGGCCGGGGTTGCGGTGCCGAACGACGATCCGTCGAAGATGACCTGATCGAGCTCGGCATCGGCGCCCAGGGACTCGAAACCCCGTTCCGGGTCGGTCTTTTCGTCCTTGGTCTTGTTCGCGTCCTCGAGCAGCGCATCCTCTAGGCCGTCGGTTTCGCGGTGCGGCTTGCCCAGCACGTGGTTGCGCTGAGCCTCCAGTTCGCTGGCCAGCCGCAGCAGGTTAGGCACCGAAGGCAGGAAGATGCTGGCCGTCTCACCGGCCTTGCGGCTGCGTACGAACCGGCCGATCGCCTGGGCGAAGAACAGAGGTGTCGAGGCGCTGGTGGCGTAGACGCCGACGGCGAGCCGGGGCACGTCCACGCCCTCGGAGACCATGCGCACCGCGACCATCCACGGTGAGGAGGAGTCGGAGAACTCCGAGATGCGGCTCGATGCCGTCGGATCGTCGGAGAGCACCACTGTCGGTGCCTCGCCGGTGAGGGTCGTCAGCAGCTTGGCGTAGGCGCGGGCGGTCGTTTGATCGGAGGCGATGATCATGCCGCCGGCATCGGGGACATGGGCGCGCTTCTGCTGCAGCCGCCGGTTCGCGGCGGCGATCACCGCGGGCATCCACTGGCCCTCGGGGTTCAGCGCGGTGCGCCAGGCACGCGCCGTCTGCTCGGCATTGAGAGGCTCGCCCAGGCGTGCCGCGTGCTCCTCGCCGGCGCTGTCGCGCCAACGGGCCTCGCCCGAGTAGGCCATGAACACCACCGGGCGCACCACACCGTCGGCCAGCGCCTCGGAGTAGCCGTAGATGTGATCGGCCTTGGAGCGCTGGAAGCCCGCGCCGTCGGTTTCGTAGGTGACGAATGGGATCGCGCTGTCGTCGCTGCGAAATGGGGTACCGGTCAATGCCAGCCGCCGCGTCGCGTCGTCGTAGGCCTCCCGGATGGCGTCGCCCCAGCTTTTGGCGTCGCCGCCGTGGTGGATCTCGTCGAAGATGACCAGCGTCTTGTGGTTCTCGGTGCGCACCCGATGCCGGGTGGGGTGGCTGGCCACCTGGGCGTAGGTGACGACGATGCCGTGGTAATCGGTGGAGGTGTGTCCCGCCGAGTTGCTGAACTTGGGGTCCAGCGCCATCCCGAGCCGAGCGGCCGCCTGCGCCCACTGCGTCTTGAGATGCTCGGTGGGCACCACCACCACGATCTGCGTCACGGTGCCGTCGGCCAGCAACTCGCCGGCGACGCGCAATGCAAAGGCCGTCTTGCCGGCACCCGGGGTCGCGACAGCCAGGAAGTCCTTCGGCCTGGCGGCGAGATACTTCACCAGCGCCCGACGCTGCCAGCCCCGCAAAGCCTGGGTGCTGGGCGCTTCGTATGCCCGCACCCGAGACTCCTATCTGGTCGAAGGGCAGTCTAGGGCAAGGGGTTACGTGCGCGCATATCCGCAGGGGCGTGCCGCTCGTCCGGGAATCAGACGCTGGGATTGACGCCATGAGAGACTCCTGTCAGGCGTAAACGGGGTGGATACTCCGGTTGCTTCCGATTATGCGGAACGAACGCTCCGCTTTTGTTCCCCGGGAGGTCTTGGATATGCGCGCCGACGCGGCCCGTAATCGCGCACGCGTCCTCGCGGTGGCCTACGAGACGTTCGCCGCCGAAGGTCTCGGTGTGCCCGTCGACGAGATCGCCCGTCGCGCCGGTGTCGGCGCGGGCACCGTCTACCGCCACTTCCCCGCCAAACAGGATCTTTTCCGGGCGGTGATCGCGGACCGGATGCAGCAGATCGTCGACGAGGGGCGCGCACTGCTCGTGTCGGACCCGGCGGGTGCGATCTTCAGCCTGATGCGGGCCGTGGTGCTGGATTGGGGCGCCACCGACCGCGGACTGGTCGAGGCATTCTCCGGCGCGGGGGTCGACATCAACCACGCGGTGCCCGGGGCCGAAGCGGAGTTCCTCGCGATGATGGGTGATCTGCTGACCGCGGGTCAGGCCGCCGGCACCTTACGGGCAGATGTCGCCGTGCCGGAGGTCAAGGGTCTCGTGGTGGGACTGCAGGCGATACAGGCCTACGACGCCGCGGTCGTCGACACGGCGTTGGCCGTCGTGTTCGACGGGTTGCGAAACGACCGATTCCACGGTGAGAGCAGCTAGCCAACCTTGCACTCGCCATGGTCGAGTGCTAAAAATGATGTTGGCACTCTCGATTAGTGAGTGCTAGGTCGGGCCGGTGAGGCAGGGAGCACACCCACGCCGTCCGTCGCGGGCACTGAACCTGACCAACAAGACGTGCAATTCCCAACCGGAGGAATCACCTCGCAATGGCCAAGACAATTGCGTATGACGAAGAGGCCCGTCGCGGCCTCGAGCGGGGCCTCAATGCCCTCGCCGACGCCGTAAAGGTGACGCTCGGCCCCAAGGGTCGCAACGTCGTCCTGGAGAAGAAGTGGGGTGCCCCCACGATCACCAACGATGGTGTTTCCATCGCCAAGGAGATCGAGCTGGAGGACCCGTACGAGAAGATCGGCGCCGAGCTGGTCAAAGAGGTCGCCAAGAAGACCGATGACGTCGCAGGCGATGGCACCACCACCGCCACCGTGCTCGCCCAGGCCCTGGTTCGCGAAGGTCTGCGCAACGTCGCGGCCGGCGCCAACCCGCTCGGCCTGAAGCGCGGTATCGAGAAGGCTGTCGAGGCCATCACGGCTCGGCTGCTCTCGACCGCCAAAGAGGTCGAGACCAAAGAGCAGATCGCTGCCACCGCCGGTATCTCCGCCGGTGACCAGTCCATCGGTGACCTGATCGCCGAGGCGCTGGACAAGGTCGGCAACGAGGGTGTCATCACCGTCGAGGAGAGCAACACCTTCGGCCTGCAGCTCGAACTGACCGAGGGTATGCGTTTCGACAAGGGCTACATCTCGGGCTACTTCGTGACCGACGCCGAGCGCCAGGAAGCGGTCCTCGAGGATCCGTACATCCTGCTCGTTTCGTCGAAGGTTTCGACGGTCAAGGACCTGCTGCCGCTGCTGGAGAAGGTCATCCAGTCCGGCAAGCCGTTGCTGATCATCGCCGAGGACGTCGAGGGCGAAGCCCTTTCCACCCTGGTGGTCAACAAGATCCGCGGCACCTTCAAGTCCGTCGCCGTCAAGGCCCCGGGCTTCGGTGACCGCCGCAAGGCCATGCTGCAGGACATCGCGATCCTGACCGGTGGCCAGGTTGTCAGCGAAGAGGTCGGCCTCTCGCTGGAGACTGCGGACATCGCCCTGCTGGGCACCGCCCGCAAGGTCGTCATCACCAAGGACGAGACCACCATCGTCGAGGGCGCCGGCGATTCCGACGCCATCGCCGGCCGGGTGGCCCAGATCCGCGCCGAGATCGAGAACAGCGATTCCGACTACGACCGCGAGAAGCTGCAGGAGCGCCTGGCCAAGCTGGCCGGCGGTGTTGCGGTGATCAAGGCCGGAGCTGCCACCGAGGTGGAGCTCAAGGAGCGCAAGCACCGCATCGAAGATGCCGTGCGTAACGCCAAGGCTGCCGTCGAAGAGGGCATCGTCGCCGGTGGCGGCGTGGCCCTGCTGCAGGCTGCCCCGGCGCTCGACGAGCTCAAGCTCGAGGGTGACGAGGCGACCGGTGCCAACATCGTGCGCGTCGCGCTGTCGGCTCCGCTCAAGCAGATCGCCTTCAACGGTGGTCTGGAGCCGGGTGTCGTCGCCGAGAAGGTGTCGAACCTGCCCGATGGTCACGGCCTGAACGCCGCGACCAACGTGTACGAGGACCTGCTGGCCGCCGGCGTTGCCGACCCGGTCAAGGTCACCCGCTCGGCGCTGCAGAACGCGGCGTCCATCGCGGCGCTGTTCCTCACCACCGAGGCCGTCGTCGCCGACAAGCCGGAGAAGGCGTCTGCACCCGCGGGCGACCCGACCGGTGGCATGGGCGGTATGGACTTCTAAGTCCAAGTTTCTGAGGAGAGGCCCGGTCCCGTTCGCGGGGCCGGGCCTTTCGTAATGTCGCCCTGAGCGCGCCGGCGGATAACGGACAGAATGTCGGCGACGACCACGTGCCAGCGATAGACAACATCCTCATAGGTCAGTCGAACCACCACAAACCCCAAGCCGGTAGCCGCTCTGTCCCTCGTCCGGTCGGACTGGTACTTGGGTAGAGAAGGTCGACTCGCCCCACTCCCGGAATGTCCACTTGGGACCGTGGACCGGCGTGCCCGCGACGAGTACCGGATGTGCAGTGCGGAATCGCCGAACCCAGACGCGACGCAGGCGTAGTGCTGAGACGCAACTCGGGACACCTCCGGCTGAGACCGCGCGGACGACCTGCGGGTCGGCGGACTGACTGGCATACCAGCCGCGCCGAACCTGCAGCCAACCCTGCGCTTTGATTCGCGGTGGCGACCACCCGCCCGCACGCAGCTGTGCGGTGGACACCACCCCGCCATTCGCCGCGAGGACGTGCGCAATCTCTACCACCGTCCAATTGCAGCCCACGAAAAGTGGTGGCGACAGCCCCGGCCGCCAACCTGTGGATAACTCGGGGAGGTCTGATCACTCCTACGGCGGTCCGCCGGGTTTCAGGGAAACGCCGGGCTTCAGGGAAACGCCGGGCTTCAGGGAAACGCCGGGCTTCAGGGAAACACAGTCGTGCAGACCGCCCGGATCGGTGCCCTCCCCCGGCTCGATGGCGCTGCGGTGCAGCACCGCACGGCCGGGGGTCAGGCGCACTCCGACATCGGTGACCTCGGCCGTGCCGTCGACGATCAGCGAGTAGCCCGTCGGCTCCCGCGGCGGCCACAGCACGGTGACGGCCCCGTGGGCGGCGGCGTTACGCCGGGTGGTGCCCCCGAGCGGACCGATGGTGAACACGCCGGCATCGAAGATCGGCGTGACGGCCACCGTGTGCGCACGGAAGTCATCGCCGACGGTGATCAGATAGCCGAACGGGAACTCCGCCAGCGTCTCGGCGAGCTTGTCCAGGTCGACCTTCACGCTCATGAGGTGAGAATACGGTGTGCCATCGGCGTGAGGATCTATGGGCGAAACGGCGCAACTGAGCGTGGTCTGCGAAATCTGGATCGGTTGGCGGGCAGGAACTATAGCTCAGGAACAGCAGGAGTGGGCCTGGGTTGGCGCCCCCGCACCAGTCGCCCGGGTCGTGCCGCGGTGGGCACCCCGTTCTCTGCGATGATCTCCCCGGCGACGATGGTCGCGACGTAGCCGTCGGCGCGCTGCTCGAGGCGGCGGCCCCCGGCGGGTAGATCGGCCTTCACCGTCGGCTGGTGCAGGCGCATGGCGCCGGCGTCGATGATGTTGAAGTCGGCCTTGTACCCGCCGGTCAGCTGCCCTCGGTCGGCCATTCCGGCGATACGGGCAGGCACCGATGTCAGCTCCTGGATCACGCAGTCATCACGCCGTGCGCCGAGGACGGTGTCATGCGATCACCCCATCGGATACCGCCACGTCCCCGACGTACGGATCGCCTCCGAGTCCGTCGACGATGGTGCCACCCCGAATGGCGAGCTCATAGGTCATACCCCGAATGTAGGGTGACCGTGTGATAGATCACTTCGGAATCAGCTGTGCGGATTGGGACAAGTCGAGGGTCACACCGGCATGAGGGCCGAGCAGGAGCTGCTGCGGGATTCGTTCACCCGGCTCATCGAGCATGTCGACGAGCTGACCGACGGACTGTCCGGCGAGGTGTCGTCGTGGCAACCGGTGGCCGGCGCGAATAGCATTGCCTGGCTGATCTGGCACAGCGCCCGCTGTCAGGATCTGCAGCTGTGCGATATCGCAGGCATCGAACAGGTGTGGACCCGCGACGGCTGGGTGGATCGCTTCGGACTCGGTCTGCCGCCCAATGACATCGGATACGGCCACGGGCCTGATGAGGTGGCCAGGGTGCGCGCCTCGGCCGAGTTGCTGAGTGGGTACTACCGCGCGGTGCACAAGGTGACCTTGGAGTACGTGGCCTCACTCGAGGAGGGCGAGCTCGAGCGCATCGTCGACGATAACTGGGACCCGCCGGTGACGGCGAGTGCGCGGCTGGTCAGCATCATCGACGATTGCGCGCAGCACCTCGGGCAGGCCAAATACATCAAGGGCACCCTGAAGTCCACTTGACACGCGTTGACCCCGGTGCGGTATACGTCACAGCCCGGGTTTAGCATGGGACTATGACTGCCACAGCAGACCGTTCCGACGTGTCGACCATCCTGAATCCCGCCACCGGCGCGGTGGCCGGCGAGGTCCGCTGGACCAACGCCGCCGACGTCCCACAGATCGCCGCCGGCCTGCGTGAAGCGCAGCGGGAATGGGAGTCCCGCGGCGCCAAGGGCCGTGCCAAGGTCCTGGCCCGCTACGCCGTCTGGTTGGGCGAGCACCGCGACGAGATCGAGCGGCTACTGATCGCCGAAACGGGCAAGTCGGCGAACGATGCGGCCCAAGAGGTGCCGCTGCTGATCATGCTCCTGTCCTACTACATCAAGACGGTCGAGAAGGCGATGGCGCCAGACAGCCGCCCGGCCCCGCTGCCGTTCCTGTCCATCAAGAAGATCGCCGTGCACTATCGGCCACGCGCCGTCGTCGGCATCATCGCGCCGTGGAACTACCCCGTCGCCAATGCGATGATGGACGCCATCGGTGCGCTCACGGCGGGTGCCGCGGTGCTGCTCAAGCCGTCCGAGCGCACTCCGCTGACCGCCGAGGTACTGCTGCGCGGCTGGCTGGATTCCGGTGCCCCCGCGGTGTTGGCGCTGGCCCAGGGTGCCCGCGAGGTGTCCGAGGCCGTCATCGACAACGCCGACTACATCCAGTTCACCGGCTCCTCAGCGACCGGTGTGAAGGTGATGGAGCGCGCCGCACGCCGGCTCACCCCGGTCAGCCTCGAGCTGGGCGGCAAGGACCCGATGATCGTGCTCGAGGACGCCGATGTCGAACTCGCCGCCAACGCCGCGGTCTGGGGCGCGATGTTCAACGCCGGCCAGACCTGCGTGTCCGTCGAACGCGTCTACGTGCTGGAGCAGGTCTACCACCAGTTCGTCGCCGCCGTGGTCAAGGCCGTACAGAACCTGAAGATGGGTTCGGGCGACGGTTACGACTTCGGCGCCATGATCGATGAGTCCCAGGTGGCGGTCACCGCCAGGCATGTCGACGATGCCCTGGCCAGGGGTGCCAGGGCGCTGACCGGTGGCAAGCGCCCCGAGGGTGCGGGCAGCTTCTACCCGCCCACCGTCCTCGTCGACGTCGACCACTCGATGGCCTGTATGACCGAGGAGACCTTCGGGCCGACGCTGCCCATCATGAAGGTGTCCTCCGTTGGTGAGGCCGTGCGCCTGGCCAACGACAGCCAGTACGGACTGAGCGCCTCGGTGTTCTCCAAGGATGTGGAGCGCGCCAAGGACATTGCGCTGCAACTGGATTGCGGTGCCGTCAACATCAACGACGTGATCTCCAACTTGATGTGCACCACCGCCCCGATGGGTGGCTGGAAGACCTCCGGCATCGGCGCCCGTTTCGGCGGCGTCGACGGGGTGCGCAAGTACTGCCGCCAGGAGACCGTGGTGGTGCCCCGCCTGAACGTCGGCGCGGGTGGCAACTACTACAACCACTCGCTCAAGGCGCTGGCCCGGATGAACAAGATCATCACCAAGATGGCGCTGTCGCGGCCCAAGCGCGAAGCCAAGTAGCGCCACCCGCTGTTCACGTGGGCGTCACCGCTGGTTACCGCGGGATCGTTACCTTCGGTGCGTGATTCTCGATACCAGTGGCTATGCCGTCCGTGATGACGATGACGACGACCCGGTGCTGCTCCTCATGCCCGGCGGCGAGACTGTCGACACCTGGCGCGAGGGCTACCCGTACGACGAGCGCATGTCGCGCAGCGAGTACGAGGAGCACAAGCGGTTGCTGCAGATCGAGTTGCTGAAACTGCAGAAGTGGAGCCAGACCAACGGGCTGCGCCATGTCATCGTGTTCGAGGGGCGCGACGCGGCGGGCAAGGGCGGCACCATCAAGCGCTTCATGGAGCACCTCAATCCGCGCGGCGCCCGCGTGGTCGCGCTGGAGAAGCCGACCGAGCGGGAACGTACCCAGTGGTACTTCCAGCGCTACGTCAATCATCTGCCTGCCGCCGGCGAGATCGTGATGTTCGACCGGTCCTGGTACAACCGGGCCGGTGTCGAACGGGTGATGGGCTTCTGCACCGCCAAGCAGCATGCCGAGTTCATCCGCCAGGCCCCGCTGTTCGAGCAGATCCTGGTCAACGACGGCATCAGCCTGACCAAGCTGTGGTTCTCGGTGACCCAGTCCGAGCAGCTCACCCGCTTCACCATCCGCCAGGTCGACCCTGTGCGGCAGTGGAAGCTCTCACCCACCGACCTCGCGTCCCTGGACAAGTGGGATGACTACACCGCGGCCAAGGAGGACATGTTCGCCTGGACGGACACCGAGACCGCGCCATGGACCATCGTGAAAAGTAACGACAAGAAACGCGCCCGGATCAACGCGATGCGCCATGTGCTGAGTAAGTTCGACTACGACAACAAGGACTACGAGGTGATCGGCCAGCCCGATCCGCTAATCGTGGGACGCGCGCTTTCGGACTGAGCATGAAAGGGGCGGCATGCGGTCACTGCTGGCGCTCCTGCTC
>WOYS01000033.1:66079-95179 GCA_011620645.1 Mycobacterium sp.
CTTTCGGACTGAGCATGAAAGGGGCGGCATGCGGTCACTGCTGGCGCTCCTGCTCTGGCTGCTGACCACGGCCCTGCTCGCCGTCGCCGTGCCGGCCACGTGGGCCCAGCACAATGTCGTCAGCGTCGACGGGTATTCCGACCTGGCGGCCGGAGCGGCCCGGAACCCGATGTTACAGCGGCCGATGGCCGCCGAGCTGACCGCACAGGTCGCCAGCGCCACCGGGGCCTCCGGTGCGCAGGCCACCCTGCTGGGCGCCGCCGCCAACTCCTACACCTCCAGCCCGGCGTTCCCCGGTCAGTTCGCAGCGGTCAACCGGGTGGCGCACCGCTGGCTGTTCACCAACGACGCCCAGGGGCAGTGGGTGGTAGACCTGTCGCCGATGCTGGCCGACAGTTCGATCAGGCAGACGCTGGACAGCTTCGGAGTCCAGGTCCCGACGAGCCTGCAGGTCCCGGTGACCGCGAACGAATCCGCCGGTCTGCGACCGGGGCAGCTGCGACCCGTGGCGGTGTGGGGTCCGTGGGCCAGCATCGGTGTCGCCGTGTTGACCGCGGTGTTCGCTCTGCTGACCCTGGCGGCGTCCCGCAAGCGCGGAAAGATGATTGCTGCGCTGGGAGTTTCGGGGCTATTGGTCGGCGCGGCGGGCTGGGCTGGTATCGAGATAGGCCGTCGCTACGTCGATGACGCACTGAATCGGACGACCGGCAACATCCATGAGATCGCCGATGTGATGGTCGGCCACGCCGTCAGCAGCATGCACATGTGGCTGAATCTCACGTTGACCATCGGTGGTGGTCTGGTCATCGTCGGAGTCATCGTGGCGTTGCTGAGCGGGCTCGGTGGGTCACGTCGGGAAGAAGTGCCCGCCACCCGAAGGCGCTGACGGGCTAACCGCCGATGGTCCGCCACAGGTACCGGTAGATCAGCGCGGCACGGAACGCCGCCTGCGAATTGTCCGCAGCGCCACCGTGTCCGCCCTCGATGTTCTCGTAGTAGCTGACCGGATGGCCGGCCTCCTCAAGGGCCGCGGTCATCTTGCGGGCGTGTCCGGGGTGCACCCGGTCATCGCGTGTCGAGGTGGTGATCAGGATCGGGGGGTAGCTGCGATCGGCCGCAATATTCTGATAGGGCGAATATTTCGAGATGAAATCCCAGTCGGCCGGGTCGTCGGGATTGCCGTACTCGGCCACCCAGGAGGCGCCGGCCAGCAGCAGATGGAAGCGCTTCATGTCCAGCAACGGAACACTGCACACCAGCGCGCCGAACAGGTCGGGATACCGGGTGAGCATGATGCCCATCAGTAGCCCGCCGTTGCTGCCGCCCTGCGCGCCCAGTCGCTGGACCTCGGTCACACCGCGGTCCACCAGATCCCTTGCCACCGCGGCGAAATCCTCGTCCACCAGGTGACGTCCTTCGCGCATCGCCTGGGTGTGCCAGCCTGGCCCGTACTCGCCGCCGCCGCGGATATTGGCCAGCACATAGGTGCCACCCCGGGACAGCCACAACCGTCCGAGCACTCCGTCATAACCCGGTGTACGCGACACCTCGAACCCGCCGTACCCGCCCAGCAGTGTCGGTCCGGTAGCACCCGGCTTGCCGACCACGAAGTAGGGAACCGCCGTGCCGTCGGCCGAGGTGGCAAAATGCTGGGAGACCTCGAAACCGGACGCTTCAAAAAAGCCGGGCGCCTGTTTGATCTGGCTGACCGAACTGTCCGAGGTGCCGTGCAGGAGCTGCGATGGTGTGACGAAACCGCTTGAATCCAGAAAGATCTCGTCACCGAGTGGATCGGCCGCGACGATCACCGTGTTGGTGTCCGGCGGCACCCCGGGCAGGTCGGCAGCCGTCCAGACGCCGGGGGTGAAGATCTGTACCCGGCTGGCGACATCGGCCAGCGTGACGACGACGAGCTTGTCCCGGGTCCACGAGTACTGGTGCAGGCTGGTGCGCGCATCCGGCTCGAAGACCACGGTCAGGTTCTTTGTACCCGACACGAATTCGGCGTAGCTGGCGGCCAGTAGCGATCCTGCGGTGTAACCGTCCCAATCGGTGCGCAACTCGATCAGCAGCCAGTCGTGATGCACCGACACGCCGGCGTCGGTGGGCGCGTCGATGAGCAGTACCTTCCCGTCACGCAGCTCGTAAATCTCGTCGTTGAAGAAGTCGACCGCGCGGCTGATCGTGGTCCGCTCGAAACCCGGTGTGCGATCCACCGAAGCCGCGACGAGCACGTCGGCCTGCTCTCCGGCGTATACCAGCGCCGCATCGGCAAGGGCCTCCCCGCGCCGCCACCGCTTGACCAGCCGGGCGTAACCGGAGTCGGTCATGGAGTCCGCGCCGAAATCGGTACCGACCAAGACGGTGTTCTCGTCCTCCCAGCAGATCTGCGTCTTGGCCTCCGGAAGCACGAACCCGTCTGTCACGAAGTCTCTTGTGCGCATGTCGAATTCACGCACCACCACGGCGTCGGCGCCGCCACGAGACAGACTGATCAGTGCCAGCGAATGGTCGGGTTCGATGACATCGGCCCCGGCCCACACCCAGTTCTCGCCATCGGTGGCCGCCAGCGAGTCGATATCGAGCACCAGATCCCAGTCCGGCGCGTCGCTGCGATAGCTGTCGAGGGTGGTGCGCCGCCACAGCCCACGTGGGTTGGCCTCATCGCGCCAGAAGTTGTAGAGGTGTTCACCGCGCCTGCGCACGTAGGGGATGCGGGTGTCGGTGTCGAGCACCTGCAGCGCCTCGGTGCGCATGGCCTCGAACTCGGCATCACCGAGGTCGGCCAGCGTGGGCTCATTGTGCCGGCGCACCCAGTCCAGGGCGTCGTCGCCGGAAACGTCTTCGAGCCAGAGATGGGGGTCAGAACTCACCCGGTCATTCTTACCGTGCGCGCAGAATCTCGGGCACAAAGCCGGCCTCGGCGAGCACCGATAAGGTGGTGTCCGTGACCCACTATGACGCCGTCGTACTCGGAGCTGGCCCCGGCGGATACGTGGCGGCCATCCGTGCTGCCCAACTCGGCCTGAACATCGCGATCGTCGAACCCAAGTACTGGGGCGGCGTCTGCCTGAACGTCGGGTGCATCCCGTCCAAGGCGCTGCTGCGCAACGCCGAACTGGCGCACATCTTCACCAAGGAAGCCAAGACCTTCGGTATCAGCGGTGAGGCCACCTTCGATTTCGGTGCCGCCTTCGACCGCAGCCGCAAGGTCGCCGACGGTCGCGTCGCCGGTGTGCACTTCCTGATGAAGAAGAACAAGATCACCGAGATCCACGGTTACGGCAAGTTCACCGGGCCCACCGGCCTCACCGTCGACCTCAACGAGGGCGGCACCGAGGACGTCACCTTCGACAACGCGATCATCGCGACCGGGTCGTCCACCCGCCTGGTGCCCGGCACCTCGCTGAGCGAGAACGTGGTCACCTACGAGAAGCAGATCCTCTCGCGTGACCTGCCCGGGTCGATCATCATCGCCGGCGCAGGTGCCATCGGCATGGAGTTCGCCTACGTCCTGAAGAACTACGGTGTGGACGTCACCATCGTCGAGTTCCTGCCGCGCGCGCTGCCCAATGAGGACGCCGAGGTCTCCAAGGAGATCGAGAAGCAGTACAAGAAGCTGGGCGTGAACATCCTCACCGGCACCAAGGTCGAGTCCATCGACGACGACGGGTCGGCCGTCACCGTAACGATCTCCAAGGACGGCAAGACCAGCGAGCTGGCGGCCGACAAGGTGTTGCAGGCCATCGGTTTTGCCCCCAACATCGAGGGCTTCGGGCTGGAGAACACCGGTGTGGCGCTCACCGAGCGCAAGGCCATCGACATCGATGGCCACATGCGCACCAACGTGCCGCACATCTACGCCATCGGCGATGTGACCAGCAAGTTGCAGCTCGCCCATGTCGCCGAGGCCCAGGGTGTGGTGGCCGCCGAGACCATCGCCGGCGCCGAGACCCTGACCCTGGGTGACTACCGGATGATGCCGCGTGCGACGTTCTGCCAGCCGCAGGTGGCCAGCTTCGGTCTCACCGAGGAGCAGGCCAAGGCCGAGGGCCATGACATCAAGGTCGCCAAGTTCCCGTTCACTGCCAATGGCAAGGCGCATGGCCTGGCCGATCCCACCGGCTTCGTCAAGCTCATCGCGGACACCAAGTACGGCGAGCTGCTGGGTGGTCATCTGATCGGACCCGATGTCTCGGAATTGCTGCCGGAACTGACGCTGGCCCAGAAGTGGGACCTGACCGTCAACGAGCTGACCCGCAACGTGCACACCCACCCGACCCTGTCGGAGGCGCTGCAGGAAGCCATCCACGGCCTGGCCGGCCACATGATCAACTTCTGACGGGCGTTCGATGCCGACCCGGGCAGTGATCGTCGCCGCGATCGGCGGGCTGGTGATCGGCCACATGCTGTGGCTGCTCGCCATCACGCTGGCGATCAATACCAGCGATGTGAGCTTCTGGGTGCTGATCACCTCGGCGGTGATCGTGGTGCTGGCCGGCATCATCGCACTGCTCGGTTGGCGCGCCTACCAGCGTCGCGACCACGTGTGGACGGCAGTCCTGTGGAGCGTGCCGGTGGCCCCGGTGCTGTTCACGATCATCGTGCTCGGGGTCACGTACCTCTAGTTCGGAAAGTCCAGCGGTATCTGCAGCGTCGCCATGGTGGCCGCCAGCGCATCGTACTGCCCGGCAAGAGTGCAGAATTCGATGATCTGCGCGCGGTTGTACAGCTTCGACAACGCCGTCCAGGTTTCGGCCGACATGGACCGGGTGATGACGAACTCGTCCGTCGCGGTGATGAGCACCCGCTGGTGCGGCGCGAGGTCGGGCGCATCGGGACCCTCGAAGATCGCCGTCTGTGTCGCGGTGTCCAAGCCGCGGCTGCGGGCCAGCCGGCGGTGCTGCTGCAGCTCGTACTCGGAGTTGCGCAGATGCCCGACCCGCAGGATCACCAGCTCGGCGTCCTTGCGATCCAGCTTGCCGACATAGAGCAGATATCCGGAAAGCGGCAGCCATGACAGGAACAGCAATCGGTGCTGGCCGAGCACGTTGAACAGATGGAACTTCGGGGCCCGGATGCCGCGCGCACCGATCTTGGCGATGGCCCAGTTGAGCGGGCCGAGTTCGCGGAATCCGCCGGGCGGGATGCGGGCGGGAGGGGTGCCGCCGGGTAAGGGGGCGGGAGGGGTGCCGCCGGGGGTGACGTCGGAGTCGGTCATGTTGTCTGCTTCACCAGATATGGAGACACCGTGCTGCGGTGTTCATCGAGGTCGAGTGCCTTGCCCAGGGCCGGGAACGCGCGCTGCGGGCAGTTGTTCCGTTCGCACACCCGGCAGCCGGCGCCGATCGGTGTTGCGGTCGTGGCGTTGTGCCCACCGGACAGATCCAGCCCTTCCGAGTAGACCAGCCGGTGCGCATGGCGGAGTTCACAGCCCAGGCCGATCGCGAACGTCTTACCCGGCTGACCATACCGTGATGTGCGACGTTCAACGGTGCGCGCCACCCACATGTAATCGCGGCCGTCGGGCATCTGGGCGATCTGCACCAGGATCTTGCCGGGGTTGGCGAAGGTCTCGTAGACGTTCCACAGTGGGCAGGTGCCACCGGATGAGGAGAAGTGAAAACCGGTGGCGGACTGCCGTTTGGACATGTTTCCGGCCCGGTCCACCCGGACGAAGGACAGCGGCACTGCGCGCATGGACGGGCGCTGCAGGGTGGAGAGCCGATGCGCGATCGTCTCGTAGGACACCGCGTAGAACGCCGACAGTCGCTCGACGTCATAACGGAAATTCTCGGCCACATCGTGGAACTGCCGGTACGGCAGCACGGTCGCGGCGGCGAAATAGTTGGCCAGTCCGAGCCGTGCCAGGGTGCGCGACTCGGGACTGGTGAACTTTCCCTCGTCGACGAGCCTGTCGATCAGATCGCCGAACTCCAGGTAGCCCAGTTCGGCGGCCAGCCTGAAGACGTACTGGCCACCGGCCAGATGCCCGCCGATCTCCAGGGTGCGGGTCTCGGTGTCGAACCGGTGCAGTACCGGGTTGCCCAGATCGGTGCGCCGCACGATGCGAACACCGTGCACACGGGAAAGCCGGTCGGATAGTTCACGGGTGAGCTCGGCCCGGTGCATCCGCATCCTGATGGTGAGATCCTCTGCAGCGGTGTCGAGTTCATGCAGATAGTTCTGCCGCTGGTAGAAGTAGTCGCGCACCTCTTCGTGCGGCATCGTGATCGTCCCCGCGCCGCTGCCGCCGGTGCCCGCGGTGAACCGGCCCTCGGTGGCTGCGGCCAACTGGGTGGTGGTCAGCCGGTAGCGCTGGTGCAGGCTGACCAGTGCCCGCGCGATCGCTGGATGTGTGCTCACCACGTCGGCGAGTTCGGCCGGGTCGATGGTGATGTCGAGGTCGCGGTCCAGGGTCACCTCGCGCAGCTCGGCCACCAGTCGGGTGTCGTCCTGGGAGGCGAAGAAGGTGGCGTCCACCCCGAACGCCTCAGTGATCCGCAGCAGTACGGCCACCGTCAGCGGGCGGACATCGTGTTCGATCTGGTTGAGATAGCTCGGCGAGATGTCCAGCATCTGCGCCAGCGCAGCCTGGCTGAAGCCACGTTCCCGGCGTAGCTGGCGAACCCGCGATCCGACATACGTCTTGGGCACGTAAACAGCCTAGTCAAGGCTGAAAATGTTGGCTTTGCATTCTTTGCAGGCCATATTGGTGTCCATGACCTTGGGGAAAACGATGATGCCCGTCCCTGATCCGCATCCCGACGTGTTCGACGTGCAGTGGCCGCTGCGGGTCGCCGATATCGACCGTAAAGGCCGGCTGAAGTTTGACGCCGCCACCCGGCACATCCAGGACATCGGTTCGGATCAGCTGCGCGAGATGGGCTACGAGGAGACCCATCCGGCGTGGATCGTCCGACGGACCATGATCGACCTGATCGAGCCGATCACCTTCAAGGACACGTTGCGGCTGCGGCGCTGGTGTTCGGGAACGTCGAACCGGTGGTGCGAGATGCGGGTGCGGGTAGAGGGCCGGAAGGCAGGCTTGATGGAATCCGAGGCGTTCTGGATCAATTTCAGCCAGGAGACACAGGGCCCGTCGCGCATCTCCGACGACTTCCTGGCCGGCCTGCGGCGCACGACGGACGTGGACCGGCTGCGCTGGAAGTCCTATCTGAAGGCCGGCTCCCGCGAGGATGCCGCTGCGGTGCGCAGGTATCCGGTCCGGGTCAGCGATATCGACCTGTTCGACCACATGAACAACTCGGTCTACTGGAGCGTGGTGGAGGAATATCTCAACACCGCGCCCGAACTGCTCCAAGCGCCGCTTCGGGTGACCATCGAACACGACTCGGCGGTGGCGCTCGGCGACGACCTGGAGATCATCTCGCACGTACATCCCGCCGGATCGACCGACAAGTTCGGTCCGGATCTTCAAGATCGCACTGTTACAACGCTCACATATGCCGTCGGCGCGGAGACCAAAGCGGTGGCTTCACTGTTCGCACTGTGACCGCGTGGGTTTTAACAGTACGGGCGTACTGACCAGCGAAAACCGCTACCGACCGGTAGCTTCTGAACCGGTAAAGTTGACAGCGGACTTAACAATCTTCGCACAATCCATCCGGCAGTTGGCCAAAATTGGCAATTGAAATGGGTGGACCTGCGGATATGCGGTAAGGCATCCTCGGTATAGCAACGCGGCGAGTTCACTGCAGCGTTAACAAATACCGATTAGGAGTAGCAATGTCCACCGTTGGCACGCCGAAGAGCCCGGAACAGATCCAGCACGACTGGAACACCAACCCTCGCTGGAAGGGCATCGAGCGCACGTACACCGCCGCAGACGTCGTCGCCCTGCAGGGCCACGTCGTCGAGGAGAGCACCCTGGCCCGCCGCGGCGCCGAGGTGCTGTGGGATCAGCTGCACAACATGGACTACGTCAACTCGCTGGGCGCGCTGACCGGCAACCAGGCCGTGCAGCAGGTGCGCGCGGGTCTGAAGGCCATCTACCTGTCCGGGTGGCAGGTCGCCGGTGACGCCAACCTGTCCGGCCACACCTACCCCGACCAGAGCCTGTACCCGGCAAACTCGGTGCCGCAGGTCATCCGCCGCATCAACAACGCGCTGCTGCGCGCCGACCAGATCGCCAAGGTCGAGGGTGACACCTCGATCGAGAACTGGCTGGCCCCGATCGTCGCTGACGGTGAGGCCGGCTTCGGCGGTGCACTGAACGTCTACGAGCTGCAGAAGGCCATGATCGCCGCCGGTGTGGCCGGGTCGCACTGGGAGGATCAGTTGGCCTCGGAGAAGAAGTGCGGCCACCTCGGTGGCAAGGTGCTGATCCCCACTCAGCAGCACATCCGCACCCTGACCTCTGCGCGTCTGGCTGCGGACGTCGCCGACGTCCCGACTCTGGTCATCGCCCGCACCGACGCCGAGGCCGCCACCCTGCTCACCTCCGACGTCGACGACCGCGATCAGCCATTCATCACCGGTGAGCGGACCAAGGAAGGCTTCTACCACGTCACCAACGGTGTCGAGCCCTGCATAGCGCGCGCGAAGGCCTACGCCCCGTACTCCGATCTGATCTGGATGGAGACCGGCACCCCGGACCTCCAGCTGGCCAAGAAGTTCGCCGAGGCCGTCAAGAGCGAGTTCCCCGACCAGATGCTGGCCTACAACTGCTCGCCGTCCTTCAACTGGAAGCAGCACCTGGACGACGCGACCATCGCGAAGTTCCAGAACGAGCTGGGCGCGATGGGCTTCAAGTTCCAGTTCATCACGCTGGCCGGCTTCCACGCCCTCAACTACTCGATGTTCGATCTGGCCCACGGCTACGCCCGCAACCAGATGAGCGCCTACGTCGAGCTGCAGGAGCGCGAGTTCGCCGCGGAGGAGCGCGGTTACACCGCCACGAAGCACCAGCGTGAGGTCGGCGCCGGTTACTTCGACCGGATCGCCACCACCGTGGACCCGACCTCGTCGACCACCGCGCTGGCGGGTTCGACCGAAGAGGGTCAGTTTCACTGAGCGAAGCGAAAGTGACACCGAGGGCCAGTTTCACTGAGCGAAGCGAAGTGACACCGAGGGCCTGAGCCACTAGGTCTTCATGTTTGTGAGTTGATAGCGTCAGGCCTCGTCCGTGCATGCGGGCGGGGCCTGAGGCCGTTACGAGGAGAGCCAGTTGAGCGCCGTAGTCGAGGGAATTGAGCGGGTGGGTGTCATCGGCGCCGGTCAGATGGGCGGCGGTATCGCCGAGGTGTGCGCGAAGGCCGGTGCGCACGTGCTGGTGTTCGAGCCGACCGACGATCTGATCACCGCGGGCAGCAAGCGCATCACCGCTTCTCTGGACCGGGCTGCGACCAAGGGCAAGCTCAGCGAGGCCGACCGCGACGCGGCGCTGGCACGGCTGACGTTCACCACGAGCCTCGCCGATATGGCCGACCGTCAGCTCACATCGGCGGTCGGATGGTCGAGGCAGGCTTTGCCACCGTGGAGGACGTCGACAAGGCCATCGTGGGTGGACTGTCCCACCCGATGGGGCCATTGCGGCTGTCGGATCTGGTCGGGCTCGACACTCTGAAGCTGATCGCCGACAAGATGTACGAGGAGTTCAAGGAGCCGTTGTACGGGCCGCCGCCGCTGCTGCTGCGCATGGTCGAGGCCGGTCAGTTGGGTAAGAAATCGTGTCAGGGCTTCTACTCGTACTGAACTCGTTTAAAATTGGCTGGACCACCAGGCGGTGAAGTCATCGTTCGCGGTGTGGGGGCTCCCAAATGTGGGTACTCGACCGCAGCAAAAATTGCAGAAGCCAAGAATTGCAGAAACACGGAGGGTTGCTTTCCGTATGTCAAAAGTTGAGTCCGAGCTGGAGCCCTACTACGAGGAGTCGCAGTCGATCTACGATATCTCGAATGACTTCTTTGCGCTGTTCCTCGGGCCCACGATGGGCTACACGTGTGGATACTACGAGCGCGAGGACATGACTCTCGAAGAGTCGCAGAACGCCAAGTTCGATCTGGCGCTCGGCAAGCTCGGCCTGGAGTCGGGTATGACGCTGCTCGACATCGGCTGCGGCTGGGGTGGCGCGCTGGAGCGGGCGGTCGAGAAGTTCGATGTCAACGTCATCGGCATCACGCTGAGCAAGGCGCAGTCTGACTTCGCCCGGGAGCGGCTGGCCAAGCTCGAGACCGAGCGGACGATCGACATCCGGCTGCAGGGCTGGGAGGAGTTCGACGAGCCCGTCGACCGGATCGTGTCGATCGGGGCGTTCGAGGCGTTCAAGGTCGAGCGGTACCCGCTGTTCTTCGAGCGTGCCTACAGCATCCTGCCCGAGGGCGGCACGATGCTGCTGCACACGATCCTGGCGCACACCCAGGAATTCTTCCGCGAGAACAACATCAAGCTGACGATCAGCGATCTGAAGTTCATGAAGTTCGTCGGCGAAGAGATCTTCCCGGGCGGCCGGCTGCCGGCGGTCGAGAATATCGAGAAGCTGGCCGACGACTCGGGTTTCGTTCTCCAGCGCACGCACTTGCTGCGGCCGCACTATGCCCGCACGCTCGATATGTGGGCCGCGAACCTGGAGGCCGCCAAGGATGAGGCCATCGCGATGCAGGGCCAGGAGGTCTACGACCGGTACATGAAGTACCTGACCGGCTGCGCAGCCTTCTTCCGCCGCGGCATCACCAACATCGGGCAGTTCACCCTCGTCAAGTAGCGCGGCTCACGGTAGAACAGGGGCCGGATGGGGCTGTGAGTTGAACTTCTCCAGCGACCCGCCGACCTCGACGATGCCGCACAGCGAACTCCACGACAGCATCGACAGGTAATCGATGAGGTTGTCGGTGGTCATCCGCGGATTGGACATCCAGGAGTGGGTGGCCAGCTGCACGCCGCCGACGATCATGGATGCCCAGGGCTCCGCGCCGGAGGTCTCCATCCCGTTCGCATTCATGCGGCGGCGCAGCATGACCGCGAGCATGCGCGCGATGATCTGCTCGGAGTCGTTGATCGCCTTGGTGCGGCTCGACGAGTTGTTGGACATGACGAAGCGGTACGGCTCGGGCTCGGACGCCACGGTGTCGACGTAGACCCTGATGATCTCGCGTACCAGCGTGTAGCCGTCCAGGTTCGACGACAGCGCGGCGGCCATGTTGGGGATCAGGGTGACTTGGGCGAACCGCATCATCACGGCCGTGGTGAGATCGTTCTTGTCGACGAAGTAGCGGTAGAGGACGGTCTTGGAGACGCCGATCTCGGCAGCGATCTCGTCCATGCTGACATTCGCGCCACGCTGCCGGATAGCCTCCAGCGTGCCGTCTACCAGCTCATTGCGTCGTTCGACTTTGTGCTGGCGCCAGCGTCGCTTCCGGCCATCGGTTTTCACCGCCGCCGCGCTCTGCTGTGCCACAGTCGTGAGAGTCCATTCACTAGGTCACCTTGATACTACGGTGGACGGGCCGTCGGCGCGGTAGCGGATGATGGGGGAGTGGTACACACAAGTTTCGCCCAGTCGCCGGCCGGTGCCTACTCCGAGGCCGATAGGGAACGCCAGCGCGGGTTGCGGCGGATGAAACTCGTCGCGCTGGGTTTCCTGCTCGGTGCGACGGTGATCTTTTTGGTGTGCACCTGGCTCCAATCCCGTGGCGCCGCACCATGGGTCGGCTATGCGCGGGCCGCGGCCGAGGCCGGGATGATCGGCGCGCTGGCCGACTGGTTTGCGGTGACCGCACTCTTCAAGCACCCGCTCGGTATCCCGATTCCGCACACCGCGATCATCAAACGAAAGAAGGATCAGCTCGGCGAGGGCCTGGGTGCCTTCGTGCGGGAGAACTTCATGTCGGCCGAGGTGGTCGAGACCAAGCTGCGCGATGCCGAGGTGGCCGGCCGGGTCGGCAAGTGGCTGTCGGACAAGCAGCACGCCGAACGGGTCGCCGCCGAGGTGTCCGCGGTGCTGCGCGGGCTCATCGAGATGCTGCGCGACGAGGATGTGCAGCAGGTGCTGGACCGGATGATCGTCAAACGCATCGCCGAACCGCAGTGGGGGCCGCCGATCGGGCGGGTGCTGTCCAGCCTGCTCGAAGAGGGCCGTCAGGAGGCGCTGATCCAGCTGTTGGCGGACCGCGCCTTCCAGTGGTCGCTGAATTCCGGCGAGGTGATCGAGCGGGTCATCGAACGCGATTCGCCGACCTGGTCGCCGCGCTGGGTCGATCACCTGGTCGGTGATCGCATCCACCGCGAGCTGATGGATTTCACCGACAAGGTGCGACGCGACCCGAACCACGAGCTGCGCCGCTCGGCCACCAAGTTCCTGTTCGAGTTTGCCGACGACCTGCAGAACGACGCCGCCACGATCCAGCGCGCCGAGAACGTCAAGGAACAGATCATGGCCCGCGACGAGGTCGCGCGGGCGGCCGAGACGGCATGGGCCACCGCCAAGCGCATCGTGCTGGAATCCGTCGACGACCCGGCCTCCACACTGCGGACCCGGGTGGCAGACGCCGTGGCGCGCCTCGGTGAGTCGCTGTGTGAGGACTCCGAGATGCGCGACAAGGTGGACAACTGGATGGTGCGGGCCGCCCAGCACCTCGTGTCTCAGTATGGGACGGAGATCACAGCCATCATCACCGAGACGATCGAGCGCTGGGACGCCGATGAGGCCAGCCGTCGTATCGAGCTTCATGTCGGCCGTGACCTGCAGTTCATCCGGATCAACGGCACGGTGGTCGGTTCGTTGGCCGGTCTGGTGATTTACACGGTGGCGCAGCTACTTTTCTAGTAGCCGAGTGCTTGCAATTGTTAGCACTCCGGTCGTACCGTTGTCTCCGTCAGCCAATAACCGACGTTTCGAGGGTTCACCATGACGCAGGACGAAAATCTTGCCGCCATGGTGAGCAACGCCGCGCATGACATCGGCGGCTATATCCGGGCTCAACGTGAGGCGGCGCAGGTATCGGTGCGCCAACTCGCCGAGAAGGCCGGGGTGAGCAATCCCTACCTCAGCCAGATCGAGCGCGGGCTGCGTAAACCGTCGGCTGATGTGCTCAGCCAGATCGCCAAGGCATTGCGTGTCTCCGCCCAGGTGCTCTACGTCCAGGCTGGGATGCTCGAACCCAGTGAAGGCAGCAAGGTGCGCGACGCGATTGTCATCGACACCGCGATCACCGAGCGGCAGAAGCAGGTGCTGCTCGATGTCTATACGTCGTTCTGTGAGGAGAACGAAGCAGCAGAAGCCATCGAAGCGGAAGTAACCACCAAAGAACCCGCTGCACAACCGTCCACCATCTGAGAGGAAACCACCATGAGCGACAAATCCCAGCCCAGCGTCGAAGACCTCAAGGCCCCGTTGCTGGCGGCTGTCGGCGCTGCCGAGCTGGCCCTGACCAAGGTCAACGAGATCGTCGAGGCCCTGCGTGACCGTGCCGACGAAGCCCGCGCCGACGGAAAGACCCGCGTCGAGGAGGGCCGTGCCCGGCTGACCAAGCTGCAGGAGGATCTGCCCACCCAGTTCGACGAGCTGCGTGACAAGCTCACCCCCGAAGAGCTGCGCAAGATCACCGAGAAGTTCGCCGATGAGGCGCAGAGCCAGTACAACAAGCTCGTCGAGCGTGGCGAGGCCGCTCTGGAGCGCCTGCGCAACCAGCCGGCGCTCGAAGAGGCCGCCGCACGCGTCGAAGAGGTCACCGAACAGGCCGTCGAGCTGACTCAGGATGCGCTGGGCACGGTCGCCAGTCAGACCCGCGCCGTCGGCGAGCGCGCGGCCAAGCTGGTCGGCGTTGAGCTGCCGAAGAAGGTCGAGGAGGCCGCTCCGGCCCCCGCGGCCCCCGCCGCCCCCGCGGCCCCCGCCGCCAAGGAGACCGCTCCGGCCAAGAAGGCGGCCCCGGCCAAGAAGGTCACCCAGGAGTAGGTTCGCGAACGGGATGACACCCGCATAGGCTGCAGGCGTGATGCTTGAAAACCTGGCGGGTGCCATTCTGCTTGTGCTGGTTGGGGTCGTGGTTCTGGCCGGGCTGTACTCATTCGTGCACGCCGCGATGCAACGGCCCGATGCCTACACCGCCACCGGCAAGCTCACCAAGCCGGTCTGGCTGTTGATCCTGGGTGCCGGCGTGCTGCTGGCGCTGCTGTTGCGCGACGCGTTCGGCGCGGCGATCTGTGCCTGTGCGACGGGCGTCTACCTGGTCGATGTGCGGCCGAAGATCTTGGAAATTCAGGGAAAGTCACGCTGACCCGATGCGCGTCATCAGTGCCGCGCTGTGTGCGGCAGGTCTGCTACTGACTGCACCGGTGGCTCACGCCGAGCCCGCCGGCGCCTATATCGACCACACCGAATGGGTGCAGTGGGGTGATCTGAAGAGCCTGCGCGTCTATCCGACCGCCGTCGGCCGCGCCGAGGCCGGAACTCCGGGCACTCTGCTGCAGCAGAACCAGGCCTGGGCAGAGGTCCTGACCATTTCGCCGGAAGCCGACATCCCCGGTATGCAAGCGCAATTCAACTGCCACTGGCAGTTCGCGGAGTTCGCTCACCCCGGCAAGACCAGCTGGAATCTGGAGCCGTGGCGGCCTGAGGTCACCGATGCCGAGCTGGTGGCCGCGGGCTGCAACCCCGGCGGCACCGAAGAGCCCACCTAGAGTCCGGCGAAGCAGGGGTCCGAGTTCCGCCCGGTGCTGGGCGGCATCGTCGCGTTGCGGGTGAAGAACGTGGCGATCACGCCGGAATCGGTGACCTCGACGCTGCCGGCCTTGATGCCCAGCGGGTAGTTCTCCGTCATCTGCTTCAGGAACGCGTCCAGGGCAGGCTGCACGGTCTCCCGCGGCAGCACGAAGCCCAGGCCCGTCAGGGCCTCCACCGTCAGCGTCAGCTCGTTGTCACGCACCTCCGGCTTGGTGACGATGCTGCCCAGCATGCCCTGCAGCTCGATCGTCCCGTCGCTGGGATTGGTCGTCACGCCGTTGACGAAGCTGCCGATCAGCGGGACTGTGTTCTGGATGGTCCGCTTGATGCCGTCGGCCGACCAGGTGATCTTGGCGTCCAGCGCGCCGACGGTGCCGGGTGCGGCCGGATTGTTGGTGACCTGGACGTCGTCGATGACGATCTCGGCCTTCATGCCCTCGGCTTCGCGCACGCGCTCACCGCCCGTGGTCACGGTGATGTTGTTGTAATTGTCGGTCAGGTACTGCAGCACGATCGGGCGCGGACCGAAGGACACGTCGACGTTGTCCTGCACCACACACGATGTGATGCGGCTGACCGTCGAATCGGCGATACGCCGGGCGACCAGTTCGGTGCCGATGACGCCGGCGACAACCAGCGCCACGACGATGACCACCACGAGCACGATCGACAGCGGGTCCCGGACCAGCCGCTTGAACTTGCTCTGGGTTTGCGGCTGAGCCTCGGGCTGCGCGGATGGCGGCGGCACGGGCGGGGGCGGCGCCACATCATCGCCCACGCGGGCCCAGGGATCGGTCACGAAGTCGATTGTGCCTTAGTGAAGTGAGCGCGGTTTCGCAGCACCGCGATCGTCTCGCGGGCCTTCGCCGCACCGGCAAGGTCGATATCGGTCACCACAAGCTGTTCGTCGGCCCCGGCGGAAGCGATGACCTCGCCGGTTGCCGAGGCGACGACGCTGCCACCGACGCCGGTGGGGCCGAGCGCGGCAATGTCATCACCGGGGTAGGCCTGACCGACGGCGGCGATGATGCCGGTGGTGTCGATGGCACGGGCCCGGGCCAGCAACGTCCACTGGTCGAGCTTGCCGGGACCGGTTCCCCAGGATGCGTGCACGGTGATGAGTTGCGCTCCGCGAGTGGCCAATTCGGTGTACAGCTCGGGGAAACGGATGTCGTAGCAGAGGGTCAGGCCGACCTGCACGCCGCTGACGTCGATCACGGTCGGTTCATGTCCGGGCGCGACGGTCCTGGATTCGGCGAAACCGAATGCGTCATAGAGATGGATTTTGTCGTAGTGCGCATCGACACCGTCGCCGGCTGCGATCAACGTATTGGTGACCCGGCCATCTCCGGACGGGCGGAACATCCCGGCGACCACGGTGACGCCGGCGCGCTGCGCCGCCGCCCGCACGCCGTCGGCCCATGAGCCGTCGAGTGGCTGCGCCACCGGACCCAGCGGCACCCCGAACCGGCACATGGTGGCCTCCGGGAACAGCACCAGCGAGGCGCCTGCGTCGGCGGCTTCGTGGCTGTACTTCTCGACGAGTGACAGATTGGCGTCCGGATCGGTGCCGGACTGGATCTGGGCCAGGGCAATCCGCATGCTCCGAGCTTAGGTCGAGCGTTGGGCGCCTGGTGACACCGCTGCCCAGGGCACCGTCAGCACGCCGTCGCGTAACCGCCGCCGCGGCGGCTCGACGGGAAATCCGCCGAAATCTGGGTCGCGCAACAGATCCAGCATCGCCCGCCAACGCACGCGTGGACCGAACACGCCGTGCCCGGCCGCGGCGGCCCAGGCCCGGTCCGCCGCCTGCAGCAGCGTGTGGATCGGCTGGCCCTCGACGTTGTGGTGGATCAGCACCTTCGGTAGCCGTTCGGCCAGATCCGAGGGGCGTTCGATGGCGAACGGATCGCAGGCCAGCGTCAGGCTCACCGGACCGTCGGCGTCCAGCAGCACCCAGCAGCAGCGCCGGCCCAGCTCGTCACAGGTCCCGTCGACGAGCAGCCCGCCGGGGGACAACCGGGCACACACCTGGGCCCACGCGGCGTCCACCTCGGTGACCGGATACTGGCGCAGCACGTTGAACGCCCGCACCAGCACCGGGCGCAACCCGGCCAACTCGAATCCGCCGAGGGCGAACTCGACACCGTCGGCGGTGCGCTGCTGGGCGAGCCGGACTCGGTCGGGGTGAATCTCCAGGCCGATCACCCGAACATCGGGGCGCACCGTCTGCAGCCGCGACGCCAGTTCCAGGGTGGTGACCGGCAGCGCGCCGTAACCCAGGTCGATCACCAGTGGATCGGTGGCGGCCAGCAGCGCCGCGCGCACCCGCGGCGAGTGCACCAGCCAGCGGTCGCTGCGGCGTAGCCGGTTGTAACCGGTGGTGCCGCGTGTCGGCTGACCGAGGGGTTTCTTCAGACGTGCTCGGTGATCCATTGCGAGGTGAACTGTTCTTCCAGCCGGACCATCTCCGCAAGTTGGCCGCCGATGAAGCCCTCGACCTTGCCTCCCAGCAGCGGGATCCGCACCTCGACGGTGGCGTGCACATCCACCCGGGCGCCGTCACCGGTGCTGCTCATCGTGGCGGTGCCGCCGACACTGACCGGTGCGCCGGGCACGGTGCCCTTGATGGTGCCGGTGGCCAGGCCGTCCCGGACCGGACTCCAGATTTCCTCGCGGACCAGGGTGAGGTCGCCGGCGTGCAGTTGGCTGACGAATCCGGGCAGCCGGTTGAAGCGGACCGTCTGGGTGGTGGCGATCAGGAGGCCGCCGTCGTCTCCGATGGTCAGCGCGTCCAGGGTGGCGACATCGCAGCCGGACTTCTTCAGCCGCTCCAGCCAGTACGTCTCGTCGGCGAACGCGCCGTGCACCTGCGTCACGCTGCACCGGTACTCCGCTGCCATGTCATAGGAATGCGGCATGCCGGCCACGCTACCGTTAGCGCCCGTGACCGGTTCGAATTTCGCAGGCGCGGCGGTGACACCGAATGTGTCCGTCGCCGAGCGGACGACGTTGCGGATCGGGCCGGTCGCGCAGCGCCTGATCACCTGCGACACCACCGACAAACTCGTCGACGTGCTGTCGGCGTTGCCGGTGCGCGATGACGTCGTGGTGCTGGCCGGCGGATCCAATGTGGTGCTGGCCGACGACCTGACGGGGCTGACCGTGGTCGCGGTCGCCAACACCGGGATCACCGTCGACGGTGCCGTGCTGCGCGCCGAGGCGGGTGCGGTGTGGGATGACGTGGTCCTCGCCTCGCTGGCGCACGGCCTCGGCGGGCTGGAATGCCTGTCGGGTATCCCCGGCTCGGCCGGGGCCACCCCGATCCAGAACGTCGGCGCGTACGGAGCCGAGGTCGCCGACACGATCTCGCGGGTTCGGCTGCTGGACCGCAACACCGGCGTGCAGGAATGGGTGGGTCCGGACCGGCTGGGGTTCGGCTATCGGCACAGCGTGCTCAAACACCAGTCCGCGCTGATCGTGCTCGAGGTCGAGTTCACCCTGGATGCCGGTGGGCGCAGCGCACCGCTGCGCTACGGCGAACTCGCGACCGCGCTGGGTGCGCAGCCGGGCCAGACCGCCGACCCGGTGCGGTTGCGCGAATCGGTGCTGGCGCTGCGCGGCGCCAAGGGCATGGTGCTCGACGGCCCGGATCACGACACCTGGAGCGTCGGGTCGTTCTTCACCAACCCAGTGGTGGCGCCGGAGGTCTTCGCGCGACTGCAGGACGCTACCGAGGGCTGGGTGCCGCACTATCCCGCGCCGGACGGGGTGAAGCTGGCCGCTGGCTGGCTGGTCGAACGGTCCGGTTTCGGCAAGGGCTATCCCGGTGGCGACGCTCCCGCCCGGTTGTCCACCAAGCACGCACTGGCGCTGACCAATCGCGGCACCGCCACGGTCGCGGACATCATCGCTCTGGCCAGGGCGGTGCGCGACGGTGTCCACGGCCGTTTCGGGATCGAACTCACACCGGAGCCGGTGCTGATCGGGTGCTCGCTCTAGGTACGCTGGGTCCACGTGAGCCCTACCGGTGGATGTGATGGCGCGCAGCTGAGTCGGCGTCGTGCGCTTACCGTCCTCGGACTCGGCGGCGCCGGCTTCCTCGCCGCCTGCACCGCCACCTCCAATACGGGCACCGGCGCGCCAGAGGGTGACGAAGAGGCGGCTGGGCCTTCTGCGCCGACCATCACCCTGAGCCCCGACGACGCGGCCACCGGCGTGGTACCGACCGAGGCGGCCGGTGTCCGGGTCAGCGACGGCTGGTTCCAGCGCATCTCGCTGACCAACGCCAGCGGAGTCGTGGTCGCGGGCAAGCTCAATCGCGACCGCACCGAATTCACCGTCACCGAGCCGCTGGGCTACGGCATGGATTACACCTGGGCGGGTTCGGTGGTGGGCCGCGACGGTAGGGCGGTGCGGGTCACCGGTGGTTTCAGCACCGTCAACCCGCTGACCACCGTGAACGCCGTGTTCCAGCTGGCCGACCATCAGACCGTCGGGGTGGCCGTGCCGATCATTCTGCAGTTCGACGCCGCGATCGACAAGGGTGACCGCGCGACCGTCGAAGAAGCGCTGAAGGTGACCACCACTCCCGAGGTCGAGGGCAGTTGGGCCTGGCTGCCCGACGAGGCCGGCGGCTCGCGGGTGCACTGGCGGTCCAAGGAGTACTACCCGGCCGGCGCGACCGTGCACGTCGACGCGAACCTCTACGGGGTGTCCTTCGGCGCGGATGCCTACGGTGCGGCCGATTCCACCCTGGACTTCACCATCGGCCGGTTCCAGTTGGTCAAGGCGGAGGCCTCGTCGCATCAGATCGAAGTGATCACTGACGCGGGCGTCATCATGACCCTGCCCTGCAGTTACGGAGAGGGCGATCTGGATCGCAACGTCACCCGCAGTGGCGTGCACGTGGTTACCGAGAAGTACGAGGACTTCTACATGACCAACCCTGCGGCCGGCTATGCCAATGTGCACGAGCGGTTCGCGGTGCGGATCTCCAACAACGGGGAGTTCATCCACGCCAACCCGGTCAGCTCGGGTGCGCAGGGCAACAGCAATGTCACCAACGGCTGTGTCAACCTGTCGACCGAGGATGCCGAGCGGTATTTCAACACCGCGATGTACGGCGACCCGGTGGAGGTCACCGGCACTCGGATCCAGCTGTCCTATGCGGACGGGGACATCTGGGACTGGGCCGTCCCGTGGGACGAGTGGACATCCATGTCGGCGTTGAGCAAGGCCGAGCCGCCGGCCGGCATCCCGGATACGGCGCCGGTCACCCCCAGCGGTGCGCCGACGCTGTCGGGTACGCCGACCACGACGCCTTCCGGGGCGCCCAGCCCTACGTCTTCCGGGGCGCCCAGCCCTACGCCTGGCGGTTGAACCGTGACCCGCTCGCGCCGCTGACCTGATCGCGAGGCCGGACCACGATGAGGTCCAGGTCGACGTGCGCCGGCCGGCTCGCGACGAATCCGATCACGTCGGCGATGTCCTGGGCGACCAGCGGGGTGACTCCGGCATACACCTTCTCGGCGCGCTCGGCGTCACCGTCGAACCGGTTCAGCGAGAAGTCCGTCTTGACCATGCCCGGCGCAACTTCGGTGAGCCGCAACGGTTTTCCGAGTAGCTCGCTGCGCAGCGTGCGATGCAGGACGCCCTGGGCATGCTTGGCCGAGGTGTATCCGCCCCCGTTGTCGTAGATCTCGACTGCGGCGATCGAGGTGACGGTGATGATGAGCCCGTCGCCGGAGTCGATCAGCTTGGGCAGCAGGGCCTTGGTGACATGCAGCGTCCCCAGCACGTTGGATTCCCACATCCACCGCCAGTTCTCGACGTCGGCATCGGCGATGGACTCCAGGCCGCGTGCGCCACCGGCGTTGTTGACGAGCACGTCGACCCGGTCCAGGCGCTCGGCAAGAGCCGCCACAGCAGCGGTGTCGGTGACGTCCGCCATAATCGCGGTGCCGTCGATCTCGGCGGCGAGTGCCTCGATGGGGCCGGCCCGACGGGCCACACAGATCACGTGAAAACCCTGTGCGGCAAGAGTTTTCGCGGTCGCTTCGCCGATTCCGGCACTGGCTCCGGTGACTACCGCGACGCGGCGGTGGTCCGTTGAGGTCATCATGCGGACAAGACTAGGCCCGAGTATCCGACCTTCGCGTGAGCCCTGATAGTCGTGCTAAGTTGGCGAGGTGTTCTTGATCAGTCAGGCGAGCGGTCTCGCCGCGCGGTGTGCGTGTTGTTGCTGCGCACCCGCCGCGCCCTGCTGACCTGAGGACCATTCAGTCCTGCTGAGTCGCCGGTGTGGCAGAAGCCCACCCCACATACCGACTCGGCCCAGAGGACCACATCGTGAGCACCGCCACCACCGCCGTTCGTCAGACGCCCGCCTCGCACGCCAAACGTGCCCTGTTGGCCAGGCACCACATCGTCGCTCCCTCGCTGAAGGTGGCCGATGCCGCGGCCGCATCGGTTTTCGGTGCCGCCCGCCAGCGCGGTCCGATCGCCCGCGACGCCATCGCGCGCGTCACGGGACTGAGCATCGCCACGGTGAACCGCCAGGTCACCGCACTATTGGACGCCGGGGTGCTGCGTGAGCGCGCCGACCTCGCGGTGCCCGGCGCCGTCGGGCGCCCCCGGGTTCCGGTCGAAGTCAACCACGAGCCGTTCCTGACCCTCGGCCTGCACATCGGCGCCAAGACCACCAGCATCGTGGCCACTGACCTGTTCGGCCGCACCCTCGACGTCGTCGAAACCCCCACCCCCCGCGGCCCGCAGAACGCCGCGCTGGCCTCGCTGGCCGGCAGTGCCCGGCGCTACCTGAGCCGCTGGCACCGTCGCCGCCCGCTGTGGGTGGGCGTCGCCGCCGGTGGCGTGGTCGACAGCACCTCCGGGTATCTCGACCATGCGCGACTGGGTTGGTCGGAGGCCCCGGTCGGCCCGGTTCTCGCCGAGACGCTGGGACTGCCGGTCTCGGTGGCCTCCCACGTCGACGCGATGGCCGGCGCCGAACTGCTGCTCGGGGTGCGCCGTCCCAGTGCACAGGCCGGCACCAGCCTTTACGTCTACGCACGTGAGACAGTCGGCTACGCGTTGTCCATCGGTGGTCGGGTGCACTCGCCATCCAGCGGCCCCGGCACCATCGCCGCGTTGCCGGTGAACTCCGAATTACTCGGGGGCACAGGCAAGTTGGAGTCCACGGTCAGTGACGAAGCGGTGCTGACGGCGGCCAGGGCGCAGCGTATCGTGCCTTCGGAAGGTCCGGCGTCGACGCTGCCCGGGGTACTGCGCGCCGCCAGTGGCGGCCATCAGGGCGCCCGCACGCTGTTGGCCGAGCGTGCTCGGGTGCTCGGCGAGGCGGTGGCGCTGCTGCGCGACATGCTCAACCCCGACGACCTGGTGGTCGGCGGCCAGGCGTTCACCGAGTACCCCGAGGGTATGGAACTGGTGGAGCGGGCCTTCGCCGCCCGGACGGTGCTGGGAGCCCGTGACATCCGGGTGACGGCCTTCGGCAACCGCGTGCAGGAGGCCGGTGCGGGCGTGGTGTCCCTCGGCGGGCTGTACGCCGATCCGATTGCCGCCATGCGCCGCGCCCAGCTGCGCCGCGGCGAAGCCGGTGCGCTCGACGCTTCGTGACCGTCGTCGGTGTAGACATTCCGCCGCGGGTGTAGACATGACACGTGCGTGCCGTCCCCGAACCGTCCGCCCTGTTGGAGACCGTCCGTCGCGTTGCGGTGCTCTCGGTGCACACCTCGCCACTGGCGCAACCGGGTACCGGTGATGCCGGCGGGATGAACGTCTACGTGCTGCAGACCGCGATGGAACTCGCCCGGCGCGGCGTCGAGGTCGAGATCTTCACCAGGGCGACATCATCGGCGGATGCACCCCTGGTACAGGCCGCCCCCGGCGTGCTGGTGCGCAATGTGGTCGCCGGACCCTTTGAGGGGCTGGACAAGAACGATCTGCCCACCCAGCTGTGCGCCTTCACCGCGGGCGTGCTGCGGGCCGAGGCCACCCACGAGCCCGGCTACTACGACATCGTCCATTCGCACTACTGGCTGTCGGGACAGGTCGGCTGGCTGGCGGCCGACCGCTGGGCGGTGCCGCTGGTGCACACCGCGCACACTCTGGCCGCAGTGAAGAACGCCGCGCTCGCCGAAGGGGACTTCCCGGAGCCGGGGCTGCGCTCGGTCGGTGAGCAGCAGGTCGTCGACGAAGCCGACAGGCTGATTGTCAACACCGAAATCGAAGCGCAGCAACTGGTTTCGTTGCATGACGCGGACCGGCGAAATATCGACGTGGTGCATCCCGGGGTCGACCTGCAGGTGTTCACCCCGGGGGACAAGCGGGCCGCGCGGGCCGCGCTCGGCATCGACCCCCGGGAGAAGGTGGTGGCCTTCATCGGCCGGATCCAACCACTGAAGGCGCCCGATGTGCTGCTGCGTGCGGTCGCCAAGTTGCCCACGGCGGGCAGGAGCGCAGCGACCGGGGAATCAGCACCGGTCCGAGTGGTGATCGCCGGCGGGCCGTCGGGTAGCGGACTGGCCGCGCCGGACTCCCTGGTCCGGATGGCCGACGAACTGGGCATCAGCTCGCGGGTGACCTTCTTGCCGCCCCAGTCCCGCGAAGCGCTGGTGAGCGTCTACCGCGCGGCCGATATCGTCGCCGTGCCCAGCTATTCGGAATCCTTCGGTCTGGTCGCGGTCGAGGCGCAGGCCTGCGGCACCCCGGTGGTGGCGGCGTCGGTAGGCGGTCTGCCGGTCGCCGTGCGCGACGGGGTGAGCGGCACATTGGTCGACGGACACGATACCGGGGACTGGTCGCATGCGATCGGCGCACTGTTCGAGCGCGATCCGGAGACCATGCGGGCCGCCGCGGTGGCGCACGCCGCGACGTTCTCATGGGCGCACACCGTCGACGGTCTGCTCGACAGTTATGCCTACGCCATCACCGACTACCGCGCCCGGCATCCGCGCCGCGAGTCGGTAGGACGGCGTAACGGTCGGCGGTTCGCTCTGCGCAGGGGTGTGCGGGCATGACCATCCAGGATGTGATCGAGGAGACGCTGCAGGCCAACGAGCTGGAGTACGCCCATCACAAGGGCGCCGGCGGGGGGCTGCCCGGGCTGGTGGTGACGCTGCCGGGTGAGCGCAGGCTCAAGACCAACACCATTCTGAGCATCGGTGAGCATTCGGTGCGGGTGGAGGCCTTCGTCTGCCGCAGGCCCGACGAGAACTTCGAGGCCGTCTACAAGTTCTTGCTCAAGCGCAACCGCAGGCTCTACGGGGTGGCCTACACGCTGGACAACCTCGGCGATATCTACTTGGTGGGCTGGATGGCCAACAATTCGGTGGACGCCGACGAGATCGACCGGGTGCTCGGGCAGGTTCTCGAAGCCGTCGATTCGGACTTCAACACGTTGCTGGAGTTGGGATTTCGGTCCTCGATCCAGAAAGAGTGGGAGTGGCGGGTCGCCCGCGGCGAGTCGCTCAAGAATCTGCAGGCTTTTGCGCATCTGATCGATCAGGACGACCGCGCGGGCTCGTGAGAGGATCTCCTCTATGGCGAATCTGATCCTGCTGCGTCACGGCGAGAGCCAGTGGAACGAGAAGAATCTGTTCACCGGTTGGGTCGATGTCGACCTCACCGACAAGGGCAGAGAACAGGCGATACGCGGCGGCGAACTGCTCGCCGAGCAGGGTGTGCTGCCCGATGTGCTCTACACATCGCTGCTGCGCCGGGCCATCGTGACGGCCAACCTCGCACTGGAGTCCGCCGACCGGCTGTGGATCCCGGTGCATCGGGACTGGCGGCTCAACGAGCGTCACTACGGTGCACTGCAGGGCCTGGACAAGGCCGCGACCAAGGAGAAGTACGGCGAGGAACAGTTCATGGCGTGGCGCCGCAGCTATGACACACCGCCGCCGCCCATCGAGAGGGGCAGCGAGTTCAGCCAGGACACCGACCCGCGTTACGCCGATATCGGCGGCGGCCCGCTGACCGAATGCCTGGCCGATGTGGTGGCCCGGTTCGTGCCCTACTTCGAGCAGGAGATCGTGCCCGATCTCAAGGCCGGCAAGACGGTGCTCATCGCCGCGCACGGCAACTCGCTGCGCGCCCTGGTGAAATACCTGGACGGAATGTCGGACGCCGACGTCGTCAGCCTGAACATCCCCACCGGCATTCCGCTGCTCTACGAGCTGGACGAGAACCTCAAGCCGGTGGTGGCCGGTGGAAGGTACCTGGACCCGGAGGCCGCCGCCGCCGGTGCTGCCGCCGTCGCCGCGCAGGGCGCCAAATAAGCCGGCGGCGCTTCTCGCCAACCACACTAACGGTGGGTGAACGCAAGTAAACAGCGACCGAACACCTGTCTTTGACCGTGTGACTTTTCCCGAATTGGCCGCACGCTGCTGGGATGACGTTCACCCGATGCGTACGCTTTTCGCGTGAATGTCGGTTCCGCGCTGCTGTTGGCGGCAGCGTTGGCACTGCTCGCGCTGGGGATCGGCGTGGCAGCGGGGACGGCATTGGCCTCCCGGCTTGCCGAACGAAAAGCACGCCGGCTGGCTGAAGAGGGCCGCGGTATCACCATCTCGCAGATGCTCAGTCGCATCGCGGCGATGTCGCCCATGGGAATCGTGGTGGTCGATGCATTCCGTGACGTCGTGTACATGAACGACCAGGCCAGTGAGCTGGGACTGGTGCGTGACCGGCTGCTCGACGACCGCGCCTGGCAGGCGGTGCAGCGCTGCCTGTCCACCGGCGCCGATGTGGATATCGACCTGTCGCCGCGCAAGCGGCAGAAGTCGGGCCGCTCCGGCCTCTCGGTGCGCGGCCATGTCCGGCTGCTGGTCGAGGAGGACCACCAGTTCGCGGTGGTGTTCGTCGGCGACCAATCCGAGCAGGCGCGGATGGAAGCGACGAGGCGGGATTTCGTGGCTAATGTCAGCCACGAACTGAAGACCCCGGTCGGTGCGATGGGTGTGCTCGCCGAGGCGCTGCTCGCCTCCGTCGATGACCCCGAAAACGTCCGCCGGTTCGGCGAGAAGATTGTGGTTGAATCCCACCGGCTGGCCAGCATGGTCGGTGAGCTGATCGAGCTGTCCCGATTGCAGGGCGCCGAACCCCTTCCCCAGCTGGACAGCGTCGACGTCGACACCGTGATCGCCGAGGCCCTGTCGCGCTACAAGGTGGCCGCCGACAACGCCGATATCGCCATCACCACCGATGCCTCGACCGGTTACCGGGTGCTGGGCGACGAGCGGCTGCTGGCGACCGCCGTCGCCAACCTGGTGTCCAACGCCATCGCCTACTCGCCGGACGGGACGGCGGTGTCGATCAGCAGGCGCCGGCGCGGCAACGATATCGAAATCGCCGTCACCGACCGCGGTATCGGGATCGCCCGGGCCGACCAGGAGCGCGTCTTCGAACGTTTCTTCCGGGTCGACAAGGCCCGCTCGCGTTCCACCGGCGGCACCGGGCTCGGTCTGGCAATCGTCAAGCACGTCGCCGCCAATCACAACGGATCCATCCGGTTGTGGAGTCAGCCGGGTACCGGCTCGACCTTCACGCTGTCCATACCGGCCATTCACGACGAACCCGAAGATCGATCGGTTGAAGATTGAAAGGTAGCCCCATGACGAGTGTGTTGATCGTGGAGGACATCCGGGACTCCGGAACGAAAGGCACGGCAGCCAAATGACGAGTGTATTGATCGTGGAGGACGAAGAGTCCCTGGCCGATCCGTTGGCGTTCCTGTTGCGCAAGGAGGGGTTCGAGGCCACCGTGGTCACCGATGGCCCCTCCGCACTGGCGGAGTTCGACCGGTCCGGTGCCGATATCGTCCTGCTGGACCTGATGCTGCCGGGTATGAGCGGTACCGATGTCTGCAAGCAGTTGCGGTCCCGGTCCAGTGTCCCGGTCATCATGGTCACCGCCCGCGACAGCGAGATCGACAAGGTGGTCGGTCTGGAACTCGGCGCCGACGATTACGTCACCAAGCCCTATTCGGCGCGTGAGCTTATCGCTCGGATCCGGGCCGTACTGCGGCGCGGCGTCGACAACGACGATGTCGGCATCGCTGATGGTGTGCTGGAGGCCGGTCCGGTGCGGATGGATGTGGAGCGCCACGTCGTCAGCGTCAACGGCGAGCCGATCACTCTGCCGCTGAAGGAGTTCGACCTGCTGGAATACCTGATGCGCAACAGCGGCCGGGTGCTCACCCGGGGGCAGTTGATCGACCGGGTGTGGGGCGCGGACTACGTCGGCGACACCAAGACTCTCGATGTGCACGTCAAGCGGTTACGGTCGAAGATCGAAGCCGATCCGGCCAGCCCGGTGCACCTGGTTACCGTTCGCGGACTGGGCTACAAGCTGGAGGGTTGAGGACTCGCTGGCTGGTTAAAATGGCTCAATGGGAGTGGTTTGCTACTCGGCGGCGCGGGTGGCGGGATGCACCGCGATCAAACCGAGTTGGCCGCGGCGTTTGCACATCGCCGCCAACTCGGCATACGCCTTCTCGCCGAGAAGTTCGCTGAGCTCGGGCCGATAGGACTGCCACACCGGCTTTGCTCCGACGTGGGCGGCGGGGTCTCCGGTGCAGTACCAGTGCAGGTCGGCGCCGCCCTCGCCCCAGCCGCGCCGGTCGTATTCGGTGATGACCGTCTTGAGCACGTCGGATCCGTCCGGGCGGGTCACCCAGTCCTGGGTGCGCCGGATCGGCAGCTGCCAGCAGACCTCGGGTTTCATGGTCAGCGGCTCGACGCCGAGCTTGAGCGCCTTGGAGTGCAGCGCGCACCCGATGCCGCCGGCGAACCCGGGCCGGTTCAGAAAGATGCAGGCGCCCTTGTATTTACGGGTACGCAGATTGGGCTTGCCGTCGTACTCGTCCTGCTCCAGATAGCCCTTGCGGCCCAGCCCCTTCTCCCTGAACTGCCAGTCCTGGTCGGTCAGCGTCTTGACCGCGTCGTCGAGGCAGGCCCGATCATCGTCATCCGACAGGAACGCGCCGTGCGAACAGCAGCCGTCGTCGGGGCGGCCGACCACGGTGCCCTGGCACGCCGGGGTGCCGAAAACGCACGTCCATCGCGACAAGAGCCACGTCATATCGGCCTTGATCAGATGGTTGGGGTTCTCGGGGTCGTAGAATTCGACCCACTCCCGGGCGAAGTCCAGTTCGACTTCGCCCCCGACGCCCCCGACGTGTGATGCCGTCACAGTGCTCAACGGTAAACCCACTAACGTGGGTCGCGTGCGATTGGGCGTGCTGGATGTGGGCAGCAATACGGTGCATTTGTTGGTTGTCGACGCCCGCCGCGGCGGGCACCCGACACCGATGAGTTCCACCAAGGCCGCGCTGCGCCTGGCCGAGGCCATCGACTCGACCGGCAAGCTGACCCGCAAGGGCGCCGATGCGCTGGTCGAGACCGTCGACGAGTTCGCCAAGATCGCTACCAGTTCGGGCTGTGCGGAGATGATGGCCTTCGCGACCTCCGCGGTGCGCGACGCCAAGAACTCCGAGGCGGTGCTGGCCCAAGTGAAGGCCGAGACCGGTGTCTCGCTGCGGGTCCTCAGCGGTGTCGACGAATCCCGGCTCACCTTCCTCGCGGTCCGCCGGTGGTACGGCTGGAGCGCGGGCCGCATCATCAACATCGATATCGGTGGCGGGTCACTGGAGCTTTCCAGCGGTATCGATGAGGAGCCCGAGGTCGCGATGTCGCTGCCGCTCGGCGCGGGCCGGATGACCCGAGAGTGGCTCTCTGAGGATCCGCCGGGCCGCCGGCGGGTGGCGATGCTGCGGGACTGGCTGTCCACCGAGCTGTCCGAGTCCGGTGCGGTGATGCAGGCGGCGGGCACGCCGGATCTGGCGGTCGCGACCTCGAAGACGTTCCGTTCGCTGGCCAGGCTCACCGGGGCGGCCCCTTCGGGCGAGGGACCCCGGGTGAAGCGGACGCTGACCGCAACCGGTCTCCGACAGCTGATTGCGTTCATCTCTAGGATGACAACGGCCGACAGAGCAGAGTTGGAAGGGGTGAGTGCCGAACGGGCGCCACAGATCGTGGCGGGCGCATTGGTAGCTGAGGCGAGCATGCGGGCGTTAGGTGTCGAGACGGTACAGATTTGTCCCTGGGCGTTGCGGGAAGGCCTGATTCTGCGGAAACTCGACAGTGAAGCGGACGGAACCGCCCTGGTCGAGACCACCCCTGCCACTCTCAAGGGCAACATACGATGACAGAACCGAACGAGAACACCGCAATCCGGCCGATATCCGTGGCGGAGCTGCTCGCCAGGAACGGATCGATCGGGTCCCCCGCGCCGAGCGGCCGCCGTCGACGGCGCCGCGGCAATGCCGATGCGGTGACCGTCGCCGAGCTGACCGGCGAGATGCCGATCATCACTCTGGACGAGCCCCCGGTGGT
>WOYS01000033.1:95279-108837 GCA_011620645.1 Mycobacterium sp.
AGGCGCCTGAGGTCGAAGAGGCGCCGGTTGAACCCGAGGTCGAGCTGCACGCCCCAGAGTCCGATTACGAGGCGCACCTGCAGCACCGCGATGTGGAACCCGAGCCCTTGGAGTTCACCGCCAGGCGGCGCGCGCACGTCCTGAGCCGGCGGACAGTGCATCCCCCCGCCGGTGGTGCCGAGGAGATGACCTTCGATTCGACCCACGGGGACGAGGATGACGCCGACGCCGACGAGATCGCCCGCGCCGTCAAGGCCCGGCCCTCCTACCTGAGATCGCCCACCGATGCGCTGTTCGGCGGCGACTCCGTCGCCGACGATGTGGCTCGCCGCGGCCGCACCCCGGGTCCCGAGGACATCGATCTCGGCGGCACCCAGAAGGTGGCGATCGCCCTCGGTGGGCCGATCGAGGAGGTCGACACCGCCGAGTCGTCCGTGCCGTCGACGTTCACGCGGGGCATGTGGATCGTGGCGCAGAGCATCCTGGCGGTGGCGCTGGGTGCCGGCCTGTTCGTCGCCTTCGACCAGCTGTGGAAGTGGAACAACATCGTGGCGCTGGCACTGTCGGTGCTGGTGATCCTCGGCCTGGTGGTGGGTGTGCGGGTGGTACGTAAGACCGAAGACATCGCCAGCACGTTGATCGCCGTGGCGGTGGGCGCAATGGTGACGCTCGGGCCACTGGCGCTGCTGCAGTCCACCTAGTGCGCCCCGCGATCAAGGTCGGTCTGTCGACCGCATCGGTGTACCCGCTGCGAACCGAGGCCGCCTTCGACTACGCCGCCCGGCTCGGGTATGACGGCGTCGAACTGATGGTCTGGGCCGAACCGGTCAGCCAGGCCGTGGAAGCCGTCGAGGCTTTGTCGGAGCGCTACAGGATTCCCGTGCTCTCGGTGCACGCGCCGTGCCTGCTGATCTCGCAGCGGGTGTGGGGCGCGAACCCGATTCCGAAGCTGGAGCGCAGCGTGCGTGTCGCCGACCGGCTGGGCGCTCAGACCGTGGTTGTGCATCCGCCGTTCCGTTGGCAGCGCCGTTACGCGGAAGGGTTCAGCCGGCAGGTCGCCGAGCTGGAGGCGGGCAGCAATGTGCTGGTCGCCGTGGAGAACATGTTCCCGTTCCGGGCCGACCGGTTCTGGGGCACCGGGCAGCCCTCGATCGAGCGGATGCGTAAACGCGGCGGTAAACCCGGGCCGGGCATATCGGCGTTCGCACCGTCTTATGACCCGCTCGACGGTGGCCATGCGCACTACACCCTGGACCTGTCGCACAGCGCCACCGCAGGTACCGACGCCCTGGAACTGGCGCAGCGGATGGGGGCGGGCCTGGCGCATCTGCACCTGTGTGACGGCAGCGGAGCGTCCACCGACGAACACCTGGTGCCCGGTCGCGGCACGCAGCCCGCCGCCGAGGTGTGCCGTCAATTGGCGGCCGGCGATTTCACCGGTCACGTCATCCTGGAGGTCACCACCTCCGGTGCGCGCAATGCCGCCGAGCGGGAGGCGCTGCTGACCGAGTCGCTGCAGTTCGCCCGGGAGCACCTGCTGCGATGAGCGATGCTGAACCCAGCGTGGTCACGTCGTGCTGGTCCCCGCGACCTGATCCGACGCGTCGTGTAATGCTTCATCCGTGGCAAGAATTGCGATTATCGGCGGCGGAAGTATCGGCGAAGCGCTGCTCTCGGGCTTGTTGAGGGCGGGTCGACAGGTCAGGGACCTGGTGGTCGCCGAGCAGCACCCGGATCGCGCCAAGCAGCTGGCCGACACCTATTCGGTACTGGTGACCTCGGTGCCTGAGGCCGTCGACAGCGCGGCCTTCGTCGTCATCGCGGTCAAACCCGCAGATACGGAGTCGGTGACCGCTGAGATCGCCGAGGCCGTCGCCAAGGCCGAGGGTGCCAGCGAGGAGCAGGTGATCGTCAGCGTCGCCGCCGGGGTGAGCACGGCGTTCTATGAGGCCAAGTTGCCCGCGGGCGCTCCGGTTGTCCGGGTGATGCCGAACGCGCCGATGGTGGTCGGCGGCGGCGTCAGCGCGCTGGCACCCGGCCGTTTCGCCACCCCTGAACAACTCAAAGAGGTGTCGGCCATCTTCGACACCGTCGGCGATGTGCTGACGGTGGCCGAATCGCAGATGGACGCGGTGACCGCGGTGTCGGGCTCCGGGCCTGCCTACTTCTTCCTGTTCGTCGAGGCACTTGTGGACGCCGGCGTGGAGGCCGGGCTGTCGCGGGAGGTCGCCACCGAACTCGTGGTGCACACCATGGCGGGATCGGCTGCCATGCTGCTCGATCGCCGTGACAGCACTCCGGCCGGTTCGATCGACACGTCGGCGGCCGCCCTGCGGGCGGTCGTGACCTCGCCGGGTGGCACCACCGCAGCTGGTCTGCGGGAACTCGAGCGCGGTGGACTGCGCAGTGCCGTCGCTGACGCGATCTCAGCGGCAAAAAGGCGCTCTGAGCAGCTCGGAATTACACCGGAGTAGTTCGGGAGTTTCGGACTGATTAGCCCACACCCGTCGCAATAACCCCAGTGGCCACGTATTCTCCTGGTGTATGCACGCGTTCGTGCCAGCGGTGGGGAAGCCGCTGGCCCGTCCGTGCCTTAAGGATTGGGTTGCGATGACGTCATTGAACGGGCCATCGGCGCGGGATTCCGCTGGCGACGGCCAGCCGAAGGCGCAATTTCTCACCGTTGCGGAAGTGGCGAGCCTGATGCGGGTGAGCAAGATGACCGTCTACCGGCTGGTGCACAACGGCGAACTGCCCGCGGTGCGGGTCGGGCGGTCGTTCCGGGTACATGCCAAGGCGGTTCACGACCTCCTGGAGACGTCGTACTTCGACGCCGGATAGGACGCGTTTTCCGCTATGCCGGGGCACCCGGGTAAGGTGACGCGGTCAGTTTCATTCATTTGGTAGGTAGCGGAGTTCATGGGTTCAGTTATCAAGAAGCGTCGTAAGCGCATGTCGAAGAAGAAGCACCGGAAGTTGCTTCGTCGCACACGGGTGCAGCGCAGAAAACTCGGCAAGTAGCTCTCAGCTTCAGCCGATAGGCTGACCCGATGGATGAACAGGGTGCCACCCCGAAGGCGGTGCTGGTCACCGGCGCATGCCGGTTTCTCGGCGGCTACCTGACTGCACGGCTTGCGCAGAACCCGGCGATCGACCATGTCATCGCCGTGGATGCGATTGCGCCGAGCAAGGATCTGCTACGCAGGATGGGACGCGCGGAGTTCGTGCGCGCCGACATCCGCAACCCGTTCATCGCCAAGGTCATCCGTAACGGAGACGTGGACACCGTCGTACATGCCGCCGCAGCGTCGTACGCCCCGCGCGCCGGTGGACGGGCCACCCTCAAAGAGCTCAACGTGATGGGCGCGATCCAGCTGTTCGCGGCCTGCCAGAAGGCGCCGTCGGTACGTCGCGTCATCCTGAAGTCCACCTCCGAGGTGTACGGATCGAGCGCGTGCGACCCGGTGTTCTTCACCGAAGACGGCGGCGCCCGCCGTCCCCCTGCCGGCGGGTTCGCCCGCGACAGCATCGACATCGAGGGATACGCCCGCGGCCTGGCCCGTCGGCGTCCCGATATCGCGGTGACGATCCTGCGGCTGGCCAACATGATCGGTCCGGCGATGGACACCGCCCTTTCGCGGTATCTGGCCGGCCCGGTGGTGCCCTCGGTGCTGGGCCACGACGCGCGGCTGCAACTGCTGCACGAGCAGGACGCCCTCGGCGCGCTGGAGCGAGCCACAATGGCCGGCCGTGCAGGCACCTTCAACATCGGCGCATCCGGCATCATCATGATGAGCCAGGCGATCCGCCGATCCGGCCGGGTGGCGCTGCCGGTGCCGCGCTCGGCGTTGGCCGCCGTCGACTCACTCAGGCGCGCAACGAGGTACACCGAGCTGGATCGTGAGCAATTGAAGTATCTGAGCTACGGCCGGGTGATGGACACCGCGAGGATGCGTAACGACCTAGGGTACAACCCTAAGTGGACGACAGCGGAGGCATTTGACGATTACGTGCGGGGACGTGGTCTGACTCCGATCGTCGACCCGAAATGGGTACGCTCAGTGGAGTGTCGTGCTGTGGCGTTAGCGCAACGCGTCGGCGGCTAGGCGGACTCGAATTGGGCAGGGGAGAGGAGTTATCGCATGGCGGGTGAAACAAAAGCGAAAGTGATTTCGCTGCACTCCAATTCGAATCGCTCCTCGGCGAAACGCCGGGCGGACAGTGCGCGCAGGCATCCGTCGCTACTTGCCGATCCCGCCTCTGCCGAACAGATCGGGGCCGTCGTCGGCGAGATCGACCCGCACCGTAACGGCGCCATCAACGCGGGTAAGGACACACCCAACGATTGGGCCAGGGCAGTCTCCGGGATCGCCGAGTTCGTCACCAAGCGGGTGACCGGTGACTACGCCGTCGACGAGTTCGGCTTCGACGCCCACCTCAACGACGCCGTGATGTTGCCCGTGCTGCGCGGGCTTTTCAGATCCTGGTTCCGGGTCGAGGTCAGCGGCATCGAGAACCTCCCGCTCGACGGTGCGGCGCTGGTCGTCGCCAACCACGCCGGTGTGCTGCCGCTCGACGGACTCATGGCCTCGGTCGCCGTGCACGATCATCACCCGCGTCAGCGCGTGCTGCGCCTGCTGGCCGCAGACCTGGTGTTCGACCTGCCCGTCGTCGGTCAGGTCGCGCGCAAGGCCGGCCATACCGTGGCCTGCTCTGCCGATGCACAGCGTCTGCTCGCTTCCGGCGAGCTCACCGCGGTGTTCCCGGAGGGCTTCAAGGGCCTGGGCAAGCCGTTCAAGGACCGCTACAAGCTGCAGCGGTTCGGCCGCGGTGGATTCGTCTCGGCGGCGCTGCGCGCCCAGGTGCCCATCGTGCCGTGCTCGATCGTGGGATCCGAGGAGATCTACCCCAAGATCGGTGATATCAAGCTGCTGGCCCGGGTGCTGGGCCTGCCCTACTTCCCGGTGACCCCGCTGTTCCCGTTGGCGGGCCCGCTCGGGATGATGCCGCTGCCGTCCAAGTGGCACATCAAATTCGGCGAGCAGATTTCGACCACGGATTACGCCGAGTCCGCGGCCGACGATCCGATGGTCACCTTCGAGCTGACCGACCAGGTCCGCGAGACCATCCAGCACACGCTCTACCAGCTACTGGCCAACCGCCGGAACACCTTCCTCGGCTGATCAGGCGTTCTGCCCGGCGACCATCTTCGCGATCGCGGCGTCGCGTGCCGCGGCGATCTGCGCGGTGACTTGATCGGCGTGGTGCTCGTGCTCGGCTTCGCCGAGGATCGTCACGACGCTGGTGAGCACCGGTTTGCCGTCGGCGTCGGTGACCTCGGCCCGGACCTCGGTGAGGATCGCGCCATGCGATTCGATGACCGAATCCAGATATGAGTCGAACCACAGCTTGTCGCCGACCTTGATCGGCCGGTGGAAGACCAGTTTCTGGTCGCGGTGCAGCACCCGCTCCAAGTTGACCGGCACTTCGAACTGATTGAAGATCTCCAGCTGCACCCGGCGGCCGGCGACCGCGATGAAGGTCAGCGACGCGATCATCGCGTCGTGCCCGTGTTCGACCGCACCCTCTTCGGTGTGATGGGCGGGGTGCTGATCCTGAACGGCGTTGGCGAACTCGCGGACCTTTTCCCGTCCGACCTCGAAATAGTCGGGGTGTCGGTAGTGGGTTCCGACGATGTCTTCCGCGATGCCCATGACGGGTCAGCCTATCAGCGCGCGGGTCAGCGACCTGCGTCGCGCCGGGAGGCCACCGCGGCCAGTGCCCCGCCCACCGCGCCCAGCGCGAGCGCGGAGGGCACCCCGATCCGGGCGGCTTTGCGGGCGGTGCGGAAGTCGCGGATCTCCCACCCGCGCTCACGGGCCACATCACGCAGGGCCGCATCCGGGTTGATCGCCACCGCCGTCCCGACCAGCGACAACATCGGCACGTCGTTGAAACTGTCCGAGTAGGCGGTGCATCGGCGCAGCTTGAGGCCTTCCCGGATGGCCAGTGAGCGGACCGCGTGCGCCTTGCCCGCCCCGTGCAGGATGTCGCCGACGAGCCGGCCGGTGAATACCCCGTCGACCGATTCGGCGTTGGTGCCCAGCGCCCCGGTCAGGCCCAGCCTGCTGGCGATCGTGTTCGCCAGCTCGAAGGGCGTCGCGGTCACCAGCCACACCTGTTGGCCGGCATCCAGGTGCATCTGGGCCAGCGCGCGGGTGCCCGGCCAGATCTTGTCGACGATGATCTCGTCGTAGATCTCCTCGCCGAGCGCGGTCAGTTCGGCGGTCGAGCGGCCCTCGATGAAGGCCAGCGCCTTCTGCTTGCCCTGGGCGACGTCGTCGCTGTTCTCTTTGCCGGTGAACTGAAACTTGGCGTGCGAGTAGGCGATTCCGAGGATGTCGCGGTAGGTGAAGTACTTGCGTGCGGCCAGCCCACGGGCGAAGTGCACCAGGGATGAACCGTGCACCAACGTGTTGTCGACGTCGAAGAACGCGGCCGCGGTCAGATCCGGCGGCGGCATGGGCGTCTCGGACACGTTTCAACACTAAGTCACGCAGGGGCGATACTGGATGCGTGGACCATCAGGTGGTGTTGCTCACACGAGCCGGCTGTAGCATGTGTCAGCGGGCGGCCGAGACGCTGGCCGGATTGGCTGCCGAACTGGGCTTCACGTTGACGTCGACCGATGTCGACGAGGCGGCCGACGCGGGGGAGCCGGCGCTGCGTGCGGAGTTCGGCGACCGGCTGCCGGTGGTGCTGCTCGACGGCGCCGAACACTCCTACTGGGAGGTCGACGAGCCCCGGCTGCGCGAAGATCTCGACTAATTTGGTAACCACGCAGTTAAACGATTACTTTGGACCCTGCCGGGGCGAGCGAAGCGACGGGGAGAAACCTAGGTGATGATGCCGTGAGTGTGCTGCTATTCGGGGTTTCGCATCGCAGTGCGCCGGTGTCCGTGCTGGAGCAATTGAGCACTGACGAATCCGATCAGGCCAAGATCATCGACGAGGTTCTGCAGTCGTCACTGGTCACCGAGGCCATGATGCTGTCGACCTGCAACCGCGTCGAGGTATATGCCGTGGTCGAGGCCTTCCACGGCGGCCTCTCTGTGATCGGCCAGGTGCTCTCCGAGCATTCCGGCATGGGGCTCAACGACCTCACCAAATACGCCTATGTGCGCTACGCAGAGGCAGCCGTCGAGCACCTTTTCGCCGTCACCAGTGGCCTTGATTCGGTGGTCATGGGTGAGCAGCAGGTGCTCGGTCAGGTGAGGCGCGCCTACGCCTCCGCAGAGGCCAACCACACCGTCGGCCGCACCCTGCACGAACTGGCCCAGCGCGCGCTGTCGGTGGGCAAGCGGGTGCACACCGAGACCGGAATCGACTCGTCGGGCGCCTCGGTGGTGTCGGTGTCGCTGCAGATGGCCGAAAAGCGCATCGGCGGCCTCGCAGGCCGGACCGCCGTGGTGGTCGGTGCCGGCGCGATGGGCGCCCTGGCCGCCAAGCACCTGGTGCGCGCCGGGGTGGACCGCATCGAGGTCGTCAACCGGTCACTGCCGCGCGCCCAGCGGCTCGCGGAGACCATTACTGAACTGGGTGTCACCGCCCACACCCACCCTCTCGATGACATCTCCGCCGTGCTGGCCAGCGCCGACATCGTGGTCAGCAGCACCGGCGCCGTCCGGCCGGTGATGTCGCTGGCGGATGTGCACCACGGCCTGACGGCACGCGACGGCGACCGTCCGCTGGTGATATGCGATCTCGGCATGCCCCGCGATATCGATGTCGCAGTGGCCGGTCTGCCCGGCGTGCACGTCATCGACATGGAGCGCATCCAGCGTGAACCCACCGCTCGCGCGGCGGCATCGGATGCCGATGCGGCCCGGGCCATCGTGGCCGCCGAGGTTGCCAACTACCTGGCCGGCCAGCGGATGGCCGAGGTCACCCCGACGGTGACCGCGCTGCGGCAACGGGCCGCCGATGTGGTGGAAGCCGAATTGCTGCGGCTGGACAACCGGTTGCCAGGGCTCGATTCGTCGCATCGCGATGAGGTCGCCCGCACGGTGCGCCGAGTCGTCGACAAGCTGCTGCACGCCCCCACGGTGCGGGTGAAGCAGCTGGCCGGAGCGCCCGGTGGAGACAGCTACGCCGAGGCGCTGCGTGAGCTCTTCGAGCTGGACCCGCAGGCCGTCGACGCGGTCTCCGGTGGCGAATTGCCTTTGATTGCAACAGATAACGAAAAGCCCGAGTGATCCGAATCGGCACCCGGGGCAGCCTGCTCGCGACGACTCAGGCCGGCTTCATCCGTGATGCCCTGATCGCCAACGGCCATCCCGCCGAACTTGTCGTCATCGCCACCGACGGGGACAAGTCCATGGCTCCGATCGCCGAGATCGGCGTCGGAGTCTTCACCGCCGCCCTGCGCGAGGCCGTTGCCGGCAACGAGGTCGATACGGCCGTGCACTCGTACAAGGATCTGCCGACCGCACCGGATTCCCGGTTCACCATCGCCGCGATCCCGCCCCGTGAGGACGCCAGGGACGCCTTGGTGGCACGCGACGGGATGGTGCTGGGTGAGTTGCCGGCCGGTTCCACGATCGGCACGTCGAGTCCGCGGCGGGCGGCGCAGCTTAGAGCACTGGGTCTCGGTTTGGAAATTCGCCCCCTACGAGGCAACCTAGACACCAGGTTGAACAGGGTAAGCAGTGGTGATCTCGACGGCGTCGTCGTCGCCCGGGCGGGTCTTGCGCGCATCGGACGGCTCGGCGATGTCACCGAGGCTCTGGAACCGGTGCAGATGTTGCCGGCACCGGCTCAGGGGGCGCTGGCGGTGGAGTGTCGCGCCGCTGACACCGAGCTTGTCGCGGTGCTGGCGGAATTGGACGATCCCGACACCCGCGCCGCGGTCACTGCTGAACGTGTCCTGCTCGCCGAACTGGAGGCGGGCTGTTCCGCGCCGGTGGGTGCCATCGCTGAGGTGGTCGAGTCCATCGATGAGGACGGCCGGGCCTTCGAAGAGCTGTCGCTGCGCGCTTGCGTGGCGGCGCTGGACGGATCCGACGTGATCCGTGCGTCCGGTATCGGGAGTCCCGATCGGGCACGGGAGCTGGGGCTCTCGGTGGCCGCGGAACTGTTCGAACTGGGTGCACGTGACGTGTTGGCAGATGCTGGGAGTGACAGATGACTGGGCACGTAGGTAACCGGGGCCGAAAGATCAGGCCCGGCCGCATCACCTTCGTGGGCTCAGGCCCGGGCGATCCGGGCCTGCTGACAACCCGTGCGCGGACGGTACTCGCCAACGCCGCGACGGTGTTCACCGACCCCGATGTGCCCGAGGCGGTGCTGGCGCTGGTCGGTTCGGACCTGCCGCCGGCTTCGGGCCCCGCGCCCGAGAGCACGCCTGCCGCCGAGGGCGAACCGAGGCCGACGGTGCTGCCAGGTGGCCCCGATGTGCGCCCCGCACTGGGTGACCCGGCCGAGGTCGCCAAGACCCTGGCTGCCGAGGCCCGCCACGGCGTGGACGTGGTCCGGCTGGTGGCCGGTGACCCGTTGTCGGTGGATGCGGTCATCACCGAGGTCAACACGCTGGCCCGTACCCACTTGAATTTCGAGATCGTGCCCGGCCTGCCGGATACCACCGCGGTGCCCACCTACGCCGGTCTGCCGCTTGGCTCTTCGCACACCGTCGCCGACGTCCGTGATCCCAATGTGGACTGGGCCGCGCTGGCCGCCGCGCCGGGCCCGCTGATCCTGCACGCCACCGCCTCCCATCTGACCGATGCCGCGCGCACGCTGGTCGAGTTCGGCCTGGCCGACAACACCCCGGCCGTGGTCACCGCGCACGGCACCACCTGCCAGCAGCACTCGGTGGAGACCACTCTGGTCGGCTTGGGCGACAAGGCGCTTCTGGCCGCGGCCGAGTCCACCGGTGGCACGCCCGGTCCGCTGGCCGGTCCGCTGGTGGTGACGATCGGCAAGACGGTCGCCAACCGCGCGAAGCTGAACTGGTGGGAGAGTCGGGCGCTGTACGGCTGGACCGTGCTGGTGCCACGCACCAAGGATCAGGCAGGCGAGATGAGCGATCGGTTGGTCACCCACGGCGCACTGCCGGTCGAGGTGCCCACCATCGCCGTGGAGCCGCCGCGTAGCCCTGCCCAGATGGAAAGGGCCGTAAAGGGATTGGTCGACGGCCGGTTCCAGTGGGTGGTTTTCACCTCCACCAACGCGGTGCGTGCGGTGTGGGAGAAGTTCAACGAGTTCGGTCTGGACGCCCGGGCGTTCTCGGGTGTGAAGATCGCCTGCGTCGGTCAGGCCACCGCGGACCGGGTGCGTGCCTTCGGCATCAACCCGGAGCTGGTGCCCGTCGGCGAGCAGTCCTCACTTGGACTGCTCGACGAATTCCCGGACTACGACGAGATTTTCGACCCGGTGAACCGGGTGCTGTTGCCGCGCGCCGATATCGCCACCGAGACGCTGGCCGAGGGCCTGCGCGAACGCGGCTGGGAGATCGAAGACGTCACCGCCTACCGCACCGTGCGCGCCGCTCCGCCGCCGGCGCAGACCCGCGAGATGATCAAGACCGGCGGGTTCGACGCCGTGTGCTTCACCTCGAGCTCGACGGTGCGCAACCTGGTCGGTATTGCCGGTAAGCCGCATGCGCGGACCATCGTCGCGTGTATCGGACCCAAGACAGCCGAAACCGCACTGGAATTCGGCCTGCGCGTCGATGTCCAGCCGGAGACGGCAGCGATCGGTCCGCTGGTCGAGGCGCTTGCCGAGCATGCCGCCCGGCTGCGTGCCGAGGGTGCGCTGCCTCCGCCGCGCAAGAAGAGCCGTCGGCGGTAATGGGGCGAGCGAAGCGACGGGGAATGTAGATGGGGTACCCCCGCCACCGTCCACGCAGGCTCCGTTCCACGCCGGCGATGCGTCGGATGGTGGCGCAGACCTCACTGGAGCCAAGGCATCTGGTGTTGCCGATGTTCGTCGCGGACGGTCTGTCGGAACCGCGAGAGATCACCTCCATGCCGGGAGTCGTTCAGCACACCCGCGATTCGTTGCGCCGAGCTGCCGCGGATGCAGTGGCCGCCGGGGTAGGTGGGCTGATGCTCTTCGGCGTCCCGCGCGACGAGGACAAGGATGCCACCGGTAGTGCGGGCCTGGACCCCGACGGCATCCTCAACGTGGCGCTGCGGGATCTGGCCGCCGACCTCGGTGACAGCACCGTCTTGATGGCCGATACCTGCCTCGATGAGTTCACCGACCACGGGCATTGCGGCGTTCTCGACCCCCGCGGCCGGGTCGACAATGACGCCACCAACGAACAGTATGTGAAACTTGCTGTGGCGCAGGCACATTCGGGTTCCCATGTGGTCGCCCCGAGTGGCATGATGGACGGTCAGGTGGCAGCGATTCGCGACGGTCTCGATGACGCCGGCCACGATGACGTCGCGATCCTGGCGTATGCCGCGAAATTCGCCTCGGCGTTCTACGGCCCGTTCCGGGAAGCCGTCGGTTCCAGCCTGTCGGGCGACCGGCGCACCTATCAGCAGGATCCGGGTAATGCCCGCGAGGCCGTGCACGAGATCGCGCTGGATATCGATGAGGGCGCCGACATCGTGATGGTCAAACCCGCGATGAGTTATCTCGACGTGGTGGCTGCCGCCGCGGACATCTCGCCGGTGCCGGTCGCCGCCTATCAGATCTCCGGTGAGTACTCGATGATCTGCGCCGCTGCCGCCAACGGCTGGATCGACCTGCAGGCGTCGGCACTGGAGTCGCTGATCGGTATTCGCCGGGCAGGTGCCGATATCGTGCTGACCTACTGGGCGGCCGAGGCCGCCGGATGGCTGGCGTGACCGAGCCCCAGCCCGCCGGGAGTCCGGAACGTCGCCCGGAAGACATCGACACCGGATTCTGGCTGTGGATGGCGGCCTTGCCGCTGATGGTGATCGGCTACGTCATCGATCTGGCCACCATCCGCGTGCCGGGCGCAGCCGGCTGCGCCTACGCGGTCTCTGGTCTGTTCGTGGTGGTGATCACCGCTGTCGTCGTGACGTTCGCGGTGCTGATGCGACTGGGCTACCGGTGGCCGCGCACGCTGCTGACCGCTGCGGGACTGAGCGCGGTGGTGTACTCCGTTTCCAGTCTGTTCACCGTGGACCGGACCGAGTTGGCCGCGGTTGCATTCGCCGCGTGCACCATCATCGGTTCGGTGCTGATCCTCGGCGGCGTGGTGCTGTTGCACCGCAAGGACGCTCACGAATTTCTCACCCGATAGGCTGGCGCCGATATGACCCAACCCACATCTGCGCCGCGCCCAGCCATTGTCAATATCGCGTTCTGGCTGGTGCTGGCCGGTTCGGTGCTGCTGCTCGCCGGCGGTCTGCTCGGGCTGAGCAGTGCGTTCGGCACCCCGCGTGATGCGTTCGCGCCCGATCTGTCCGACAGCGCGGTGCGCAGCATCGTGATCGTGCGTGGCGGCATCAGTGCGCTGCTCCTGATCACCGGATTGGCGCTGAGCTTCCTGGCTGGCCGTGCCCGCAACGGCGACCTGCGCTTTCGCCGTTCAGTGGTCTGGATGGCGGTGGTGCTGGTGGTTCTGGTGTTCCTACTGACCATGATGGCGCCGTTCGCGATCACGCCCTTGGCGCTGTTCGGTGTGGTGCCGGTGGCCATCGGCGCGACGCTGTTCATGCGGCCCGCCGCCTCCGACTGGTTCCTGGAGGTGCAGTGACGTCGGCGCCCGAGCAGCAGCAGGAGGTGCTGTTCCGCGAGCAAGGTGGAACCTGGTGGTGGCTGCTGGCCGGTCCGGCAGCGGGGGCGGCGATGATGTTCATCCAGTGGTCCGGCGGTGTGGGCGTCCAGTTCGGTGTGCCCGCGGCGTTCACCGTCCTGGTGAGCGGCTTCCTGGCGGTCCAGATCAAGGCGGCCCGCATCCACACGTCGGTGGAGTTGACGCCGACCACGCTTCGGCAGGGCGCGGAGGTCGTCACCATCGCGGACATCGTGAAGATCTATCCGGCGGCCAAACGCCATGAACGCGAGAATTGGCAGACCTATCGTGCCTTCGGCGAACTCAGCGGCATTCCGCGCGGGCGCGCCGGCATCGGCATGAAACTCACCGACGGCCGCTCGGGACAGGCTTGGGCGCGTCGGCACCGCACGTTGCGGGCGGCGCTTGAGTCGCTGGTCGGGGGGTCCGCATCGTGAAGCGGGGCGCGCTGATGCAGTTGGCGCTGGCTGCCCTGGCGCTGGCCGGGGCGGTGTGGAGCTGGCTTGCTGCCGGTTCCCAGGAGCAGGCGCCGCCGATTCTGGAGGGGCAGCCCTCGATGACGACGGTGGTTTACTACCCGCCGCCGATCGTGCTTGCGCTGGTGCTGCTCACCGCGGCGGGTGTGCTTGCGGTGCTGGGCGTCGCGAGGCTGCGTCGCGCCCGTTAGAAGGGCGGGTCGCTGGTGTTTTCGGCGCGTTCTGTGGCGTTGCGGGTGCGTTCGGTGTTGATGCGTTGGGTGCGGTTTTGGGCGCGGGTGCGGGTGCGGGTGGGCATTTTGGTGTT
>WOYS01000088.1 GCA_011620645.1 Mycobacterium sp.
ACCCACGCTTACCTTGCAGCCGAGGCCTCCGGCCCCAACCCCTCATATCGTCTAGAGATCTGGCGTGAGATCGGGCTGGAACGCGAGATCCGCCGGCGCAGTGCGCCGCTGTCGGAGTTGCGCACGATCCTGTACTGCACCACCGTCGCCGGCCCGGAATTAGGGCGGGTGCCGCTGATGGATCTACCGCCCGAGCGCCTCGACGCGATCGGGTCGGTGAGCGATCAGATCGACTTTCACGCCGGCTGGTCCTATGAATCCCACGCCCAAGATGACGACGGCGTCGCGGCTACCGTGGCCGACCTTCGCACGGGGCAGCGAAAGACAGCTGCGCCGGCTACCTGATCGGCGCTGACGGGGCCGACAGCGCGGTCCGCACCGCGCTGGGGGTTACGAGGGTGGGTCCGGTGCTGCAGCACATGATCAGCGTCCACTTCTCGTGCGAGTTGGAGCCGTTCCGGCGTAACCGTCGCGGGCCGGTGATCTGGACGCACAACCCGCGCGGTGTTGGCACCATCATCGTCCAGCGCCCGCCGGATGATCTGGTGTTCCAGACGCCCCACTTTCCGCCGGTGCAGTCGCTGCTGGACTTCACCGCGCGGATGTACCGGCACCGCATCCTCGAAGCCATCGGTGATCGCAGCGTGTCCGTCGAGGTGAAATCGGTGCGCTCGTGGGCGATGACCGCTCAGGTGGCAGCGACCTACCGATCCGGGCGGGTGTTCTTGGCCGGCGACGCGGCACACCGGTTTCCACCGACGGGCGGTCTCGGACTCAACACCGGTATCGCCGATGTGCACAACCTCGCCTGGAAGCTCGTTTGGGTGCGGGCGGGCCGCGCCGATGCTGCGCTGCTGGACAGTTATGAGCCCGAACCCCAGCCAACCGCGGTGCAGGCCACCTCTGACGCGGTGGCCAATTTTGACGGGCTGCTCGATGTGCTGGCGGCGCGGCGCCGTTCTGGCCGCCGGTTGCGGCTGGCCAGTGCGCCGGGAGTGATCGGTCGGCGGGTGCGGTGGCGGGTGCGCGCGGCGATCGCCCGGCGAGGGCCGCACGATCACAGCTGGGGACGCGATCTGGGGGTCTGCCACCGCGAGGGGGCCGTGATCGCCGAGCGATCAGCCGACGCTGCTGGCGGGCGCTGCGCAACGCGCGCTGTGGCAGGCCGCGGTGGCGCATTCGGGTCGAACTGCAGGTCGACAACTTCGCTACCAAGGAGGCGTTGATGGACTGGATGGCCGGCGGGCAGTTCGCAGATAACCCGATCGGCGTCGAATTCGAGCCCGACGTGCTGCAGCAGTGCCTGCAATCCGGCACACCGGCGGCTGAACTCGTGCAGCGCGGGTCGGCCCCGCCGCCCGGATGAACCGCCCGGGCCGGAACTGCGCACCATCCGCTGGAAAACCCTCTAGGGCGACACGGACAGATGAAACTCACCACTTGCGAAGCGGCCGGGCTGCACCTGCCGGGCATCGTCGTCGATGACGAGATCGCCGACCTGAGCGCCGTCGACGGCGCCCCCACCTCGATTCTTTCCCTACTGCAGCAACCCGACTGGCCAGAGCGTGCCCGCGACCTGTTCACCCGGGCACCCCGGCGCTCATTGGCTGAGGTGGCCCTGGCGGCGCCGGTGCCCAAGCTGGCCAAATACCTGGCGATCGGTCTCAACGCTCGAGATCACCGCCGTGAGGGCAATGCCCGCTGGCTGCTGCGTGAGCCCCGGCTGATCGCAGTGGCCGCCGGATACCTGCTGGCCCATCCCAAACCCAAGTACCCGTACTTTTTCGCCAAGGCCACCTCCTCGATCACCGGTCCCTACGATCCGATCGTGTTACCGCGCGCGGCCACGAAAGTCGACTGGGAAGGGGAGCTGGCGCTGGTGATCCACGATCCGGTCTATGACGTCGACACCGCCACGGCTGCCCGCGGCATCGCCGGCTACCTGATCGCCAACGATGGGTCGGTGCGGGACTGGCAACTGGACAACCCCACCACCACCGCGCTGGCTAAAAGCTCCCCGACTCACGGCCCGCTGGGTCCCTGGCTGGTCACCGCCGACGAGATCGACCCCGCCGACCTGGAGCTGCGCACCTACCTCAATGGGGAGCTGCGCCAGCACGACCAAATCGCCGATCTGATCTTGTCACCCGCCGAGATCGTCGCCAGCCTGAGCCGCTTTTGCCTGTTGGAAGCCGGCGACGTCATCGCCTGCGGCACATTCGCCGGAACCGGATGGCCCGCTGGGCGCTTCCTGCGCCCCGGCGGCACCGTCCGTGTCCCCGTCGTCGCTCAGCGCGATCTCCATCGCCGCCCACACCCAAGCCGCGCACCCGTGATGACGCCGATAGACGCCCAGCCAGCCCCGGAGGCGCTGCTAGCGTCACACCATGCGCGACAAGCGGCAACCACACGATCTAGGGTGTCACGTCGCTTCCCGGGTGGCGCGATGACAACGCCGAACACCGGTGAACAGCCGGCGAAATACGGCGACATCATCACCGCCGCCCAAGAACTCTTCGGCGAAGTCGGCTACGACAAGACCGGGGTGCGCGAGATCGCCGAACGCGCCCACATTGCCATCGGCACGCTCTACAGCTACTTCGCCGACGGCAAGATCGGTGTGCTGACCGCGGCTCTGAACGAACGCGTCGAGCGGCTCATAACCTTCGTGTTGGGGACCGAGGAGACCGACCCGGTCGAGGCGTTCCTTGACCGGGCACGCCGACTCAACAGTGAGGTCGTACGTGATCCGTTTCTGCGGCGGCTGTTCATCGACCAGGACCGGGTCACCGAACCGCGGTTGCGGGAACGCGGCCAGCAGATCGTCGACCTCTTCGGCACCGAAGCCGTCGCTGAGCTCAACCGCCTCGTCGACGCCGGCCTGGCGCAGTGCGCTGACCCCGAAGCCGTGGCCGTGCTGCTAAGGGTGGCCAACGTCGGCTGGATCGCCACACAGCGCTCCGGAGCGCACAGCGTGGACCACGCCCGCTTCACCGACACCGTGATCGCGTCGGTGCGCGCGCTCCTCCGCGCACAACACTGACACAACCTGGCATCGCTTCTGTCCGCGTCGGGCGTTCGGACGACACGACTGTCACCGCCGTCGTCACGCCCGCTGGCCCGACGACTGCCTACACCCATTGTCGCCCCTCCCTGTGGCGGTGCCCACGCCTTCGGCATGGACTCGCCCCCCATGTGCTATAACGAAAGAGACGATTTGTTCTAGCTGATATTACGCCGTCGAGCCAATCGTCGTTGAGATGCATGCCCGCACCGTGCTCGGTCCGCCGAGCGGGTAATCAGACAAGAATTGGGAAGCACGAGATGACAACACTGCACACGGTGATCCGCCGGATCGCAGGAGCCGTGGTCGGAGTCGCGGCGATCGCGGTGATTCCGCTCGCCGCAACCAGCGGGATAGCCAGCGCCGATCCCGGCGCACCGGGACCGTTCATCATTCCCGGCGGCGGCATCGGAGGCCCGGCCTCCGGTCTGGGTGTGCTGCCCGGCGCCGGCTTCGGTCTCCCCGGACCTGGGATCTTCTAGCCGCCGCGGACGCGAGCGTGCCGCGCAGCCCCACCCCCCGGCGCGCGGCACGCTTCGCCTCCACCGCGGAACGTCGCATAGGACAGGAGAATCACCGTGACCCACTCTCCGCCGCGCCTTGCTACCAAGGTGGCGGTCGTCGCCGGCACGTCCCAAGGCTTGGGTCAATACCTAGCGATGGGGGGCTGGCCGCCGAAGGCGCGCATGTGGTGCTGGTCGCGCGTAGCGAGGAGCGACTAGCCGCGGTGTGCGCCGAGATCGAGCAGCGGCCGACCTGACACAGCGCACCGAATGTGAACGCGCCATCGAGCTGACCGTCGAGCACTTCGGTGGAATCGACATCCTTGTCCTCAACGCCGGGATGGCCACCTACGGCACCCTGGAGACGTTCGCTCCGATCGAGCAGGCGATGCAAGTCAACTTCTTCGGCGCGGCCTACCCGACCTACCTGGTCAAGGCGCAGGTGATGGCCCGCAAAGGGCTCATCGCCTACGTGACCTCCGGAGCCGGACATGTGCTCATGGCCGGCTACCTCGGCTACACCACCAGCAAACGCGCCATGAACGGTTTCTTCGAAGCGCTACGGCTGGAAATGATCCCGCGCGGGGTCGACGTACTCAGCATCAATCCCGGCGACATGTACTCCGCCGACGCGACGAACCCTCCTCACCGCGCTGACCGCCCGGCATGACCACGGCTTACCCGCTGACCATCGGCCAGGAGATGTGATGCCCGACAATCCGACCCGACCCAACGTGCTGCTGATCATGTGTGATCAGCTGCGCAGCGATCACACCGGCTTCGGTGGCAGCCCGTATATCCGCACACCTCACCTCGACGCGCTCGCCGCGTCCGGCACCGTCTTTCCCGGCGCGCGCGTAGCCAACCCGATCTGCATGCCCAACCGGGCCAGCCTGCTCACCGGCCGGTCCCCGTCCTCACACGGAGTCACCGCCAACGCCGGCGCCCTGGCGTGGACGACCACCACGCTGCCGCGCCAGCTCCGCAGTGCCGGGTACCGCACCGCACTGGTCGGCAAGGCCGATCTGCAAAACGGTCTGCGCCGCGGCTTCGACCCCGTCGACACCCGGGCGCCCGCCGTCGTCGATCCCTACCCGCCCGGCTGGGACCACATCGAAGACCCCTACCGATACCTGCACACTCCGGTCGCCGACCCCGACGACTTCTACGGCTTCGACCACATCGCCTTGACCCTGGGCCACGCCGACATTGTCGGCGGCCACCATCTGCGCTGGGCGCTGGGCAAAGGCGCCACTCCCGAGGAATTGAACCAAGCGGGCCCCCAGCACGCCCGCAGCGTCGACCCACACTGGTGGCAAGTCTACCAACCGCACCTCAGCGAGGAGCTCTACTCCACCACCTTCGTCACCGATGCCGCCATCGCGGCCATCAACGCACTCTCGGCCGGGCAGTCACCGTGGTTCATCCAATGCTCCTTCCCCGACCCACACCACCCGTTCACCGCGCCCGGGCGCTGGCACCACCGGCACCGCCCCGACGACATGGCGTTGCCGGCCACGTTCGCCGATTACGGGGTGGATGCCCCGAGCCACCTCAGCGGCTTTCGAGCCCTGCCGCCCTCACGGATGCCGGTGCAGATGTTCGGGCCCACCCCCGAGCAGCTGCGCGCCGCCGCGGCCGCCGAAGCCGGCGCCATCGAGTTCATCGACCACGGTATCGGCCAGATCATGACAGCCCTCAACGCCAGCCGTGCCGCCCGCAACACCGTCGTGGTGTTCACCTCCGACCATGGCGACATGTTCGGCGATCACGGCCTGATGCTCAAAGGCATGATGCATTACCGCGGTTGCCTACAAATACCCCTGGTCCTCACTGGGCCCGGGGTCACCGCTGGTGTCAACGCCACGCTGGCCAGCACCCTCGACATCACCCCGACTCTGCTCCACCTCGCCGGGGTCAGCCCCTGCGACGGTATCCAGGGCGTCAGCCTCGCACCCGCACTGACAGACCATCACCATGCGGTGCGGAGCTCGGCCTACATCGAAGAAGAACTGCCCCAGGCCAGCCTGTTCCCCTTCGCGGTGCCCGCATCCGCACGCACTCTGATCACGGACCGCTATCGCCTCACCCGCTATCCCGGCGGCCCGCTCGGGGAACTCTACGACCTCATCGATGATCCCACCGAGTCAGTCAACCGGTGGAACGATGCCGCCTACGCGTCCCAGCGCGGCGAGTTGGTCGAACAACTCCTCGACGCCACCATCGCACACAGCATGCCCGGGCGCCTTGGCCGCGTCGACGAGCCTGATGGGGCGAACCCACCGACCAAGGAGCGGAGTGTGCGTGCAACTCCACCGCAGTAGGGCGCTGCACCTGTGTTTCACCCGATTCGGCGGCGTGCCCGGGCTGATCCACTCCACCGTGCCGATCGGCCGCGTTCGCCCTCGCCGACACCTACCTGTGATGAAGGGAGCGGGGTCTCCGCTCCTCGTGGGGTTCCCGGCGGATGCTGGGGGGTGTCACGTCCAACACGATGTGGGTGGCCCCTATGAGTGAGTATGATGGCAAACAGTTCGTCGGGATCGATCTGCATCGGCAACGGTCGGTGATCGTGGCGGCAGACCGATTCAGGTCCGGGTTGAGCATCCGGCCCGGACCCGGTTCGCCTGCCCGGATTGCGAACGCGAACTGTCGGTCTATGACCACTCGGCTGAGCGGGCGTGGCGGCATGTGGACTCGTGTGCGTTTTCGACGTTCCTGCATGCCAGTCCGCCGCGGGTGGACTGTCCCGAACACGGGGTGCGTCAGGTTGGGTTGCCGTGGGCCGAGCCGCACTCGCGGTTCACGACGTTGTTCGAGCGGCTGGCGATCGACGTGCTCGCCGCCTGCGACGTAGCGGCCGCCAGCCAGGTTGCTGCGGGTCAGCTGGGACCAGGCGTGGCACCTGATGGCCCGCGGCCTGGCCGCCACACCGCTGAACGTACCGGCCCACGTCGGGGTCGATGAGAAGGCGGCCGGGCAAGGGGCAGGACTACATCACCGTGGTCATCCAGGCCATCCGCGTCTCCGCCCGCGGCTACCGCAATCGCGAGCACTTCAAGACCGCAATCTACTTCCACCTCAGCGGACTACAGCTCTACCCGGCCGCACCATGACCCACGGACTTCCCGGAAGAGCCTGATCCAGAGATAGTCCGGGATGTGCTTGCGTGGCTTGCGGTCGACCGAGGTTCGGAACAGGAACGGTTGTGCATTGATGCTCCGTACACGGGCGTCAAAGTCAGCAAACAGTAAGCGCGCCAACTCAAGTTGCGATTCGTAGATGACGTGACGGCCGACGGTGCTCGACCAATAGGTGCCCGAGTAGTGCCGCTGGCCCCGGTACCACCGGAAGGTTCTCCAGGGAGCCCCGGCAGCGAGTTCGTCGATTCCTGCCGCAGTCCACCCTCGTGTGACTTCACTCAGGTCGTCGGCGCACCGGAAAGAGACAGATGCCGTCGATGCCTTGTCTGCGCTGCGGCCCATGGCGGTCACCTCGGCCCCGTAACTAAATCGGACTGATGTAGGTGACCTGATCCTCACACGGCCGTCACCGCACCCTTGGTATTGAGCACCCGCGTGTCTCACAAACTTGGCGGATCCGCCATCACTCCGCCATCATTCGTGAGATTCCGCCACGGTTCGTGAGAATCTACAGCCGCCGGGTGTCTACCGCAGACCAGAACCCGCAGCTGCAACTCGACGCGCTCGAGCAGCCTTGATCCGGGAACGCACCCCCGCAGGCTTGGCAGCGGCCCGCGCCCGCG
>WOYS01000093.1:0-5467 GCA_011620645.1 Mycobacterium sp.
GTGGAGCTAAGGGGATTCGAACCCCTGACCCCCACACTGCCAGTGTGGTGCGCTACCAACTGCGCCATAGCCCCTTTGTCGTGCTGGCCAAAGGTACACCACCGCCCCACGCTGGTTCAAAACAGCTGGTCACGGTACCTCTCCACCGACCTCCGGGCCCAGCGGCCGGATCGGGGTGTGCTCGGCGGGCGGTTCGCCCCGGGTCTCCGGAGCGAAGACCCAGCCCAGCGCGGCGAGCAACAAAATCGCCCCGCTCATCACGAACGCCCAGGAGAACGAGAAATGCTGCGCGATCAATCCCACCAGCAGCGACCCGCCGATCGAGCCCACATCGGCCATCATCTGGAATGTCGCCACCGCGGTCCCGCCGCGGGCCTTGTTGCCGATGATGTCGGCCACCGCGGCCTGCTGCGGTGCGGTGAAGATGCCCGTCGCGAATCCGGCGACGGACGCGGTGACCAGGAAGACGGGCAGTCCCTCGGTGAGGCCGACCGCCACGGTGGACAGTCCCGCCGCGGTCAGCCCGACGATCAGCAGGACGCGCCGCCCCATCCGGTCGGACAGGTAGCCGCTCGGGATGACGGCGGAGACGTTGCCGATGGCAAAGACGGCCAGCGCCAGGCCTGCGATGCCGGCACCGCGGTCGAGGACTTCGACGACGAACAGCGGCACCAGCGCGATGCGTAGGCCGAAGGCCGACCAACCGGTCGCGAAATTGGACAACAGTGCCGCCCGGTATGCCCGGTTGCGCAGTGCGGTGCGCACGGCCAGGGTGGCGCCTTCGGTGGGTTCGGGCGCCGCCAGCGAGGATCGCCGCAGCGCGATGAAGACCACCGCGGCCGCCACCAGCAGGGCAGCCCCGTAGATGAGGAACGGTGCGCTCAGGCCCAGGCCTGCGGTCAGGCTGCCCAGCACCGGCCCGCCGACCGAACCGACCAGGAACGCCGAGGAGAACATGCCGGCCACCCGGCCACGGGCGTTCTCCGGGCTGATCCGGATCATCAGGCCCAGCGCCGAGATGAAGAACATGGTGGATCCGATGCCGCCGAGCGAGCGGAACAGCAACAGCTGCCAGTAGCTCTGGGCGAACGCGCATGCACCGGTGCTGACGGCGACGATCACCAGTCCGCTGGTGTAGATCTTGCGCTCGCCCAGCCGCTGGATCAGCACGCCGCTGGCCGGCGCGAAGGCCAGCCGCATGAGCGCGAACGCGGTGATGACGAACGTCGCGGCACTGATGCTGACCCCGAAGTGGCGCGCATACTGCGGCAACACCGGAGCCACGACGCCGTACCCGAGCGCGATCACCGCGTTGGAGAAGATCAGGACCCAGACTTCTGCGGGCAGCTTGGGCTTGGTCGGGCTTGGACAGTCGCCCTCCGTTGCAGAACTCACCCGTCGACTTTATTCAGTGCCCTCGGCCGCAAACGCCGAGCCAGCTTCACGGACCGCAACGCGGCGTCGCCCTCCTCGAACTCGGCCTGTTCGGCACACCAGCCCGCGGTTCGCTGCCGGCGACCATCGGGCGCTACCCGATGACTGCGTTCACCACATCCTTGGCGGCCTGCTGGACCTCCGCCAGATGCTCGGGTCCCTTGAACGACTCGGCGTAGATCTTGTAGACGTCCTCGGTCCCCGACGGTCGCGCGGCAAACCAGGCGTTCTCGGTGGTCACCTTCAATCCGCCCAGCGCCGCGCCGTTGCCGGGTGCCGACGTCAGCTTGGCGGTGATCGGCTCACCGGCCAGCTCGGTGACGCTCACCTGCTCGGGCGACAGCTTGGCCAGCCGCGCCTTCTGCTCGCGGTCGGCCGGCGCGTCGATGCGGGCATAGGTGGGTGCGCCGTACTTGTCGGCCAGTTCGGCGTAGCGCTGCGACGGAGTTGACCCGGTGACCGCGAGGATCTCCGAGGCCAGCAATGCCAGGATGATGCCGTCCTTGTCGGTGGTCCACGTCGAGCCGTCGTTGCGCAGGAACGACGCCCCCGCGCTTTCCTCGCCACCGAAACCGATTGTCCCGCTGATCAATCCGTCGACGAACCACTTGAAGCCGACGGGCACCTCGACCAGCTCTCGACCGAGCCCGCCGACGACCCGGTCGATGATCGAACTGCTCACCGCGGTCTTGCCGACCGCGGTGCCGCCCGGCCAGGCGGGGCGGTGGGTGAACAGGTAGTCGATGGCGACGGCCAGGTAATGGTTGGGGTTCATCAGTCCGGCGTCGGGGGTGACGATGCCGTGCCGGTCGGAGTCGGCATCGTTGCCGGTGGCGATCTGGTACTCGCCGATCTTTCCGATCAGGGACGCCATCGCGTTCGGAGAGCTGCAATCCATCCGGATCTTGCCGTCGGTATCGAGGGTCATGAACCGCCACGTCGCGTCGACGAGCGGGTTGACCACCGTCAGGTCCAGCTTGTGGGTCTCGGCGATGGCACCCCAGTAGTCGACGCTGGCCCCGCCGAGCGGGTCGGCACCGATGCGCACCCCCTGCGCCCGGATGGCGTGCAGATCGACGACGTTGGGCAGGTCCGCCACGTAGGCGTTGAGGTAGTCGTGACGCTGCGCGACCTGCAGTGCCCGTGACAGCGGCACCCGCTTCACAGCCCGGATGCCTTCGCGCAGAATCTCGTTGGCCCGCTTGGCGATCACGCTGGTGGCATCGGTGTCGGCGGGTCCGCCGTTGGGCGGGTTGTACTTGAAGCCACCGTCGCGGGGCGGGTTGTGCGACGGGGTGACGACGATGCCGTCGGCCAGGTCGGTATCGCGGCCCCGGTTGAACGCCAGGATCGCATGGCTGACCGCCGGCGTCGGGGTGTAACGGTCGGCAGCATCGATCATCGCGACGACATCGTTGGCGGCCAGCACCTCCAGCGCGGACGCCCAGGCCGGCTCGCTCAGCGCATGGGTGTCCCGGCCGATGAACAGCGGACCCGTGGTGCCCTGCGCGGCGCGATACTCCACGATCGCCTGCGTGGTGGCCAGGATGTGCGCCTCGTTGAAGGCGCCGTCCAGGGCCGACCCGCGGTGCCCGGAGGTCCCGAACACCACCTGCTGGGCGACATCGTCGGGATCGGGTTGCACCGTGTAATAAGCGGTGACCAGATGTGCGAGGTCGACGAGATCTTCGGGGTCGGCCGGCTGACCGGCTCGCGGATTGGCCACCATGACTCCATCCTGTCCTACCCGCCGCACCGGTGTCGCGCCATAGGCCCAAGCCCGTCATACATTCGCCGCACGTGGACAGGGACAAGGGTGCCGACATGAACAGATCCGTACGTTCCAGCCAACCCGCGCCGTCATGGTGTGCCGACTTCAACGGTCGGGCCGCGGGCCGACATACTTTGCGCTGTGGCGATCACCGACCGGCGGGAAGTGGCCGCGGTCTTCATCGGCGGGGCGCTGGGAACGCTGGTGCGCGCCGTGCTCAGCCATGTTCTCGCGGTGCCGCCCGGGCACTGGCCGTGGGCGACGTTCATCGTCAACATCGTCGGGGCCGCGTTGCTGGGCTACTTCACCACACGGCTGCTGGAACGCCTGCCCTCCTCGGGCTATCGCCGTCCGCTGCTGGGCACCGGACTGTGCGGCGGCCTGACCACCTTCTCCACCATGCAGGTCGAGACGGTGGCGATGCTGGAGCACGGGCACCATCTGCTGGCGGCCGGGTATACGGTCGCCAGCATCGGGTTGGGCCTGCTGGCGGTTCAGATCTGCACGGCCCTGGTGCGACGGGTGCGGGTCCGGTGACGGCCGTGCTGTGGGCCGGTGTGATGGTCGTCGGTGGCATCGGGGCGGTAAGCCGTCTGCTGGTGGACCGGGTGGTGTCCCGGCGGTTCAAGGGTGGTTTCCCGGTGGGCACGCTGGCGGTGAATCTCAGCGGTGCGTGGCTGTTGGGCTTTCTCGGTGAGCTGGCGATCAGCCCGCACGTCGCGCTGCTGGCAGGCACCGCCTTCGTCGGGGCCTACACCACCTTCTCCACCTGGATGCTGGAAACGCAGCGGCTCGGCGAGGAGCGCCAGGGCCGGGCCGCGGCGGTCAACATCGTGATCAGCGTGGTGCTCGGGCTGGCGGCAGCCTGGCTGGGCCAGCGGGTCGGACGGCTCTTGTGAGCGGCGAACTGCTGAAGCTGACCGCCTACTTCGGTGAGCGGTTGCGCGGTGAGCGCGGATTCGTCGCCGACGAACTGCTGGACCTCTTCGGCGACCAGGCGGTGGCCAACAGCGTGGTGCTGCGCGGCATCGGCGGGTTCGGGCCCAGCCATCAGGTGCGCACCGACCGGTCCCTGTCGATGTCGGAGGATCTGCCGGTGACGCTGGTGGCGGTGGACACCGCCCAACGCATCGCGGCCCTGGCCGGCCCGGTGGTGGACAGGACCGCGCGCGGGATCGTCACGCTGGAGCGGGCCCGCCGCGCGGAGGCCACCCCGTCGGGTTCCGGGAGTGCCAAGCTGACGCTGTACATCGGCCGCCGGACCCGGATCGGTGGCCGTCCCGCCCATCGGGAGATCTGTGCGTTGCTGCGCCGGCTCGGATTCGCCGGTGCCGCAGTGTTTCTCGGGGTGGACGGCACCGAGCAGGGCGCCAGGCGGCGGGCCCGGTTCTTCAGCGCCAATACCGCGGTGCCGGTGATGATCGTGGCGCCCGGAGCCGACGAGCAGGTGGCGGCGGCGGTACCGCGCCTGCGTGAGCTGCTGCCGGCGGCGATGATGACGGTCGAGCGGATCCAGATCTGCAAACGCGATGGTCGGCTGTTGGTCCGCCCCGCCGCGCTGCCCGCCACCGACGGGGCCGGTACACCGCTGTGGCAGAAACTGACCATCTACACCTCCGAGGCCACCCGGCACGACGGCATCCCCATCCATCGCGGCATCATCGATGTCCTGCGCGCCCAACGGGCGGCTCGCGGGGTCACCGCGCTCCGCGGGATCTGGGGCTTCCACGGCGACCATGAACCGCATGGCGACAAACTGTGTCAACTCGGCCGTCAGGTCCCCGTCACAACTGTGGTGGTGGACAGCCCGGCGCGGATAGCCGCCTGCTACGACCTGATCGACGAGCTGACCGGCGTCCATGGCCTGATCACCAGTGAAGTGGTGCCCGCACTAGTCTCGATTGACGGCGGCGTAATTAAGGGCAATGCGACCCTCGCCCAACCGCCGCAGTGAGAGGCCAAACTGCCTGTGGATCGGGCCAACTCGTGAGCACGGCGCCATGGACGCTGGCACAGGCGTTGACGGCGGCGGTGACGTCCGCAGACCCGTCGCTGGTGGTGCTCGACGCCGACACCGGAACCTGGAACCGCCACCCGTGGGGCGACCCCACCGCAGAGTTCATCGCGGCCATTCCCGGCTGCCGCTCTATCACGATATGGGCCTGTCCGTCGTGCTCACCATGGCGCTCTCCGGCGCACCGAACAACCCGCGTCGGCCAATTAGAATGTCTGACTGTGCAGATCCCGCTCGCCGACTCCGAG
>WOYS01000093.1:5567-7199 GCA_011620645.1 Mycobacterium sp.
GCCGACTCCGAGCCGGCCGACTCCGCCGAGGAGCACGAGAACGCCGAAGCCCTCGCAGCCGAGCTGCCCTCTGCCGATCCATCCCTCGCCCTGCAGAAGATGGAGAACCGTCTGGTCAGGCTGAACCTGGCCAACCCCGATGTGCTCAGCGCCGAACAGGTACGCAAGCTGCGCTACCTGCTCAATTTCGCCCAGCTCGCCGATTTCGAGCCCGGCGCTGCCGGCCCGGGCGGCTCCCGCGGGCGCGGCGATGTGTCCGTCGGTGCGGAGCAGGCCGCCTGGCGGTCGCGGGTGGCCGACGCGCTGCGCGGGCCGTTGCGCAAGGAACGTCATCCAGTGAAGGCACTGACCGCCGCACGTGAGGTGCTGGCCGCGCTGTCCGAGGAGCAGGGCGCGCAACGACAGTTGCTTGCCAACCGGCACAGCGGCGACTTCTCGCTCGCCGAACTCGACGCCGAGGTCGGCCACAAGAAACTGGTGACCGTTCTCGGTGGCGGCGGCGGCGCGGGCTTCGTCTACATCGGCGGTATGCAACGGCTGCTGGAGGCAGGCCAGGTACCCGACTACATGATCGGCTCATCGATCGGATCGGCGATCGGCGCGGTGATGGCCCGCTCGGTCCCGGTGCCGATCGACGAGTACGTCGCGTGGGCGAAGACGGTGTCCTACCGCGCGATCTTCGGCCCCGAAAAGCTGCGCCGCCGGCACGGGTTGACCGGGGTGTTCTCGCTGCGGTTCGGTCACTTCGCCCGGGCGTTGTTCACCCGACCCGACGGGGAGCAGATGCGGATGTCGGATCTGGGCATCCCGTTCGATGCGGTGATCGCCGGGGTGCGCAGACAGCCGTTTGCCGCACTACCGGCCAAGTACCGGCATCAGGAACTCGCGGTGCTCAAGCTGCGGACGCTACCGTTCCTGCCCATCGGCCTCGGGCCCGAGGTGGCCTCCCGGCTGTGGCAGGCCGCCGCGTTCATCGATTCACGGGTGGTCAAGGCCGTGGTGGTCGGCGGTGACGATCGGACCCGCGACTTCAATGTCGTTGACGCGGCATCATTCTCGTCGGCGATCCCAGGTGTGCTGCACCACGAGACACGGGACCCGCGGATGCTCCCGATCCTGGACGGGGTGCTGGAAGAAAACGATGTCGCCGCGATCGTGGACGGCGGCACGGCCAGCAATGTGCCGGTGGAACTCGCCTGGAAGCGAATCCGCGACGGCCGCCTGGGCACCCGCAACGCCTGCTATCTGGCCTTCGATTGCTTTCATCCGCAGTGGGATCCGCGACACCTGTGGCTGGCGCCGATCGCCCAGGCGATTCAGCTGCAGATGGTGCGCAATCTGCCGTATTCCGACCACATCGTGCGGTTCTCGCCCACCTTGTCGCCGGTGAATCTGGCGCCGTCTGCGGTGTCGATCGACCGTGCCTGCGCCTGGGGAAACAAACGTGTCGACAAGGCCATCCCGATCACTTCAGCTCTGCTGCAACCGATCTGGTGGGAGGATGCCAAGCCCGCCGCCAAGAGCCCGCGCCCGAAGGTGGCGTCGTCGGCGTCGCCGATGAGTGCGGTGCTGTCCGGAGTTCATCGACCACGCAACCGGTTCGAACGCTGGCGCAACCGCCACGTCACCTAG
>WOYS01000099.1 GCA_011620645.1 Mycobacterium sp.
CTTAGGCACGCCCCCAACGCCACCGCGGTGCCGCCGCGCCGAACTCCGTTGATCGAGAGTCCCTTTCGGTAGCGAGCGCTCGAGTCTGATGGGCAAGGCGGCAAGTAAGTGCTTTGCGCCATGTGCTGCTCGCGAAAAGCTTCTGGGATTTCGAGTCCAGCACAACCGTACCGTTCTCGGGCAAGCTGCCGACCGGTTCGGCGTCTGGGCAGTTGATGCGACTGCGCCGGATCAAGGTGTAGCCATGGTTTTTGCAGATCCAATGGCTGCGTGTGCCCGCGGCGATGAGCGGGCACACCGACTTTCAAGCTGTCGGGGTTTCAGTAGGGGTGGGTCGGTGCGGCCGTCAGCAGCGGGCGTAGGCGGGGGTCCTGCGTCCAGCGATCGGGCATGGTGGCGGCGGCGACAAGTACCGAAATGGCGGGTACGGGTAGGCCGGCGAGGAGCATCGGCGCGCCCTGGCCGCCGAATCCCATGGTCAGGCTGGAGCTCGCGATATCCGGGTAATACTCGGTGATCGCGCCGTATGCGTACGTGGCCCATCCGCGGTCGGTGTGGACCATGAGGCGCTGGCTGGTGGCGATGATGCCGGCCCGCTGGTGATCGCGCCACTGTACGACCGCGTCGCGGCGGGCGCGCGCCTTGCGGCGGTGGTTGATGATGCCGGTGGCGGCGAACGCGCCGAGCATGAAGGCCGGGCTGCCCAGGGCCAGCAGGCCGGTGGTGGTGTAGGTGCCGTCCCCGCCGTACATGCGCGCGTAGTTGACGCCGCCCTGGAAGAAGGCGCATTCACCGCGGCGTAGCACCGGCCCCATCCCAACCACGTTGATTTCCGGCAGAGCGGCGCCGGTGCGCAGCGCGGCCGCGGCGTTGCGAGCGTACTGTGCCCAGACTTCGGCCTCGCTCTGCTTGCGGGCCGCGCCGGGCGCTGTCACGCCGGTGATGGTGTCGAGCCAGTTGGCCATCCCGTGCACCTCCCTTTCACGCCGGAGTGTAGGTGTGGGCACCGACACCGCGGGCGCCCGAACAGGTCAGAATGGGGGCGGTGCCCCGTAGGTGTCGTCGCGGCGGCGACGGTAGCTGGCGACGACTTTCGTAACGGCTACTGCTGCTAGAACGATCAGGATCGGCAGCCAGAACTGTTGCGCAAACACGACGATCGAGAGAACGATCACGACGAAAAACGCTACGACACCTGCGGCGATGAACCCCCACATGGGCTTTACTCTATTCCGCCGCAGGCGGTGCAGCGACCGCTTCGTGCGGTGATGTTGTTGCGCGCCATCATCATCGCTCTCCTGGGTCGTCATCCACCGGTAACCCCAGAAACAAGGAAACCCCTTCCGCCACCGGTCAGAAAGGGCTTTACTTGTCGGGCTGACAGGATTTGAACCTGCGACCACTTGACCCCCAGGAAGTAGCGGTAACCAATTTGCCCAGGTCACGTACGGTCTTTGTTACTGGGACGCGACGGGTGACGTTCATGGACGCCCGGGTCGTTCGGCATCGCGCATGACGTGTGGTCCCTGGGTGGCCCCAGTGCTGGCTGCAACCCCCACTAGCCATGTACGTACATTAACCGTACAATGAAGTGATCGTCAGCTGCGAGCAGAGATGACTTGAGGGAAGAAGGAGGTGTCGCTGTGGCAGTCAAAACGAAGCGCATCGAGCTTCGCGCGGAACAAGCGACCTTGGACCGTATTCAGCGCGCAGCCAGCCTTGTCCATGAGCAGACTTCGGAGTTCGTGCGGAAAGCTGCGACGCAACGGGCCGAGGACATCCTGCGTCAGGAGCTGGTAACGGCAATGGAGCCTGAACAGTTCGACAAACTGATGTCCTCGCTCGATGCTGCTGACGACGCGCCGCGGCTGGCGGCAGCCGCACGCAAACCAGCGGTCTTCACACGGCACTGAACAATGTTCGAGTCCACGCGACTCGCAGACGCACACACGCTGGAAGGATTCGACTGCGGTAAGACGTCGCTGAATACCTGGCTCCTCGCCCATGCCCGTCGCGCGGACAGCAGCGGAGTCGCGCATGTCTACGTGTGGACCCCGCTCGGCGAACAGAACGTCAGCGCCTATTTCGCCATCTGCCCCACCGAAGTAGTACGCAACAACGACGGCGTCTCAGGATCCATGGCCGGCGGCTACTCCCGCATACCCGGATACCTGATCGCCCGCCTGGCGATCGACACGTCGCTGCAGGGTCAGGGGTACGGCGAGCAGTTGCTCCTCGACGCGCTGGGCAAAGCCGTCGCCGCATCGGAAATCGGCGGCGGCCGGCTCATCGTCGTTGACGCCAAGGACGACGAGGCACAATCCTTCTACGAGCACTACCACTTCGTTCCCGTCCGCAACCGCGAGCGTCGTCTGGTCATGAAGGTGTCCACCGCGGCCAAAGCGCTCGGGGAGCGCTGGCGGGGGTGAACCCTTCCGCCGAAGAATGTGCTGCACAAAGGGCTGACCGTTAGCGGAGTCGAGAGTTTCCCGGGTGAGTTGGACACGCTACGTACCGACAATGTGCGTTTGCGTCGTCTTCTTCAGTTGAGTGAGGAACAGGCTCGCGCGGCCGCTAGCGACCAGGCGACACTGACGGGAGCACCACCCTCGCCAGTGACACTGGGCTCCCCATTCGATCATGCAGTCGCTCTCATCGGGAGACGCTGCTCAGGATCGGCGGCAGGGATTGCGCGAAGTCCCGGCGGCGGACTGTCCGTCGAACTATCGTCGGATGGAGTCGGCGAGGAACCGCGCAGAAAGACGCGGCGAGGGAGTTGACATGGCGAGTGGGCACTTCGACGACAAGGTATGCGTGGTCACCGGGGCGGCGTCCGGCATCGGCTCGGCGGTGAGCGAGGCACTGCTGCGGGCGGGTGCGGTGGTGGTGCTGGCCGACCGCGACGCCGATCGGCTGGCGTCGACCGTCGACGGTCTGGACCACCCGCCGGGGCGGTTGGATTCCGCCGCTGTCGACGTGACCAGCCAGTCGCAGGTCCAGCTCGTCGACTCCGCGGTGTCGCGTCACGGCGCACTCGACTTCATGTTCAACAACGCCGGTATCGGCGGCACACTGCCGATACCGGACGCGACGCTCGAGCACTGGCGGCGCATCATCGACCTCAACCTGTGGTTAGTGATCTACGGGGTGCACGCCGTGCCGGTAATGCGCAGCCAGGGCAGCGGGCACATCGTCAACACCGCCTCGCTGGCCGGGCTGGTGCCGTTTCCGTACCAGTCGCTGCACTGCACCACCAAGTACGTGGTGGTGGGCATGAGCGAGTGTCTTCGTGATGAGCTTGCCCCGGACAACATCCGGGTCTCGGTGGTGTGCCCGGGCAACGTTGTCAGCCGGATTTTCAGCACGCCGCTCGTCGGTGAAGCGGTCGAGGCCAAACCGCCCGAAGATGCGATTCCCGCCGAGGAGGCCGCGCGGATCATTCTCGACGGCGTCGCCAACGGCGAGGGCATCATCGCCTTCCCGGATGCGCCGAAACAACTGTGGCGCCAATACTGCAGCGCGCCCGAAACGGTCGAAGACTATCTGCAGCAGGTGGCCCGCCAGCGCCCCAGCGCATTCGAATCGGGAGACGTGTCCGCGCTCTTCCAGCCGCCACAGGACCGCAGGGAGGTCTGAGCGTGGCCGGAACCGCGTCGGAAACCGGAGCCTATATCCGCGGCCAGATCGCCGGCGCTGCGCTCGTCAACGCCGTACTCAACCCGTTGGTCGAATGGGGTCTCAACCGCAGCAAGGGATTCCAGCCGTTCTGGGGTGGCGACGGTGTGGTGGCCAACATGGTGCTGACCTCGCTCATCCTGTCGGTGCTGGTGGCGCTCTTCGCCGCTCGCGGTGTGCACCACCAGTTGGCGGCCGGCAGGATCACCGCGATGCGGGCCGCGCCCGTGCTGGCCCGGTTGCCGGGCCGGGCGGGGGTGCTGGGTCTGCTGCTGGGTGCGAGTGCGGCCGTGGCAGCGGTCCTGGTGTTCTGGCTCCTGGACGTGATCGGTGTGGTCGGTATGCCGTTCTGGGGGCTACTGGTCCTGAAGAGTACATACTGCGGTGTGCTGGGGGGCGTCGTCGCGTGGTGCGTGATGTTGCGGTTACTCCACGGGGCTGCGTGATCGACTGCGGTGCAGCGGATATCGGGTTGATTGCTCACAACGAACGCTCGCGCACCACCATGGCGATGTCCATCCGCCCGATGACCCGGAAGGCCGGAATCTGCGCGAGCAGGGCGGCGATCAGGACGGACACCGCGACGATGAGCGGGGTCGTCGACTGCATGTCGAGATGCCACACATAGCCCTGGGTCTCATACGTGGACATAAACCAGTCGGCCAGCCACGTCCCGGCGAGCAGGCCGACCGGCAGCCCGAGCAGCACCAGCAGCACCAGCAGCATGTTCTCTCCCGCGACCAGTCGACTCAGCAGCCGGGCCTCCATCCCGCCGTACTGGCGGTCGATGACGCTGCTGACGGTATCGCGCAGGCCCGCGAAGACCATCACCAGACAGATCGAGATGACCACACCCACAACCGTCAGGGCCGTGCGCCGCCGGTTGCGGGTGATGCCCCGCAACGTCATCCACCACCGCACCGGCATCCGCTCCTGTAGATCGGATCGGTCTTCCCCGAGCAGTTGGAGGTGCAGATCCCTTCGGCGCCCGGCCAGCCGTAGTTGCCCTCGGCGGTGACCAGGTTGACCTCCTCGAAGGACGCCGCGCCCACATCGGCGACCAGCAATTGACCGGTCGGGGTGAACGTCAACCGGAACGGATTACGCAGGCCGTAGGCATAGATGTACGGCAGTGCACCCGCTCCCAGCGCCGGGTTGTCCAATGGTGCGGTGCCGTCGGTGTTGAGCCGCAGGATCTTGCCGTGGATGTTGGCGAGGTTCTGGGAGTTCGCCCCGGCGGCGTTGTTACCCACGCCCCAGTACAGCTTGCCGTCGGGGCCTTACCCGAGGGCGCCGCCGTGATGGTTGACCGCCGAGTGGACCACCGCCTCCAGCAGCACCTGCTCGTCGCCCGCCGAGTTGCCGACAACGGTGAACTGCGACAACAGATTTCGGAGATCCGTCGTGATGTAGGCGACGTAGATGTGGTCGTTGGATGCGAACTGCGGATCCACCGCCAGCCCACTGATGCCGCGCTCGCCTGCCGTGTTGACCGACAGCGTGGTGAGGGGCTGTGCGCGCAGGACGCCGTCCTCGACGACCCTGATCGCACCGCCCTTCTCGGCGACGAGGATTCGTCCGTCAGGCAGGAAGCGGAAGTCCACGGGCGAGTTCAGGCCCGATAGGCGACGGCGCGCTCGAACCCGATGAAGACCGTCTCGGTCGTCCGGTGGTCGCTGTTGTCGAGGAGGCCGAACTTGAACAGGCTCAGCAGACCCGTCCGGGCGTGCAGATGGAATCCGCTGCGGGCGTCACTGACGGTGACGTCGAACCTGTCCTGCCCGGCGTAGGTCTCGCCGGGGGTGTACACGAAGGTGCCGTCGGAATTGATCACCACGGTGCCGTGGGCGCGTTTCGTCGCCCGGTACATCAGCCTCGTGGAGTCGGGGTCGACGGGGTTGAGGTCGCCCTCGATGCGACCGTCCACGGCGAAGTTCTCTGCCGGGTCGTGATCCAGGGTCGGGGTCTGGTTGTTGAAGAACCGGTCGAACGGGCTCGCTTCGGCGACGGCGGTCGGCGCAACGCTCGAGCTCTGGGCTGACCGCTCCGTCGCGGTGTCGGCTGCCAGCGGGGCGGAGTCACTGTCGAGGGGTGCATCAGTGGAATCTCCTGCTGGAGAGGATGTTTCGGACTCCTCGTTCGCTTCGGGTGCCGCCTCCTCTTCCGCTGCTTCGGCGTTCGGTTCCTCCGAGGGTGACGGTGACGAACTCGCCGACGTCGTCTCCGTGCCCGTCGTCCCCGAATCGGGCGTCTCCGCCGACGCCACAGCGGTGCCGGTGAGCACCGCGGCGCCGATTACCAGAGCAAATGCCAATCCGCCGACCGGGCCGATCTACCGGGCGTGACCGCCCGTCGGCCGGTCCGTCCTTGCGATGCCTGCTGAATCCCCCATGTCGCCTCCTCGCGAACGCGCCACGAAGCCCGCCCCCGCCTTTGCCTGGTGATCGCCCACAGCTAGCCAAACCGTATTCCCGCCGTTTGCCAGGCACGGTGTTTTCACCGGAAGGACAGCAATCCGTCACATCTCGGGCGGCGAGTGGCCGCCACCGAAAATGCTGCGCTAGTTCGCCAGGGACGCGTCCAGCCAACTGCGTAGGGCAGCTACCGGAGCCGCACCGGATTGGCGTGCCAGGACGCGGCCATGATCCACCACCAACAGCGTGGGAACGGCGTGCACGTCGAATCGTTGCGAAAGGCCCGGTGCGGTGTCCACGTCGATCTTGACGAGTTTGAGCTTGCCGGCGCGTTCACCGGCGAGTTGCTCCAGCGCCGGGCTCACCATGCGGCACGGGCCGCACCAGGGCGCCCACAGGTCGACGAGCACCGGCACCGAGGCGCTCTCCACCACATCCGCGAAATCGTCGTCGCCGGCCGATGTGATCCACGGCAACCACTGCTGGCACTGCCCGCAACGGGGCTTGCCCCGGCCGCCGGAGGGTACGCGGTTGCGCCGCCCGCAATGCGGGCATGTCACGGTGCTCGAGCTCATGGGTTCATTCTCGTCCCGACCGCGTCGTCACACAGCGCGATCGTGCGCAACTCGTCGAAGGAGGCGTCGAGTTCGTCGGCCAGGCCGGCGACGTCGGGCAGCGCGTGCAGGTCGGTGCACAGCCCGATCCCGATGTCGCCGGCGCATGAGATCGCCGAGATCCGCAGCGCGTGATGCACCGCCGGCTCCGACGAGGAGAACAGGTGGACGACCCGTCGCGACGACGACGGGCCGGGCACGTTGGAGACGGCGACGCTGAATTCCCTAGCGTTGCCTGCGAGTCGCTGCGCGGCGGCGCTGAGATGCCGGAGGCGGCCGAGTGCGTGGAAAAGATCGAACAGTTCGTCAGCGTCGCCGAGTTGCTTCCGCCGTGCGGTCTCGGCCCGGGCCAGATCGAGCCGGGTCAGCGGATCCGGTCCGGCTAG
>WOYS01000032.1 GCA_011620645.1 Mycobacterium sp.
CAACCACAGAAACCATCAACGATCTGGGAAAACGGTCTACCGCTACTTCCTGGTGAGTCGATCCAGGAACGATTCGAGGGTGTGCCGGACCAAGTACTCCTGCGTCGGTGCGCCGGTCCCGCTGTTCGCCGCTGCGGAACGGGCGGCGGTCTGGAGGTGTCGGAATACTGCATCTCCGGAGCTCACCCCAGCATTTCCAATGCCTGCAGGACCGGGGACTTCGCCCGCGGTAGGTGGGAGGCGATCTCGATCAGCCGGGCCGGCTTACCGCCTCTCCGCAACCACTCCCGCAGTGCGTCGCGGGCTAGTTCGTATCCGACCTCGCCGCGGAGCCGGAACGCGTCGGCGATCGACCGCTCAGGTGAGTAGGTCCCGATCGACTGAGCCGATCCCGGGATCGTGATCTGCTCGCGTCCGATCGTGAATGTGGCCCGGTCGAACTGATGCCACGCGACCGCACCCGTGCTCGCCGGGGTCCTTGACCCGCGGGGGATCGCGATGTCCAGCGCGGCTGGGATCGCGTCGGTCAGGTCGTGATGGGCGAGCGCGGAGGTGAGGCAGATTGTGGCATCGGAGCGTCGGGTCGCGGCCTCGATCTGATCCCAGTCGGTGGCCGTTGCCCCCGCGGGCAGGTAGATGCCGCGGGCGATGCGGTCCAATCGACCTGCACGCGCGCCGCGGTAGAGCGCGCTGCGCGATAACCCGGCCTGCCCCGCGGTGCTCGGTGTCAGGACTTCCACGACGCCACCTCCTCTCGTTAGCCATGATACGTAACGTCTACAGATAATCCTACCTGTAGACGTTACGTATCGGGTCTGGCGCAGGGACCACGCTGGGACCGCTAGTCCAGTCCAACTTGCAGGATGCAACACGGATTCAGGCTAAGGCGCGGCGATAACGACCCGGGGTGGTGCCGACATACTTGTGGAATACGCGTGTCATGTGACTTTGGTCGGCAAACCCGCAGCGTGTCGCGATGTCTGGCAGCGCAGCGGAGGTCCGGGTGAGCATCGTCCTGGCCTGCTCGACGCGCTGGAGAAGCACGAACTCGTGCGGGCTGGCGCCGGTGGACCGCCGGAAGCGGCGAGCGAAGTGGTAACGGCTGAGCGACACCGATGCGGCGAGGTCGTCGAGCGTGATGACCTCGCCGAGGTGAGCATGGACGTAGTCGGCAACGGTGCGTTGTTGGGTGAAAGTGAGGCCGTCGTGGCCGCCTGACTCGCGGAAGAGCACGTTGGCGTGGCGGCGCAGGATGTGCACGCTGAGCTGCACCGACAGCGAGTCGACCAGCAGTCGGCTACCGGTGCCGCCCTGGACGGCCTCGTTGGCGATCGCCATCGAGGTGCGGTGGATGGCGGGATCGTCGGCCCTGAGTTCGTCGCGCAGTTCGACGTCTTCGACGTCACGTTCGTACATCTGGCGGCAGGTGGCGGTGAGTTCGTCGCGGGTGAGATAGACGTGGACCACCTCGATGTCGCTGGGCCAGACCCAGTGGGATGCGGCCGCACGAGTCAACAGCGAGACATCGCCGGGATGCAGCAGCTCCTTGACCCATGCTCCGTCCACGCGGCGGCGCATCGCAGTGGCGCCGCGGCGGTAGGCGACAATCAAGAAGTCCCGCATCGGCGGCACCTCCACGTCCGAGCTGCGGTACCGGTAGCCCCGCACCGAAAGGCCTCGCCAGGCGTCCGGGTTGTGCACCGTCAGCTGTCCGGGCGCCCAGGTCGGAAGTTGCTCCGGTGAGATCAAACTCCCGGCCATCGCCATCCCTCCTGGTCGCAGCGAGCCCGGCCGACCCGCTGGACGCAGAAACCAGGGTAGTACGGCGTGAGCTGTCTCACAGGGAATACCGCCTCGAGCGGTCGTCGGCCGCTCGGCCAGGTTGCGCACGTCTGTTCTAGGAATCCACCCGAATGTTCAAGATTTCGCCGTCGCCGACTTGTCACGCTGTGTCTCGTATGCCGGATTTCTGTGACGAAGCGCACAGGGACCCGCTTCGGACGTGATGGCGGTGCAGGCCACCGGCAAAGGAGGGCGAAGATGACCACAGTCGCACCAGATACCCGGGGGCAACACGCGGGCGTGGACGTCGATGTCGATGTCGACGCGATCGTCATCGGGGCCGGATTTTCCGGGCTGTACATGCTGCACCGGCTGCGCAACATGCTGGGGTTGTCGGTGCGGGTGCTGGAGACCGGCGACGGGGTCGGCGGAACCTGGTATTGGAACCGCTACCCGGGGGCACGCTGTGACTCGGAAAGCTACGTCTACTGCTACATGTTCGACAAAGAGCTGTGGCAACAATGGGAGTACAGCGAGCGCTACCCCGAGCAACACGAGATCCGTGCCTACATAGAGCATGTCGCCGAACGGTTCGACCTGTATCGCGACATTCAGTTCAACACCAGGGTCACCGCGGCGACGTTCGATGAGGCCAGCGGCACCTGGACGGTGAGCACGCAAAACGGTGACCGTCTCACCGCGCGGTTCGTGATCGCCGCCGTCGGCACGCTCTCGGCCTCCAATACTCCGAAGTTCTCGGGCATCGGCTCCTTCGCCGGCGAGACATATCACACCGGACGCTGGCCGCACCGGCCGGTCCACTTCGTCGGCAAGCGGGTGGCCGTCATCGGCACCGGCGCCAGCGCCATCCAGGCCATCCCGCGTATCGCTCAGGAAGCCTCCGAGCTGACGGTGTTTCAGCGCACTGCCGGATATACGCTGCCAGCTAATCATGGTCCGGTGCCCGAGGTGGTCAAACGGGCCCGTGAAGCCGACTATGAGGGGATCAAGCGGCGGATCAGCGAGTCCGCCGCCGGGTTCGAGCTCTACTTCCTGGAGAAGGGGGCGGCGGAGGCTTCTCAGGAGGAGGTCGACGCCGAACTGAAAGCCCTGTACAACCAGGGCGGATTCGGGATCTGGCTCGGCAGCTACCCGGATATACTCGTCAACGACGAGGCCAACGCCAAGGTGCGCAAGTTCCTGGAGGGCCGGATCCGGGAAAGGGTCAACGACCCGGCCACCGCAGAGGCGCTGGTCCCGAAGGGTTACCCGTTCGGTGTCAAACGGGTTCCGCTGGAATCTCATTACTATGAGACGTTCAATCTGCCGCACGTACACCTGGTTGACGTGAAGGCCAACCCGATCGCCGCAATCACCCCGACCGGGCTGCGGTTGACCGATGGCACCGACTACGAATTCGATACGATCGTCTACGCCACCGGCTTCGACGCGCTCACTGCGCCGTTCACCAATATCGATTTCCGAGGGCGCGGCGGCCTGGGACTCAAAGAGAAGTGGGCGGAAGGCCCGCGCACCTATCTGGGCCTGATGAGCGCCGGGTTCCCCAATCTGTTCACCATCACCGGCCCGCAAAGCCCGTCGGTGCTGTCGAACATGACGGTCTCCATCGAGCAGCATGTCGAGTTGGTCTCCCGGATGATTGCCGACATGGCCGACCGGGGCGCCGACACCGTCGAACCCACCCGCGAGGCCGAGGACGCCTGGGTAGCCCACAACCAGGAGGTGGCCGAAGCCACCCTGTTCCCCACCGCCGAAACCTGGTACATGGGCGCCAACATCCCCGGCAAGCCCCGCGTTTTTCTGCCCAGCCTCGACTTCGTCGGGCCCTACCGGGCCAAATGCGATGAGATCGTCAACAACGGCTATGAGGGCTTCGCCTTCGACGCCACCGTCAGCTAGGAGGTCGTCGCGTGATCGACAATCCGTTCTACAGCCACGAGTTCCACGGTGACTACGACCTTTTCAGCGTTGGGGCGCTCGACCTCGAAGACGGCGGCACTATCCCAGATTGCCGGCTCGCGGTAGCCACCTTCGGCCGACTCAACGCCGCCAAGGACAACGCCATCCTGATCACGACCTGGTATTCGGGCACCCACCAGACCTGGCGTGACATCTACATCGGCCCCGATCATGCCCTCAACCCCGAGCGATACTTCATCGTCTGCGTCAACCAGATCGGCTCGGGTCTGTCGACCTCGCCGCACAACGCCGACGGGGTCAACGCCGGCATCGCCATGTCGAAGTTCCCGCACGTGCGCATCGGCGACAACGTAGTCGCCCAGGAGCGGTTGTTGCGCGAGCACTTCGGCATCGATCGGCTGGCCCTGGTGCTCGGCGGGTCGATGGGCGCCCAGCAAACCTACGAGTGGGCCGTGCGGTTCCCCGACAAGGTGTTGCGCGCCGCGCCCATCGCCGGCACGGCGCAAAATACCCCGGGCGACTTCCTGATCGCCCAGATCTTGCGGGAGGCCACCCAGTCCGACCCGGGTTGGGCCGGCGGGGAGTACCGTTCCAACGCCGACGTGTTCAACGGTCTCGTCCGCGAAGCGCACATCTGGGGTGTGGTCGGTCTATCCAGCGAGTTCTGGAAACAAGAGGTGTGGCGGGCGCTGGAATTCGAGACCAAGGACGCCTTCTTGACCGGGTTCCTGGAGCCCTACTTCACCGCTATGGACCCCAACGACCTGCTCACCCAGTCCTGGGCCTGGCAGCGCGGCGACGTCGCCCGCCACACCGGCGGTGATCTGGCGGCCGCCCTCGGACGGATCACCGCCAATACCTTCGTCATACCCATCGACGAGGACCAACTGTTCCCGGTCCGTGACTGCCGAGCCGAACAGGAGATGATCAAGAACAGCGAACTGCGGGTTGTCGAAGACCTGCTCGGTCACCTGGCCCTGTTCGGCGTCGCTCCCACCTACATGCCCCAGATCGACCGGCACCTCCGTGATCTGCTCGCCACCGAGGCTTGAGAGCGAGGTTCAGACCGCTGATCAACACTTTCTTGGCCGCCGGCACCGCCAACGATTAGGGGAACTCAATGTCTTCTGCCCTACTAGCGGGCAAGATCGCCGTCGTCACTGGCGCCGGCGCGGGACTCGGCGCAGCCATCGCGCGCGCGTTTGCCGCCCAGGGCGCTCGCGTCGTTGTTTCCGACATCGATCCCGACGCCGCCAAAAACACCGCCGCCGGAATCGAGGGCGCCTCCGCGATCGCCGCCGACGTCACCGACGAAGGCCAAGTGCAGTCGCTGGTCGAGCGGACCGTCGCAGAGTTCGGCGGCCTGCATATCATGGTGGCCAACGCCGGGATTGGGATCCCGCAGCCACTACTGGAGACCTCCCTGGCCGACTGGCGGCGCACTACCGCGGTCAACCTCGACGGGGTGTTCCTGTCCATCCGTTATGCGGCGCCGGCGATCATCGCCTCTGGCGGCGGGTCGATCGTCACCCTGTCGTCGATCACCGCGACCGCCGGCTCCCCCCTGTTGTCGAGCTACGCCGCGGCCAAGGCCGGGGTTCGCAATCTGACCCAGACCGCAGCGGTCGAGCTACGCGCCGACGGCGTGCGGGTGAACGCGCTGCTGCCCGGCTTCGTCAACACCGAGCTCGTCACGAGAGCCGCCCCGGTGTTGGAGGCCGCGCTCGGCCTGGGTGCGGGTGACTTCGATCAGCTGATCGCGCAAAAACAGGGCCGCTACGGCACTCCGGAGGAGGTCGCGGCTGCCGCCGTGTTCTTCGCCAGCGATCAGTCGTCCTGGTGCACCGGGTCCAGCCTCGTCCTCGACGGTGGCTTCACCGGTGCGTTGCTCTGATCCTTCGACCACGACACTAAGTGGTCTCGCCCGTAAGTTCGTCGGGGGTCATGCCGCGCGGGGCTGAGCGTCGGCGGGTTGGTCGGTTTTGTGAGCGTCGAGCCTGTCCAGGAAGTCGATCAGATCGGTGGTGGTGAACTTCCATTTGAACGGCCGAGCGGCCTGGTTGTAGTGCGACTCGAAAGCCGCCAGGTGGGTAACGATCTCGTCGGTGTCGGTGAAGTTGTTGGGTGAGACCACTTTTCGTTGGATTATGGAGAAGTAGATTTCCACTTGGTTCAACCAGGACGCGTGTACCGGCGTGTGCACCATGATCGCGTTGGGGAACTGTTCGGCCAGCCGGTCGATCGCCGCCTGTCCGCGGTGCGACGATCCATTGTCCACCACCCAGAACACCCGTTCGGCGCAGGCGTAGGGCTGTTGGGTCATGACGTGCTCGACCAGGTTGGTGAATGCGGCAATTCCGGTGGTGTCTTCGCAGCGGCCGAACACTCGCGCGCGGTGCACGTCGTAGGCGGCCAGGTAAGCGAGGGCGCCGCGGCGCTGGTAGGTGTGGTTGAGGCGTATCGCGCGGGAGCGCCCGGGCGGCAGTGTCGGGTGACATCGGCAACGGGCCTGGATGGAGGTCTTCTCGTCGGCGGAGATCACATAGTCGCCTGCGCCCAACGGTGTCCCGTCCCATTTCCGGTCGTAGAGGTCGAGCACCCGTTGGGCCTTGGTCGCGAAGTCGGGGTCGGTGATGAAGATCCACGACTGGTACTGCCACGGTTTGAGGGCATCCTCGGACAGCCACCGGCGGATCGTTGCCTGCGAGATCGACTCACAGATCCCCTCGGCAACGGCGTGACGAGCAAGTTCGGGGCACGACCACCGCGCCAGCGGCAGCCCGTTGTCGGCCGGTGGCGTGCAGGCGACCGCTTTGATCCGGGCGACCTGCACCGGGGTGAACCGTGGTGGACGCCCGGACCGTTGTGCATCACCCAGCGAGGCCACCCCCGGCGCGGCGATCCAACGGCCGCGCCACTTGCGGGCGGTGTCCACACCGATGCCCAACATCGTCGAGATCGCCGCGTTCGACACGCCTTCGGCGGCCCGCAGCACGATGGTGGCACGCTGGACAAGGCGATGCTCGGTGCGTCCGGCCCGGACCATGCGGCCCAGCTCACGGCGCTGCGAACCGGTCAACGTTATCCGTTGCGCACTGATCGGCGGCATCCTCACGCTCCAACCTGAAGTCCCAACAGTCACTTCAGTCTCAAGCGTCCCGGCGTATGAGCTGGTTCACGACACGCCCATCGGGCAGGATCAGTGCTCATGGCCGCACCACCGCCGTCGACGAAAACCTCGCTGCAGCAGCGGC
>WOYS01000045.1 GCA_011620645.1 Mycobacterium sp.
ACCCTCATCGAATGGGCTCCCTACCTGCACGCCCGCACCGGCGGCATGATCGGCAGCCTGGATCAGCTCATCTACGAAGCCGCCAACGACGCCATCAGCGACGGCACCGAGAAGATCACCAAAGCCCACCTGGACGCGGTCATCCTCGACATCGCCGCAGGCAACCAATACGAACCCCGCCGAAAGCCGCGACAATTACGCTGAAACTCTGGCAGCAACCGGCTACGCCGTTGCCGTTCCAGGTCCGGCCCGTCCGCGGGGAAACCACCATGTCCTACGTGTTCCGCCTCGCCACCGCCAACGAATTGATCAAGCCCACAACGCTGCTGCGGTCAATCGGCCAGCCGTCCAATGTGCAACCGCACCAGTTCATGCTGCGCGACGGTTTCGAGGTCGAGCTCAACGCTCCCGCGCTGCAGCGGCTGGTCGTCTTCGCCGGAATCCCTCTGCAGCGGCTGCGCCGATGCCTTCCACTGCCGGCGTTCACCGGCGCCGCCGATGATCACGGCACCCCACGGCTGGCAATGGTCGGGGCGGTTTCGCAAACCCGCAGCCACTGCACGCTGTGCATAGCCCGCTTGCCGGGAACGCCGCCGATCACGGTGTACCTCCAGTACGCACCGGTCATCTGCCGCCGGCACCGCCGCTGGCTCGGAATTCCCACGGCACCAGGTCAATTCGACCTCGGCAACACCCCCGAGATCATCACCGCCAACCGACGACGCGACAGGTTGTTGCGATCACAGGAGCACCAGCAATGGACCGATATCCGGTTGCAGGCCGCCGAAGGGGTCACCCTCAGCTGGTTGGGCATGTTTCACCTGCTCTCGCACCGGCGTCTCGTCGAGCGCTGGAAACAGCGCAGCGCCCGCATCGCCAGCGCCACGGGCCGCGAGCCTCCAGAACGGCTGGTCGTGCTGCCTGAAACCGTGGTCCTCGCAGAGATTTTCTGCGACCCCGACTGGCGCCGCCAGATCGCGACCGCCAGCCGCTACGGACACATCAGGTTCTACCTGCACGTCGCGCACCGTCTCGGCCTGCCCGCAGGGTTCGCCACCCACGTCCACGTCTCCGCCGACCCGCTCAGAAACTGGGTCGATCAACACCGGGCGGCCCAGCGCCGCGCCGCCTACACCGCCGCGTGGCACCGACCAAATCCAGCCACGGCGAACACTCGATGAACGTCTCCCCGCCGCGGCGGCAGCATCGACGGCCCGGGCTCCAAACCCAGAATTCGCCACTTCACCTGAGAACAACAACGGTAGGGACCGGGAACCCGATATGGCGAACCGCAGGTCAGGACCACGCAGAGCCACGACAGATCACTTGAGAACTGACAGGATTGTCTGAGAGGCCTGGAGGTCCCCGGCCCAGGGAGGGCCGCATCTGGTTGTCAGGTAGCGCGGCGGGGTCGGTCATCTGGTTGTCAGTGGTTCGGTCATTTCGGTGTCAGTGGGGGCCGGTAGGTTCCTGGGGCGTGGATGGCCTGGATCGCGCAGCGGTGGTGCGGGCGTCTGGTGGCTCTGGAGGAGACGGGCCGGCTCGGGGTGGAGCCGCCAGCCGCGCCAGCCGCTACGGACACATCAGGTTCTACCTGCACGTCGCGCACCGTCTCGGCCTGCCCGCAGGGTTCGCCACCCACGTCCACGTCTCCGCCGACCCGCTCAGAAACTGGGTCGATCAACACCGGGCGGCCCAGCGCCGCGCCGCCTACACCGCCGCGTGGCACCGACCAAATCCAGCCACGGCGAACACTCGATGAACGTCTCCCCGCCGCGGCGGCAGCATCGACGGCCCGGGCTCCAACCCACAATTCGCCACTTCACTGAGAACAACAACGGGGTAGGGACCGGGAACCCGATATGGCGAACCACAGGTCAGGACACCAGAGCCACGACAGATCACTTGAGAACCGACAAGTGTCCCAGGACTGCATCGGCGTTCGTTCACCGAGTTCGGCAATGGTGTGTTCGGTGTTCCACCACCGCACCCAGCCCAGCACCTCGGCGGTGAACGCCTCGAACGACAGCGGCGGCTGGTCGGGATCGACCGGGGCGCCGCTGACCTGAGTCTGCCGGTGGGTGTAACGGGGCAGGGCTGCGAACAGCATCCTCTCGGCTGCACCGTTGATCGTCTCCACCGTGCCCTTCAGATGCGCACCGTAGGCGGGTAGGTCGTCCACCCGCACCGCGAACGCGCCCAGTGCGTCGGTGACGGTGCGGGACAGGAAGTCCTTGCCCCGGTCGATGCGCACCGCCGCGGGCAGGCCCCCGGCCGGTCCGTACGGCTCCCGCCGCATCACCGCTGCCCGCAGTGCCGCCAGCACGCTCTCCCGGTTCGGGGTTCGCGGGGTCACCGCCACACCGAGGATCACGTCGTGGGCGGCATCGATGAACCAGGTCACCCACGGTTTGACCAGTCGCCCGTCCGCTTCGACCTGGACGGGCGCCTCGACGTGGTCGGCCTCCCATGCCGCATTGCGGTGCGACGGGGGCCGTTGCAGGAATACGTCGAATCTCCTGCGTGCCCGTTCCCCGGCACGGAGCCCGGCGCGATCGCCCGCGCTGATATCGGCCTCCACCGCGCGATACAACGCAGACTTGCTCGGTGCCGGTGAGCCACCGCCCTTCTCGGCGGCCACCAACTCCCGATGCAGCGCCATTACATTGCCGCGCCAGTACGCCAGGCGCACCCGTAGTTCATCATCGAGTCGGAACCGTCGTCGTGGCACCGGCCCGATCCCGGCCCGGCGCGTCGCCAACCAGCGCCACACCGTTCGTTCGGCGACGGCCAACGTTTGCGCGCTCAACCGCACATGATCGCTCGTCAGTTCACCGCGCTCGTCCAACGCCGCAAGCCGGTTCGCAGCAGCATGCCGCAGCGCCCGTGCGCCCGCATCGACCACCAGCTGGCCTCCCAACACCTCGCTGGGTACTCGAACGCATGTATCCGATCACGAAGAAGCAAGCACTGACATCGAAACGGGAAATGCTACTGACATTCCCGCGGGAATCCTCACCACCCTCCGGGCGCGGGCCATCCCCAAAGGCGAGCCGCCCCGCGCCCCGTGGGGGCCGTGTTGTGGTGCGGAGCGGGCGTCCGGGGCGCCTCGGCCCTAGTCGGCCGAACGCGGGTTTCAGGGGGTGGAACGTAGGGGAGTACGGCTTGGTGGCTCGCAGCCGTGCGGAAGAACTTTGGCCGTGCGGAAGAACTTTGGCAGCGTGATAAGATACGGCTATTGTGATTATTATCACGGCGTGAAACACGTTGCCGCACAACTGATTTCATGTATACGGGTAACCCTCCGTATTCGATCCCGCCGTATTCCTCCGGGGCAGAGCGGCCGTGTGAATCCACCCAGGGACGAGCGGAACGCCCTAACCTTCAGGGTGGTCGCCGCTTTTGCGAGCGATGTCGGGAGATGATCCTGATGCGCACATTCTGTTTGCTGTAGCGAGGTACTGGGCGGTTATGCGGAAGGCGTTCCGCTCCTGTCCCGGTTCGGGGGTGTCCGGCCTCGCGCATAGGGTTGACTTCGCTCGATGACGCGATCACGCCATGCGACGGGGAGGGTGCCACGATGGATCCGAGACTAGCCGATATGGACCCTGCCGAGTTGTTCACTCGGCTGTCCGAGAAGCTGACTACCGCCGACGCGATGCACCGGACATTGATACGGGCGCAACGCGGCAAGGAGCTGTACGCGTGGGGGCTCAGCCCCCAGTACGCGGACCCGAACAGTAGTCTGGCCGCCGATGACGCGGGGTTCATGAACGAATACACGGGCGACATGGTTAGTGCTACAGCCCGGTTTCCGATCATGAACGCTATCGACTGTCTCTGCGCGACAGCAGAACTGATTGAGTGGCGACCGAAGTCGCGTGACAGTCACACAACGTCGATCCTTGCCCAGTGTCGTACCGCAATGGAGTCGGCGGCGACGACGATATGGCTACTGTCTGACCGAGATCGTCAGATGCGCCGCGGTTTGAGTGTGCGGTTCACAACCTCAGATCTCCGGAAGTCGGGCCTGGATCAACCCACCCCACCATCCAGAGGAGGACGCTCAGTAAATACCGCGCAACGGTGCCTCATTCTCATTCAGGTTGACAGGTTCCGATTCGATGCGTCACTGGTCGCACCATTACCGGGTACTGTCCTGGGCACAGAGATGAATGCCACCAGAGCCAGTGAGCCAAACACAATGAGGGCTTCGACGAGTGAGACCACGGTGTACGAGCCGGACTTCTCTGCAATTATTGCGCCCAGCTGACTGCTCGATGCCGCTCCGATGCTGTGTACCGTCCACACCAGACCCATTGCCGTTGCGCGTGAGCCGGACGGAAGGAGGCGCATGATCCACAACGTGGTGGCGACCACGGTAGCCATGTAACTTGCGCCGAAAATGGTACCGAACACGAGCGATGACATTGCCGTGGGTGTGAAAGCGAAGACCATCATCGCCGCCCCCCGCAGCCCGTACCCGATGATCAAAGTCTGCTTGATGTATCCGCGGTCGCAGAACCGTCCAGCGATCAAGGCGCCGGTGATCTCGAAGAAGCCCAGCAGGAAGACCGATGCACTGGCGGCCGTGGGATGAACGCCCGCCATATGCATGTCGGAGACCATGTGCACGTCGACGAACGCCATTGTCACACCGCATCCGCCGAATGCGATTGCCAACAGAACGTAACGAGCGTTGGTGAACAAAGGTGCAATGCGCTGGACGAAGGTGGTCGTCGGCAGTGGTGCAACAGAAGCGGCGTCATCGCCCAGTATGGTTGCGCGACGAAGATACAACGCTAGGGGAGTCAAGACAACGAGCATGACAATGCCGGCGAACGCGAACACCGACTGCCAGCTCAGGAACGTCCCGAGCCACACCCACAGTGGGACCAAAACCATGAAACCCACTGCGGGGCCGTTGGTCATGACCGAGTACGCAAGACCTTCGCCGCGGCCGGCAAACAACTCGTCAGCCAACTTTCCCAGGGGAACGTAGGACAACATGGTGAACGCAACCGAACCGAAGATGCCATAGACAGGCGCGAATACGAACGTCGAGGGCGCAGCGGCGCAGGCCAGGAATGTGACCCCAGCCAAGGCAGTACCGCCGACGAGCACCATCGCTCCGCCGAACCGGTCGGCGAGGAAGCCGACCACTGGGCTGGCAACAGCGATACCAATCGCGAACAGCGTCGTGGACCAGGCAAAGGCACTGATTCCGACGCTCAGCGAGTCGGCAATATCCGAGAAATGGACCTGTACTGTGCTTTTCAGCGCGGACCCGGCCAGTGACAGTACGAACGCCAGACCCGCCGCCAGGATGAGCCCGGTCATTCTCGCGTTCGTGTCGGTGTTACCTGACTGTTTCTCGATGGTCATTACGAGTCTCCTGAATTGATCGGGTCGACGGTCTGTTGCAATCGTGCTTGACTTTCCGGCGCCCCGAAATAGGCTGTTCAGCCATGATCCGTAAGAATCCAGCCAGGACCAGTGCACGTCGGTCGGTCGTTGCCCCGCACCGTGTCGTAGCACTCGCGCTGCCGGGTACGGTCGCGCTCGACCTGTCGATTCCAGCGCAAATCTTTGGCCATGCCGACCAGGTATCGCGGTACCACTTCTCGGTCTGCGCCGAGGGAGCACCATGCAATGTTCCCACTACGACTGGGTTTTCGATTGCGATAGAACACGATCTGGACGAGCTAGCCGCTGCCGACACGGTCGTGGTCCCCGGCTACGCTCCGTTGGACGAGCCGTCCGATAGTGTGGCGGACGCGTTGCAGGAAGCAAGTCGTCGTGGCGCTCGAATGATGTCGGTGTGCACGGGGGCCTTCGCACTCGCAGCGGCCGGGTTGTTGGACGGTCGGCCGACGACGACACACTGGCACGACGCCGACGACCTCGTCATTCGCTATCCAGATGTGGCTATGAATGCCGATGTGCTGTACGTCGACGACGGCCAGGTTTTGACGAGCGCCGGCGTCTGTGCAGGAATCGACCTGTGTCTGCATGTTGTTCGCTCCGATTTCGGGGCGGAGGAGGCGGCGAGTATCGCCCGACGGTTGGTGGTGTCACCGCACCGGTCCGGCGGGCAGGCCCAGTTCATCGACCGCCCTTCGGTCGAAGCCTCTGGCGGACTGGCGGCGACGATGAATTTTGCTACCGAGCATCTGAGCGAGCCCCTTACAGTTCGTCGACTGGCTGAGCATGCGGGAAGTCCTGAAAGAACATTCGCTCGAACGTTCGTCGCGGAGACGGGTATGACACCCGGTCAGTGGCTGACCGGGCAGCGGGTTCACGAGGTCCGTCGATTGCTGGAAACCACCGACGTATCCATCGATCGGATCGCGGAACTGACCGGCCTCGGAACGGCAACCAACCTTAGGACACACTTCACCCGCGACGCGGCCTGCAGTCCGACCGAGTACCGCAAGACTTTTCGCGGCAACAGTTCAAAACGATAATCGATAGCGTCATGGTTCTAGCAATTCGACAGAAAGTGGCGCAAGACCTATGCTCCGAACTCGAGTGATGCACCAAACCCGTTGCAGTGAAACTGAACTCGGCATACCTGCGGGTGAATAGCACCTGCTCGAGCACCGACGTGACAAGCGCCGAGGTCTTGCTGGTCATCACCCGCCAGCCCAGGATGCGGCGGGAGAACACATCCACACAGAACGCGGTGTAGCTAACCCTTGCAGCGTCCGCACAAGAGGTTGTCCCGAGTCTCGTAGAAGTTGAGGTGGCGGTCCCCTGCTCGAAACCTGCCGTGTGGTAGGTATCGGGCGTTCCGCCAAGAACTCCTACAGC